>NZ_VLKG01000003.1 GCF_007830255.1 Azomonas agilis
CCCCCCAAACCTGCTTGAATTGCGGCTGTTTGCCGGATTCGAGGCCGAACGGTAGCGCAGGGCTTGGAATAAGAGAATGAACCTGCAATGCCTGTGGTGTCAGGCACGACCGCGATATTAACGCGGCTAAGAACATGCTTGCGGTCGGGCATGGCCGTCCAGTAGTGGGAATCCCCGTCCTTTAGGGCGGGGAGGATGTCAAAGGATAGGATTAGATGTAGTACGCCTTCAGGGGTGGGAAGCCGTTAAATTCCACGGCGCTGTAGCTGGTGGTATAAGCACCCGTGGAGAACCAGTACAGACGATCGCCGCTGGCCAAATTTAGTGGCAGGCCGTATTTGTAGTTTTCGTACATGATGTCGGCGCTGTCGCAGGTGGGGCCAGCGATGATGACTTCTTCCATCTCGCCTTGCTTTTCCGTCCAGATTGGGAACTTGATGGATTCGTCCATGGTTTCGATCAGGCCGGAAAATTTGCCCACATCGGTATACACCCAGCGCTCCACAGCGGTACGGGATTTACGCGCTACCAGCACCACCTCACTGACCAAAATGCCTGCGTTAGCAATCAGCGAACGGCCCGGTTCGAGGATGATTTCCGGCAGTTCGTCACCAAAGTCTTCTTTCAAGAAGCGGGTGATTTCTGCAGCGTAGGTTTCCAAGCTGTTGGTCTTGGTGATGTAGTTAGCTGGGAAGCCGCCGCCCATGTTGATCATGCGCAGGCTGATGCCGTCTTCCTCTTTCAGACGCTCGAAAATCACCTTGACCTTGGCGATGGCGGCATCCCATACGTCGATGTCGCGCTGTTGGCTGCCGACATGGAAGGACAGACCGTAAGGATCCAAGCCCAATTGTTTAGCCAGAATCAGCAGGTCAAGGGCCATGTCTGGGTTGCAGCCGAACTTACGCGACAGAGGCCAATCCGCTGAGGTGGAACCCTCGGTGAGAATCCGCACATAAACCTTGGAGCCCGGCGCTGCTTTAGCGATATTGCGCAGATCCGCTTCAGAGTCGGTGGCGTACATACGCACACCCCGCTCGTAAAAATAGCGGATATCACGGGCTTTTTTGATGGTGTTGCCGTAGCTGATGCGGTCAGCACCCACGCCCAACTTCATAATCTTGTCCAGCTCATAGATGGAGGCGATATCGAAGTTGGAGCCTTTATCGCGCAGCATGCTGGCGATTTCATTGGCCGGATTAGCTTTAACCGCATAATAAATTTTGGCGAAGGGAAAATTACTCACCAGATCGTCATAAGCTTGGGAAATGACTTGGGTATCGACGACTACAAAGGGGGTTTCGTGATCGTCAGCAAAGTTTTTCATCCGCTTAAAGGCTTCGCGGTTGTAATAATCTTCGATTTTGATCGACATGCCGGACTCCGCAAGATGCAGTAATGGTGGACAACAAGTGGTATGAGTCAGGCCATATTGACCTGTCCCGAACGCCTGATCAGTTTCCCCACTTTGGTTCGCCTACTTCCCAAGGCATGTCGCCGAGCATCACCGGTACCGGATGGCTCCGGTAACCTCTCGTCGTCAGTACTTGAGCCGGATGGATCGTTTCCAGCTTGGACGTTCGGGCGGGAACTTTAGGACCAAGGCTCGTACAGATCAATCAAAAAATGCCCTACTCCCGTTTTTTTGCTAGCACGCTCTGAATAACGAACTTCCATGACCGTTATGCAGTTCCAACGGACAGCTCGTAAGGATCAGTTTGCACTATAATCCCGCCCTTTCTTTTGACCTGCCTTGCAACCGGGACTGCCATGACTACCCAGGCTACAGAAGTCGCCAAACGGCGCACCTTCGCCATCATCTCCCACCCTGATGCCGGTAAAACCACCATTACCGAAAAACTTTTGCTGATGGGACAGGCCATTGCCGTGGCCGGTACGGTCAAATCGCGTAAATCCGACCGCCATGCCACCTCTGACTGGATGGAAATGGAGAAGCAGCGCGGCATCTCCATCACCACCTCGGTGATGCAGTTCCCCTACCGCAAACACATGATCAACCTGCTGGACACCCCCGGCCACGAGGACTTCTCAGAGGATACCTACCGCACCCTGACCGCTGTGGACAGCGCGCTGATGGTGCTCGACGGCGGTAAAGGGGTTGAGCCGCGTACCATTGCCCTGATGGAAGTCTGCCGTCTGCGGGACACGCCCATTGTCAGTTTTATCAACAAGCTCGACCGCGATATCCGCGACCCCATTGAGCTGCTGGACGAAATCGAAGCTGTACTCAAGATCAAGGCCGCGCCCATTACTTGGCCCATCGGCTGCTATAAAGACTTCAAGGGTGTGTACCATCTGGCGGAAGATAAAATCTTCGTCTACGTCCCCGGTCATGGCCATGAGCGTATCGAAGTGCCGGTGATTCAGGGGCTGGATTCTGATGAGGCCCGCGCCCACCTTGGCGATCTGTACGACAGCTTTTTAGAGCAGCTTGAGCTGGTGCAGGGTGCTTGCCATGAGTTTGATCGCCAAGCCTTTCTTGACGGGCAGATGACCCCGGTATTCTTCGGCACGGCCTTGGGCAACTTTGGCGTGGATCAGGTGTTGGACTGCGTGGTGGATTGGGCACCGCAACCCTTATCCCGTGCTGCCCATGAGCGGGTGGTGGAGCCGGTGGAAGAAAAATTCACCGGCTTCGTGTTTAAGATTCAAGCCAACATGGACCCCAAACACCGCGACCGCATTGCCTTCATGCGCATCTGCTCGGGCAAATACGAGAAAGGCATGAAGCTGCGCCATGTGCGCACCAAAAAGGATTTGAAGATCGCCGATGCTCTGACCTTCTTCTCCAGCGAGCGCGAGCAATTAGAAGAGGCTTGGGCGGGCGACATCATTGGTTTGCACAACCACGGCACCATCCAGATCGGCGACACCTTCACCGAGGGCGAAATACTGGCCTTCACTGGCATTCCCCACTTTGCGCCGGAACTCTTTCGCCGCGTGCGCCTCAAAGATCCACTTAAGTCTAAGCAATTACGTCAGGGTTTACAGGAGCTGGCCGAAGAAGGTGCGACCCAAGTGTTCTTCCCTGAGCGCAGTAACGACATTATTTTAGGCGCGGTTGGGATACTGCAATTTGATGTGGTCGCCAGCCGTCTCAAAGAGGAATATAAAGTGGAATGTTCCTACGAGGCTATTAATGTTTGGTCAGCGCGTTGGATCGAGTGCAACGATAAGAAGAAGTTAGAAGACTTTAAAACCAAAGCCTTTGAAAACTTAGCCGTTGATGGTGGAGGACATTTGACTTATTTAGCGCCCACACGAGTAAATCTTAGCCTAATGGAAGAGCGGTGGCCGGAAGTTAAGTTTCGCGCAACAAGAGAGCATCATTGACTTTAACGCTTTTAAAATAAAAGCCCTAACAAGGGCTTTTATTTTTAGCACCCTAAAGTTGAGTTAGCTTAATCCATACTAGCCCAACTCCTAGTAAACGCTCATCAGAAGATAATGCTAAGGATTTTGGTGATTTTGGATTATTATACTTAAACTCAATAGTCAATCCATTAGAATTAGACTGCACAATATTATCTGGCAAGTCCAACCTAAAAATTTTGTCAACCACACCAGATGGATAATTAAAGGATATATCTTGCAGCCATTGTCCATTAATAAAAACATGGGCCGTCAGCTGCGGATGAGTGCTGGACAAATAAGCATGCATGTTAAAACTAATGGAATAATTAGCTTTAACATCAGCAGCTATAGGGAGATTTACCCTAGATGATACTGAATTTGACCAAACACCCCAAGCCTCCGGAGTAGACCATCCAGAAGCAAGTACATTAGTGCCTACCTGATTATTATTAAAATAGAAAACCTGTGACTCACCGGATCTTTCTTTAACAGAGCAAAGATAGGTTTTTTCTGCATTAATATTTAAGTCCAACTTTCTACAACTTGATTTTACCCATTCAAGATTAAATTCATCAAGTTTTGCAGGAACAAAAGCTAAATCATGGTCTAAAAATATAGCGAACCTATCCCCTGTATGCTTAGCTATTTTAGACTTAATAATCGCTCCTAATTCAAACCGAGAAAAACCTGGATAATCCTCATTGATACCAATAAAAGATACATCTTTTACATTTTTGCCTAATATAGGAGCAAAATAAGCGAGCGGTTTAGAAAGCAGTAAAAACTGTGTATTCTCTGAAAACTGTACTTCCGGATCAGCGAATACAGTTTCAGCATACTGTTTCCTACCCCAGTGAGGGTAGTTCGTAAAACTTATAACCAACAAACTAAAAACTAAAAAACACACTAAACCCATGGTGTCTTTTTTGAGCTTAAACATCCGTCTAGCTAAAAGAACCAAAAAAGCCCCAACCACAATACCCAGCAAGGCTTCAATAGCTACTGCATAACGTAGAATAGAAAATAACGTCTCCCATAAAATATAAGAGCCCCCTATAAAAATTAATATAAAATTAGCGGTCGAGCTAGTCTGTGTCGACCTATTAAATAACAGGAGTAAAATAACCCCTAAAAAAGCTATAAAGCTTACAGCAAAACGTGGATCAGCAAAACTTGGCTCTGCAACCGTCATCGGGCCTTCAATGATCCAATAAAACGGATAGAACAAAGCTTGAAACCAAGATGTCGGTTTAAAACGATTATCCATACCTCCAGGGCTCACCTCCATCCAAGATGAGCCAAATATGTGGTTAAACATAGGAAATAGGGGATTACCGGTCAATTGGTAGAGTTGATATCCCCAGACACCCCATAATACTAAAAATGCCAGCCACCAACCTAAACAAAATACTAGAACGGCCCCGATATTTTTTTTATTAACACCATCGAATAAAAGCACTGCTAATACAGCAGCCGGAGCATAAATCACAGCGGTTAACTTAAGCCCGGCAGCTGTACCTATAAGAACTCCAGAAACCAAGGCAGCTTTCATATTAATGCAGCCATAGTTTCTGATAGAAAATAACAAAGTGACTAAACCAGCTAAAACAAATACAGCTAATGTTACTTCATTAAACGTTGTCCCAGCTTGGCTCAGTGTCGCTGCTCCGGTAACACCGAATACAGTAGCTAATAGAGATAACGCGCGCCATTGCGGAACACTTAATGCGAAAAACACTTCAGCAGAGATCCACAAAACTAAAAATATTAAAAACCCATAAGGAATTCCGGCAACAAAAGCCAAAATACGTGGATAATCAAACAATACAAATGTAGATAACCAATAATAAGGTATATCCAACAGAGGATGAAAATAAGTTTGAATACCTGCAGCTAAGGCATCCACCTCTAATCTATTATTTAAATATGAATATGCATTATATAAATGGTAATTTTTTAAATCCCAGTTAGCATCTTGCCCTAACACAACTGAGACAGAACACCCTATCAATAAGCATATCAGTAATCCAAGTAAACTTGGCCTAGGAGTTAACAGCATATTTGAGCAATAAAACCCATATTTACGGAAGGGTATAGAATTATAAAAATTACTCCCTGACAATATCTTTCTCCATACGAAATACAAATAATCTAGTCATTAAAAAATTAAAGGCAAGCCCTGTACAAGAGCCTGCCGCCACAGCTAAAACTGGCTGCATATGAACATAGGATACATTTAAAACCAGAAAAAAATAAACGCCATTATTAATAAACCAGCCTAATCCATTGGCAGTAATATAACGCGACCACTCCTTAAAAATACTGGATTTAGTTGGCGTAAATGTATAGTTCCTGTTCAGCCACCAAGTACAGGTAGCGGCTATTGGGAAAGCAATTAACTGACACCATACTAAGCCGACATGTACATATAAAAACTCAACAATCCCAGCGTTTACTATAAAGCCAATAGTACCTACTACTAAAAAACGAAGAAACTGGGGAAATACCGATTTATAAGTAGACATTAGTGACTAATCCCTAGCAGATGAGCTTAGGCTACTCATATGATCTAACTGCACTGGAGCTGAGTATTGTAAATAGGTTAATAGCCTCAGCTCTCGTCTTCCTCTTGTCACTGTGTCTAATACTAACCCAGTAACAAAACTCATGGCGGATAACAACATAATACCTGTAGCTAAAACGGCTGTCGGTAATCGAGGAACTAACCCTGTATCTATATAGGTCACGATAACTGGCTCTATAATGACCAGTGCTGTGAATATTAATAGAACTGCTATGACTCCAAAAAAGAATAATGGACGTTCATGCCGAATCAACTTCAATATCAGCATCAGGATACGCCAGCCATCACGATAAGTTCTTAATTTACTTTGCGAACCCTCAGGACGCCCCTGATAACTCCCCTCTACATGGGATATTGGTAAGGATAACTCTAGGGCATGCACTGTCAATTCAGTTTCAATATCAAATCCCGAAGATATACTCGGAAAAGACTTTACGAAACGGCGGGAGAATGCTTTATACCCAGAAAGCATGTCTTTAACTCTACTCCCAAAAATATTCCGAACCACCCCGGTGAGCAACAGATTTCCTAACCGATGGCCTTCCCTATACGCTGCTTGCTCTGTTTCTTTTCGAATACAATTAACTAAATCAAATGGCCCGGATAATAACTCAGTGATCAGATCTTTAGCTAAGTATGCATCGTAGGTATCATCGCCATCGACCATAATATAAACGTCAGCTTCGATATCTCGAAACATTCTCCGTACGACATTACCTTTACCTTGCTGAGCTTCATGCCGTACAACAGCTCCTGCTGCCCTTGCAACTTCAGCAGTACGATCAGATGAGTTATTGTCATAAACATAAACTATTGCTTCAGGTAGTGCTTTTTTAAAATCCAGTACTGTTTTTGCTATAGTAACCTCCTCATTAAAACAAGGAATTAGCACTGCCACGTTTACTGACTGGATCATGTAAATACCACTTAAATAAAAAGTTAAGTCCAAACTATCTTTCAACTCTGCACTAGAATAACACACATTAAAACAGCATTATAATAATGCAACTGGATTAGTCTTTATCTAAAATCACTAACCTTAAAGTATTCCTCATAAAAGAGGTAAATGAATCTAAAAGTTGCAAATTACCAAAACCACTTAAATGATCACCATCTAAAAACAATGGCTTTCCATCCTGCCAGCTCTTACAAACATCTTCAAAACACAGTATCGGAAATGGATCCCACACTAAAATTCCAGGTACTTGCTGGGCAATCTGATCAAATGCTTTTAATATAGGTTGACGATATCGCTCTAAAAGAGCACGAGGCATCTCAAAACCTCGCTGACAATAAAGACTATTTCGATTAAACCAATCAGCACAGCGGAATGCAGAGGCTTTAAATATAGGTTTTGGTGCTTCAAATACAACCTGTACCCCTTGGAGCCTAAAAGCATTCAAAACAGGAATTGCCCAAGCAATGGAGCGATTACGACCAACCTCAGCCTCATAGGAAAACATCTGCAAAGCAGGGTACTTCTCACCAAAGTATGCCCACTGATCAGAAAAGCGCGGTAAGCGTAATGAGGCCAAAAATAATATGTCCCCTGGCTTAATACGATTCTGTATATCTTCAAGTGCCCTTTTAGTATGCTCACGACATTCTTTATTTTCAATATCGCGAGCGGGATTAAAACTAATAAATGGACAACCTCCATTATTATAAGCGTAAATCCGAACGGATTGACGAACACTAAACTGCTTAAATAAGCCCTCATAAGCTAAAGCATGAGAGTCCCCAATGACATAGATGCTCTGAGCCTCTAAGGGGCGTACCTCAACACAATTTCGAGGCTCATAAATCATCAATAGTCCTTGACCCACCTGACGATAGGATGGATCTCCATTACAACCAGAATATCCTTCTACTATCGAACTACCTCTCGGATACCAAAGCTCTGGTTGCTGTACTACACGACTCAAAGAAAGCTTTGACTGATTTTCTGTAATATAACCAGCAGTCCACCATCCAGCCCACACAAACATAATACCCCCAGTAATAACAACTAAAGGCGTTACATGACGTATGTGTTGACTCTTCCTAATAGGACACTCCACCCAACGGTATGAAATAAAAGCCAGTATAAAAGCTAATATCGCAGCTAAAAGCTGCTGCCATAAAAAATCCAACCCAAGAGTCCAACGAAATAACACAAAAACAGGCCAGTGCCATAAATACAACGAATAGGATAATAACCCGATTTTAACTAATACAGGCTGACTCAGTAGTTGGCGCAAATAATTTGGACTAGCGCTATTAGCCTGCAATGCATAAATTAACCCTAAAGTGGCTAATACTGCTGGTAAGGCTCCAGGGGCTGGAAAAGCCGCTTGCAAAGTGACACACATAGCATCATCGCAAAAAATCTGTGAAGAAAAACCAAAAGCCAAACAGAGTAAAAATAAAGATCCCCAACCTATATATTGTTGCGGCCTTTGATTGATTTGAAAAAAATCAGGTCGTAAGACATGCAGTTGATACAACAATACTCCTGCTGCCAGCTCCCAAAAGCGACTGGGTGATAAAAAATATCCCTGAATAGGTTGAGTATGTCCCAACCAAATAGCCCACACAAAAGACAGAATAAAGCCAGCAACAAATATCCAAAAAGAACGCCAGCGACCTAACGAGCTGGCCATCCAAGCTAAAAATAAAAATGGAAAAAATAGATAAAACTGCTCTTCTACTGCGAGAGACCAAGTATGAGTATAAGGATTAAACTCAGTCGTAGGAGCAAAATAATTGCGGCCATTCTCGGCCAGAATAAAATTACTTAATCCCCAAAAGGCATATAACCCTGTTTGCTGATTAACTGCACTCAGCCAAGAAGAAGGAACTAACAGAGCCAACCAAAAAGCCGTAACCAGTAAACACACTAAAAGCGCTGGAACAATACGCCGAATTCGACGGGCGTAAAATACCCCCAAAAAAGACCATAATCCTCGCCCTTGAAGATTGGCTAAACTGGCACTAACGACAAATCCGGAAATGACAAAAAAAACATCGACTCCAACAAAACCACCCGGCAACCAAGGGCCATGCAAATGAAAAACAAATACTGACAACACCGCCAGCGCTCTAAGGCCATCAATATAGGGGTAATAAAGGGTAGCCTCAGATGATGAGCGGGCGGTCATATAAATACTCTTAATGCGCGATAGTAGGATCTTCTGTACGAATGAGCAGTGTTTTAAGGCGCGTAGCACTATCATGCCAAGTGAGCCAAGGCAAGTCTGAAGAGGCAGGCTGAAACTTAGCCTCTAACCAATCCAAAATGGCATCTGCTAAAGGTTTCGGCTGTTCCGCGTGAAAATAGCACGCAAAAGCACCTGCTACCTCACGGAATACTGGAATATCCCGGGCTAAAATCGGTAGCTGATGTTGCGCCGCTTCAATCAGTGGCAATCCGAACCCCTCATCCCAAGAAGCGGCTAGCAAACCATCACAAACTTGGTACAAACGCTCCAAATATTCATCACTGATGCCATTCAACCAGAATAAGTGCCGACCTTGTTCTGGATGAGTTTTTAAGCAGGCCATTAACTCTGGAAGATCCCGTCGTTGATCATCAGGCAGGTCTGTCCAACCTTCACGCCCCACCAACACGAGATTAATCTTTATCCCACGTTGCCAAAGCAGGTTAAACGCCTCCAAAACCTGTCGATATCCTTTCCGTGGCTCTAAGGTACCCACCATTAAAATACTGGGGTGACGCTCCAATTGGGCCAAGACAGACGCAGCCTCCTCAGGCATTCCCTGAGTGGGCGCTGAACTGCTTAAATCAGCGCCATGATGTGACCAATCAATACGAAAATCGAGTCGATATAACGCGTGCTTTTGTAACCAACTCTGCAATTCTGTGGCGACGTGACGGGATACACAGACAGCGCCTTGCAGCAAAGCTACGCTACGCAACCACCGATCAAAATACCCCTGAGCTTGAGGTGGAAAAAGCTGAGGGGCTGTAACCGGCAACACATCGTGTACCAACATACGGCAAGTAATGCCCCGAGCCCGTAGCTCTTGGTACAGCCCTGAGTGACTGGCTTGAATAAAAGCCTCGCCAGAAATATCTAAAGCGATTAATTGATCGCTAGAGCTGTAGTCCACAGCAAAATCAGACAGTACAGGCGGCAATCCCAGCAAACCTAGGCTGTATGCACAAGCATAACGGTAGTGCCAAAAACCGCCCTCCTGACTGAGGTACACCGGCTCTACGCGCACACCCTCGGGAGGATTGTTCAGTAACGCCAGAGTCAAAGCTCTAGCAACTCGCTCAATACCGGTATGTCGATCGCTCTGAACGGTAGCCGTAATATCCACCAGCAACTGTTTGGGTTGTACCCCAGATAAATAAACATCACCAAGGCGATTAGCCCAAGCCAGAGCCTCCAAATCTGAGCCTAGGATAGACTCAGCCTCTGGTTGTAACTTAGCTTTGATTAAAGCGTTCTCGTGAGCCACTCGGGTACATACCCTATGAATGGCTTGTTGATACAAAGCGGCGCAGTATTCAGGGGTAAAACTTTGGGCAATGGCTGTTCTGGCCCGTTGTCCCAAGGCAAAGCGTGCCTCTGGATCACGCCAGAAATATTCCAAAGCGATCACAAGATCCGCTTGGCTGAAATCATCCACTAAGCGATGTACCGCCTCCTCAGGTAAATCCACCATGCTGCCGTGGGCATTGACAATGGTGGCCAACCCATGACTCATACAATCTAAAACCGTACCTGATGCTTCACCCCGTGACAGAGTGCGTAGCTGTACCGCCACATCAGCAGCCTTTAAGTAATTTTTAAACTGCTGAGTATCTGTCCAACCGGTGATTCGAATACGGTCAGGGTGCAGGCTCCCAGCAATCTGCTGGCGTAATTGCTGTGCATACTCATCTTCCCCCAAAGCCCCCACAAACACTAACCAACCCTGTGGATCTTCAGCTAAAGCGGAATCCAACCAAGCATTCAATAAACGGTGGTTCAGCTTAGTCACGCCTAAAAGCCCAAAGCTACAGACAACAAAAGCTTCCGCAGGTAGGCCCAGATACTCTCGAATTTCTGCTTTATTAAGGCTGGGCTCAGCCAGACAACGTAGGTGTGGAATTTTGATCCAGTCTTGTGCCGCCTGTGACCCATACCACTGCTGGGCTAACTGGAGTGAAATATCCGCATGCACAATGATCCCTTGTGCACAGTCCAACACCGAACGGTTAAAGGGATAGTGCATAGCAACTGCACCCTCATGCTCAGCCTGAACCATATGGCGTACGGCTGAATAACCATGACTCCAGTGTAGGGCTTGCCACTTGATACCCACATAGTCTGGATCATTATCTAAGGCCCAAATAAGGCCACTCAGATAGAAGTCATGCAGCACTAAAATGCCCGGCACTCGCTCCAATAAAGGCATCATCCATGCGTGATAACCCGAATTACCCACATGATACAAAACCGCTTGGTAGTCACTGGCATGTTGCTCTAAATACTGGGCATTTCGCACGGGACACTGAGCTCTAATCCAAGGATCGCTTACCTCAGGCTGTTGCACTATGACATCAATAGAAAAATGCTCAGCCAAAGCCGGTAGCAATTCAGCACTGTAATCCGCAATCCCCGTGCGTTCAGGAGGTAACGGGGAAACATAGGCTAACTTGGGACGCTTTTGTTGGGGTTCTTCTTCCGCAATATCTGTACCTAATACAGATGTCAAGCGTTGTGCCAATCGGCGGATACGAGGAGCATACTCAGCCGCCACCGCAGACGAGTAGTGCTCTGATTGCTGTGGAGTGGATAATTGCTTCAAACGGTTCAAAACACGGCGCAAAGGTGCCTCTAACCAAGGAAGCTGTCTGATCAGCCTTTGCGCCCAGCACCACAGCTTGGGTTGAGCGCGCACACAATGGATGAGGTATAAAATGGGGTAGCGCAGCTTCAGTGCTAGCTCATGTTTTATATTGATACGGCGTACCCTTCGCACTGACTCCGCTAACTGTCTAAGAGGACGGGTGATTTTCCAAGAGGTACTGTTATAAACACTCTGTAACTCTTGAAGGGTCTGTTCAGCCAGTATACGGTTTTGCTCACAGGCATCGGCAAGCTGCTCTAGCTGCACACGGCCCCGCTCACGGCCTTCTTCAAGAGATTGAAGCTGCTCAGCATGCTGAGCAACAATAAACTCCATGCGCTGCTGAAATACGTCCAACTGGCCTAACTGATCAGCATGAGTTTGGGCAATGTGCTCCATGCGCTGGCTAAGTGTCTGAGTAGACTCATCCAGATGCAGATCATGGCGTTTAGCCAATTGCTCTAGAGTTAATCCATAGTTGCCACTAAAGGCAGCCTCAAACACTGCTAGGCTATCAACTCCATCCGTTTTCTGGGCCACAAGGGCATAATCAGGACTAACACCGTAGAGCACCTGCCAGATACCAATAGGATTTCTGGGATCATGTAGGCGTTCATCCTCCTGAAGCCCCAAAATTTTTCGGCGCTCAAAGCCACTATACTGACACAGGAAATCCAAAAACCGCGCAGGAACGGGGCGATGGTGGGTTGGGTCTAAATAAAAACTGCTGGTTCCTACCGTGAGATTTTCACTGTTAGGGGTTTCTAAAATTAACAAACCACCGAGTGCTAATACCCGATGGGCCTCTTTCAATAAAGCCTGCACATAATCAAAAGGCAGATGCTCCACCACATGAAAAGCAGAGATCAGATTTAAACTATTATCCGGTAAAGCTCTTAAAGCTTCCAATCCATCACGCAGCTCTGCGTCTAGGCCTCGCTCAAAGCAAGCAGCCAACATCCCTTCATCAAGATCAACGCCTCGAGCCTTAAACCCATGACAGGTTAATACCTCCAGCCATTCACCACGACCACAACCAATATCCAATGCTTGCGGAGGGTTAGCGCAGTAACTTTGTAAAGCCTCCCAAAAAGGCTGGTAACTTTGCAGTCGCGCAATTACCTCATCCCTAGAGGCACGAAAACATTCTTCAAGCGCTCGATAAAAATCTCTATCACTCATAATGTTGATGACACTCCAGTTGGCCTCCCAACCACGCCATACCGGAGAAACTCCGTTGACTTTGATTGATTACCTCAAATATCAAAGCACGCTCCTGCCACGCATAATTATGTTCGATATGCCCCGCTTGGCTGTGCAGTGCCAATGTAATGGAATAAGTTCCTGGGCCAATATTAACAGGAAAGCGAAACGACCAACTGAGTGATTGGTTCTCTTTAACTTCATAACACACTTGGTCTAACTGGTAGGTATTAGTACCAAAAACATCTTGGCCATAGCGATCCTTAATTAAGAAACCCAATACTAAATCTGGAATAAAGGTTTGAGTTCTTGCTTTAACTTTTAAATGTACCTGTTGGCCAACATCCAATACTTCAATGCTCTGCTGTTGGTCATCACATAAACAAATGTCAACAAAAAAAGCCTCTCCCGTACCCGACAGTAGCGCTTTATTATCTCCTTTTGGTGCAGAAATAATATGCTGCTCTTGGTGATTGGCTAAGAGTGCATTATAGAAATCCATCACATCATCAGGGGAACCTTCCATAGCGATTTGCCCTTGACTCAACAAAATAGCTCTTGTGCAAATACTTTGAATGGCTTGTTTATCGTGGCTCACTAAAAGTAAGGTCGTACCCTCACGGGCAAACTGACGAATCCGCTCAAAGCTTTTATGTTGAAAGTAAGCATCCCCTACAGATAAAGCCTCATCCACAATTAAAAGATCTGGGCGCTGCACTGTAGCCAAGCTAAATGCCAAACGCATTTGCATGCCGCTAGAGTAAGTACGTACTGGCTGATCAAAATAACTACCTAATTCAGCAAAGTCTTTTAGATCAGGTAAAAAAGCCTCTAATTGAGTCGGGCTATAGCCCATCAACCCACCGACATGAAATACATTCTGCCGTCCAGTTAGTTCGTGGTTAAACCCCATCCCAAGTTCTAAAATAGCAGCAACTTTACCTTGGATTCGCACTGAGCCTGTGCTGGGCTTTAAGGTTCCAGTAATAATTTTTAGTAGTGTACTTTTACCAGCACCATTTAACCCAATTAAACCTACGGCCTCCCCTGGATGCAGATCAAAGCCAATATCGCGTAATACCCAAGTATACTGAGGTGCAGGAATAGGACAATGCAGCCAGCGTAAAATACGATGTAGTTCGCGCTGGTAACTGATAAAGGCTTTACTTAGGCCACGGACGCTTAATACAGGGCTCATAAAGCATCCACTACTTCATCAATAGCATGCCGATATACAAATAATGCAGCCCAGAGACTTAAAACACCCCATACCCCAGAGTAAATAAGCATCCAACAATTTGGGGCCTGATGATATACCAATACCTGTTGATAACCTTGCACTAATCCAGACAAAGGGTTCAGCAATAAAAATACTTGATAAGATTCAGGCACTAAATCCAAACTATATGCGATTGGTGTTAACCAAAATCCGAACTGTAAGCCAAGCAAAGTAAACTGACCTATATCACGTATGAACACGTTGACTAGACCTAAGACCAAAGCTAAGCCTATGCCCAAAATCAACACTAAAAAAATGAGTATAGGTAACCAAATTAGTGTTATGCCTGGCAAATCACCTAATAACCAAAAAACCGCTAAGGTTGCTATTAATAGTAAAAAATTATTTAACAGCGCTGTAATACTTAAAGCAATTGGTAGCGCCAGTCGAGGAAAGGCTAATTTCTTCAGCAAACTCCCCTGATCAATAAATAAATTTAAGCCACGACTGATTAAATCTGAAAAAAGTGACCAAGCCAGCATCCCGGCACAAAGAAACAGAGGATAGGCATAAGGCTTATCTAAGCCTGGCAACTTAGCGGAAAGTACTACTGAGAGTATAAAAGCATAAATAGCAACTTGAGCTAAAGGATATAAAACAACCCAAAATAACCCCAGTCTACTTCGTATAACTCGCGAGATAAAATCATGGCGAACACTATTATAGACAAAGTAACGTGCCTGCCATAACGCACTCAGTTGAGGGCAAAAAAACATACTACTTAAACACCATAATCTAATACCATAAATACTAACAACAAATACTATACCAGAGCTATAAAGCTATCTTTTCGTAACTTTTTGTTTTTCTGCATTACCCAACCAAACATTCACATTTTCCATTGTTTGCTCTGAAAACTTCCCAGCCCAACGATTCAATGCCAACAAACTAGTAATAAAATCATAGTGTGACTTTAATAAATCACGCCGAGCTTCATATTCTTTTTGAACTGCACTTAAAACATCAACGGCATTGACTACACCAAACTGAAATCCTTTTTGGGCCGCAATACTGGATTTTTGTGCTGACTCAACTGCTTTATGATAAGCACGCACCTTATCAACACTGGATTGAATGGACAGATAAGCACTTGTGGTTTCTTTAATCACTTGGCGGCGAACAGATTCACGGGTTTGCTCTGCCACTAAACGATCGCTATGCAAAGCCCGAACACGCGCTGAGGTTGAGCCGCCACTATAGATAGGTACTTGAATACTCAATGCAGCCACATAGCTGTCTGAACGGGAGCTTGCCGTGTTATCAAAACCTGTATCGTTACGTTGAACGCTTAAATTTAAACCCAGTGTAGGATAATGCCCGCCTTTACCCTCGCGTAGTGCTGCATCAGCTGCCTCTAATGCACTATTTTTAGACTTTAAGGCTGGGTTAGAAGTCGTGGCCTGCTCAATCCATGAATCTAAACTTGAATCAGGAGTATAAAGTGCTACTTCATCCTTAATGCGGCTTAGCTTTTCCGAAACAGGCCGCCCTATCACTTCAGACAGTGCCTCCCGGGCCAAACGCACTTGGTTACGCGCCTCCACTTCATTCGCAGCCAACTCATCAACACGAGCCTGCAACTCCAGCACATCGGTAATCATAGCCAATTGACGGGCATAAAGCGCATTAATCCGATCTAGGTTTTTTTGATTGGCTTGCCGCTCCGCAATGACTAGGTCTAAATCATCATCAGCCGCTAAAGCAGCAAAATAACGCTTAGCTAAATCCACCGCCGCCTCGGCCTGTACATCCTCTCCCTCAAACTCTGCTTGCTGAGCAAGATTTTGAGCGCCCTGGTACTTTTCCCAAACAGGCTTATTATAAAGGTGTTGGGTCAAAGTTAAGGCTCGCCGCTGCGTATTATAACTGTCTCGGCTTGAACTATTGTCCCGTGTTTGACGGTTAAAGTTAGCCGTTGCCGAAACTTGAGGAAGCAGTTGACCAAAGGCTTCACGTTCCCGATCCTCACCCGCTTGAGCTTTGGCTTTAGCAGAGATAACCCTAGGATCTTCTAAACGTGCCTCTCGATAGAGCTGCATCAAATCACTTTGATAGGTACTTGCTTTTACTGGAGCTGCTTTTGCCTCAAAAGTGAGGCCCAAAGAAATAGACAAGCCGATCAAACATAGGATCAAGGAATGCATATCTATTTCTCAATCAAGGATTTAGCAAAAGCATTAGCAGCAGGCTGCATTAAGTACTGAAACAAAGTACGCTCACCGGTATTAATTAATACCTCTGTTGGCATACCAGGAACTAACTTAAGTGCTGCCACTCTTCTAATACTATCTTCTGTTAAACTAATTCTCGCTAAAAAGTAGGGATTATTATTATTCGTCTCATCCAGTAGCCTATCTGCTGAGATACGACTCACAACTCCGTCAATAACAGGAGTAATAGCAGCATTATAGTTAGTAAGACGTATATTGGCTGGCCTGCCAATAGTCACGCGATCAATATCATTGGGCGAAACTTTAGCCTCAATTACTAGATCAGAAAAAGAGGGTACAATATCTAACAGCGGGGTTGCTGGACTTACTACGCCGCCAATAGTATGTACACTCATACCCAGTACCATGCCACTATCAGGCGCTCGAATCACTACACGCTGAATACGATCTTGCAGAGCATCCATACGCTCTTTAAGGTCAAAGTTTTTTGTTTGAACTTCTGCAAGCTGAGTTACTACTTCAGAGTTAAAATCTTTTTTCAGTTGAAGAATTTGCAACTCTGTTTCATTAATTTGCAGACCAGTTTTAATAATTTCAGTGCGATGATCAGCAACTTCAGTCTGAAGCATGTCGCGTTTGCGCTCTTGATCCAACATGCGTTGCTTATCTACAAACCCCTCTGCTAATAATTCTTTAAGTTCGCGAATCTCACCAGAGTAGGATTTATCCAACCCTCCCTTAGTACGAATCATGGTTTCTAAACCACGTATTTGCTCTCTAAGCTGACTGACCCGCTTCTCTAGTACCGAAATCTCACCTAAATGGGACAATCTACGCGCTTTAAATACCTGATTCTCACTATCTTTTGCTTCTATAGCTCTGGGCGTGTTTTGTTCTAACATACGCGAAAAGTCAACGCTAGGCTTCCCATCTCGCTCAGCCAGTAAACGTGCCTCAACAGCTAAAGAAGCAATGAGTTGACTTTTTACCATCTCAAACTCAGCCCGCAACTGAGTGTCACTTAAAATAATAAGTGGATCTCCAACCTTAACTTCGTCACCATCACGCACCAGTAAATCTTTAACAATACCACCTTCTAAATGCTGAACTGTTTTCCGATAAGTTTGTACCGTAATCACACCCGTAGCTGAGGCTGCACTGTCCAATGGGGCTAATACTGCCCAAGCACCAAAAACCCCAAATACTAAAAAAACAACTCCAGCACCTAACATTTTCAACCAATGGTCTGAAATTGGTAGATCAGGATCTACACCTTCCAAGTGAGTCAAAGACTTACTCATTTGTACTTAAGACTCCTCAGTTTGGCTCGGTTTCGCTGCAGATTGACCCGCAGCTAAAGCATTTGTAACCTTCGATTTTTGAAGCTCTATATTCTTTTGCTGCCGAGCTCCCAATTCAGCCAGTACAGCCGCTTTAGGGCCATAAAGATCAATACCACCATTACTTAACATCATCAGGTAGTCCACCTGTGCCAAAATACCTTGACGATGGGTAATAATAAACAAAGTAGCCTTAGTCGCCTTCAACTGCTGAATAGCACGAGCTAATGCCATTTCACCCACTTCATCTAAATTAGAGTTTGGCTCATCTAAAACAATTAAGCGGGGCATACCGTAAATCGCTCGGGCTAAGCCAATACGCTGCCGTTGCCCTCCCGATAAATTAACTCCATCACTACCAATAACAGTGTCATAACCACTGGGAAGTTGCAGAATCATTTCATGCACACTGGCCATCTTAGCTGCTTGAATGATTTTTTCTGGATTAGGATCACCAAAGCGGGCAATATTTTCACTAATACTGCCTTCAAATAACTCAATGTCTTGCGGTAAGTAACCGATGTAGGGGCCTAATTCATGCTTATTCCAATTATTGATATCAGCTCCATCTAAACGCACAACTCCATGTTGCGGAGCCCAGATACCCAACAATGCACGAGCTAATGTAGATTTTCCTGAAGCACTGGCTCCCACAATACCTACAACGCTACCCGCTGTTACGGAAAAGCTAATATTTTTAAGGATGGGATTGGATATCTTGGCACCTGGAGCTCCAATAATTAATCGCTCAACGGCAACATGCCCCTCTGGTGCGGGCAAAGACATGCGCTCCGGCTCAGCCTGTAATTGATCCAAAGTTTCATTCAAGCGTTGATACTGATCCCGGGCATTTACAAACCCCTTCCAGCCACCAATGATTTGGTCAATAGGTGCCAGCGCTCTGCCTAACAAAATAGAGCCTGCCATCATTACGCCTGGGTTAATTTCCTGCTCAATGACCAAATAAGCACCTAGTGCCATAATGAGCGATTGGCTCAAAATACGGACTGTCTTTGACAAGGAGCTGACTAAACCTCCTTGATCGCTTGCAGAAGACTGTAACTTTAGAACTTTATTTAAGCGTAGCCTCCAGCGCCGCATTAAAGTTTGCAACATCCCCATGGATTCAATCACTTCGGCATTACGCAAACTTTTAGTAGTTTGCAAATTAACCGCGATATATTCTTTATTAGCTGCTGCCAAGCTCTTGGCGGTTAAATACTCATTAAGTACAGCAAACATCAACAACAATAATGCAGCCCCAACAGCAAACCACCCATATAAAGGATGAAATATAAACATAACGCTCAAGTAAATAGGCAACCAAGGCACATCAAAAAAAGCCAACAAGCCACTTCCAGTCAAAAACTGCCTTAACCCCGTCAAATCGTTTAAAGGCTGAGCAGAGGAGTTCATGCCGCCTGTAGCCAAAGCCTGTTTAAAACTAGCCTGATAGACCTCTTTACTTAATAGGAAATCTAACTTATTACTGATTCGCACTAAAATACGTGAACGAATCCAGTCCAATAATCCCTTTACCAGCAATAAACCCGTTAAAATCAAAGTCAACATTAATAATGTCGTAAGGCTATAACTGGAAATGACTCTATTGAATACCTGCATCATGTATAAGGCAGGAGCAAGCATCAGGGCATTAAGAAAAAAACTGAATATACCTACGCTAATAAAGCTGCCTTTGCACGCTTTTAAAGCAGCTTTTAGGCTATTTTCCTGTGTGGTACGCATAAGGTTCAAATAACCCAAGCTGAAAAAGGACGGGGAGCAATTCTATCATCCTAAACTTTCCAAAGGTCAAAAGCCTAGATGACATAAAATGCGATAAGACGATGTCATTAAGGCATTCTTAGGTGAAAGATATGGGCTGCCCCTATTTTGATTTAAGAATAGCCTGAAACCATGGAGCCACCTACGCCCCCAAGATATAGCTTTTAACATCAATACTGTCTTACCTGACATGAATTTCCTTAGTCTATGGATGTATTCTTAAAGTTCAATAAAGCTAGGCGCGAAAACCTTTATTCCTCAAGTGGTATAATGATTCTCATAAGGAAATACCCCATGCAGGTACGGGGGCGTCATAGTGCATTGAAGCAAGACATCCTGCAAGTTAAGCTCCCTGAAGAATCCCATGCTAGCCTAATGGTTAGCCCTAACGATTGACCTAAGCAAGATGGAAAGCTCATGACAGCAAACTCCGACCCCATTGCCGTACTCGGTGGAGGCAGTTTCGGGACTGCCATCGCTAACCTTTTGGCCGAAAATGGCCAAAGCGTACGCCTGTGGATGCGCGATCCAGACCAAGCCGAAGTCATTCGCAACCAACGGATGAATCCTAAATATCTACAGGGTATTCAAATTCATGCAGCGGTAGAGCCCGTCACCCAGTTGCAAGAAACCCTAGCATCGTGCAGCCTAATTTTTGTCGCACTTCCTTCCAGTGCCTTACGCCAAGCGCTACAACCTTACAGCGCGCAACTGACCCATAAAATGCTCATCAGTACCACCAAAGGCATTGAGGCCAAAAGCTTCAAACTGATGAGCCAAATTTTAGAAGAAATCGCCCCCCAAGCACGTATCGGTGTGATGTCAGGCCCAAACCTAGCCCGCGAAATTGCAGAGCACGCTCTGACGGCAACCGTTGTGGCTAGCACTGATGAAGCCCTATGCCAAGCAGTTCAGCAGGTATTGCACGGCCAAACCCTTAGGGTATATGCCAGCCCTGATCGCTTTGGGGTTGAGTTAGGCGGCGCACTGAAAAACGTCTACGCCATCATGGCAGGTATGGCCGCCTCCCTAGGAACCGGCGAAAACACCAAGAGCATGCTGATCACCCGTGCTTTGGCTGAAATGACTCGCTTTGCGGTCAAGCTGGGCGCTAACCCTATGACCTTTTTGGGCTTGGCCGGCGTTGGCGATCTGATTGTCACCTGTACCTCACCGAAAAGTCGTAATTTCCAAGTAGGTTGGGCCTTAGGTGAGGGACTGAGCCTTGAGGAAGCCGTCGAGCGCTTAGGCGAAGTGGCTGAAGGGGTGAACACCCTCAAAGTGCTCAAACAAAAAGCCGAGGAGTTGAACGTCTACATGCCCTTAGTTTCTGGGCTGCATGCGGTGCTATTTGAGGGGCGAACCTTAGCTCAAGTCATAGCAGCCTTGATGTGTGCAGAGCCCAAAACGGATGTAGATTTTATTTCTTTGGCCGGTTTCTAACGACTATTCTCTAAGGAATAACCATGAACCACTCCCCCAAAACAACCCGTATTCAAGAGCGAGAGTCTTTAATTTTACGCCTCGTCTGGATGCTGGTGTTTGTTTGTGCTTGGCAGTTAGCTGAACTACTGTTGCTACTGGTCGTTTTGGCTCAGGTGGCTTTGCGCTTGCTCAATGGCCAAGTGAACACTGATCTACAAGCCTTCGGTGATAGCCTAAGCCAGTACATTGCACAAATTGGCCGCTTTGGCTGCTTTTCTACCGAGCAAAAACCTTGGCCCCTGTCTGATTGGCCCCGTCCACGCGGCCCCGTACTGGAATACACCGATCTTCAGAGTAAACGCCCATGAAACTCTGGTTATTGCGACACGGTGAGGCTGGCCCTTACCAACCCAAGGATGCTGAACGCCAACTGACTCCACAAGGCATTTGGGAAGCCAGACAAAGCGCCCAACATCTATGCAATCAACCCATTAACGCTGTGTTGGTCAGCCCCTACGCCCGCGCTCAACAGACGGCCCAACATCTCTGCTCAGTGCTAACTTATCAGGGCACTGTGGAAACCGTTGACTGGATCACCCCTGAGTCTTCTGCAGAGGAGGCTTTACAACATCTGGAGGCTTACACCTCCTATGAGCATATTCTGTTGGTCACTCATCAACCCTTTGTCGGTGAACTGGGTGGTCTACTGGTACATGGTAATCGTCAAGAGGCTCTGCCTTTAAAGACTGGCAGCTTGGCGGAATTAGAAGGCGCGGTTCTGGCACGCGGCTTAATGCACCTGCGCTCCCTCCGACATCCTTAGTGATGAGGTTCCCCGCCCCCTTAGATAGCCTGATACACTGGCTCCAGCCCCTTTCTGGAGATCTTCACTATGTGTCTATTCTGTAAGATTGCGGCGGGTGAAATCCCAGCCCGTATTCTTTATGAGGACGATCAAGTCGTTGCTTTTCACGATATAGCCCCTCAGGCTCCGGTCCACTTTTTAGTCATCCCTAAAAAACATATTGCCACCCTCAACGATCTGGATACCGAGGATAAACTCCTCGCTGGGCACATTCTCTTTACCGCCCAAAGGTTAGCCCGTGAGCTGGGATGTGAGTCGGGGTTTCGGGTGGTCATGAACTGCAATGAACAGGGCGGCCAAACGGTCTACCATATTCACATGCACGTTCTGGGGCAGCGCCAGATGCATTGGCCTCCGGGCTAATCTTTATTTGAACCCTAAACCCCATTCCTGTTTGCCTGCCTAACCGATACCGGAGGCTCCCATGTCTCAACAACGCCACTACTCCCCTTTAGACCAAGTATTGATCCAAGCCGATGCGGCCCTGCGCACCCTGCTCCCTTTTACCGGCCACACCACCCGCCCCTCTCCCGCCAAACTTAAAGATGAAACCTTGCTCAGCGACCAAGAAAGCCGCCACGTCGCTGGTTTAATGCGCATTAATCATACTGGCGAAGTCTGCGCCCAAGGCCTGTACCAAGGACAAGCACTCACCGCACGTCTGCCCCATGTGCGCCAAGCCATGGAGCACGCCGCCGATGAGGAAATTGACCATCTGGCTTGGTGTGAACAGCGTATTCGTGAATTGGGTAGCCGCCCAAGCCTGCTTAACCCGATCTTTTACGGTTTATCCTTTGGCATCGGAGCTACAGCGGGCTTAATCAGTGACCGAGTGAGCCTAGGTTTTGTGGCTGCGACTGAGGATCAGGTCTGCAAACACTTGGATCATCATCTGAGCCAAATTCCGGTGACAGATGAAAAGTCACGGGCTATTTTGGAGCAAATGCGTGTAGATGAGGCGCAACACTCCACAACGGCACTCAATGCCGGAGGTCTGCGCTTTCCTGCTCCCGTCAAAATGGGCATGAGCCTGCTGTCTAAGGTCATGACCTTCAGCACCTACCGCATCTAAGTTAGGCATTACTTGGAGGGGACTTGTCTGAGCACCCTCCAAGCATGACTTAGGTATTCGTCAGGCGACCCACAAATCGTACTGCACACCCTCGGTATGCTCGTTTGAGAAGTTATTCATCGCCTCTGTCGATTCTGCAAAGGCCATCACCACCTCAGAACGCTGAGCTCCGTTATTTAGCACCGTATTCCAAAACTCAAAGCCCTCAGTATCAGCCGCGCGCCCTAAAACCTGAGCATATAGCTGACCTACAAAATCGGTATTGCTTTGCGCTCCCAAGCCTAACTGCCCCGCTTCGGCAGATTGCAGGAAATAATCAGCCACCTGAGTACGGCTCATTCCGGCCTCTTGCTGATGCACCCAGTAGCCAATACCTCCGGTATCGCCGTCACGTCCAAACAGCCCATCGTACAGGCGCTCCACATAAGCGGCTTCTGCTGTGGCCTTAAAAGCCGTCCGTTGCAGTCCTACCTCATCAATATCCAGCAGCACTGTGGTACCTGAGCCTTCGTAAGCAACGGCCAATTGAGGTTTACCACTCAGGCTGTCACTGGCATCAATAAACTTAATGATCTCCGGCGCAAAGTTTTCCTCTTCGCTGGAGTCGATGTAGCTCACAAAGCTAGCATGCTCTGGATTGGTGATGTCATACACCATGATGCCGCTATCACGCTCCAAACCGATAAAGGCATAGGAGCGCCCGTCGATTTCGCCAATGGCTACCGCCTCGGGCTCAGGGCCTTTGTTATCCGAGCGGGCATCAAACTCGTCGCCATCCACGTTGAAGGAGTCTGGACGTATGCTGGCAATGGCGCGCTCAAAGTCTTCACCGCTGTCAAACACCAACTGACCTGAAGCATCAAAGATGCTGAATGAGCGTGATCCGTAGGAGTACAAAGCTTCGTAGAGACCATCACCGTTCACATCACCGTCAATGCTGGAGACGTTTAAACGGCCCAGATTTTCATTGGCCTGCAAGCTGGCCGCATCCGGGAATACACTGGGATCTAAACTGATGTCCTTAACTCGAACATTCTCGCCCCGGTCATCGCCTTCATTGGCGGTCACGAAGTAGGTGGTTCCGTCCACAGAGTAGCTGGCAATGGCATCCGGCATGCGAAGCCCTTGCACCGGCCAATTGGCGATGTTGATGCCATCGTCCCGATCCGAAGCATCCAAAGCGTTGCCAATAACACTGTGATCCACAGTACCCAGCGGTAGTAAGCCCGAAATACTCAGGCTGGCCATGTCGATGGTCAGTACGCTGTTGGCTTCTTGCAAGGTGACGAAGGCGGTTTGGCCATCAGGCGAGAAGGCAATGTACTCTGGCTCAAAGTCTTCAGAAGCTTTTTGACCGGGGAAAATCCGTACACCTTGAGCCCGCAAAGTATCCTCCTGACCATCGAACTGGGTCAGGTTCAGCTCAGTATGGGTGGCATTTAACACGCCTTGGCTCAAATCAATGATGGAAATGGAGCCCGGATTGTTTTCACCGTTACTGCTCGGCTCCCCTTCGTTAGCCACAAACACTTTGCTACCATCAGGAGAGAAAGTCACCATATCCGGGCCATAGCCTACGGATACGGTATTCAATAACTGACCGGCTAGGTTAAAGAAGGCCACCACGCCCGGCTCTAAGGCGGTTGTTTCGCCGGTGGTTAGGCTACGGCTGACAGCAGCTACGATCAGGCCGCCCGATACTGCTACTGAGTTAAGGCCCACCACATGATCAATGCCGTTTACATTGGCCTCGCTCACCTTAGCACCGGTAACAGCATTAAATACATCAATGCGCTCCTCAGCGCCATTGGTCACAAACACTAAGCCGTTTTCGACCGCTACGACCTCTGACCCTGCACTCCCTGAGCCACTGTCAAAGCGCTGATATACCGAAGTTTTAAATGACATGCACGGCCTCCCGAACCATCGACTCTAAGACAGAACCACACCCACAGCAGGGCGTAGACATAAGTCGGGAAGATTAGGGAGGCTAGATGACAGTCTATTGACAGAGGCACTGCCCCATAAGCCTTTGACACATTAGGAGAAATTTATTATTCAAGAACCCAGTCTCACCCGTGCCCAAGCCTAAAGGAGTTTAAGTGCCTTCCCAGTCTAGGATTTATGTGGCTTAGTGGCTGCCACAATGGAAATTTCTACACGCACTTCTGGCGCATAGAGTTTTGCCTCCACCGTTGTACGAGCGGGAGCAGCTCCTGATGGAAGCCAAGCGTCCCAGACCTCATTCATACCCGCATAATCCTGAGCAATATCCTTAAGATAAATAGTTGCAGACAGTAAATGCTTTTTATCGGTACCGGCCTCGGCTAAAAACTGATCAATATTAGCCAGCGTTTCCCGAGTTTGCTGGCGGATATCCCCGCGCAAATCCTCAGCCAACTGGCCGGACAAATAAACAGTACCGTTATGAATCACTACTTCACTGTAGCGGGTGATGGTATGTAATCGACAAATCGTCATGGGGACTCCCTATTCCTTATTGTTTATGCACAACCACAGCCGTAACGGGATAAACCTAACCCGTCCATACTGATAGAAGTGGGCTTTTGCGTCAGCACATCCGCCAGTAATCGTGCCGAACCACAGGCCATTGTCCAGCCTAAGGTTCCATGTCCGGTATTAAGGTAAAGATTGTTAAAACGGGTTGGGCCTAAAATCGGTGGGCCATCGGGGGTAGCGGGGCGCAAAGCCGTCCAGAAGTCTGAGCGCTCAGGGTCGCCGCCGCCGGGGAATAGATCCATTACCACTTTTTCCAAGGTTTTATGGCGACGCGGATCTAATCCCAAATCATATCCGGCTATTTCAGCCATACCACCCACGCGAATTCGTTGATCAAAGCGTGTAATGGCCACCTTATAAGTTTCATCCAATACGGTGGATACCGGAGCCTTGTTGGGATCTAGGATCGGTAAGGTTAAGGAGTAGCCTTTTAAAGGATAAATGGGGAGTTTAATGCCAATGGGCTCTAACAGATTGGGGCTGTAACTGCCCAGAGCAACCACATAGTAGTCTGCTTGTTCCAACTGGTTACTGATCCACACACCTTGAATCCGATCCCCATCCAGCTCTAAACGCTGGATATCCTGACTGAAGCGAAACTCGACCCCAGCTTTAATGGCTAACTCCGCTAAATTGCGGGTAAAGAGGTGACAATCTCCGGTTTCATCATGGGGCAACCGTAAACCACCCACCAACTTATCGGACACCGCCGCTAAGGCAGGTTCAACACGCACCAACCCTTGGGCATCCAATAGCTCATAGGGAACCCCCGCTCGGTCTAGGATGGCAATATCCCGCGCCGCCGCATCCACCTGATCTTGGGTACGAAACACTTGGGTTGTCCCCAATTGACGGCCTTCGTAACCAATGCCCGTTTCAGCCCGTAGCTCATCCAAACAATCGCGGCTGTATTCAGACAGGCGCACCATACGTTCTTTATTAATGGCATAGCGCTTAGCAGTACAGTTGCGCAGCATCCGAGCCATCCACAGATACTGGCGTATGTCTGAGGTCAAACGAATGGCTAGGGGTGCATGTTCTTGCACTAACCATTTCAAGGCTTTAAGAGGAACACCGGGAGCAGCCCAAGGTGCCGCATAACCGGGAGAAATTTGTCCTGCGTTGGCAAAGCTGGTTTCCATCGCCGGCGCTTGTTGCCGATCCGCAACCACCACCTCCAGTCCTGCACGGGCTAAATAATAGGCGGTCGTAGTTCCAATAACTCCACTACCTAACACCAATACACGCATGTTTCCTCCTGCCCAAGCGTTATAAATATCCTGTGGTCTGCAGAATACTGGCTCAGTGTAGAAACAGCCATGCCAGAATACTTTATTAAAATCAATCCCAATCTTTAATTTATCGTCTAAGTGTGCAACAAGGCTTGGGAGTCTCTTTGCTTTTTCTGGCAGCAGGTTAGAATGCCTTCCCGGTATGCAGATAACAGGTTTATGTGGCAACAAACCCTGATCCAACTCAAAGCCCGCCCTCGTGGTTTTCACCTGATTACCCGAGATATTGAGGCGGCGCTGCCAGAACTGTCCGAGTACCAGACAGGGCTGTTGCACTTGCTGCTCCAGCATACCTCTGCTTCGCTCAGCCTGAACGAAAACGCAGATCCAGCGGTCCGACGTGATTTCGAGCGCTTCTTTAACCGATTAACACCCTGGCACTCAGAGTATGAGCACGCTGACGAAGGCCCAGATGATCTTCCAGCTCATTTTAAAGCCAGCCTATTGGGCTGCCAGCTTAGTCTGCCGATACAAAATGGACGACTGGCTCTGGGTACTTGGCAAGGTATCTACCTAGGTGAACATCGGGAACAGGGAGGCTCGCGACGCATATTGGCCACGCTGCACGGAATTTAACACGCTTTTTTCAGCACACCCTTGTGGGTGCTTGACCAACCGGCCATGACGCCGCCATTGGGGGGAGAAATGAACGAAGAAGAATTGGAACAAGACGATCTGGAAATGACTCCTGAAGAGGAAGGCGAAGAGCCTCTCAGCGAAGCGGCTGACGGAGCCGCTGATGAAGAGGACGATGCTGAAGGGGATGCTGCGATTGACTCAGCAGAACGGGTTACGCCCAGCAAAAAGTCAAAATCGACGGACGAAGTAGAAGACCTACCCACCCCTGAGGCTAAGCAGAAAGATCGGGATGAACTGGCCCGTGCGATGGAAGAATTCCTAGCCCGAGGCGGCACCATCCAAGAAATCGAGCCTAATGTCGTCGCTGATCCACCTAAGAAACCCGACAGCAAATACGGCAGCCGTCCTATTTAGAGACTCAGGCTATGGGCGCTTCCCAATACCACTGGGAAAATCCGATAGCCTGATTATTGTTCAAATCGGCGTATTCTGGTATAAAGCGGGGCTCTTTTTTTAGGGGTCGGCAGCGCTGTAACCCAGTAAGCTGCCCAACCCCACAAGATCAGGATGCGGTGCCTCCACCGTAGACGTTCAAGCGGCCAACCCATGCCGGGTTGGGCATGTGGTTTAGAGGGCTGAGTCATGTCTAGAGTTTGTCAAGTTACCGGCAAAGGCCCGGTAACCGGGAATAACATTTCCCATGCACACAATAAAACCCGTCGTCGTTTTTTGCCGAACCTGCAGTATCATCGTTTCTGGGTTGAGTCCGAGAAGCGTTTTGTGCGCCTACGCATTTCTGCCAAAGGCATGCGTGTAATCGACAAGCGTGGTATCGACGCTGTATTGGTCGAAATCCGTGGTCGTGGCGAAAAGGTTTAAGGGAGAACGACAATGCGTGATTTAATCCGTCTGGTGTCTTCGGCCGGTACTGGCCATTTCTACACCACTGACAAAAACAAGCGTACTACCCCTGATAAGATCGAGATCAAGAAGTACGATCCTGTAGCACGTAAGCACGTTATCTACAAAGAAGCTAAGATCAAGTAATTGATCTAGCGCTTTTTAGATATGAAAAAGCCCGCCTTATGGCGGGCTTTTTCGTTGCGTCATGCTTTAACCTAGGCTGCGAATAGCCTTTGCCAATAAGCTCATTATCTGATCAATCTGCTCTTTGCTGATAATCAAAGGTGGCGAGAGCGCAATCACATCCCCACTAGCACGCACCAGCAAGCCATCGGCAAAACACTGGGTAAACACGCGATAGGCTTTTGGCCCCTGAGCATCGGGAGCCAGTTGAATGCCCGCCACTAAGCCCACAGTACGAATATCCACAACGCTCGGCAAATCCTTCAATAAATCCAAAGCCGATTGCCAGTAAGCCTCTAACTCAATGGCTTTGTGGAGCAAATCTTCCCGCGCATAAATATCCAAGGTTGCTAAAGCCGCCGCGCAGGCCACCGGATGCCCGGAATAGGTGTAACCGTGGAAAAATTCAATCGCCGACTCTGGGCCAGTCATAAAAGCTTGGTGAATTGAATCCGACACCAACACCGCACCCATAGGCAAAGTACCGTTGGTTAAGCCTTTGGCACAGGTGAGGATGTCAGGGGTTACGCCCCAGCGCTGACTGGCAAAGGCTTCACCCACACGGCCAAAGCCTGTGATTACTTCGTCAAAAATCAGTAAAATTCCGTGCTTACGGGTGATTTCGCGCAAACGCTGCAAATAACCTTTAGGCGGAATAATCACCCCCGCCGAACCCGACATAGGCTCCACAATAACCGCTGCAATGGTTTCTGCGCCATGCAAAGTAACCAAGCGCTCCAGCTCATCAGCTTTTTCCGCGCCCTGCTCCGGCAAGCCTTTGGTAAAGGCATTGCGCTCAATGTCCAAAGTGTGGGACAGGTGATCCACCCCCGGCAATAAAGGGCCAAAGGCGCGGCGATTATTGATCATCCCACCCACGGAAATACCACCAAAACCCACGCCGTGATAGCCCATTTCACGCCCAATCAGCCGCGTGCGGGAACCCTGTCCAATGGCCTTTTGATAGGCCAAGGCTAGTTTCAGCGCTGTATCTACCGACTCAGAGCCTGAGTTGGTGAAAAACACTCGATTCAATCCTGAAGGCCCAATCTGAGCCAAACGCTCGGCCAGCTCAAAGGCCAAGGGATGGCCCATCTGGAAACTGGGGGCGTAATCCATTTGGCTTAATTGGCGGCTAACCGCCTCAGTGATTTCAGGCCGCCCATGCCCAGCATTACAACACCAAAGGCCCGCTGTACCGTCCAGCACGGTGCGGCCTTCCACATCGGTGTAATACATGCCCTCAGCCCGCTCCAACAAACGTGGATTGGCCTTGAATTGGCGGTTGGCCGTAAAGGGCATCCAAAAATGATCGGTAGCAGCGCTCATGGTGGAAATCCGTTGATAGCGAGAATAATCCAGAGTCTATGTTTTATAAATTGAACAAAACAAGGCTAAATCGGTTTTTGCGTAAAAAATATTGATAGCTCTAGGTGGCTGGTCTAGGGTGAGGACATCCATTTCCCTTAAAAGGACAATCCGCATGGCCACCTTGAATTTCTCTGACTGGCAACAGCGCGCCCGTGACCTCGTGATCGAACGCAGAGCCTTTATTCAGGGCAGCTATACCGAAGCGGCGGCCAGCGGCAGCTTTGAATGCCACAGTCCCATTGATGGCCGCTTATTGGCCCATGTGGCCAGTTGCGATGCGGTGGATGCCGATCGCGCGGTCAGTAGCGCCCGCCATACCTTTGACTCAGGGATTTGGGCCAAACAAGCTCCGGCCAAACGCAAAGCGGTGTTAATCCGCTTGGCCGAACTGTTAGAGCAGCACAAAGAAGAGCTGGCCCTGCTGGAAACGCTGGATATGGGCAAGCCCATCAATGACGCATTACGCATTGATATACCAGCAGCGGCCCGCTCATTGCGTTGGAGCGCAGAAGCCATCGACAAAGTATACGATGAAGTAGCGCCCACCCCCGAGGATCAACTGGGCCTGATTACCCGCGAACCCGTAGGCGTAGTGGCTGCCATAGTACCTTGGAACTTTCCGCTGCTGATGGCCTGCTGGAAAATCGGCCCGGCCTTAGCTACCGGCAACTCGGTGATCCTCAAACCCTCGGAAAAATCGCCTTTAACCGCTATTCGTTTGGCCAGTCTGGCTTTAGAGGCGGGTATCCCTGCGGGCGTGCTCAACGTAGTACCCGGCTATGGGCACAGCGTTGGTAAAGCCCTCGGCCTGCACCCCGATGTGGATACGCTGGTGTTTACCGGCTCCACCCGTGTGGCCAAGCAACTGATGCAGTACGCGGGTGAGTCCAACCTGAAGCGGGTGTGGTTGGAAGCTGGCGGTAAAAGCCCCAACATCGTGTTCGCGGATGCGCCGGACTTAAAAAAAGCGGCTCAAGCAGCAGCAGCGGCCATTGCCTTCAACCAAGGTGAGGTCTGTACCGCCGGTTCGCGCTTACTGGTGGAAGCCAGCATCAAAGATCAGTTTTTGCCCCTCGTCCTAGAAGCACTGAGCTATTGGAAACCGGGGAACCCTCTTGATCCGGCCACCACCGTGGGCGCTTTGGTGGATCAGCAGCAATTGCACAACATATTAGGCTATATCGAATCGGGCCGACACGAAGGCGCTCAATTACTGGTCGGGGGTGAAGCGGTCATGGCAGACACTGGGGGCTTTTATGTACAGCCTACGGTATTCGAGGGTGTAAACAACCAGATGCGTATCGCCCGTGAGGAAATCTTCGGGCCTGTGCTCTCGGTAATCAGCTTTAACACGACAGAGGAAGCTATCGCTATCGCCAACGATACCCACTATGGGCTGGCTGCGGCCCTGTGGACAAGCGATCTGTCCAAAGCCCACAAAACGGCACGCGCACTGCGAGCCGGTAGCGTTTGGGTCAATCAATACGACGGCGGCGATATGACTGCGCCCTTTGGCGGCTATAAGCAATCCGGTAATGGCCGCGATAAATCTCTACACGCCTTCGATAAGTACACCGAGCTCAAAGCCACGTGGATTCAGCTCTAAGTCCATTGCCCCTGCTCTTGTTTAAGGCAGGGGCTTGGGCATTAGCCTAGAAAGAGCTTATAAGCTGGGTTTTCGGTTTCATCCCAATAGCGATAACCGATTTTCTCCAAGGCAGCGGGCAGCAAATGGCGCTCATTCAGCGGAACCTGTAGCCCCGCCAATACACGCCCATCGGCAGCACCGTGGTTGCGGTAGTGGAACATGGAGATATTCCAGCGCCCCCCGAGCTTGTTCAGGAAGTTGAACAGCGCTCCGGGGCGCTCAGGAAACTCAAACCGCAATACCACCTCATCACTGACCTGAGCCGCGTGGCCGCCTACCATATGCCGGGTATGCAGCTTAGCCAGCTCGTTGTCGGTCAAATCCAGCACCGGGAAGCCTTTGCTTCTCAGCTCCTCGACCAAGGCCGCGCGCGGGTCATGCTCGGGATGGGTTTGCACACCGACGAAGATTTGCGCCTCGCGTCCGGTATGGTAGCGGTAATTAAATTCGGTGATCTGGCGTTTGCCTAAAGCCTCACAGAAGCTCTTAAAGCTGCCCTTTTGCTCAGGAATAGTGACGGCAATAATCGCTTCACGCTTTTCCCCCAATTCCGAACGCTCGGCCACATGGCGCAGGCGGTCAAAGTTGATATTGGCTCCTGAATCAATGCCAATAAGTACCTGACCTGTTACACCTTGGCGCTGAGTGTATTTTTTAATCCCAGCCACCGCCAAAGCACCCGCCGGCTCGGTGATGGAGCGGGTATCGTCGTAGATGTCCTTAATCGCTGCGCAGATCTCATCGGTGCTGACCGTAATCACTTCATCGACGTAATGGCGACACAACTCAAAGGTTTTTTCTCCGATTTGAGCCACTGCAACCCCATCGGCGAACAGACCCACTTGAGGCAACACCACCCGAGAGCCCGCTGCCATTGCCGCTTGCAGGCAGTTAGAGTCATCAGGCTCTACGCCAATTACCCGAATACTGGGGCGCAGATACTTCACATAAGCGGCAATCCCCGCAATCAAACCGCCTCCACCCACCGGCACGAAGATGGCATCAATCGGCCCTTGGTACTGGCGCAAGATTTCCATAGCTACCGTGCCCTGTCCGGCAATCACCTCAGGGTCATCGTAGGGATGGATGTAGACAAAGCCTTTTTCTTCCACCAGTTTGAGAGAATGCGCCAACGCCTCGGGGAAGGCATCGCCGTGCAACACTACTTTGCCGCCCCGTGCGCGCACGCCCTGTACCTTAAGCTCAGGCGTAGTACGCGGCATTACGATAGTGGCCTTAATCCCCAGATGTTTGGCAGATAAAGCCACGCCCTGAGCATGGTTGCCTGCCGAGGCGGTCACAATCCCCCGTGCCAGTTCGTCCGCCGAAAGCTGGGCAATCTTGTTGTAAGCCCCGCGAATCTTGAACGAGAACACCGGCTGTAAGTCTTCACGCTTGAGCAAAATCTGGTTATTCAAACGTTCAGACAGTTGACGGGCGGGTTGCAGCGGGGTTTCTACCGCCACATCGTACACACGAGAGGTCAGAATTTTTTTAACGTAGTCTTCAAGCATGGGCGGGGTCTGATTTTAGTAGCAGGCTAAGGGCGACAGTGTACTCCGCAGAATGGATCAGAGACCAGAAACCCTCAGAGCTCTCAGTCCTTAAAGCAAAATCTGGGGAACCTAGTCTGTTTTCACTGAGTCCATCCTAACCGAGGCGTTTTTCTCGCTGATTAAATCCACCCGGCAGTTGTCCCGCTCACTGAGCCTGCTAGACTGCTGCCTCCCTGCAACCAGCAATCAGGCCCTTAACATGTCTTTACGAACCCTTTTGCTGGCGAGCCTGCTCAGTATTGTGCCGGTGAGTCTGCCAGGCGTATGGGTAGCCACGGCTGCTACCAATGCGGCTGCTCCAGCGTCCGAATCCTCCAGTGCTGATAAAGCAGCAGATCCCATCCAAACCTTTAACGCACTGGCAGCCAGTCGCCAGCAAAGTTTGGCCGATCTAAAGCGTTTACTGCCGACTATCCCCCAGCAAATTCGGGAGGCGCAACGCAAACTAGAACAGCTTAAAAGCACTCCTCCCCAAGACCCGACCAAAGCCTTTGCCAACCTACCGCTGGCTAATTTAGAGCAGCGCTTAGCGCAACGCGCCGAAGAGCTGGCCGATTGGCAAAAATCCCTGACTGAAGCCAACAGTGCTCTGATTTCAGCCCAAACTCGTCCGGAGCGGGCTCAGGCAGAAATCACCACCAGCCAAGCTCGCGTGCTGGAAATCGAAACCATCATCAGCAGTGGCCGAGAAGAAGGCAAAGCGCTTACCACCGAGCGTACAGCGGTGTTAAATGCTGAACTGGCCGCTCTAAAAGCCAGCATTGAATTTCGTCGTCAGGAATTAGCCGCCAACACTCAATTGCTGGACTTGAGTAAAAATCAGCGCGAGCTGTTGGTAGAGCAAATCGCTCGGGCAGAACAGGAAAGTTTGGCCTTACAGGCTTTGATTAATGATCAACGCCGAGAGCAATCCGAGCAAACCGTTGCTAAATTATCCCAAGAAGCAGCCTCCACATTGGGGGTCGATCAGGTTTTAGTTAAGGAGCGCGCCACGAACCTGAGGCTTTCCAACCAATTGCTGAAATTTACTGAGCGTTTGAACGAAGTAACGCGCTTAAACTTGACCACCCGTCAGCAGCTGGACGTGTTGAATCAGGCAGACCGTTCCTTAGTGGAGCAGATTGCTGTGTTAAACGGCAGCCCGTTGCTGGCGCGCATTCTGTATCAACAAGAACAGGCTTTGCCTCAGGTGGCGCTGGACAAAAATCTGGCCGACGAAATTGGTGATACGCGCCTGTATCAATTTGAGCTGGGCCAACAGCGCGAGCGGCTCAACGCGCCCGATGCCTACGCCGAGCAACTCTTGGCTAAACAACCTCCTGAATCCGTAACGTCTGAGTTAAAAACCACCCTCTTGGATGTGCTAAAAAATCGGGAAGAGCTGATCAAGCGTCTGGAACCTACGGTTAATACCCTGCTGAACGAAAGCATCAGCCTGCAATTACACCAGCGGCAAATGCAGGAAATTGCGCGCTCAGTGCGTAATACCATTGATGAGCAGATGTTCTGGATTCCCAGCAACAAGCCGTTAAGCCTTGCGTGGTTCCAAACTTTCCCGGATCACTTTAGCCAGCAAGTTGAGAGCATGCCGTGGATTTCTGTCCTTGAGCAGTGGCGCGACGGTTTGCTCAAGCAGCCACTGTTTTTCTCCCCCTTACTGCTGCTGATTGCCCTGATGGTGTGGAAACGCCGTGTGGTCAACAACCGCTTGGAAGTTTTAGGCCGTAGCATTGGCCACTACACCAAGGACTCCCAGTTACATACCCCCTTTGCCCTGCTGCTGAACCTCTTGCTGGCTTTGCCCGGTAGTCTAGGTCTGGCCTTGTGTGGCTATCTGCTGCAAATGGATGGGCGCGGACAAAATGAGGGGCTCGGCGCGGCCTTTTACCAACTGGCACAGGCTTGGCTAGTGTTTTACACCGCCCATCAGGTACTGGCTCCCAAGGGTATGGCCGAGCAACACTTCCTATGGCCCGCCGCTCAGGTAAATTTCCTGCGTCGAGAACTGCGCCGTTTAGGAGCCGTAGTCGCCTTGTTGGTTTCGGTGGTGGCCTTCGCTACCCATCAGCCAGCTAGCTTATCGGAGGATGTTATTGGTCTGGTGGTGGTATTGGTGTGCTACCTGCTGATGACCTTGGGCCTGATTCGCCTGTTGTTCAAAAACCCGGAGCGGGACAATCTAAACCCGTGGCGGCAAACCCTTGGGCTGTTGTTTAGCTTCCTGCCCCTAGCCCTGATTTTTGTGGTGGGTTTGGGTTATTACTACACCGCACTACGCCTGACCGGGCGTTTAATCGACACCCTGTATCTGGTAATGATTTGGGTCTTACTGGAAGCCACGCTGGTGCGCGGCCTGAGTGTGGCTGCCCGCCGACTGGCCTACCAGCGTGTGCTGGCCAAGCGTAAAGCAATGGCGGAAGAAGGCACCAACAGCGACGCTTTGGAGCTGGAGGATACTGGCCGCAACATTGAGCAAATCAACCAGCAATCCCTACGCTTACTGCGTCTGTCTCTGTTCGGGCTATTCTTCGTAGCTCTGTACTGGGTGTGGGCGGATTTGATCTCTGTGGTCTCCTACCTCGACAATTTCACCCTGTACGAGTTTGGAGCAGGTGCTACGGCCACCGCCATCAGCTTACGGGACTTTTTGGCCGCCTTGTTAATGGCCGGCATTACCCTAGCCTTGGCGCGTAACCTACCGGGTTTGCTGGAAGTTTTAGTTCTATCACGCCTTAAATTGGCCCAAGGCAGTGCCTATGCCACTAGCACTTTGCTCTCCTATGCCCTCACCGGTATTGGTATCAGCGTTACCCTGTCTACTCTGGGTGTCAGCTGGGACAAACTGCAATGGCTAGTCGCAGCGCTGTCGGTAGGTTTGGGTTTTGGCTTGCAGGAAATCTTCGCCAACTTCGTTTCCGGCTTGATCATCCTGTTTGAACGCCCGGTACGGATTGGGGATGTGGTGACCATCGGCACACTGTCGGGGCGGGTATCGCGGATTCGCATTCGTGCCACCACCATTACCGACTTTGATCGCAAGGAAATTATCGTTCCCAACAAGACCTTTATCACCAGCCAGCTCATCAACTGGACTCTGAGCGATACCGTAACCCGTGTGACCATCAAAGTAGGTGTGGCCTTCGGCTCCAACCTAGATTTAGTACGCAAAATCATGATGCAGGTGGCCTTGGATAACCCGCGCGTACTCCGAGAACCCGGGCCTGAAGTGTACTTCCTGAACTTTGGAGAAAGCACTTTGGATCATGAACTGCGCATCCATGTGCGTGAACTGGGCGATCGCACACCGGCTACGGATGAAATCAACCGGAAAATTGATCAAGAGTTCAGCAAGCACGGCATCAGCATTGCCTTTCGACGGGTAGATATTACCCTGAGAAACCGTGATGGGGATGAAGTAACCTTTGGCGTTCCAAGCGGCTCTGAGGCTTGACCCACACCGCACGACAAGACAGGCTGATACAACCTGTTTTGTCGTGCGGGAGCTGCCTTGTGAATGCCTTAGCAGATTTAGTCTTTGATAATCGCTTTGCTCGTTTGGGGCCCGTCTTTTCGACACCACTTCACCCCAAACCCCTCGAAAATCCGCAATTGGTCGTGGTGAGTTCAGAAGCCCTAAAGCTTCTGGATTTACCCCTTACTGCGGCTCAGCAGCCTGATTTTTTAGCCCTATGTTCCGGCCAACAACTCTGGTCACAGGCTGAACCTCGGGCGCAGGTGTATTCCGGACATCAATTTGGCTTTTATAACCCCCAACTGGGCGATGGACGCGGCCTGCTGCTCGGAGAAGTCGTCAACAGCCGTGGCGAATACTGGGATCTGCATTTAAAAGGCGCAGGTTCTACACCCTATTCACGCATGGGCGACGGACGGGCGGTGTTGCGTTCCTCCATCCGTGAGTTTTTGGCCAGTGAATACCTGTACGCCTTAGGCATCCCCACCACGCGAGCGCTATGTGTCACCAGCTCCAGCACTCCGGTGTGGCGCGAACAGGCCGAATCTGGAGCCATGCTGATGCGTTTAGCGCCCAGTCATGTGCGTTTTGGTCACTTTGAGTTTTTCTACTACAGCCAACAGCCCGAAGCGCTGCAACAACTGCTGGATCATGTACTGGACTGTCATTATCCCCAGTGCCGCGAACATCCCAAACCAGCACTGGCCTTGTTTGAGCAGGTGGTTGAGCGTACCGCGCAGTTACTGGCCTATTGGCAGGCCTATGGTTTTTGTCATGGAGTGATGAATACCGACAATATGTCGATCCTAGGACTGACTTTTGATTTTGGCCCCTATGCCTTTTTGGATGATTTTGACGCTACGCACATTTGCAACCATTCGGACGACACGGGCCGTTATTCCTTCGACAATCAAGTCCCCATCGCCCATTGGAATCTATCAGCGCTGGCCCAAGCACTGACGCCTTTTGCCGCTAAAGATGAACTGTTACAAGCATTGAAAGCCTTTTTACCCCAGTTTCGCAGCGCTTGGATGCGTTTAATGCGCACCCGCTTAGGGTTACAGCTAGAACAGGAGTCCGACCGCACACTGGTGCAACGTCTGTTGGAACTGATGCAGTCGAGTCCTGTGGATTACAGCCTGTTTTTCCGCACCCTCAGCCAAGCTAATTCAGCTCAGGCGCTGAACACACTGCGCGAGGATTTTGTCGACCTACAGGGTTTTGACCAATGGAGCGCCGACTACCAACAGCGCTTAGCGCTGGAACCTCAGAGCGCTCAACAGCGCCAGCAGGCTATGTTAGCGGTGAATCCCAAATACGTACTGCGCAACTACCTTGCCCAGCAAGCCATTGAAGCCGCCGAGCGTGGGGATTATGGGCCTGTCCGCACATTGCATCAGGTATTAAGCCATCCCTTTGATGAGCAACCCGAGCACGCCACTTATGCCGAACGCCCGCCTGAGTGGGGTAAACATCTGGAAATTAGCTGCTCCTCCTAAACCGCTATTGGGAGCGCAGCGCCTCAAGGCGCATCGCCAATTGCTGCTCTAAGTCGCTGAGCTGTTGGCGCAACTGTCGCTGTTCTTGAACTTCGGAACTCTGGTCTAAACGGGCTCGAAGCTGAGCCCGCTGCTGAAACAGCTCTACCTCTTGCGGAGGAATACCCGCACTTTTCAGCACCTGAAAGGGCAAACGCAGATGTTCAGGGGTATGTAACCAAGCCTCGTCTATCTGCGTTGGCTGACCGGCAGTCTGAGTTTGCTGCTGCCAACGCTGAATATCCCGGGCGATGCGTCGTTCAATGTCCTGTTCCAAGCTCATGCTCAATGCCTCCTATAACCCCATATTTTCAAGGTTAAACCATAAAAGCATAATGACCTTATAAAAGGTTCTTAGACTCTCCCTAAAGGGAGCCGTATCCTTTTTAGCACCTAAGAATATATGTTTATAGCTACTTTCTAATTCCCATTTGCTCTAAGGCTAGAGGCTCCATGCTGCCAGATTCGCTTGCACTTTGGTTTGTTGCTGGATTGTTGGTTTGGGTGCTGTACGCCTTTATACGCGAACGCTGGAGCCCCGATATTGTGGTGGGCATTGCCGTAGCCACTTTATTGATTACGGGTCTGCTGGAGTCCCACGAAGTCCTCAGTGTGCTATCCAATTCAGCACCCATCACCATTGCCTGTATGTTTATTCTATCTGCCGCCTTAGAGCGCACTGGCTGTATTGATGCTTTGGGCAATTGGCTAGGGGATTTACTAGGCGGTGATCCGGTCAAGGTACTGGCCGGACTGGTGGCCACTTCCATGATGATTTCGGCCTTCCTCAACAATACCCCAGTGGTGGCGATTCTCACGCCGGTTGCCATTGCCTTAGCACAACGCACACAACGCTCAGCCTCTAAGTTTTTAATTCCCCTATCCTACGCCACGGTGTTGGGTGGGATGCTGAGCATGATCGGCACATCCACCAATATTTTAGTGGATGGCGTGGCCCGTAAAGCGGGCTTAGAACCCTTTGGTATGTTTGAAATCACTCCGGCGGGCATCGTCTTTTGTGCCGCCGGATTTGTGTATCTGATGCTGTTCAGTAATCGCTTACTGCCGGATCGGGAAAGTCTGTCACGGCAGTTACGGCCCAATATCGACCGCACCTTTATGTCAAAACTCCTAGTACCTCAGGAGTCGTTGATGATCGGTAAAACCCTGACCGAAGCCGGTCTGACCGGCGGTTTACAGGTGCTCAAACTGCTGCGGGCAGAACAGGAAATCAGCGAACCCAACGCCGATACCCTGCTAATGGCTGGAGATACCCTGCTGGTACACGGACAGGTGCAGGATGTGGTAGAGCTGCGCGGAGCTGGAGGGCAATTTACCTTTGGCCACGACAAATCCTTCGAGACCATCAGCAGCACTAAGGATGTGATTTTGGCGGAAGCCATCGTAGGGCGTAACTCACGCTACAGCCACCGCCCGATGCGCGACCTTGACCTAACGGCACGCTATGGCATTGCGGTTTTAGCCATCCACCGCCAAGATGAGAATATTTCCGAAAATTTAGACGACTTTCAGCTCCAGTTCGGCGATGTTTTGCTGGTAGAGGGAACGGCCACCCAGATCAAACGCTTTGCCGACAACGGTGACTTGATCAGCCTAAATACGCTGCAAGAACGCGCCTTCCGTCGCGATAAAGCGCCGATTGCCATCTTATCCACCCTTGCTGTCGTGCTGCTGTCGGCTACGGAAATCATGCCCATTGAGGGCTTAGCCATGATTGGCAGTGCGTTGGTCTTAGCCACCCGCTGTCTGGATGTGGAAGATGCTTATAAAGCGGTGGATTGGAAGATCCTCAGCCTCATCTTTGGCATGTTGGCCATCAGCATTGCCATGAATAAGGTTGGCTTGGTACAGCTAATCGTCGATCAAACGATGGGCATTTTACCAGCTCATAATCCGTTGCTCATTCTTGGGTTTATTTACCTACTCACCACCCTACTGACCGAGATTTTATCCAATAACGCCGTGGCTGTGCTGGTAACGCCCATTGCCATTGGTGTAGCCCAGCATTTGGGCTTAGATCCTCGGGCCTTTGTAGTAGCGGTCATGTTTGCCGCTAGCGTAAGTTTTGCCACCCCTATTGGCTACCAAACCAATACCTTTGTGTACAACGCTGGAGGCTATCGCTTTATGGATTTTGTACGCATCGGCTTGCCCTTAAATATCCTGATGATGGGGGTAGCCATGCTGATTATTCCTGTGCTGTGGCCACTGACTTCTGTTTAAAGGATGCCCCTTGATTTCTGGGCCGAAGGCTCCCAATTGAAAGAAAGATATTGGAGTAGTCCTTATGTCCACTGATGCCTTGGTGATCCCCTGCCCACACTGTCACAGCCTCAACCGCGTTCCTAATACGCGGCTTACGGATCAACCCCAGTGTGGACGCTGTAAAAAAAGCCTCCTCACCACTAAACCCTTTGCACTGGACGAGGCCAATTTTAGCGGCCAAATCAAAGGAGATCTGCCGCTGCTGTTGGATGTGTGGGCCAGTTGGTGCGGCCCCTGCCGCAGCTTTGCGCCTACCTTTGAGCAGGCCGCCCGCCAACTCCAAGGCCACTGCCGCTTGGCTAAACTGGATTCTGAGGCTAATCCACAGCTTTCCACCCGTTTGGGGATTCGCTCCATCCCCAGCCTGATCCTGTTTCGCAATGGGCAAGAAGTGGCTCGCCAAAGTGGCGCTTTGCCCTTGCCACATCTGCTGTCTTGGTTAAAACAACAAGGCATCAGTGCTTAAAGGAACAAGGGGCCGATTAATGACCAATACTAGGCTGTATAATCCGGCCTTTCTTACCTGTCCGGATTGCGCTCCATGACTCAGGATCAACTGAAACAGGCTGTGGCTCAAGCGGCCTTAGACCTCGTTTTGCCCCAACTGACCGCTAAAAGCATCATCGGTATTGGTACGGGCTCTACCGCCAACTTTTTTATCGACCTGCTGGCCAAATACCGCATGGAGTTTGACGGCGCGGTAGCCAGTTCCGAGGCCAGTGCCAAACGCTTGAGAACCTATGGCATCCCTGTGTACGACCTAAACTCAGTACCGGAGCTGGAGTTTTATGTGGATGGTGCCGACGAAACCAACGAACACCTAGAGCTGATCAAAGGCGGTGGTGCAGCCCTCACTCGCGAAAAAATCGTGGCCGCTGTAGCCGATACCTTTATCTGCATTGCTGACGAAAGTAAAAAAGTTACCCAACTAGGAGCCTTCCCCTTACCGGTGGAAGTAATTCCTATGGCGCGCAGCCATGTAGCCCGCCAATTAGTGGAGCTGGGGGGGGATCCTGTATACCGCGAAGGCGTAGTCACGGATAACGGCAACGTGATTTTAGATGTCTATCACCTGAATATCTCATCAGCCCCGGAGCTAGAAAACCAAATCAACAACATTGTGGGCGTAGTGACTAATGGTCTGTTCGCCCAACGTCCCGCCGATATTTTACTGCTAGGCACGGCACAGGGTGTTCAGCAACTGAAACGCCCCAAGGCCTAAACTAAAACCCCCGCATCAGCGGGGGTTTTGTTTTTACAGGGCTTTGATCGGAGCGGCTGGGCCTTTTTGCACAAACTCGCTGGAGTTTGAAGCAGGCGGCTTAGTATTTGGCTGAACCTCATTGGGTTTAACCAGGCTAAAGTCGATCAATCCCTTGGGCTGTTCTGGATCGCCCACTAACACCGGACGGGTTTTAAATTGGTGGCTGACCAAACTCTTGCTCAGGTCTAACTCGTTAAAGCTCAAACCGGCTAAATCAGCCCAGGTGTGGATAAAGTGGGAGCTGCTGTAAGGACGATGCAAGGATCCTGACACATCCATCGCCGTCCACTTAGGTGCATTCCAGATAAAGAACGGCACGGTGTACATGGGGCCAGTAGGCGCGGCTTCGTTACGGCCCAAAACATCCGGCGCGGAGGCATCAAACACTGCTTCACCGTGGTCGGCTAAGTACAGCAAAAATCCGTTCGGATCGGTGGATCTAAAACGCTCAATCAGATCAGACACCACATAGTCGTTGTATAACACCGCGTTGTCATAGCTGTTGTAGGTCGGCAACTGATCCTGAGTAACGTGCTCAGGAACGCCTGTGCGGTCGGTAAAACGCTCATATTCTGGCGGATAACGGTATTGATAGCGCATGTGAGTGCCCAACAGGTGCACCACAATAAATTTGCGCGGCGCATCGTCAGTCAAAATCTTGCTGAAGGGCTCTAATACATCGCCATCGTACTGGCTGGCGTTTTGCTCGCGGTTGTTATTCAGGTACACCTGCTCATCCGCCTGCTTAGAGAAGGTAGTGAGCATGGTATTACGCTTGGTCATGGTCTGCTGGTTGGTGATCCAGTAGGTTTTATAACCCGCCTGTTTCATTAGATTGACCAGCGAAGGCGTACTCAAATACAGATCCGGATTTTCCTGATCGGCAAAGGTCAACACCTGCTGTAAGGCTTCAATAGTGTAGGGACGTGGCGTCACCACATTGTCGAATACCTGAAGTTCGGAGCGAATTTTATCCAGATTAGGTGTAGTAGGACGCGGATAACCGTACAAGCTCATACGCTGACGGTTGGTGGATTCGCCAATCACCAGCACTAAGGTAGCTGGCTGACCTGCGTGTTGATCCCGCATATTTTGCAGCGGAGGAATCTGGGCATGGGTTTCCAGCAGTGCCTCCATATTGGCCAATTGCATACGGTAGTGGCGATAACCGACCACTAATTGCCAAGGGGTAGCCGCCTCAATGCGCTCCTCAAAGTTCTCTAAAGCTGACTGAAACTCTTCGTGCTTAGTGAATTGACGTAGCGCCGGATAGCCCAAAGACAGCATAAATAAGGCCACACAGGTGACTGCTAACGCAGGCTGTGGCACATAGACGGGCCGCACTTTACGCCACAGCAACCATCCGCCCACACCATAAGCCAGCACCGCCAGTACAATCCACCAGGAGAAGTAATGCCCCAGATATTCGCTGGCTTCGGTCACGTTGGATTCAAACATGATGAAGATAACGCTCTGGGAAAACTCTTGGCCATACACCAAAAAGTACCCAAAACCCGACAAAGAGCACAGCCACAGAGGTATCCCGATCAGCGCCGCCAATTGCCGAGCACGGGCTGGGAATAACAGTAGAGGAATCAGCCACAGCGCACTGACCAACAGCGCCTGACGAAATCCGGCAAAACCTGCGGTTCCAGTCAGTTGGATTAAAGTGTGCGTCACCCCAGAGAAGTACCAGAAAAACAGAAACATCCAGCCAAGTCCGGCCCAATCAAATCGCTGTTTTACGGTCGTTGAGGTAGTTGTGGCCATGCATCTTCTCCTGCAAGAGACCTCAGAGCTCAAGAGTCACTAAGGACATATCAGAGAAACTATGCCAAACAGCCTGTGAAAACTCCGTCAAACCCCCCAACCAGCACTCGCCGCTGCGCTTGAGCTTAATCAATACAGGCCCTAAGCCGTCATAAAACCGAGATAGGCTTCCCGCTCTTGATCGCTGCACCGTGACCTAAGTCTTGCGGGCGGCTACAATTCGCGCCACTGGGTGGCCGGACACAGGCTACCTACCCTCATGACGCCCCCGCCCGGAAGGAGAAACCCATGGGTCAGCGTACTCCGCTCTTTGATCAACACCTCGCTTTTGGAGCCAAAATGGTCGATTTTGGAGGCTGGGATATGCCCCTCCATTACGGCTCTCAGGTCGAGGAGCACCATCAGGTGCGCCGTGATTGCGGGGTGTTTGATGTATCCCACATGACCATCGTCGATATCACCGGCGCTCAAGCCCAAGACTGGCTGCAACATTTACTGGCCAATGATGTAGCACGGTTAGGCTTTATGGGCAAAGCCCTGTACAGCGCCATGCTTAATGAAGCCGGTGGTGTGATCGACGATTTAATTGTGTACTTGACAGATTTTGGCTACCGCATGGTGGTCAATGCGGCCACCCGCGACAAAGATTTGGCCTGGATGCAGCGTCAAACTACAGGCTTTGACGTTACCCTGACCGAGCGCAGCGATTTGGCTATGTTGGCCGTGCAAGGGCCCAATGCACGAGCCAAAGTAGCTACAGTAGTCGCCAATGCCCGCGCTAGCCTGATCGACGGCCTGAAAGTCTTCCAAGGTCTGCCCGAGGGCGATTGGTTTATCGCCCGCACCGGCTATACCGGCGAAGATGGCTTAGAAATCATGCTCCCTGCGACCGAAGCCGCCTCATTCTTTAATGAACTGGTCGGCATTGGAGTTGCACCCATCGGCTTAGGGGCACGGGACACTCTGCGTCTGGAAGCAGGCATGAATCTCTACGGCCAAGATATGAACGAAGAGACCTCCCCCCTAGCCGCCAACATGGGTTGGACCATTGCTTGGGAGCCTCAAGAGCGGAACTTCATCGGTCGAGCTGCCTTAGAAAGCCAACGAACCCAAGCTAACCTGCCTAAACTGGTAGGGTTGGTGCTGGATGAGCGGGGCGTACTGCGCGCACACCAACTGGTTAAGGTGGCCGGTATTGGCGAGGGAGAAATCACCAGCGGCACCTTCTCACCCACCCTTGGTAAATCCATTGCTTTGGCCCGTGTCCCTGCGACCACCGCCGACCGTGCTGAAGTAGAAATCCGTGGCAAGTGCTATCCCGTGCGCGTAGTGCAGCCGAATTTTGTACGTCAGGGTAAAATTCTCGTTTGACCTTCGACACCCCAGAGGACAGAGGAATGAGCAACACCCCCAACGAATTGCGTTACAGCTCCAGCCATGAATGGGCGCGTCTGGAGGCCGATGGTACGGTAAGTATTGGCATTTCCGATCATGCTCAAGAAGCACTCGGCGATGTGGTCTTTATTGAGCTCCCTGAAGTTGGAGCACAGTTGGAAGCCGGCCAAACCGCTGGCGTAGTCGAATCGGTCAAGGCCGCCTCCGACATTTACAGCCCCATTTCTGGCAAAGTCATTGCCATCAATGAGGAGCTGGCAGATCAACCGGAGCTGGTAAACGCTGAACCCTATGACAGTTGGTTCTTCCGCGTAAACCCCAGCAACCCTGCGGAACTGGAACAACTGTTGGATGCTGCCGCTTATCAAGCCGCCTGCTCTGCTGACGCTTAATTTTTTCAGTCTGTACCCAAAGGCTCCGCAGACTGCGGGGCCTTTCTTCTTTTCTGGAGAGTCCCCGGAATGTCCTCTGTCCACCAAGACCTTGCACTTCAACCGGTTGAAGCCTTCCTCAACCGCCACCTCGGCCCAGATGCCGCCGAACAAGCCACCATGCTCAAAACGCTGGGCTTGGACAGCCGCGATCAGCTCATTGGACAGAGCGTTCCTCCTGCCATTCGCCTACAGGGTGAGCTGGCGCTACCGCCCGCATTAGACGAGCAAGCAGCGCTGAGCAAACTGCGCGGCTACGCCCAACAAAATCAACAGTGGACCAGCCTGATCGGCATGGGCTACTACGGCACCGTTACCCCTACCGTGATTTTGCGTAACGTGTTGGAAAACCCCGGTTGGTACACCGCTTACACGCCTTATCAGCCCGAAATCGCTCAGGGTCGCTTGGAGGCGCTGCTGGCCTACCAACAAATGACCATCGACCTGACCGGCATGGAGCTGGCTAACGCTTCCCTGCTGGATGAAGCCACCGCCGCCGCTGAAGCCATGGCCATGGCCCGCCGTGTGGCTAAGAGCAAAAGCAACGCCTTCTTCGTTGACCACAATTGCCATCCACAAACCCTATCGGTGCTGCAAACCCGCGCCCAAGGCTTTGGTTTTGAGCTGATTGTCGGCGATCTGGCGCAACTGGAAAGCGTCTCTGTGTTTGGTGCGCTGCTGCAATACCCCGACACCCACGGCGAAATCCGCGACCTGCGTCCCATCATCGCCCAACTGCACAGCCAACAAGCCTTGGCCTGCGTGGCGGCAGACTTGATGAGCCTGCTGCTGCTCACTCCGCCCGGTGAATTGGGTGCGGATATTGTGCTCGGCTCCAGCCAACGCTTTGGTGTGCCCATGGGTTACGGTGGCCCACACGCAGCCTTCTTTGCCACCCGTGATGACTTCAAACGTGCCATGCCGGGCCGAATCATCGGCGTTTCTAAGGATGCACGCGGCAACACTGCGCTGCGTATGGCGCTACAAACCCGCGAACAGCACATCCGCCGCGAGAAGGCCAACTCCAATATCTGCACCTCACAGGTGTTGTTGGCGAACATGGCCAGCTTCTACGCCATCTACCACGGGCCTCAGGGCTTGAAGGCCATTGCTCAGCGCATCCACGGCCTGACGGCAATGCTGGCCACTGCGTTGGAGCAAAAGGGCGTTACCCGTCTGAACCAAGCCTTCTTCGATACTCTGACTCTGGATGTGGGCGGCGCTCAAACCGCAATCATCGAAAGTGCCAAAGCCGCTCACATCAACCTGCGGATTCTGGGGCAGGGTCGTTTGGCGGTGAGTCTGGACGAAAGCTGCACCGAAGAAACCCTCAAGCAACTGCTGGCGGTATTCCTCGGCGCGGATCATGGCCTGTGCCTGAATACCTTAGCCGCTCAAAGTAGCAGCGGTATTCCGGCGGCACTGCAACGCCAATCCAGCTATCTGAGCCATCCGGTGTTCAACACCCACCACAGCGAAACCGAGATGCTGCGCTACCTCAAGCGTCTGGAAAACAAGGACTTGGCCCTCAACCAAGCCATGATTCCCCTCGGCTCCTGCACCATGAAGTTGAACGCCACCAGCCAGATGCTGCCCATCACTTGGCCAGAATTTGCCAACCTGCACCCCTTCGCCCCGCGCGAGCAGGCTGCCGGTTACAAGGCAATGATTGATGAGTTGGAAGCCTGGCTGAGTGCCATCACCGGCTTTGATGCCATCAGCATGCAGCCCAACTCCGGTGCTCAGGGTGAATACGCCGGTCTGTTGGCAATCCAGAACTACCACGCCAGCCAAGGCCAAGCGGAGCGGCATATTTGCTTGATTCCTGCGTCGGCTCATGGCACCAACCCCGCCTCGGCGCAGATGCTGAACCTGCAAATTCAGGTAGTGGCCTGCGACAAATCCGGCAACGTGGATTTGGACGACCTTAAGGCCAAGGCCGAGGCCGCCGGTAGCAAACTCTCTTGCTTGATGATCACCTATCCCTCGACCCACGGCGTGTACGAAGAAAGCATCCGCGACATCTGCGCGGTGATTCATGCTCAAGGCGGACAGGTGTATATGGATGGCGCGAACCTGAACGCCTTGGTCGGGCTGTCGCGTCCTGCCGACATTGGCGCGGACGTTTCGCACATGAACCTGCACAAAACCTTCGCCATTCCCCATGGCGGTGGCGGCCCCGGCATGGGCCCCATTGGTGTGAAAGCGCACCTCGCGCCCTTCGTCGCCAACCATCCGGTGGTGGAGCTGCAAGGCCCGAATTCCAACAACAGCGCCGTCAGTGCCGCGCCTTGGGGCAGCGCCAGCATTCTGCCCATCAGCTGGATGTACATTGCCATGATGGGCCCAAAGCTGCGCGAAGCCACCGAAGTGGCCATCCTCAACGCCAACTATCTGGCCGCGCGTTTGAATGAGGCCTTCCCGGTGCTCTACACCGGCCGCAGCGGTCGCGTGGCCCACGAGTGCATCATCGACCTACGTCCGCTGAAGGCCCAAACCGGCATCAGTGAGGAAGACGTGGCCAAGCGCCTGATGGACTACGGTTTCCATGCGCCGACCATGTCCTTCCCTGTGCCTGGCACCCTGATGATCGAGCCCACCGAGAGCGAGCCATTGGTGGAGCTGGAGCGTTTTGTGGAGGCCATGCTCAGCATTCGCGCCGAGATCGACAAGGTGCAGCAAGGCGTGTGGCCGCTGGCCGATAACCCACTGGTGAACGCGCCGCACACGCTGGAAGATGTGATCAACGCTTGGTCGCACCCCTACAGCATTGCCGAAGCCGTCACCCCCACCGCCCACACCCGCGCCCATAAATACTGGCCGGCAGTGAACCGGGTGGACAACGTGTATGGCGACCGCAATCTATTTTGCGTCTGTGTGCCGGCAGCGGATTACGGCGCTTAAGGCTTAAGGCTGAACGAAGGAGGTTGGGTGCAAGGCCCAATCTCCCTAAGCGTTAAAATTATGACTTCTTCAGGGGGACGCTGTTATAACGGCGCACCCACGACCCATAAGCCTTAGTTTAGGCCTCAAGCTCCGAGCCGCGCACCAGCGGAAACTCCACCCGTACCCTCAAGCCTCCTTGCTCGCCATCCAGCAAATGAATGCTGGCCTGATGGGCGCGACAAATTTCGCCAACAATAGCCAAGCCCAATCCCGCTCCGCCGCGCTCGGGGGTGAGACGATGGAAGCGCTCGAAAACCTTCTGCCGCGCGCTTTCGGGAATGCCGGGGCCGTTGTCTTCTACTTCTAATGCACTCGGTGGCAACACACGCAGGGTCACCAGTCCGCCCTGTTTTGCGGTATGGGTCATGGCGTTGTCCAAAAGATTGCTCAGCAACTCATTAAGCAGAGTCGGCTCGCCCATCACCCACACCGGCTCAGGTGCTTCCAAGGCCAAATCCACACCCCGTGCATGGGCCAAGGGGGCCAAAGCTAAGCCCAATTCGCGGGCCAGCTGTCGGAGTTCAATGCGCTCGGCGCTGCCCTCAGCCACCGCTTGGGCGCTGCTTTCAATCCGTGCCCAAGACAGCAGTTGATTGGCCAAATGCGCCAAACGATCGCTGCTGTGGCGGCCTTCATTCAGGGTTTGCCACCAAATCTCTGGTGTTTGTTCGCGCAAGCCCAACTCCAAACGCGCCTTGAGGGCCGCAATGGGGGTGCGTAATTCGTGGGCGGCATCGGCAATGAACTGAGATTGGCGCTCCAACAGATGCCGTAAGCGTGCGGTAAAGAGGTTCAGAGCCGTTACGAGGGGCAGTAACTCGCGCTGCACGGTTAAGACCGGCAGCGGACGCAAATCCTCCGGTGAGCGCTCGGCCACAGCGCGGCGCAGTTGTTCTAAGGGACGCAACGCCGCAGTAACAACCACCCACACCAAGGCCATTGCCGCCAGAATCAGCAACGTCATGCGCCACAGAGTATCGGCCAGTAAGCTGCGGGCCATGCGCTCGCGAGCCTCTTCAGTTTCCGCCACCCGAATTTCGGCCATACCGTTGAGGGTGGTTTCGCTGATGGGCTGCTGCAAACTGACTACCCGCACCCGCTGCCCTCGGTACTGAGCATCATAGAAACGCGCCAGAGCGGGATAGTCACGAGTTAGAGGGGCATCCGTCGGAGCGCCGGGCAGTTGTTCATAGCCGGAAACCAATTGACCGTCCAAACCCAGCACCTGATAGTAGATGCGGCCAGCACTATCAAAGGCGAAGGTATCCAGAGCAATGTAGGGAATACGGGCTTTAAGACGGCCATCGCTCTCGAATAAACCCGAGGCAATGGTACGCGCCGAGGCCAGCAGAGTACGGTCATAGGCCGTATCGGCCGCTCGGCGGCCATTAAAGTAGGCACTCAGGGCGCTGACCAACAGCAGCAAGGTCAAGAGCAAGGCCATACGCCGCAGTAAACGCCCGCGCAGGCTGCCCGCCACCTGTACCGAGGGCGAGTCCTCTAACTCACTGAGCATCGCGGGTTGCTTCCAGTAAGTAGCCTAAGCCCCGGAAGGTGACGATGCGTACCGGGCTGTCTTCCAGCTTGCGCCGCAAACGGTGGATGTAGATCTCTATGGCTTCGGGGTTAATTTCATCGTCCAAGCCAAAGACTTGGGAAGCCAGCTGTTCCTTACTCATCACTCGCCCTGGACGAGCAATCAGCACGCTCAGTACCGCCTGCTCGCGCGAGGTCAAATTCAGCGGCTCGCCCTTGAGGCTGAAGCGGCTGGTATTGAGGTCAAATACCAAGGGGCCACAGCGTTGCTGGTGGTCGCCTCCCAATACACTGCGCCGCAACAGTGCCTTCACCCGCGCTTCCAGCTCCGTCAGCTCGAAGGGTTTGGCCAGATAGTCGTCGGCCCCCAGATTCAGGCCCTGTACTCGGTCTTTGACTTCGGAGCGCGCGGTCAGCATCAACACCGGCACCCGATTACCCCGCGCCCTCAGACGCGCCAATACTTCAAAGCCATCCATGCGCGGCAAGCCCACATCCATAACGACCAAATTAAAATCCTGATCGGTCAGGGCTAAATCAGCGGCCACGCCGTCTTGCAGTACATCCACAGTCAAGCCCGTAGCGCGCAAGGCTTGCGCCAAGCTGTCCGCCAGCGAGCTGTGGTCTTCAACGAGCAGGATACGCATGGGTCAATTCCGGACTAAGGCTTTTGTTATGCCCTCTAGTGTAACCAGCCCATCGCCTGCAAATGAATCGTCCCCCACCGGAAAGCAGGCTGAAAGGTTGGTGAAAGTTTGAGCGCCTAGCATCTCCAAAGCCTCTACTGGGCTGACACCTGATTACAACAACAAAAGGTATTTCCCCGATGCGTCGTCCGTCGTCTTTGCCGCTGCGCGCGGCACTGGCTGCCAGCGCCTCCTTGCTCTTCTGTAGCTCGCTGCTGGCTGAACCCAAACGCCCCGAATGTATTGCCCCCGCCTCGCCCGGTGGCGGCTTTGACCTGACCTGTAAGCTGGCTCAAAGCGCCTTGCTGGACAGCAAAATGCTGCAAAATCCCATGCGCGTGACTTACATGCCCGGTGGCGTGGGTGCGGTGGCCTATAACGCGGTGGTCGCTCAACGGCCTGCGGAGGGCGGTACTATCGTCGCCTTCTCCAGCGGCTCACTGTTGAACTTGGCTCAAGGCAAATTTGGGCGTTTTGACGAGAAGGCCGTGAAATGGCTGGCGGCTGTGGGAGCCAGTTACGGAGCCATCGCCGTGCGCGCCGACTCGCCCTACAAAACCCTAGACGACTTGGCTGCGGCGCTGAAAAAAGAACCGGGCAAGGTGGTGATTGGCGCCGGTGGCACCCTTGGCAGCCAAGACTGGATGCAGACGGCCATGATCGTTAAATCCATGGGCGTTAATCCTAAAGACCTGCGCTATGTGGCGATGGAAGGCGGCGGTGAAATCGCGACCGCACTGCTGGGTGGACACATTCAGGTCGCCAGCACCGACATCTCCGACTCCATGCCCCATGTGCTGAGCGGCAACATGCGCATTCTGGCGGTACTGGCGGACAAACGCATCGACGAGCCCGATATGGCCAAGATCCCCACCGCCAAAGAACAAGGCTACGACATCAGCTGGCCCGTGGTACGCGGCTACTACATGGGGCCGAAAGTCAGCGAGGAAGACTATCAGTGGTGGAAGACCCACTTCGAAAAACTCCTCGCCTCTGAAGACTTCGCCAAGCTGCGCGACCAGCGCGAGCTGTTCCCCTTCGCCCTCACTGGGCCGGAGTTGGAAGCCTATGTGCAAAAAGAAGTCGTCCGTTACCGGGCCATGGCCAAAGATTTTGGCCTGATCCAATAACCCCGTGACAGGCTGCCCTTGGCAGCCTTGTCCAAGGAGATGCTTATGCTACTGCAACGCCTGTTTTTAGGGGCCTGGTTGCTGCTGGCACTGGTGATGATCGGGGTGGGTCTGGACTATCAGGCACCCTTTTCGTACGAGCCGGTAGGGCCACGATCCTTTCCACTGCTGATGCTGGGTTTGCTCTGCGCCGGACTGCTGTACCTGTTGATCAACCCCACACCCATTCACCGGGATGAACACGAGCCGGAACTGGATCAGCATGGCCTGCGTAAGGTCGTACTCTGCATTGCCCTGCTGCTGGCCTTTGCTCTGCTGTTCGAACCGCTGGGCTTTATTCCTGCCAGCACACTGGTGGGTGCCTGTCTGGCACGCCTCTACGAAGGCCAATGGCGACCCAGCCTGATTGCAGGCTTGGGCTTGGCGCTGGGCCTGTACCTGTTGTTTGACAAGCTGCTGGATGTGCCGCTGCCACTGGGCATCCTCAGTGTGCTGGGAGGCTAACTGTGGATACTTTAAACTTTCTGGCCCAAGGGTTTGGCGTCGCCCTGACACCCACCAACCTCTTGATCGCCCTCATCGGCACCCTGATTGGCACCGTGGTCGGTTTGCTGCCCGGCCTTGGCCCCATCAACGGGGTGGCTATTTTAATTCCGGTGGCCTTTGCCCTCGGTCTGCCGCCTGAAACAGCGCTGATTTTGCTGGCCGCCGTTTATTTGGGCTGCGAATACGGCGGACGGATTTCCTCCATTCTGCTCAATATTCCCGGTGAAGCCGCCACCCTGATGACCTGTCTGGATGGCTACCCGATGGCGCGCCAAGGCTTGGCGGGGGTGGCGCTGTCGTTGTCAGCTTGGAGTTCGTTCATCGGTGCCTTGATTGCCACCTGCGGCATGGTGCTGTTTGCGCCCCTGCTGGCCAGCTGGGCCATTGCCTTTGGCCCGGCGGAATACTTTGTGCTGATGGTGTTGGCGACCGTCGCTCTGGCCGGTATGGCGGGCGATAAACCGATGAAAACGCTGGTCGCTACCCTGCTGGGACTGTTCCTGTCCTGCGTGGGGATTGATGCCAACAGCGGTGTGTATCGCTTCACCTTTGACAGCATTCACGTCACCGACGGCATTCAATTTGTAGTGCTGGTACTGGGTCTGTTCTCAGTCAGCGAAATTTTGCTGCTGCTGGAGAAAACCCACCACGGCCAACAAATGGTGCAGGCCACAGGCCGGATGCTGTTTAACTTCAACGAAGCGCGGAAGGTATTTTGGGTCAACCTGCGTTGTGGTTTAGGCGGCTTCTTTATCGGCGTACTGCCCGGAGCTGGGGCGACGCTTGCCAGTGCTTTGGCCTATATGACGGAGAAAAAACTCGCCGGAGCCGAGGGCAAATTCGGTAAGGGCGATCTGCGCGGACTGGCCGCCCCAGAAACCGCTATCGGCGCGTCCTGCTGCGGCGCGATGGTGCCCATGCTGACTCTGGGCGTGCCCGGCTCCGGTACCACGGCGGTGATGATTGGCGCTTTGAGCCTGTACAACATCACCCCCGGCCCGCTGCTGTTCCAAAATCAGCCCACGCTGGTCTGGGGTCTGATTGCTTCGCTGTTCATCGCCAACCTGATGCTGTTGGTTCTGAACGTGCCGATGATCAAGATCTTCACCCGTATCCTGACTGTACCGAACTGGGTACTGGTGCCCTTGATCGCCATCATTACCTCCATCGGGGTGTATGCCATCCATGCCACCACCTTTGACCTGATTTTGATGGTGGTCATCGGTGTTGTCGGCTACCTGATGCGGAAGATGGATTTCCCGCTTTCCCCCCTGCTGCTGGGCTTTATCCTTGGTGGCCATATGGAGCAAAACCTGCGCCGAGCGCTGTCCATCTCCAACGGTGAGCTGAGCATCCTCTGGAACAGCGGCATCGCTCAAGGCACCTGGGCCTTGGTGCTGGTGATGCTGGCTCTGCCGTTGATTCGCATCTGGCGGCGGCGTCTGGTAAGTAATCGTGCCGAGGGGCTGGTGGTAGATTGATAAGCAGTGCCCGACACCCGCCCTCGCGGGTGTCGGCGTGTTTATCCTATCCAAGGAATTGCCCATGCGATCCTCCCTGCGTCTTCTCCTATTAGTGGCTGGCCTAAGTCTCAGCCCTGCGCTGTGGGCCGAGCCTCAAAACCCCGAATGCATTGCACCGGCAGCCCCCGGTGGCGGATTCGATTTGGCCTGTCGTCTGGCCCAAAGCGGTTTAAAAGAAACCGGACTCCTGCAACAACCCCTAGCCATCAGCTATATGCCCGGCGGTGTCGGGGCTGTAGCCTACAATCAAATCGTGACCCAACGACCGGCAGAAGAAGGCACTCTAGTCGCCTTTTCCACAGGCTCCTTACTCAATATCGCTCAGGGTAAATTCGGGCGCTTCGATGAACAGGCCGTGCGCTGGCTAGCCGTGATTGGCACCAGCTACGGCGCGCTGGCAGTGCGCAGCGATTCGCCGTACCGTAACCTACAAGACTTGGTCAATGACCTCAAACACAACCCGGATCGCGTGATTATCGGCACCAGCGGCACCATTGGCGGACAGGATTGGCTGCAATTAGCACTGGTAGCGCGCGCGGCTGGGCTCAATCCGCGTCGCCTGCGCTATGTAGCCTTGGAGGGGGGCGGCGAAATTGCGACCGCACTTCAAGGGGGACATATCCAGATCGGCAGCACCGATATTTCCGACTCCATTCCCCGCGTTCAAAGCGGCCAGATTCGTATTTTGGCCGTCTTTGCGCCCCATCGGCTACGCGAAGAACCGGCAATGGCCGACATCCCCACCGCTCGCGAACAGGGTTTTGACATTGTCTGGCCGGTGCTGCGTGGTTTTTACATGGGCCCGCAGGTCAGCGAAGCTCAGTACCAATGGTGGAAAACCACTTTTGACCACCTGTTGGCCTCTGAAGATTTTGCCCAACTGCGTGACCAACGCGAGCTTTTTCCTTTGTCCCTCACTGGCCCTGAACTCACCCAACACATCCAAGAAGCCGTCACCCGTTACCGACAGATGGCTCGTGAGTTCGACCTTATCCACTGACCCCGCTCCGGAGTTCTACTGATGACATTCAAGGCCCTTCCCCACTGGCTCCGTGCCACCCAACCTTGGATTGTCACCCCCTTTGCGGGGGCCGCCGGAGGAGCCCTTGCCCAGTGGCTGCACTGTCCGCTGCCGTGGATGATTGGGGCTTTATTGGGCGTAACCCTGATTCGTTGCCTTGGTTGTTTGACCAAACCCGTTCCTCACGGGGTCAAACTGGGGCAGTGGATTGTCGCCACGGGTATTGGCCTGCACTTTACCGCCGCCGTGGTAGGGCAAATGCTCCAAAATGCCGGTGTGATTATTCTGGCCAGCGTACTGACGGTCGTGACCTGCGGGGTCGGCATCTGGCTGCACCGGCGCAGCGGCGTGGATCTGGCCACTGCCTACTTTGCCAGTATGCCCGGCGGCGCTAATGAAATGGTCAATCTGGGCCGCCAGCAGGGTGCGGATTTGCCCTCCATCGCCGCTGGGCAAAGCCTGCGCATGATGCTGGTGTTATTGACCGTACCAGCCAGCTATCTGCTGATTTTTGGCGGCGAAGCCCACACCCACACTAACGCCCCGGTGCATCTGGGCTGGCTCAGCCTGCTTTTTGCGATCGGTGGCCTGATTGCTTGGCGCTTTCAGCGTTGGCATTTACCTAATGCGTGGCAACTGGGTGCTCTGGCGGCCTGTATTCCCCTCACCGCCTTCTTTGATTTGCAGGTTGGTCTGCCACCGGGCGCGGGTGCCTTTGGCCAATGGCTGATTGGCAGCACCCTCGGTTGCTATTTCGACCGCAGCTTCTTTAAACGCGCTCCGGCCTTCATGCTGCGTACCCTCGCGGGAACCTGCTCCATCATGCTGCTGGCCATTCCTTTGGCATGGATTTTAGGCAGGGTATCTGGATTAGACATTCCCACTCTTGCTTTGGGCATGGCTCCCGGCGGCATTGCTGAAATGAGCCTCACCGCCGAAGCCTTGGGCCTGATGGTGCCCTTGGTCACTGCCATTCAAGTACTACGACTGCTGATGGTGCTGTTTTTGGCCGAGCCGGTGTTTCGAGTTTGGGTCAGGCTGCGCTCAAAAACCTCGGACGCTTAATTCAACTCAGTGGGCCAAGGACGGCTACCCCCTCGGAAGCCTTCAGGCAAGGGGTTCGGCTAAGAGGGCCAGACCTAAACACAGACTCCTCTTGCTCATACCCAAGGCTTCCAAGGGTTTTCAGCTTATTTTTTCAACTTTTTAGCCTGCGCAAACAACGCCGCCATGGCCGGATTGGTCGGTATGGCGTTGGGGGCTGCCGTTTAGCGCCAAAGTTGGTTCGGAAACTGGTGTCGCCAATTAAGGAGCGAATATCGCGCTGACTGCTTTCGGCAATGCGTTTCACCATTGGATAGGCTTCCGGGTGAACGGCGGAGGCATCCAGCGGATTATTGCCCTTCATCACCCGCAAAAAGCCAGCGGCCTGCTCGAAGGTTTTCCGCCCAAGCGCGGTACTTTTTTCAGTGCTGCACGATTGGGGAAAGCGCCGTTAGCATCGCGGAAAGCCACGATGTTTTGCGCCAGCGTTTGGTTCAGGCCGGAAATACGGCTGAGCAGGGCGCTGGAATAAGTCCCCTAAAGGCGCTTATCTGCTGGTGCTCGATCCTCTGGATGACTCCTCCAACATTGATGTGAACGTTTCCGTAGGCACTATTTTTCGGTACTGCGTTGTCCCGCTAAAGATTTCAGCCAAAATAATCTACTTGGCGAAGCGGATTATCGCTACGGTTTAGAACTCCCTCTGTGGGCCGAGCAAGCGGCCCATAGGGGAAACCCTGAGCCCATACAAAGATACTTTTCCTTAAATGGGCCTAAACCAAACGACTCACTGTGGCTTTCAGTTAATTTATTTAATGCAGACTCATCATCCAGCTAGAACGCTGATACGGTCTGTTATCTAAATACTGAATTAGCTATCCAAGCTTTTTAAACATACTCGCCAAGCCAAGAACGCACACAAACAAGAATAATTATATTTTAATAGATTGATTTACATCAATTAATGGACGGCATTCTATGAAAATATACAGAAACTCAATTTCATGGATGTTAAAGAAAGGAATCTCGTGTGCGCAAAACTTATTGTCTCGTTGTACTATGGATAATCTTTTATCTGCCAAACTTACAGGCAACCCCCCTCACTCCAATAGTTCAGCGTGAGGGTATTAGTGAATACCGCTTAGATAATGGTTTAAAAATAATTTTAGCCCCAGATCAAACCAGCTCAGCCATTGCCTTTAATATTTTATACCTCAGTGGTTCTTTAGCCGATCCACAAGGCAAAGCGGGTACTGCCCATTTACTCGAACATTTATTATTCAAAGGGACAAATAAACTACCGGGTAATACATTAATTGAGGGTTTAAATCAGCGCGGCATTCGCTTTAATGCCACTACAAGTTACGACCGCACGCGTTATGTTGCCCAATTAGAGGCCCAGCAGGATAAGTTGGATTACCTGATTGCGCTAGAAGCTGACCGCATGCGCAATACCCAGTTTAAACAAACAGAGCTGGATGCTGAACGTGAGGTTGTATTGCGTGAGCTAGAACAAGCGCAAAGCGTTCCACTAACAGCCCTAACTCAAAGCATACTGACCGCCGCCACACCCAATAGAGGGTTTGGCCGTCCAGTACTCGGCACTCCAGAGGAGTTGCAACGGGTTAGTCTGGATGACGTGCGCCGCTTTTATACTCAGCACTACCAGCCGGGTAATGCGGTAATCGTCATTACGGGTCACTTTGAGGCAGATAAAACGCTACAAACCATCGAGCGATATTTTGCAGCCTTACCCAGCCGAAGCCTCAGCCCGCCTGAAAAACTCCTACCTGCCCGCAAACCAGCCGTCACTCAAGTGCATAGCGGCAATATTCGCTGGGTTGCCTTAGCTTACCCCTTAGCCGCCATTAAGGATCAGGCCAATATCTCACTCACTCCCCTAGCTGATATCCTAGCTGCTGAGCCGCATGGGCGTTTATACCAAAGCTTGGTGCTCAACAATAAAGTCACCGGCATTATGGCCCAACCCCTTCAATTCCGGCAGGGAGGTTACTTTCTATTTGCTGCGCCTCTGTCTAAAGAGCAATCCATGGAGGATGCTCTGACCTCATTAAGCACAGCGTTAGAAGGATTTGCAAAACAGCCCATTACTGAAGAAGAACTGCAACGCTTCAAAATCAGCATTCAAGCAATAAAATCCCAAACATTCCAAAATCATGCGGCACTAAGCGAACTGCTGGCTGAGCACGCCGCCCTAGGCGATTGGCAACTGCTGTTACAGCGTTATGAAGGTATTGCTCGGCTGAAACAGTCCGAAGTACAGCAGCAGGCACAAAAGCACTTTCGTCAAGATCGGCGCATTATGGGTGAGCTACATGCCGCCACCTCAACCACTACTCCATCAACCTCGGTAGCAACCCCTGTAGCGCAAGCGTCGCGTCAAGTGAGCCCTGCACCCGAAAAAGTCGCCCCCAACACCCTAGATCTGGCCAATTTCAACCAACAGGTTATGAGGACAGAGAGTCAAATTCTCCGCAGTACGCTGGATAATGGATTAAAGCTGGCATTACGTCCGCTCCCAGAGTCCAATAATCCGGTGCGTGGTGTGTTGAATCTGCACTTTGGTACTCCCCACAGCTTATTCGGTAAACGTACTTTGGCGGATCTGGTGGCCACGCTGTTGATTCGTGGTACTCAAAACCGCAGTTACCAGCAAATAGTTGATCAGATTAACAGCATGGGTGCAGGCCTCAGCATTCAGCCGAATGGAGAGCAGTTGAGTGTGCACTTCTCTGCCCCCAAAGAAAAATTATCCGCTCTGTTAGATCTTGTGGCCGAAATCCTCAAGCAGCCTGCGTTCCCAGCCACAGAATTTGAGCTGATCAAACGCTTGCAAGGTTCAGCGCTCGCGCAACCCGTTGAGCAGCCCGCTGCGGTAGCCAGCCTAAATCTGAGCCGAGCGACCGCACCCTATCCCGTTGGGGATATACGTCGCCATACGGAACAAAGCGAAGTACTCGCTGCCCTGCAAACCCTGACTCGGGATGAGGTAGTCGCTTTTCACCAAGCATTCTACGGGGCCAACCAAGGTGAGCTAACCCTTGCTGGGAATTTTGATCCTCAACCAGTAACGCAACAGATACAGCGCTTGTTTGGTCGATGGAACAGCAAGGCGGAGTATGTAAGGCCCTCTCGCCCCTACCGTAGTATTCCAGCGACTCAGCTGCATGTGCGCGCAGGAACACCTCAGACGGGGTATTACCTTGCTCGCTTACATTTTCACGCTGACAGCCCATCGCAAGATCAGGCCGCTTTGTTTATTGCTGAACACATCCTTGGACGTAAACCACTGGTCTCACGTTTGGGCCAGCGCCTCCGCGAACAAGAAAACCTCAGCTATAACGTCCGCTCCTCAATCCGAGTGAATAAATTCGATGGTACGGCTTGGGTAAGTATTCAGGCTGATTATCCGGTAGGTCATGGGCAGCGTTTAGCCAATATCGTTAAAGACGAACTGGCCCAGATGATCAAACAGGGTGTCAGTGACGCGGAACTGGAGCAGGCTAAGCAATCCATTTTGCACGAACGGCGGCTTAATTTTAGCCAAGAGCAGGGTGTTCTTTCCCTGATGCAGCGACAACTGTCCGAAGGCAGTACCCTGGAAGCTTGGGCCAAACGTAATGAAGAACTTGCACACATGAGCCTAGAACAGGTGAACGCCGCAATCCGCCAGCACTTTCGATTAGATACCCTGGTTGAGGTGTTAGCTGATGCGCAAGGTGAAACAATACAGCCGCCGTCTCAACAGATTAGCGCGACCTCCACGCAAGCGCTTAGACTGAATCAATCCTCTACACAATAATTCCCCAAGGCCAGCATGGGCCAGAGCGATTCCGATAGTCTCGGGAGCTCATACTTCTGCAATCTCAGAGAACAGGGTAGCCTTGGCTATCCTTTTCTTTTTGCTTGCTCAGGATCTGCCCATGTCGCTCGATATCGTTATTCTGGCCGCCGGACAAGGCACACGGATGCGCTCTGCTCTACCTAAGGTGCTACATCCTGTGGCTGGAAAATCCATGCTAGGCCATGTGATTGACGCAGCACGCTCCCTACAACCACAGGGCATCCATGTGGTGATTGGCCACGGTGCTGAGCTCGTGCGCCATGCCTTTCCTGAGCCGGATTTAAACTTTGTCCTGCAAACCGAACAATTAGGCACCGGCCATGCTGTGGCCCAAGTCTTACCCGCATTAACCGCCAAGCGAGTGCTGATTCTGTACGGCGATGTGCCCCTGATTGAACCCTCAACCCTAGAGCGCTTGCTCCAGCAACTGAGCGAACAGCATTTAGCCCTACTGACGGTTAAGCTGCCTGATCCCACCGGATACGGGCGCATTGTGCGGGATACAGCGCAAGCCGTGCGCGCCATCGTAGAACACAAAGATGCCAGCCCTGAGCAACGCCTGATCCAAGAATGCAACACCGGCATCCTAGCCATCCCTCAATCACACTTAGCGCGCTGGTTAGGGCAGCTCTCCAACCATAATGCCCAAGGGGAATACTACCTGACGGATGTGATTGCTATGGCCGTAGCCGATGGTCTTTCGGTGGTAACGGAGCAACCCCATCACATTATGGAAGTACAGGGGGCCAACGACCGTATGCAGTTAGCCGACTTGGAGCGCTATTACCAACAATGCGCGGCCCGCCGCCTGATGCAACAAGGCGTAACCTTGGCCGACCCCAGCCGCTTTGACCTGCGCGGCGAAGTCGTTGCAGGCCGTGATGTGGTCATTGATGTCAATGTGGTCTTTGAAGGAAAAGTCGTGATTGAAGACGGCGTCCACATTGGCCCAAATTGCTATATCAAAGACAGCGTTCTGCGGCGGGGCTCGGTAGTAAAAGCCTTCAGCCATTTAGAGGGTGCAGAACTGGGTGAAGGCGCTGACTGCGGCCCCTTTGCCCGTTTACGACCCGGTGCGGTACTAGGTCGCAAAGCCCACGTGGGCAACTTCGTGGAGCTGAAAAATGCCGTGTTAGGCGACGAAGCCAAAGCAGGACACCTGAGCTATCTGGGCGATGCCGAAATCGGAGCCCGTACCAACATCGGAGCCGGAACCATTACCTGCAACTATGATGGCGCTAATAAGCACCGCACGGTAATGGGTGAAGACGTATTTATCGGCTCCAACAGCTCTTTGGTGGCCCCGCTGGTGCTCGGCGATGGCGTGACCACGGGCGCAGGCTCCACCATCACTCAGGACGTGCCGGCCCATAAACTGGTTCTAGGCCGTGCTCGCCAAACCCTGATTGAGGGCTGGCAACGTCCACAGAAAACCAAAAAGAGCTAAAACCTGCCCCGACTCCAAACCAAGGAGCAAGGGGCTTGTCTGAGTACTGAACTGAACCCTAAGGAGTACTGCCTGAATGTGCGGCATCGTAGGCGCTATCGCGGAACGCAACATCACTCCCATCCTGTTAGAAGGGCTTAAGCGGCTGGAGTATCGGGGGTACGACAGTGCCGGACTCGCCGTGCTGGATCAAGCCGGTACGCTGCACAGCCTGCGCCGTGCCGGTAAAGTAGCCGAACTAGAGCAGGCACAAAAAGACATTAAACTCGCTGGTCGCTTAGGCATTGCCCATACGCGCTGGGCTACCCACGGTGCGCCCTGTGAGCGTAATGCTCACCCGCATTTTTCCGGCACTGATTTGGCCGTGGTACACAACGGCATCATCGAAAACTACGAGACGCTGCGCCGCCGCCTGCAAGAGCTAGGCTATGTGTTTCTGTCCGATACCGACACCGAGGTCATTGCTCACCTGTTGCATTACCACCTGCAACAGCAACCAGAATTAATCCCGGCCTTACAAGCCACCATCCGCGAGCTACAGGGCGCTTACGGTCTGGCTATTGTCAGTGCTAAATACCCCGATAGCCTGTTTGCCGCCCGTAGCGGTAGCCCTTTGGTGATTGGCTGTGGTTTAGGCGAGCATTTTTTAGCCTCCGATCAACTGGCATTACGTCAGGTCACTGACCGTTTTATCTATCTGGAAGAGGGCGATATCGCCCAAATTCAGTGCGACACACTGCACATTTGGGATCGCCAAGGTCAGCCGGTAACGCGGGAAACCCTGCAATACCACGAAGGCGCAGAGGCCGCAGACAAAGGCGCGTACCGCCACTTTATGCTCAAGGAAATCCACGAGCAGCCCTCCGTAGTACAGCGCACTTTGGAAGGGCGTTTAGGGACGCATCAGGTATTGCTGGAAGCCTTTGGGCCTCAGGCGGCCGCCTTGTTTTCTCAGGTAGAAAACCTGCAAATCGTGGCTTGCGGCACCAGCTTCCACGCCGGTATGGTGGCACGCTATTGGCTGGAGTCTTTGGCTGGAATTTCCTGCCAAGTGGAGGTGGCCAGCGAGTTTCGTTACCGCAAAGTGGTAGTACGCCCCAATACCCTGTTTGTGAGCATCTCCCAATCTGGCGAAACTGCGGACACCCTCGCCGCACTGCGTAACGCCAAGGACATGGGCTATCTGGGCAGCTTGGCCATTTGTAACGTGGCCACCAGCTCCCTCGTGCGCGAATCCGACCTGACCTTACTCACCCATGCTGGCCCCGAAATCGGAGTCGCTTCCACCAAAGCCTTTACCACGCAATTAGTGGGCTTGCTACTGCTCACCTTGGCATTGGGACGTAGTAAAGGCAGTCTTGCCGCCGATCAGGAGCGGCAATTAGTAGAAGAATTACGCTGCTTACCCACTCGACTGGATGAAGTGCTCTCCCTATCCCACACCGTAGAGCAAATCGCGGAGCGCTTTTCCGATAAACGGCACAGCCTATTCTTAGGGCGTGGAACTCAATACCCCGTAGCTTTAGAAGGCGCGCTGAAGCTGAAGGAAATTTCCTACATCCACGCCGAAGCCTACCCCGCCGGTGAGCTCAAGCACGGGCCTTTGGCTTTGGTGGACAGCGATATGCCCGTAGTCACCGTAGCCCCCAGTAATGAGCTGTTGGAAAAACTCAAATCCAACCTGCAAGAAGTACGGGCACGCGGTGGGGAGTTGATCGTGTTTGCCGATGCCCAAGCCGGTATTGAGCACGACCAAACCACCCATGTGCTGAACATGCCTCACATCAGTGATGTGTTATCCCCCATTCTCTACACCCTGCCGCTGCAATTGCTGGCCTACTACGTCGCCATCCTCAAGGGAACTGACGTGGATCAACCGCGTAACCTCGCCAAATCGGTGACAGTGGAATAACAGCGGTTTAAGTCAGTCAACATAAGGCTTTATTTTCCTCCCCAACTCAAACGGGGAGGAATGCCGCCCAACCCCGAAGCGGGCTTTATCGTCACAACTAAAATCCCCTGACTCCAAAGATCCGTCTAATCTCCACATCACAAGCCCTCTACCGACCTCAGCTTCGCAAGAGGCCACTAGTATTTAGAACACGCCCAATGGCAAGGCCTTAACCTCTTATCAGGAAGGAGCCCAAACATGGCACTCAGTCTGGCAAAAAATCAGAGCATTTCTCTGGAAAAAACCGCTGGAACCCCACTCAGTACCCTCCGTTTGGGTCTGGGATGGGACCCTGTAAAATCCACCGGCTTTCTGTCTAAACTGCTGGGCAGTGGCAACTCCATTGATTTAGATGCCTCCTGCATTCTATTGGACAGCCAGTTTAATTCCTTGGATATGGTGTGGTTCTGTCAACTGGAATCTAAAGATGGCTCCGTCCAGCACTCCGGCGACAACCTAACCGGAGAGGGTGACGGGGACGATGAGGTGATCTACGTTGACCTACAGCACCTGCCCGCTAACGTCCATTATCTGATCCTCACCGTGAACAGCTTTCACGGACAAAGCTTTGATCAGGTTGAAAACGCCTATTGCCGCCTCCTCAGCCAACCCGACAACCAAGAATTGGCACGGTTTAATCTGTCGGAAAAAGGCTCCCATACCGGGGTCATCATGGCCAGTTTAAGCCGAGAACAGGAGGGCTGGCAGTTCAAAGCCATTGGCCAACCTACCCAAGGCCGCACTGCAGAAGATCTGGTTAGCCTAGCGGTTCAGGCGGTGCGCCCATGACCCAGCTAACGCCGGGCGCTAATGCCCCTGTAACCACTGGCCCATTGCAGGTTGATATCCAGTACAGCCCCGTTCCCGGCGTGGATTTGGACATCTCAGCCTTTGCCCTGACCGCAGCCGGTAAAGTGCGCGGTGACGGTGATATGTGCTTTTACGGCCAGCCCCAGATTTTAGGCGGCGCGGTTCAGCTCAGCGCCGGTTCAATGGGCACTGCAAAATTCAGCTTAGATCTGAGTAGGCTGGATGCCGCCGTAGAGAAGCTAGCTTTCACTGCCACCCTGTACGAAAACAAAGCCGCCTTCGACCGCGTAGCCCACCTAGCCCTGACCATCAGCGGAGGCATTGAGGCTCAGATTCCCACTCAAGGGATGCGGGAAACGGCCCTGATTCTTGGTGAATTCTACCGCCGCCAAGGCGCTTGGAAATTTCGCTGCGTTAGCCAAGGCTTTGCCGGTGGCTTAGAGCCTTTGGCCAAGCACTTTGGGGTAGAAGTCGCCGCTCCAACCGCTAACCCCACCCCCATTCAACCAGCTCCAGAGCCTAAGCCCGCTCCGGCTCCCACTCCTGCGGCGGCAACCAAGCCTTCGGTTAGCCTGAGCAAAATCACTCTGGATAAAACCCGCTCCAGCATCAGCTTAGAAAAAACAGCGGCAGGATTTGGAGAAATCCGAGTCAACCTAAATTGGCATCGTGGCAGCAGTGGCGGATTCTTTAAACGCAGCACTTCGGTTGATCTGGACGTAGGCTGCCTATACGAGCTGCAAAACGGGGATAAAGGCGTTGTTCAGGCGCTGGGCAAAAGCTTTGGCGCACTCAATCGTGAGCCCTTTATCCAGCTCATGGGCGATGACCGTACCGGCTCGGTAGAGGGCGGCGAATGGCTGCACATCAACGGCAAAAAATGGAGTGAGATTCGCCGCATCCTGATCTTTGCCTTCATTTACGAAGGCGCTCCCAACTGGAAAGCCACCGATGGCGTAGTGACTATTTTTATTCCCGGCCAACCGGAGATTGAAGTACGGCTGAATGAAGAAGGCGGCAATCTGGCCATGTGCGCCATCGCCTTGCTGGAAAATCAGGGCGGTGCGGTTAAGGTCAGCCGGAGGGTGGATTTCCACAAGGGACATCGCTATCTGGATCAGGCTTATGGTTGGGGGATGCGCTGGAGTGCTGGCTCTAAATAATTCTAAGCTGAACCTCCTGTAACAAAAATGGCCCAACTTTGGGAGCACAGTCTTGTATTACACCCCTCTTGGGTTTCATCCTCAGTCATGAGGGCAGGATCAAACCCAAGAACGAACTTAGAAAAAGCGGTCACTAAAAAACCGTAATTCATCAGTAACCACAAGGAGCTGTTTTCATGGCACTGACTCTTCAAAAAGGCGGAAACCTATCTCTGTCGAAAACCGACCCCAGTTTGACCAAAATTTTAGTGGGTCTGGGCTGGGATCCTCGTGCTACCGACGGCACCGAATTCGACTTAGATGCCAGTGCTTTTCTGCTAGGCAGCAACGGAAAAGTACGCGCTGAAACCGACTTCATTTTCTACAACCAACTGAAAAGCCCAGAGGGTTCAGTTGAGCACGCTGGCGATAACCGTACCGGCGCTGGCGAAGGGGATGACGAGGTGATCAAGGTCGATTTAAGCCTGATTCCCGCCAATGTCGATAAAGTGGCCTTTGCCGTGACCATTCACGAAGCCGAAGCGCGTAAACAAAGCTTTGGGCAAGTCAGCAACTCCTTCATCCGCATCGTCAACGAAGTCACGGGCGTGGAAATTGTTCGTTACGACTTAGCTGAGGATGCCTCGACAGAAACTGCAATGATCTTCGCCGAGTTGTATCGCCACAATGGCGAGTGGAAGTTTCGTGCTGTCGGCCAAGGTTATGCCGGCGGCCTGCGTGCCTTAGCCAATGGCTATGGCATGAGCTTTTGATTAATCCATCAAACTGATAAGGAAGCACATCATGGCTGTAAGTTTATCTAAAGGCGGTAACGTCTCTCTGTCTAAAGAAGCTCCGGGCCTGACCGAGGTTATCGTAGGTTTGGGCTGGGACCCGCGCGTTACCGACGGTACCGAGTTTGATCTGGATGCCTCCATCTTCATCACCGGCGAAAATGGCAAAGTCTTGACCGATGCCAGCTTCATTTTCTACAACAACAAAAAGTCTGCCGATGGCTCTGTTGAGCACTTGGGCGACAACCGCTCCGGCCAAGGCCAAGGCGATGACGAGCAAGTAGGTGTCAAGCTGACGAGCTTAGCGGCCGACGTGAAAAAACTGGTGTTTGCGGTCACCATCCACGATGCCGAGGCGCGCAAACAGTCTTTCGGTCAGGTATCCAATGCCTACATCCGTGTCATCAACAAGGCAGACGGCAAAGAAATCGCCCGCTACGATCTGTCTGAAGATGCCTCCACTGAAACCGCAATGATCTTCGGCGAACTCTACCGTCATAACGATGAGTTCAAATTCAAAGCCATTGGCCAAGGCTTTGCCGGTGGCCTCAAGCCTTTGGCTGAGGCCCACGGTGTGAACATCGGTTAATCCCCAGTGGATTGATAAAAAAGCCCTGTAGGTTATTCGCCTACGGGGCTTTTCGTTTCTTGGGCGTTATTGGAGGATAGCTTTTGCTTTGGCGGCTTTGATCCAGTTTGGAAACTCTTCCATCAACTGGTCATAAAGCTGTTCTTCGCTGACTTGGTGCAGGTCATCTAAGGCAAAGAAGTTGCAGTTATCCACCACTCGGCCCGTCAAATCGTCCAGTTTTTCGAGGATGCCGTAGCCTCGCCCGCCCAGCCCCACAAACTGCCAAAACAAAGGCCGTTGCGCGGCCTCGGTCATCAGCTTGGTGATTTTTTTATTTTCATTCACGCCGCCATCGCTGATAAAGAGCACATAGACGGGAACCTGATCTTCGTAATCGAGATAGTGGGCAATCACTTGCTCCATCACCTTGGGCTCATTGTTCACGCGGCTGCCTACATCCCAATCCCGCCAGCCTTCATGATCGGTGGCAATAAAGTCCTTGTGATTGGCCAAAGTGATGTCAGACAGCTTTTGCGGTTTGGCAGCAAAGGCCCAGCAGTCGATGGTAGCATCGTCATCAAAATGCACGGCCAGCGGGATCAGGCGATTCACTACTTCCTGTACCCGCCCTCGGGAGTATTGGTTGTTCATGGAGCCGGAAGCATCCAACACCAAAGCCACCCGTGCCTTGACTTCAGTGAGCTGAGCTTTTTCCAGACTGACTTGGGCTTTTTTAGCCAAGCTGACCAGATGCGGAGCGGCGGCGGCAATTTTTTTCTCCAGCGCTACCTTGACCGGAGCAGGCTCAGGAGCGGGACTGGGCTCATCCGCTATTTCACCGCCAAAGTGCTTCACCAAAGCCGCCAGCCCTTCGTTAAAGCCTTGCAGGTTTGAGGCAATACGCCACTGGCCATCCTTACGGTAGATATCCGCCAACATGATGGCTTTTTCAGCGGCAAAATTTGAACCGCTGAAGGGACAGTTAGCGACAATCAGGCCCTGCGCATTTTTGATGCTAAATGAGCTGGCTTGAATATCGTGCATGGCCCCAGATCCATCAATGGCGGCGGTAAACACCAGACGCTCAATACTGGCTGGAAGCTTGGCCAGATCTACGGCAAATTCATCCATCCCTCGCTGCTGCACACTTTGGCAAGGTGTATTGGGCTGGTTGAAAAACGTCATGTAGCGATCATCCGACAATTGCCCCTGAGCATCTAAACCGAAGCAGACAAGATCAATATTGAGGGGCGATTGGATCTGGATCACAAAAGACAGTTGTTGGCCTTGCACGAGGTTTGACAACGGCATCCGTTGCCCTTGGCTAATATGCATAAACGACTTCCTTGAAGGATCAATATTGGCCCTTACCTAAAATTGGGCCTTGGCAAAGGCTGACTGACCCTACCCTGTACAGACCCATGATGGAACACCCCAATACACAAAACTCCCAATGAATCGGCATGATTTGATCTAATCCATTAGCCTGAAAGCCCTTGGCACGATAAATTGGAGAGTACAGACATTAAGGGGGAGAATGGCCATGACCCAAACATCAGATACCTGCTCCGAACTGTTATTGGACCATCAGCTCTGCTTTGCTCTGTACTCTACCTCCTTGCTGATGACCAAAATCTATAAACCGTTGCTGCAACCTCTGGGACTGACGTATCCCCAATATTTGGCCATGCTGGTGCTCTGGGAAGGCGATGGGATTACGGTAGGGATGATCAGTGCGCGTCTTCTGACTGACCCTGGCTCCCTAACTCCTGTACTCAAACGCTTAGAGTCTGAAGGTTTTATTCGGCGCATTCGCAGCAGCTCCGACGAGCGCGTGGTTGAGCTGTATTTAACCGATGCTGGCAAGGCTTTGCAGGAAAAAGCCAAATCCATTCCCGCCTGCGTGGTGCAAAACAGCGGACAGAGCAGAGCGCAGCTCACAGAGCTGCAAAACAGCCTAGTCCAACTGCGTAACGCCCTTCAGCTACACCTATAACCCTGTCAACGAACGGCGCCTTGATTGGCTGATCTCCGCCGTTCGTCGCAATTTATTTTGCACACAAAATAAAATTACGCTAAATTAAATCTCAGCAGCAAGGACACCAGTCTGCAATCGGTGGTTGCTGTTCTTTCTTAGCACAGCCTGATTATTCTTTTTATACGGAGTAACACCATGTCCATCGAAAAAGTTCTATACCGCGCTCAAGCCAAAGCCACTGGCGGCCGTGAAGGCAAAGCCGTTTCCTCCGATGGCGTGCTGGAAGTCACCCTCAGCACCCCGAAAGAACTGGGCGGCGCGGGCGGCCCCGGCACCAACCCAGAACAACTCTTTGCCGCCGGTTACTCCGCTTGCTTCTTGGGGGCGATGAAGTTTGTGGCTGCCCGCGACAAGCTAAACATCCCCGCTGATGTAAGTGTGGAAGGCAGTGTCGGTATTGGGCCTATCCCTACCGGCTTCGGTATTGAAGTAGAACTGCGCATCAGCCTGCCAGGTTTAGGCGCTGAAGAAGCCAATACCCTGATCGAGCGCGCTCACATCGTTTGCCCTTACTCCAACGCCACTCGGGGCAACATCGACGTAAAACTCAGTCTGGTTCACTAAGCGCACTGAGCCTGCTATCTGAGTAGGCATGGGTTTGGCGGGGCAACCGAGGTAAAATGCCCCGTCTTTCCCGTTGCTTGCGAGTCACCACCCCATGAGCGCTCCCTTTCGTCCCGAACTGCTGTCCCCGGCGGGCACCCTTAAATCCATGCGCTACGCCTTCGCCTACGGAGCGGATGCGGTGTATGCCGGACAGCCGCGCTACAGCCTGCGGGTACGCAACAACGACTTTGACCACAAGCATCTGGCCATCGGCATTAACGAGGCCCATGCCCAAGGCAAACAGTTTTATGTGGTGGTGAACATTGCCCCCCACAACGCCAAGCTGAAAACCTTCCTCAAGGACATGCAGCCGGTGATTGAGATGCAACCGGATGCGCTGATCATGTCCGATCCCGGCCTGATCATGCTGGTGCGTGAGCATTTCCCTGAGATGCCGGTGCATCTGTCGGTGCAAGCCAACGCGGTGAACTGGGCCAGCGTGGAGTTTTGGCGGCGACAAGGGCTGACGCGCACCATCCTCTCCCGTGAGCTGTCATTGGAAGAAATCGCGGATATTCGCCAACAGGTTCCGGGGATTGAGTTAGAAGTGTTTGTGCACGGTGCCCTGTGCATGGCCTATTCCGGGCGCTGCTTGCTCTCAGGCTACTTGAACCACCGCGACCCCAACCAAGGCACCTGCACCAATGCCTGCCGCTGGGAATACCAAACCATCGAAGGCAAAGAGGACGAGCTGGGCAATATTCTGCCGCTGAACGAACCCAAACCGGCCCAACCGCAACTGGTGCAGATTGAGCCCACCCTCGGCAGCGGCGCACCCACCGATAAGCTGATGCTGCTGGAGGAAACCAACCGCCCCGGCGAGTTTATGGAAGCCTTCGAGGACGAACACGGCACCTACATCATGAACTCCAAAGACCTGCGTGCCGTACAGCATGTGGAGCGCTTGGTGCAGATGGGCGTGCATTCGTTGAAAATCGAGGGCCGTACCAAATCTCACTACTACGTGGCCCGCACCGCGCAGGTGTACCGCAAAGCCATCGACGATGCGGTAGCCGGCAGACCCTTCGACAAGTCCCTAATGGATACGCTGGAATCCCTCGCCCATCGCGGCTACACCGAGGGCTTTTTGCGCCGCCATGTGCATGACGAATACCAGAACTACGCCTATGGCTATTCGGTATCCGAGCGCCAGCAATTTGTAGGTGAACTGACCGGCGAGCGCCGCAACGGTCTGGCCGAAGTACAGGTGAAAAACCGCTTTGCCTTGGGCGATACGCTGGAGCTGATGACCCCACAAGGCAACCTGAATTTCCGCCTTGAAGCGCTGGAGAATAAACGCGGTGAACGGGCGGAAGTAGCTCCCGGCGACGGCCATACCCTGTACATCCCAATCCCCGAAAGCGTGGATTTGCAATACGCTCTGCTGATGCGCGATTTAGATAGCGGCAGCAGCACCCGGGGCTAACAAAAGCAGAAACCTTAGGGGAGTCTGATCAAAACTCCCCCAAAGTTACTGACTCAATCTGCTTAGGCAGGCTGAGCGGCGATCTCTAGCACGCTGGCTGAGGTTATTGCCGTGGAGTCCAGATTTGGGCGGGGCGTTAAGCGCGTTAAGGTGGCCTTGGGTCGACCATTGGGCCGGTGGGCTAGCCAATCCTTCCAGCTAATACGCTCATCGCGTACCACCCACCCCTCTTGGGGCGCAAAGCTTTCTGCCAGCCAAAGCCCCCGCGTACTGGCAGGAGTGAGCTGCCCTTTGCGTAGGGTAAACAGCTCATCACAAGGCAATCCTTGGACAAGGGGAATCAGGTACAGATCAGGGCGGCTACGCTCTAAGCTGGCCACCAGCTTACCTTCCTCCACCCGCTCGTCCACATGGAACAGGCTGAGGTTTTGAACGCCTTTGGGCAACTCCATATACATGTCATATACCAACTGCAAGGAGGCGGTGGGCAAATGCACATAGGCTCTAGGACGCTCAACTAAGGGCGTTGCACCACAGTATACTGGCCGAGCAGCACCACTACGGGCATGCAGACGGAAGGGAGCGGCCTCTCGATAGTGCAAATCGGTATAGGGCGTAGAGAGCCAGATATTGCCAAAACGCCCAGTTAGCCACCCCTCCGGGGTTTCTAACAAACACTCTTCGGCGATTTCTTGCACGGCGGTAAACAGTGGCAGGTTCAGCTCATGGGCCGGTACATAACCTGAAAGCAATTTGAGCACCACATCACCGCGATCATGACGTTGTTGGCGTACTAAAACCCAGTAATCGCGTCCTTGCCAGCGTAGGGTTAAACGGATGGATACCCCTAAGTTCGCTAACTCTAAACCAAAGCGATTGGAGTCATTCACTGCAACCGGCCGACGACGCTCCAGCATCTGCGTAAAGTTTAAAGGAGTCCCCAAACTCTGATAACTCAGGCTTTCTGGGGTAGCCTCGACAAACAACGGCAGTGTCTTGAAGGCGGCGGGGTTCTTGCGGACCAGTACTTTCGGCATAGCAGTCTCCGTCGAAAAGGGAACGCATCACGCGTCAGATTTGTTGTTCTAGTACCGCCAGTGCCTGAGCAACGTTTTCGCGCAGGTGCTGCGGATTAATTGTGCCTACGATGATGCTGCTAATTCCCGGTTGGCGCAGCAGTAACTCCCAGCTACGGCGTACAGGATCATCGGTAGTGTCTAAACAAGCATGTCCACTGGCTAAAGCTTTTTTAATCAGTACCGCTTTACCTTGGCGGGCTGCTTGCTCAATCACTACAACTTCCTGCTGCTCGTTTAGATTGTAGGTGAGCATGACACAATCACCCCGCTCCAAAGCACGCAAGCCGCCCGCCGGCGTTTTACCTGAAAATCCGTAGGCAAGAATTTTTCCCTCTCGTTTGAGGGCTTCTAAAGTGGGATATACCTCAGTTTGTTCCAAAATCTCCAAGTCCCGACCGTCGGAATGCACCAGCACTAACTCCAAACGATCGGTATTTAAACGCTTGAGGCTGCGCTCTACCGAGTAGCGGGTATGTTGGGCAGAAAAGTCAAAGTGGGATTGGCCTTGCTCAAACTCCTCGCCCACTTTACTCACGATCACCCACTGATCCCGCTGCCCACGCAGCAGTTGCCCTAAACGCTCTTCGCTGCGGCCATAGGCGGGCGCTGTATCCAGTAAATTAATGCCTAAATCCTGCGCCAATGCCAAGAGCTGCGCCGCCTGACGGTCATCTGGGATTTGAAATTGATCGGGGTATTTCACCCCTTGATCGCGCCCGAGTTTGACCGTACCAAAGCCAAGAGGAGAAACCCGCAATCCGGTGTGGCCCAAGGGCCGCCAGAATGACTCTAAAGAACTCATAGCAATCCCTCCCAAAAGGGTGGACTCACCGAAGGTACTGGAAGATTAGGACGTATCACAGAGGCTTGAGGCCGAATCTGCGCCGCTTCCAACGCATTAAGCACCCGATCACTGAGGTCAGGCGCTAAAGCTAACTTGGTAGGCCAACCGATCAGCAGTCGGCCTTGTTCGCTTAAAAAGGCATTATCAGGGCGTACCAAACCGGACTGCGCGGGCTCTGCGCGATCAATGCGCAGGGTCGCCCATTGGGATTGGGATAGATCCAGCCAAGGCAGCAGTTGCTCTAATTCTCGCCGGGCTTGATGAATTTGGGCGGCTGAATCACGGGCTACACCTTCGGCTTCGGCCAGATCGCCGCCCAAATACCACAGCCACTGCCCATCAGCAGTCGGATGGCTGGTAATAGTGATGCGAGGTTTTGGGCCTACCCCCAAGCAGTGTGCATACAAAGGCTGCAAGCTGGGCGCTTTGACCAACACCATATGCAGCGGGCGCGTCTGCATGTGTGGCTGAGTCAGGGCGAGTTGATCTAATAAGTCGGCGTTTCCGGCTCCGGCACAGAGCACGATGCGCTGGGCCTGAATAACCTGTCCTTCGACGACCACACCACTGAGTTGCTGGTCTTGGTAAAAGGGCTCCAGATGCTGAGCTTGGATTAGGCTATCGCCACAGAGCTGCACCAGACGCTGGATCAAGCTGGGTACGTCCAGCACCAGCTCATCCAAGGCATAGACTCGCCCTTTAAAGGCCGGATTTTGCAGGGGTAGGGGAAGGTCTTTCCCAGCCGTAGCCGTCACGCGACCACGCATGGCTTTGCTGGCAAAAAAGCTGGTCAAGTTACTGGCCAGTGACCCCGGCGACCAAAGGTAGTGTGCCTTAGATAGCACCCTAACCCCGGATAAATCCAGCTCTCCTGCTCCCTGCAAGGCTGCTCGCCAACGCTTGGGCATTTCCGCAATAGCTTCAGAGGAGCCGGTCAATATCCCTTGCAAGGCATACTTGGTTCCGCCATGAATAATGCCTTGGGATTTAACGGTCTGCCCGCCCCCTAAGTACGACGACTCCAGCACGAGGCTTGCGTATCCCAGACGGCGCAAACGGGCATTCAGCCACAGACCGGCAATGCCGCCACCAAGGATCAAAATATCGGTGCTGAAGTGGGCCATAGAGGTACTCACAGAAAACCGGAGGGCTGGCAGTATAAACAGCCTTATGGCAGAAAAGTCTGATAAAGAACAAAACGGGGCTGTGTGCTGTTTTGTTAAGGGCGAGACTATGAGTTTGCCATGACACTTTGGCGACAACCAAAGTGCCCCTATTTTCCACGGGTTAGAGAACAGTTGCCTCAGTAGAACGCTAGGATATAAGTTTTAACGATGAGACTTATAACCCCAATCAGTGTGCGGATTGGTCGCATCTCGATGTAATAGGATAGGGTAGTCCGTGCCTCAAGGAAGGTTGTGTAAAAATAAATCGAATTTTTAACCCTAATGGCCCATCGTTCATGAATCGAACCCTCTATAGCCTGCTGGTGTACTTGGCCCTGCCGGTGATTTTTTGCCGTTTACTGTGGCGTTCGCGCAGCACTCCGGCCTACCGCCAGCGCTTGGTCGAGCGCTTTGCAGTGCGTTTCCCTGTACTTAAAACCAACGGAATTTGGATTCATGCCGTGTCTGTGGGGGAAAGCATTGCGGTTGCTCCTTTAGTACGCGCCCTGCAAGCCCGCTATCCCGACTGCCCTATCACCATAACGGGCATGACCCCCACCGGCTCAGAGCGCATCCAAGCTCTATTTGGCTCCAGCGTGCAACACTGCTATCTGCCCTACGATACTCCTTGGGCCGCTAAACGCTTTCTAAAGCGCGTCCAACCTCGGCTGGCCATCATGATGGAAACCGAGCTTTGGCCTAATTACATCAACCAATGCCATCACCAAGGTATTCCTTGCACGCTGGTTAATGCCCGCTTATCGGCGCGTTCAGCACGAGGCTATGCGCGCTTTTCAGCCTTAACCCGCCCGATGTTTGCTCAGTTAGATTGGGTAGCGGTACAAACCGAGACAGAAGCCCGCCGCTTTCGGTTTTTAGGGGTTAGCCCAAAGCATATTACGGTAACAGGCTCGGTTAAGTTTGATCAGCGGATTGATCCAGCCATCCCTCCCGAGGCCAAGGAGTTACGCACCGCATGGCATGCTGAGGATCGACCCATCTGGATTGCTGCTAGCACTCACGAAGGCGAAGATCTTCCCTTGTTGCAGATTCAGCGCCGCTTATTAGCCAAGCTGCCCGATGCGTTGTTGATTTTAGTGCCACGCCATCCCGAGCGTTTCGCCTCAGTCTCTCAACTCTGCTTGGCGGAAGGCTTTAACCTCATACAACGCTCCAGCAAGCAACCTGTAACCCCTAAGCATCAGGTGCTGTTGGTGGACAGCATGGGAGAACTTCCTCTGTTCTACGCGCTGGCAGATGTCGCTTTTGTAGGTGGAAGTCTAATTCCCCACGGTGGGCATAACCTGTTAGAGCCTGCGGCCCTTAAATTGCCCATTCTAACGGGCCCTCACCTGTTTAATTTTTTAGAAATCGCCCGCCAACTGCATCAGGCCGGAGCCTTGGATCAGGTGGCCAATGCCAAGGCTCTGTACGAAAAACTACTGCGCTTGCTGCAAAACCCAGAACGCCGTCAACAGATGGGACAAGCTGGGTTAAACGTACTGCGTAATAATCAAGGAGCCTTATCACGGGTTCTGATCGGCTTGAAGCGCTGGTTGGAGCCCCGCGCTCAATCTTCTGCCAAACTGGAAGCTCAAGAGGCTTAGACCTTTGAGGCTGGAAGGCGCGTTAGCGTATGTTGGCTGGCTTCATTGCCCAACAATAGGCTTTCGATTGAGGGTTGAACGCGCTCAAGTACCGCATAGGCTGGGCTACAGAACAGAGAGTTTAGGCGGCGCATATCGGCAATCAGCTCCAAATGGGTGGAGCTGGTTTCCAAACTCTCCAAAACGCGCTCGTGCAGGCGATCTACATGGGCATGGGCTAGCTTGCGCTCATGATGACGGAACTCATGTTTTTGAATCACCAATTGCCGAGCACTGCGCTCATCGCCACACAAAAACACTGACAGACCTAAGCGTAAATTATCCGCCAGATGGCCTAGCAAACAGCTTAGCTCCTCCAAGTCATCCTTAGAGAATGCCCGACGACTGAGGGTTTTCGGGTTATGAATTTTGCCCAGCATGTGCTCGATCAAATCACCCGCTAGCTCCAGATTCACCGCCAACTCAATGATCTGAGCCCAACGGCGGCTTTCTTCTTCGCTGAGTTCATCACGAGGTAAGCGGGCCAAGTAGAGTTTAACCGCGTTGTACAGCGCATCAATATCGTTATCTAAACGCCGAATTTCATCGTCCAGACCGGGGCGATCTTCATGCAGAGCGACCTGTACCCGATTGAGCATACTGTCCACCAAATCGCCAATGCGCAGAGTTTCGCGCACCGCATTAGCCAGAGCTAAGCTGGGCGTATCCAAAGCCCCCGAATCCAGATGACGGGGGCGCGCCACTACATCCGGCTGCTTGTATTCTGGCAACAATTTTTGGCAAATATGGGCCATCAGGTAAATCAGCGGCAATTGCAGCAGGCAGCGAGTGGTGTTGTAGACCAGATGAAAGCCAATCACCAGAGTCGCTGGGTCGAGCTTAGTGAGCTGAATCAAACCAACCAGAGGGTCAATCACTGGCAGTAACAGTAAACCCGCCATTTTGAACAACAAATTACCCAAAGCCAGTTGCCGTGCTGCCGGTGATTGCACACTGGCATTCATCCATGCCAATAGACCACTACCGATGGTGGCACCGATCACCACCCCCAAGGCCACAGGTAAACCGATTAGGCCTGCATCGGTTAGGGTTGCAGTCAGTAACACCGCTGCCAAGCTGGAATAGCTGACCAGCGCAAAAATAGCCCCCAACAGAGCCGCCAATAAGGTATCGCCAGTGAGGGAGGAAAACAGTACCTCCATACCCCGTGCGGCGGTGATGGGTTCGGCGGCGGTGACGATCAACTGCAAGGCTAAAATCACTAAACCTAAGCCGATCAAAACGCGCCCAAGCTGTCCTAAACGGGTCTGTTTACGGGACAGAAACAGGCTGACTCCAACGAGGGTCAAAAGCGGCGATAACCACGACAGATCTAGGGTTAACACCCGCGCCATCAGTGCCGTTCCCACGTCCGCCCCCAACATCACCGCTAAGGCCGTTGGCAAGGTCATCAAGGCTTGACCGATAAAAGACGTCACCAGCATGGCCGTAGCGTTACTGCTTTGCACCAAGGCCGTCACCAACAGACCTGTGGCAAAGGCCAAGGGCGTATGGGTCATTCCCTTACCCAAAATATGGCGCAACTGTGAGCCATAAACCCGCATGATGCCGGTGCGGACGATATGCACACCCCACAACAACAAGGCAATGGCAGAAAGCAAATGCAGTAAGGTGAGCATGAGGGTAGTCCCAGCATTAAGGTCAGTGAAGGTGTGCTGCCAAAGACTGAGGCAGCCTATTCCCGTGCCGTACTACAAAGAACTGCACAACTTAAGGGCTAAAATTCAGTGTTAGCCAGAAAAACCAAGCAAAACAATGGCCAATATAGAATATTAGGACGAAGTTACAGCGCGTTAAGTTCAATCTCTAAGCGCCAACCCTGCTCAACTTCCTTTTGAGACCAACGGGCTTGTAAGGGACGTACGGCCACAAACCCCAAGGACAGTTGCTGTTTAAGCTGAGTTTGCACCAAAGGATTCAAGCGCCAATTCACCAAAGCATCCTGCACTCGAACCTGCCCCTTTTGTGGCACTCCCCAAGCATCAATCAACAGGGAAAAGGTACCCTCATGCCACTGCTCCTGCAATTTGGGACGATGATCGAAATACAAAGCTAAGCCCTGCTCCAAAGGCTGAACCTCCAAAAGACGCGCAGGAGAATCCGTCAAGCGACCAATCATCAACCCTACCAAAAACCCCAACAGCGCCAAAGAAGCTAGAAAACGTATCCAAAGGGGCCGCCGCCAATCCTCGGGCACAGTAGAATAGTCCTCATCTTCTACTTGGGTGCTTTGCATGTTTCAGGTTGTCCTCTTTGAGCCGGAAATTCCACCGAATACCGGCAACATCATCCGTTTATGCGCCAATACGGGGTGTAAGCTGCACCTTATTGAACCACTGGGTTTTGAGCTGGACGATAAACGCTTACGCCGCGCCGGTTTGGATTACCACGAATTTGCCCAAGTGCAACGCCATGCCAGCTTAGAGGCCTGCTTAACGCACCTACAGATGAGCCTTACCAATCCTCGGTTATTTGCCTTTACCACCAAGGGCAGTCAAGGTTTTGATCGCGTGTCCTATCAAGTAGGGGATGTGCTCTTGTTTGGCCCAGAAACCCGTGGCCTGCCGCCCGAAGTGCGCGAGGCAATTCCTACAGCCCAGCGTCTGCGCCTACCCATGCATCCCGATAGCCGTAGCCTGAACTTATCCAATACCGTGGCGGTAGCGGTGTACGAGGCGTGGCGACAACAGGGTTTTGCAATGCCCTAGGATTGATCCTAATGCCTAGCGAGAGCGCAAGCTTTAGCGCTCATCGGCTAGGTAAAGAGCTACCCCTGTTAGTTCAGAGTATGAGGAGCTGCGGATTCTGCTTGCTGCTGTTTGTTTTCCAGCTCTTGAGCGTAGAGAGCGTCGAAGTTAACCGGAGCCAGCATTAGGGCTGGGAAGGTTCCCCGAATCACTAGGCTATCCAAAGTTTCGCGGGCATAGGGGAACAAGATGCTGGGGCAAAAAGCTCCTAGCGTATGGCTCAGGTTATCTTCATCCAGCCCTTTGATTAAAAAGATACCGGCTTGCTGCACTTCCGCAATAAAGGCCACTTCATCACCGGTTTGAGCGGTGACAGAGAGCGTCAAAATAACCTCGTAAAAGTGGTTATCCAGATGATTTTGGCGGGTGTTGATGTCTAAAGAAATCCCCGGCTTCCAATCTTTGCGGAAAATTTCCGGGCTTTTAGGCGCTTCAAAAGACAGGTCACGCACATACACCCGTTGTAAGGCAAACTGTGGGCCTTCTGGGATGGTTGTATCGTTGGCAGCAGCAGTAGTCATAGAACGCAAATTCCCAAAAATAAATGAAATATGAACGAATTTAGGCGCTTAATAGGGGCTCTAATTGACCGGATCGCTCTAGGGCAAATAAGTCGTCACAGCCTCCCACATGGCGATCACCGATCCAAATTTGTGGCACCGAAGTACGCCCCGCTTTCTGAGCCATATCAGCCCGAACCTCAGGCTTGCCGTCCACGCTGATTTCCTGAAAAGGAACCCCTTTTTGGCTCAATAATCCCTTAGCACGGATGCAATAAGGGCAGGTGGCACTGGTGTAAATCAGAATATCGGGCATGTCATTTCACCACGGGTAGGTTGTCACCCCTCCAGCCTACTATTCCACCGGAGAGTCTGGCGACTTCAAAACCGGCTTTTTTCAGGATCAGGCTAGCAGCGCCTGCATGTTGCCCCATAGCATCGGCTACGATCAGGGTCTTATCCCGATATTTTTCCAATTCGGTGAGGCGAGTTTCTAGTTTTTCATAGGGAATATTGAGGGCATCCACAATATGGCCGGTATCAAAGTCCTTTTTGGCACGGACATCAACCACCAAGGCGGTTCCCTGATTGACTAACTGGGTCAGCTCACGCGGGCTCAGGCTTTTACCGCCTCGCCCCATTTCGTGCATCACAATCAGGATGACCAGCGCTACAAAAAGGGTGCACAGGATGTAATGGTTAGCGATGAATTCGATCAAATGGCTCATCAGGGCAGATCCGGCGAGATAAAATCGCCGCAGTATACACAGCCCCCTCGGTCGGCTGAACCCTAAGACGGATGACCCGTGGCAAAGCAGTCAGTAGACTCTTTGACTTGCTCTTTGTACCTCACACTAGGAATTGCCCCATGCCTGCTGCGCCTAAACCTCTGGTACTGCTTATCCTTGATGGCTTTGGTTACAGTGAAGATCCCTCTTCCAACGCGGTCTTAGCCGCCCACAAGCCCGTATTGGATGGACTCTACAGCCGCTACCCTCATGGCCTGATTTCAGGCAGCGGCATGGACGTAGGCTTGCCCGATGGCCAGATGGGCAACTCGGAAGTCGGCCACATGAACTTGGGGGCCGGTCGCGTGGTGTACCAAGACCTGACCCGCGTCACCAAAGCCATCCGCGATGGTGAGTTTTTTGATAACCCCGTACTGACCCAAACGGTGGATAAAGCCGTTAGCACAGGTAAAGCGGTGCATATCCTCGGTTTGCTGTCCGATGGTGGCGTACACAGCCACCAAGATCATTTAATGGCGATGGCCGAATTAGCCGTCCGTCGCGGGGCGAAACAGATTTACCTGCACGCCTTTTTGGATGGCCGCGATACGCCGCCCAAAAGCGCCCAACCCTTCATTGAAGCGGTGGAGGCCAACTTCACCAAGCTGGGTAAAGGACGCATCGCCAGCCTGATCGGGCGCTACTACGCTATGGATCGCGATAACCGTTGGGAGCGCGTAGAAGCAGCCTACAACCTAATCGTAGAAGGCCAGTCCGCCCACCAAGCCGCTACCGCCCTAGAAGGCTTACACGCCGCCTACGCTCGTGACCAAAGCGATGAGTTTGTGGCGGCCACGAGTATAGGTGCTCCAGTACAGGTTGAAGACGGCGATGCCGTAGTCTTTATGAACTTCCGCGCCGACCGTGCCCGCGAACTGACTCGCGCTTTTGTGGAGCCTGAATTCAGCGGCTTCACTCGCAGCCGCGTACCTAAACTAGCGGGCTTTGTGATGCTGACTCAGTACGCAGCAGACATCCCCGCGCCCTGCGCCTTTGGCCCCGAAAGCCTGACCAACGTATTGGGCGAATACCTAGCTAACCAAGGTAAAACCCAGTTACGCATCGCTGAGACGGAAAAATACGCCCATGTGACCTTCTTCTTCTCTGGGGGACAGGAAGAGCCCTTCGCGGGGGAAGAGCGCATTCTGATTCCCTCGCCCAAGGTAGCTACCTACGACCTGCAACCGGAAATGAGCGCCGCTGAAGTCACCGACCGCATCGTGGAAGCCATTGAGCAACAGCGCTTCGACGTGATCATCGCCAACTACGCTAACGGCGATATGGTGGGCCACACCGGAGTATTCGAGGCAGCAGTTAAAGCCGTGGAATGCTTGGATAGCTGTTTAGGGCGCATCGTTACCGCGTTAGAAAAAGTCGGTGGCGAAGCTCTGATCACTGCCGATCATGGCAACGTGGAGCAAATGGCCGACGAAAGCACCGGCCAAGCCCACACCGCCCACACCTGTGAGCCGGTGCCTTTTATTTATGTGGGCTCCCGTCCGCTCAGCGTGCGCGAAGGGGGTGTGCTGGCTGATGTAGCCCCGACCTTGCTGCAACTCTTGGCGCTGCCCAAACCAGCGGAAATGACCGGCCAATCGCTGTTGCAGCCTGCTTAATACCCTTTTGGGAAAGCCCCTGTGCTTTCCCACTCTTATTCAATGGAGGTTAGATCATGGGACGATGCTTTATCAGCCTAGCCGCTTTATTTGGCGCAACCAGCGTTGCATTAGGGGCTTGGGGTTCCCACGGGTTAAAAAGTCGCTTTACCCCTGAGCTGCTGGAGGTATTTCGCACCGCTGTGCATTACCAACAGATTCATGCCTTAGCCTTATTAGGGGTCGGGATTTTAGCCCTGTATCGTCCCAGCTTATGGATCAATGCCTCAGGCGTACTCTTTACTCTGGGTATTTTAGGATTCTCCGGCACTCTGTATTTGCGTACTTTATGGGATCTTAATCTAGGTTTTGCCACTCCTTTGGGGGGCATGATCTTTATGTTGGCTTGGCTGATACTCGGTGTGACCGCATGGCGAATTCGCTGATCAATAAATAAAGAAGCGGCCTACCCCAAAGCACCTCTGTAGCCGCTTTATCCTGATCGGGGATAAACTACCCAACCTCTAACCTGAGTATGACTTATCAGTATGCAGATCCAGTTGAATGGCGAACCCTACGCACTGCCGGACGGCCAGACGCTGGCTGATTTGATCGAGCAGATGGCGTTAACCGGCCGCCGTATTGCGGTCGAGCTCAATCAGGACATCGTACCCCGCAGCCAACATGCCCGTACGCCACTCAAGGATGGTGACCGTGTTGAAGTGGTGCAAGCCATCGGCGGAGGTTAGACCTCCAAGGCTTTAGGCATCACCCTTTCGTCCACTGAACGCCTTTGAGGAATCCCCATGACCACCGCTGTTACCGACAAGCCCTTTACCCTAGCTGGCCGTACCTACCAATCACGCCTTCTGGTAGGTACGGGGAAATACAAAGACCTCGACGAAACCCGCGACGCTATTGAAGCTTCCGGCGCTGAAATCGTCACCGTAGCCGTGCGCCGTACCAACATCGGCCAAAACCCCGGCGAACCCAACCTACTGGAAGTCATCAGCCCCGACCGCTACACCATTCTGCCCAATACCGCCGGCTGCTATACCGCCGAAGAAGCCGTGCGCACCTGCCGTCTGGCCCGCGAATTATTGGACGGCCATAAGCTGGTGAAGCTGGAAGTCTTAGCCGATCAAAAAACCCTGTTCCCCAACGTGATCGAAACCCTCAAAGCCGCTGAAGTGCTGGTTAAAGAAGGCTTTGATGTGATGGTGTACACCAGTGACGACCCCATCATCGCCCGCCAGTTAGCAGATATCGGCTGCATCGCCGTGATGCCCTTAGCCGGTCTGATTGGCACCGGATTAGGCATCTGTAACCCCTACAACCTGCGCATCATCTTGGAAGAAGCCAAGGTGCCAGTGCTGGTGGATGCCGGTGTCGGTACCGCCTCAGATGCCACCATTGCCATGGAGCTAGGCTGCGAAGCCGTGCTGATGAACAGCGCCATCGCCCACGCCCAACATCCAGTGCTGATGGCTCAAGCCATGAAATACGCCATCGAAGCCGGACGCTTGGCCTACTTGGCCGGACGGATGCCGAAAAAACTCTACGCCAGCGCTTCCTCGCCTTTGGAAGGACTGATTCGCTGATATCCCAATAACATCTGTTAAGCGCCTTCAAAGATTATGTATTGTCCTCCACACTTCCAAGAAAATAGTCTTGCGGCGCTTGTCAATTTGATCGAGGGGTTTCCCCTCGCAACCATTATTCACAACAGCGCGAATGGATTGACTGCTGATCACATTCCGCTTGTGTACGAAGCGGCGCAAAACTCAAAGGGTCGACTTCTCGGACATATCGCCAAGAACAATCCACTATGGCAAATAGCCCAAGACCAAGAGTTACTCGCTGTATTTCAAGGACCGTCCACCTACATCTCACCCAACTTATATGCGACTAAGCTTGAGTCGGGCAGGGTTGTACCCACTTGGAACTATGCAGTAGTTCACGCCCATTGCTCACTCAAAGCTATCCATGACCCAACACAAGTGCTGCAAATAGTCACCCGTCTAACGGATCAATGCGAAGCTACACAAAGTCATCCATGGCGGGTTGCTGATGCACCACCTGAGTTCACCAATAAGTTGCTGGCTAATACTATGGGCATTGAGCTTACGATCAAGCGTTTGCAAGGCAAATGGAAGGTCAGTCAAAACCAGCCTCCTTCGAATCAGCAGTCCGTCGCGCAAGGCTTACTTGAAGCCGGCTCTGAGGTACCCAATCAAATGGCGCAACTGATACGAGCTTATGGAACCGAGTGACTTTATAGCCGTGCCTTCGCGCCCTAACCTAACAAAACACTCCAATGGATCCTCTCCGATGGCAATCGAACTTCGGCGTTAGAGCATGAATATATGAACGCTAATGCTCATTGTGGAAAGGAAACTAGCATGCCGGAAATATGGATGGTCATTGCTGGAGTCATCCTCCTCATGGTTGTGTGGAGCTGCCTTTCTTCGAAGCTCAAAGCTAAAAAACGCCACAAAGTTCGTGAAAAGTCGCTGCCGTTTATTGAGGACAATATTCACACGGGCATCCTGTACAATGCGCACCTCAGTGATGGTCGCTGCTTTAAGGGTGTTCAGTTTCTTGGATGTTCCACAACTGAAGACGGCCAATTCTCGCTCTCCGGCTGGGAGGGCATGCTGGTGCTCAAGGGATCGAATGATAAGCGTGTCTTTCTCAAGCAGTCCGCAGTGCGCTATATCGAGGAAATCTAGGCGAGCGACCCCCTATCCTTTCCACTCCGTCCCCCTCTGTACTTAATAAAAGTGTAGGGGTGTCTTTTGACTAAGCCATTGACAAAACCACTATGACCCAAACCCTAGACAACCTCCCAGTCTCTGAATCTTCAGAAGATCTGAAAAAACGCCCTATCCGCAGCTTTGTGATTCGCGCTGGCCGTATGACCGAAGGCCAACAACGGGGGCTAGAACAGGGATGGCCACGTTTTGGGCTGGAGCTGGAATCAGGCCCTCTCAACTTTGAGCAAACCTTTGGCCGCCAAGCGCCACGCACCTTTGAGATTGGCTTTGGCATGGGCCATTCCACCCTAGAAATGGCCGCTGCGGCACCGGACATCGACTTTATCGGTGTTGAAGTACATAAACCGGGCGTAGGAGCCTTACTCAACGGTGCCTTGACCCAAGGCTTAACCAACCTGCGCGTGTACAGTTGCGATGCCTTAGACGTACTGCGCCAATGCGTGGCCGATGCCAGTCTGGATCGCGTGCTGCTGTTCTTCCCCGATCCTTGGCACAAAAGTCGCCACCACAAACGCCGTATCGTGCAACCGGCCTTTGCCGAGCTGGTGCGGCAGAAGTTAAAACCCGGCGGCGTGCTGCACATGGCCACCGATTGGGAACCCTACGCCGAATACATGCTGGAAGTGATGAGCGTTGCCCCCGGCTACCGTAATCTGGCCGAAGATGGCCGCTATGTGCCGCGCCCCGAAGAACGCCCAGTGACTAAATTCGAGCGCAGGGGTGAGCGTTTGGGACACGGCGTATGGGATTTAAAATTTCAGCGCTGCGCGTAACTAAAGGCATACTCCCTCAACGATAACGGGTTGGGGGTGGATCATCGTCGTTTGCCAAACTCAGGTGCAGACTACCGGTCGTTTGCTTGAGTTGCTCGCCCTGAGTTTCCGAGCCCAACTTGATCATCAAACGCAGGTCATTCGCCGAATCTGCATGCAATAAAGCATCTTCGTGGGTGATTTCTCCGGCGTTATAGAGTTGGTACAGTGCCTGATCAAAGGTCTGCATGCCCTGTTCGGTGGAGCGCTTCATCAAGGGCTTCAGCTCATGCACTGCGCCCTTGCGGATCAAATCGCTCACCAAGGGTGTATTGATCAGCACCTCAATGGCCGCGCGCCGCCCTTTACCATCCGGTGTAGGAATCAACTGTTGGGCGACAATGGCTTTCAGGTTCAGAGATAAATCCAGCCACACCTGATTGTGCCGATCCGACGGAAAAAAGTTGATAATCCGATCCAAGGCTTGGTTGGCGTTGTTGGCGTGCAAGGTGGCCAGACACAGATGGCCCGTTTCGGCAAAGGCCACCGCGTAATCCATGGTTTCACGGGTACGCACCTCACCGATCAAAATTACGTCTGGGGCTTGGCGTAGGGTATTTTTCAGCGCCACTTCAAAGGAGTCGGTATCCATCCCTACTTCCCGCTGGGTCACGATGCAGCCTTGATGGCGGTGCAAAAACTCAATGGGGTCTTCAATGGTGATGATGTGGCCGCTGGAATTTTGGTTGCGATAACCCAACATGGCCGCCAACGAGGTGGATTTACCCGTACCCGTCGCGCCCACAAACAGCACCAAGCCCCGTTTGGTCATGGCCAAGTCTTTGATAATCGCAGGGAGCTTGAGCTGATCCACACTCGGGATCTGGGTTTCGATGCGCCGCAGCACCATGCCCACTTGATTGCGCTGGTAAAAAGCACTGACCCGAAAACGCCCAATCCCCGAAGCACTGATGGCAAAGTTGCATTCGTGGTACTTGGCAAAGTCTTGGCGCTGTTGCTCGGTCATCACGCCCAACACCGTGCTGGTGGCCGCTTCGGGCGACAGCGCTGTGTCCTCCACCGCATGGATTTTGCCGTTGATCTTTAACGACGGCGGAATGCCGGTGGTGATAAACAAATCGGAGGCTTTTTGATCCACCATCCTCTGTAACAAGGCTTCAAAGTGCATGCGCAAACCTCCTTTCTAGCAGCCGTTAAGGCTTAAAAATTATCGGGAATTTTAGCCAGAGCCCGCGCCGAATCACGGGCAATCAGCCCCTTGGAGACTAAATTTTTCAACGACATATCCAGAGTCTGCATGCCCAAAGCACCGCCGGTCTGGATGGATGAATACATCTGCGCCACTTTATCTTCACGGATCAGGTTACGGATGGCCGGTGTACCAATCATGATTTCGTGGGCTGCGACCCGTCCACCGCCGATCTTTTTCAGCAAGGATTGAGAAACCACCGCCTGCAAGGACTCGGAAAGCATGGAGCGCACCATGGATTTTTCCTCGGCGGGGAATACATCCACGATCCGGTCGATGGATTTAGCCGCTGAGGTGGTGTGCAGGGTTCCGAATACCAAGTGGCCGGTTTCGGCGGCAGTGAGGGCTAAGCGTATGGTTTCTAAATCACGCATCTCGCCCACCAGAATTACGTCCGGGTCTTCACGCAGAGCGGAACGCAGCGCTTCGGCAAAGCCGAGGGTATCTCGGTGGACTTCCCGCTGGTTGATCAGGCTTTTCTTGGATTCATGCACAAATTCGATGGGGTCTTCAATGGTGAGAATGTGCTGATAGGTGTTGCTGTTCAAATAATCCAGCATGGCCGCCAAGGTGGTGGACTTACCCGAGCCGGTGGGCCCAGTTACCAGCACCAAACCGCGTGGCGACTCGGTGACACGACGAAAGGTATCGCCCAGCCCCAAATCTTCCATAGTCAACACGCGAGAGGGAATGGTACGAAATACCGCGCCGGCGCCTCGGTTCTGGTTAAAGGCATTCACCCGAAAGCGCGCCAAACCCGGCACTTCAAAGGAAAAGTCGGTTTCCAGAAACTCTTCAAAATCACGCCGCTGCTTGTCGTTCATGATCTCGTAAATTTGGGCGTGCACCTCCTTGTGCTCCATAGGCGGCAGATTAATCCGGCGCACATCGCCATCCACGCGGATCATCGGCGGCATCCCCGCAGACAGATGCAAGTCGGAAGCGCCCTGAGCGGTACTGAAGGCCAACAGTTCGGTAATATCCATAATACTCCCCAAGTACGATCAAGCAGGTAAAATGCCGCCCAACCCCTTGAGCGGCAGGCCCGGTAAATGTCCACGATCGCAGAGAATATTGCAAAGGTTAGCGCACGCATCCAAAACGCCTGTATCGAGGCTGAGCGTACCCCTGAATCAGTGGGCTTGTTGGCGGTGAGCAAAACCCAACCCGCAGAAGCCATCCGCGAGGTCGTCGCCGCAGGCGTACGTGATTTTGGCGAAAACTATCTGCAAGAAGCTCTGAGCAAGCAGGCGGAGCTTAGGGATCTGCCGCTATGCTGGCACTTTATCGGCCCCATTCAGTCCAATAAAACACGCGCTATTGCTGAGCACTTCGACTGGGTGCATTCGGTGGATCGGTTAAAAATTGCTCAGCGCTTGTCCGAGCAACGCCCCGAACATCTACCCCCGCTGAATCTGTGCCTGCAAGTGAATGTCAGCGCCGAGGACAGCAAATCCGGCTGCCCGCCGCAGGAAGTAGCCGCTTTAGCGCGTAGTATTGCCGCCTTGCCCCGAGTGCGCTTACGCGGCCTGATGGCCATTCCAGCCCCCACCGAGGACGTACAGGCACAGCGAGCGGCTTTTGCTCGGCTCAAGGCCTTGTTTAACCCCTTGGTGGATGAGCTGGCACTGGATACCCTGTCGATGGGTATGAGTCAGGACTTAGAGGCCGCCATTGCTGAAGGAGCGACTTGGGTGCGCATCGGAACGGCACTCTTTGGGGCTCGCCATTACGCCTAGGCTCATTGAGCTATTTACTCAGGAATATGTATGAAAAACCTAAAGATTGCCTTTGTAGGTGCAGGAAATATGGCCACCAGTTTGATTGGTGGCCTGCGGGCTCAGGGCATGGAGGCTAAATCCATTCGGGCCAGTGCGCCAGGGGCTGAGTCGCGCTCCCTATTAAACGCCGCCTACGGTGTGCAGGTGTTTACCGATAACCAAGAAGCGGTAGCGGGGGCCGATATCGTTGTCTTGGCCGTCAAACCTCAAATCATTAAATCCGTCTGTTTAGAGTTAGCTAACCAATTACCGCCTCAGGCTTTGGTGGTCTCCATTGCCGCTGGAATTACCTGCAACAGCTTGCAGAGTTGGTTAGGCGTGCGCCCTGTGGTGCGCTGTATGCCCAATACCCCGGCTTTACTGCGCCAAGGGGTCAGCGGTTTATTCGCCAGCTTTGAAGTAACCCCCCTACAGCGCCAGCAGGCCGAAAAACTCCTACTCGCAGTCGGCCAAGTGCTTTGGGTGGATAAAGAAGCCCAGATGGATGCCGTAACCGCAGTCTCTGGCAGCGGCCCGGCTTATTTCTTCCTGTTGATGGAAGCCATGATCCAAGCCGGTCAACAGTTGGGACTCAGCCCAGAAGCGGCCACCCATCTGACCTTACAAACGGCCTTGGGTGCAGCCTGTATGGCCTGCGACAGCGATGTAAACCCCGACGAACTGCGCCGCCGCGTCACCTCCCCCAATGGCACTACAGAAGCTGCCATTAAAATCCTACAAAATGGGGATTTTGAGGCCTTGGTCAGTCAAGCATTAACAGCAGCGGCCAAAAGATCCGCCGAATTAGCAACGCAACTGGGTCAATAACGAGGATAGTTTGATGATTGGATTGGACAGTGCAGGGATTTTAATTCTACAAACCCTGGGTAGCCTGTACCTGATCGTGGTCTTGCTGCGTTTTATTTTGCAACTGGTGCGGGCGGATTTTTACAACCCCCTCAGCCAGTTTGTGGTTAAGGCTACGCATCCCCTGTTGCGTCCTTTGCGCCGGATAATCCCCAGCATCGGTGGCTTGGATTTATCCTCGCTGGTGCTGGCGCTGCTGGTGCAAATGCTGATTATGGCTTTGCTACTGCTGCTGGCTTATGGCGGAATCGGCAATCCCCTATCCCTGATCCTTTGGGCTGTGATCGGAATCCTAGGGCTGTTCTTAAAAATCTTCTTCTTCGCCCTGTTAGCCAGCGTGATTTTATCTTGGGTGGCTCCCAACAGTTACAATCCGGGTGCCCTGTTAGTGCACCAGCTATGCGAGCCCCTTTTAAGCCCCATTCGCCGCATTCTGCCGAATCTGGGTGGGCTGGATATCTCCCCCATCTTCGCCTTCTTAGCCATTCAATTGGTGGAAATGCTGGTGGTCAACAACTTGGCGGTGATGAGCCATATGCCGGCGTTACTGCAACGCCTGTTGTAAATATTAGACCCCAGAGTGTATGGCCTTGGTCGTTACGACCGGCCATCACAGTTGATGAATTTAAAGCCGCCAGTCAGTAGACTTTGAGCGGTTTTTTTCTCCGAGCAGGATTCAATGCCCACTGCCATTACTGCCGATTCGGTCGGGTTAGTCAGCCCACGGGTGGCCCACTTTACTGCCCCGTTAAAACTAGCCTGCGGTCGTACCCTGACTGATTACCACCTGATCTACGAGACCTACGGTACCCTTAATGCACAGGCCAGCAATGCGGTACTGATTTGCCATGCCCTCTCAGGGCATCACCATGCGGCGGGCTACCACAGCATGGACGACACCAAACCCGGTTGGTGGGATAGCTGTATTGGCCCCGGCAAGCCCATCGACACCAACCAGTTTTTTGTGGTCAGCCTGAACAATCTGGGTGGTTGCAACGGCTCTTTAGGGCCCTTAAGCCTGAATCCAGCTACCGGAAAAGCCTACGGTGCTGACTTTCCGATGGTAACGGTAGAAGATTGGGTACACAGCCAAGCACGATTGGCCGACCGTCTCGGCATCAACCAATGGGCCGCCGTGGTGGGTGGTAGCCTCGGTGGGATGCAAGCCTTGCAATGGAGCATCAGCTATCCTGACCGCATCCGGCATGCGGTGGTGATTGCCTCGGCCCCACGTTTATCGGCCCAAAACATTGCCTTTAACGAAGTGGCTCGGCAGGCGATTTTGTCCGATCCTGAATTTTGTGGCGGCCACTTTCAGGAGCAAAACCTGATCCCCAAACGCGGATTGATGCTGGCACGCATGGTCGGCCACATCACCTACCTGTCGGACGATGCGATGGGGGCAAAATTTGGCCGCGACCTAAAAAACGACAAGCTGAATTACGACTTCAACAGCGTAGCCTTTCAGGTGGAAAGCTATCTGCGTTATCAAGGCGAGGAATTCTCTGGGCGCTTTGATGCCAACACCTATCTACTGATGACCAAGGCTTTGGACTATTTTGATCCGGCTGCCGCCTATAACGATGATCTGGTACGCACTCTGGAAGTGGCAAAGGCGGACTTTTGCTTGATGTCCTTCACCACCGATTGGCGGTTTTCTCCGGCGCGCTCGCGGGAGATCGTCGATGCCTTGTTAGAAGCGCGTAAGAATGTCAGCTATTTGGAGATTGAGGCCTCTCAGGGTCACGATGCCTTCTTGCTGCCGATTCCGCGCTATGTGCAAGCCTTCCGTACCTACATGAACCGCATTGCTGTGTGAGGAGTTCCCATGCGTGCCGATCTTGAGTTAATTCAGGACTGGATCGCGCCCGGTAGTCGGGTGCTAGATCTGGGCTGTGGCAATGGCGAGCTGCTGGCAGCACTTCGCGAGCGCAAACAGATCATTGGTTACGGACTGGAAATTGATCCAGACAACATCAACCAATGTTTAGAACAGGGCATCAACGTCATTGAGCAGGATTTAGACAAGGGCTTAAGCAACTTTGCCACCGCCAGTTTTGACGTAGTAGTCATGACCCAAGCCATTCAAGCGGTACACTATCCCGATCTGCTGCTCAAAGAAATGCTGCGTGTGGGGCGTGAATGCATTGTCACCCTGCCCAATTTTGGGCATTGGCGCTGCCGTTGGTATCTGGCTACCAAGGGACGAATGCCGGTTTCCGAATTTATGCCCTACACCTGGTACAACACCCCGAACATTCACTTTTGTACCTTTGAAGACTTTGAGAACCTATGCCGAACGCTAAACATTGAAGTACGTGAGCGTTTTGCAGTAGATCGTGACCACCGTCATGGATTGGGCAGCCGTCTGTGGCCCAATCTGTTAGGTGAAATCGGTATTTACCGGATGGCGGCAGCAGCCCCTTAAATTTGGCGTTCCCTTAACGGGAGGAGCGGTGCAATGAACTACCTGTGGATCGCTGTTCTGGGACTTTTATTGAGCCAGCCGGTATGGGCTGAGCGCAAATATACTCAGGGTGAGTACGAGGTACATTACAGCGCTTTTAACGCCAGCTTTCTGGCTCCTGAGATGGCTCAGGCCCATGAGTTAATCCGCAGCAAACAGCAGGGTGTCATTACCCTCAGTTTGCGCAAGGCGGGCTTACCGCGTCCGGCATTGATCAGCGGTATGCTTAAAAATCTGTCTGGGCAGGAAACGCCCCTCAGCTTTCGGCTGATCAAAGAGGGGAACAGTCTTTACTACCTGTCCCAATTTCCCATTACCCAACAGGATGTGCTGACCTTCAGCCTCAGCGTACAACCCTTGGACTCCGATCCTATGTCCATTCAGTTCACTCAAGAGGTATTTCCCGAACCATGAATCCTCCCGTGCGCGAATTGGTCTTAGCCAGCCACAATGCAGGCAAACTTAAAGAATTTCAGGCCTTATTGGGCGATAGCTTGCGCTTGCGTCTGGTGAGTGAGTTCAGCAAAGAAGAGCCCGAGGAAACCGGCCTCAGCTTTGTGGAGAATGCCATCCTCAAAGCGCGACATGCAGCCCGTGTATCAGGTTTGCCTGCCTTAGCGGATGACTCCGGCTTAGCGGTGGACTTTTTAGACGGAGCACCGGGCATTTACTCCGCCCGCTATGCCGGCGGTAAAGACGATAAAGCCAATAACCTCAAGCTGCTACAAGCATTGCAGGGCGTGCCAGATGAACAACGCACAGCGCGCTTTGTGTGCTCTTTAGCCTTGATGCGTCATGCAGAAGATCCGCTGCCCATTCTGTGCGAAGGCCTTTGGGAGGGTCGTATTCTGCACGAAATAAGAGGTCACGGCGGTTTTGGCTACGATCCTTTGTTCTGGACTTCGGACTGGGGCTGTTCCAGTGCTGAGTTACCTGCCAGCGAGAAAAATCGCCTTAGCCATCGGGCGCGAGCCGTGGCTTTGCTCAAACAGCGTCTGGAGCTGGTGTGAGCCCAAACTTAGTCCTACCACCCCTCGCAGCCTATGTGCATATCCCTTGGTGTCTGCAAAAGTGTCCCTATTGTGATTTTAATTCCCACGGGGTGCGCGGGCCTATTCCAGAACAAGCCTATATAACGGCGGTTTTGGGCGATTTGGCACAGGATCTAGCTTGGGTTCAAGGCCGCCCCCTAAGCTCTATCTTTTTTGGCGGTGGAACGCCGAGCCTATTTTCGCCCCAAGCCTTGGGTGAGATTCTGCACGCCTTGGAGCAGCAGGTCGGCTTTGTAGCGGATATTGAAATCACCCTCGAAGCCAATCCCGGCACCTTTGAGCAGACACGCTTTCAGGACTACCGCGCCTTAGGGATTAACCGGCTCTCCATCGGTATCCAAAGTTTTCAGGAAGCAAAACTCAAAGCCCTAGGCCGGGTACACAACGGTCAAGAAGCCATCCGAGCCATAGAAATGGCCCATAAAGCCGGATTTGATAACTTCAATCTGGACTTGATGCACGGCCTACCCGGACAAAGCCTTGAGGATGCGCTGAGCGATTTAACGCTGGCGCTGCAACAACAGCCAACCCACCTGTCTTGGTATCAGTTGACGTTAGAGCCCAATACCCAATTTTGGCATCAGCCCCCGCTATTACCGGAAGATGATCTACTGTGGGCGATCCAAGAGGCCGGTCAAGACCTATTAGCAGCTCAGGGCTATCAACATTATGAAACCTCCGCCTACAGCCGACCCGACAAGCAGGCGCGCCACAATCTGAATTATTGGCGGTTTGGGGATTTTCTGGGCTTAGGAGCCGGTGCCCACGCCAAACTGACTCAGGCTCAGGGCCAGATTATTCGGCACTGGAAACATCGTCACCCAAAGGATTACTTAGCCGCGAAAGGCCAGTGGATTGCAGGGGAACACACCTTAGAGGCCGATGAGTTACCCTTCGAATTTCTAATGAATGCGCTGCGCTTAACCCAAGGCGTGCCATCCGAGCTATTCAGCCAACGTACCGGCTTGTCCTTAGAACAGATCGCTACAATCCGCCGCCAAGCCGAGCAAAAGGGATTGCTAGAAACCGACCCTCAGCGGCTGGTAGCCACGCCACGAGGTCAGCTATTCCTGAATGATTTGTTGCAACTGTTCTTACCCTAACTCCAGTGCAGCGTTATGGCCGCCAATATCAGGTAGCGACCTGCTTTGGCCAAGGTCACTAACAACAAAAAGCGCCACAGCGGCTCACGCAAAACGCCGGCAATCAGGGTTAGGGGATCCCCCACAATGGGTAGCCAACTCAATAACAGCGACCCATAGCCGTATTTTTGGTAGGCCCGACTGGCTCGCTGCAAGGCCTGAGGACTAACGGGAAACCAAGGCCGATCTTGCCAGCGACTAATACCTACACCCAGCCACCAATTCACCACCGAGCCCAGCACATTACCCAGCGTGGCGACTAACACCAAGGCCGTTACTGAATATTCAGTAGCCAGCAATAGACTGACCAGTAAGGCTTCTGACTGCAATGGTAGTAAGGTAGCCGCGCCAAAAGCCGCCAAAAACAGTCCCGCATACACCGAAAAATCGAGCATTTATAAACCAAGGGTGGGTCGATATTGGAGCGCCTCAGCTAAGTGGCGGCGCGCAATTTGATCAACTCCCTCTAAATCTGCCAAGGTGCGTGCAACTTTAAGTAACCGATGAGCGGCGCGTAGGGACAGCTTTAAACGCTCACAGGCTTGCTCCAACCAATGCTGATCCTCGGCAATCAGAGTGCAATGTTGGCGCAACCCTTCCAAATCCAAAAAAGCATTGGCTACTCCTTGACGTTGAATCTGTAGGCAGCGCGCTTGGGCCACCTGCTGAGCGACCTGAGCGCTGCTCGGTTGATCGGCGGGAGCTAAATTCAGACGAGTGGTTTCGCGCGCCATCGTAAGGTGCAGATCAATACGATCCAGCAGCGGGCCAGACAGTCGGTTACGGTAGCGTTGAATTTGCTCCTGAGTACAGCGGCAGCGCCCTGAAGGATCACCTAAATAACCGCAGGGACAGGGATTCATGGCCGCCACCAATTGAAAACGCGCTGGAAAACGGGTTCGATTGCGCGCCCGAGCAATCACAATTTCGCCGCTTTCCAAGGGCTCGCGCAGGACTTCCAACACTTTGCGGTCAAATTCGGGCAGCTCATCCAGAAACAGCACCCCTTGATGGGCTAAAGAGATTTCCCCCGGTTGCGGACGACTGCCGCCGCCCACTAAGGCGGGGCCAGAAGCACTGTGGTGCGGTTGACGAAAGGGGCGTTGCGGCCAATGTTGCAAGGGTTCTGAGTGGGCGATGGATTGAATCGCCGCCACCTCCAAAGCTTCTTGCTCGGTTAAGGGCGGCAGTAAACCGGGTAAGCGACTGGCCAACAGCGTTTTGCCTGTACCGGGCGGGCCGCTGAACAACAGATTATGGGCACCAGCAGCAGCCACCAACAGCGCTCGGCGGGCGGATAACTGCCCCTGCACCTCAGATAGATCAGGATAGCTGTTTCGCTGAGTCTGCAAACCCTGAGCTTGATAAGGAGCCAACGGGCTTTGGCCCTGTAGGTGCGCAGTCACCTGAGTCAGATGAGTAACGGCCAGTACCTGCAATCCGGTGGCTAAACTGGCTTCCTCGGCATTGACTTGAGGCACTAACAGGGTTCGCCCTGCGGCACGGGCCGCTAAAGCTGCCGGTAACACCCCCTGTATCGGACGAACGGCACCGGATAGAGCCAGCTCGCCTAAGCATTCAAGATGGTTCAAGGCCTCAACCGGAATCTGACCACTGGCAGCCAAAATACCCAAGGCAATGGCCAGATCAAAACGCCCGCCTTCTTTGGGTAAATCCGCAGGCGCTAAATTCAGGGTGATACGCCGCGCCGGGAACTCAAACCCCGAAGTTAACAATGCACTACGAACCCGATCTTTGCTTTCCTTGACGGCGGTTTCGGGCAGTCCAACCAAAGTCAAGGAAGGCAGACCGTTGGCCAAGTGTGCCTCGACCATTACTTCTGGTGCTTCAATACCCGTTTGAGCGCGACTGTATACCCGTGCCAAAGCCATCAGATCACTCCCTGATCAGTGTTTAAATTTGTTACGCCTTATCATTCTGTATGACCATAGGATGCAGTACAGTCAGCCGCTGCTCTAAACTCTGTACCCGCTGTTCTAAGTCTTCAAGACGCGCACGAGTATGGGCTAAGACTAAAGCTTGATTATCAAACTCGTCGCGGCTCACTACATCCAATCGAGATAAAGCCCCTTGGATTAATACCTTTAGCTGTGCTTCAAGCTCGGTGCGGGATAGCGGTAGTTCCCCACTCAGTAAACGTGCAGCCTGAGCATTGACCGCCTCAATAAGGGCTTTGGGGGGTAACATAGGTCATTTCCTAGAGTAAATGTAATCAGTTTAACATTGGCTCTTGGCGTTGTGCGCTGCGGTTGGGTAGGTCGATCCGCCCTAGTCCCGTACCCATAGGTACAAGGCTTATACTGGAGCACTTGACGATCTTAAGGTTAGAATGTCTGGCATTTTTTCTGCTTGTGAACACTGGCCTCAGTCACAGGATGCTACGGATGCGATAGCAAGTCCTGTTTGGGGATTGTAGCGGTGGGAAGGTCAGTCCAATCTCGAACAAGAACCGGACCACTAAGTTTTAGTCTGCTCGGTGCGAGTGGGTTATAAAAATCGGGAGCTTTTCATGAAACTAGTCACCGCCATCATTAAGCCTTTCAAGCTGGACGACGTACGGGAAGCCTTGTCGGACATCGGTGTTCAGGGCATCACAGTCACCGAAGTTAAGGGTTTTGGTCGTCAAAAGGGCCATACCGAACTGTATCGGGGTGCTGAATACGTCGTTGACTTTCTACCTAAAGTCAAAATCGAAGTGGCCATCGCTGACGATCAATTGGATCAGGTAATTGATGCCATCAGTAAAGCGGCTAATACCGGCAAAATCGGCGATGGCAAAATTTTTGTCGTCAATCTGGAACAGGTTATTCGTATTCGCACTGGCGAAAGTGGCAGTGACGCGATCTAAGCCTTTGTTTTACCTTTCAGGAGAAACTGTATGATGCTGCGAAATCTCGCAGGCAAAGGAGCTCTTTTGGCCCTGTTAGCCAGTCCCGGACTGGCTATGGCCCAAGAAACTACCTTGGATTCTGGCGATACCGCTTGGATGCTGATATCCACAGCCTTAGTGCTGTTTATGACGATCCCCGGACTGGCTTTGTTTTACGGCGGCATGGTGCGCTCTAAAAACATTCTGTCCGTCATGATGCAGTGCTTTGCTATCACCGCTTTAGTCAGCCTGCTATGGATGCTGTACGGTTACAGCTTGGCGTTCGATACCACCGGTATGGAAGCGGGCGTGACCAATCTAAGCTCCTTCATCGGTGGTCTTGACCGTTTATTTTTGAACGGCCTAACTCGTGAAAGCCTCGTAGGTGCCTTCCCGGAAAGTGTCTTTATCACCTTCCAAATGACCTTTGCGATTATCACGCCAGCTCTGATCGTGGGTGCTTTCGCCGAGCGTATGAAGTTTTCAGCCATGCTGATCTTCGTCGCGGTGTGGTTCACTTTGGTATACGCGCCCATTGCCCACATGGTGTGGGGTGGTGACGGTGCCCTGATGTGGGACTGGGGTGTTCTGGACTTTGCAGGCGGTACGGTAGTTCACATTAACGCCGGTATTGCTGGTTTAGTAGCCTGTATTGTGCTGGGCAAACGTAAAGGCTATCCCTCTACACCCATGCCTCCTCACAACTTGGGTTATACCCTCGTGGGCGCGGCCATGCTCTGGGTGGGCTGGTTCGGCTTTAACGCAGGTTCTGCCGTAGCTGCCGATGGCACCGCGGGTATGGCCATGCTGGTGACTCAAATTGCTACTGCCGCTGCCGCTTTGGGTTGGATGGCTTTTGAGTGGCTGTCACATGGCAAACCCAGTGCTCTGGGCATCGCCTCAGGTGTAGTTGCAGGCTTAGTCGCTATTACTCCTGCGGCGGGTACGGTTGGCCCTATGGGTGCTCTGATCATCGGTCTGATTAGCGGCATTGTCTGCTTCTTCTGCGCCACATCCCTGAAACGCAAGCTAGGTTATGACGACTCACTAGATGCCTTCGGAGTACACGGTGTAGGCGGTATCATCGGTGCCTTGCTGACCGGTATCTTCGCAGCTCCGGCTCTGGGTGGTTTCGGTGAGGTCGATAACATCGCCCTGCAACTGTGGATTCAGCTCAAGGGTGTGATCGTGACGGTGATTTACACCGGCGTTGTCACCTACATCATCCTCAAAGTACTGGATATTGTGATGGGGCTGCGGGTTACTCCCGACGAAGAGGCCGAAGGTCTCGACATCGCCCAACACAACGAGCGTGGTTACAACCTGTAATTATGCCCGCGCGTGGAGCCTGCCGTTTTAAAGCAGGCTCCTTGCCTCCTAGGGTTTGGGGCTTTAACTGCTCTACCCTAAATTTTAAGTTGTTTCACTGCTGACGCACACGCGGCATCATACGAGCGCGCAGCCAAAGAGCACTTCCCATACAGAGCGCATTCTCCTCCTGTCTAACTTAATCCATAGCGTTGCCAGACGGCGGCGGCAGCAAAATGCAGATGTGCATGACGGCGGGCGACACGGGCATGATCTTTATCATAACCACCGCCAATCACACCTACTACGGGAATATCGCGCCCCAAACACTGCTCTAATACCGCTGTATCCCGCGCCATTAGCCCCGCATCGGTTAATTCCAAAAGACCCAGTATGTCGTCACGGTGTACATCCACACCTGCGTCATAAATCACTACATCCGGTTGATATAGAGGCAATAGGTAATCCAGCGTCTCATTGACAACCTTTAGGTAGGCTTGATCCTGCATACCAATTGGTAACGGAATATCCCAATCACTCTGGGCTTTGCGTACCGGGAAGTTATTTTCACAGTGCAAAGAGACGGTAATAGCATCGGGAACATCGGCCAAAATCCGCGCGGTGCCATCGCCTTGGTGTACGTCACAATCAAAGATCAATACCCGCCCCGCTTGCCCAGTTTCCAACAGATGCAGGGCCATAATGGCTAGGTCGTTAAAGATGCAAAATCCTGAAGCCTCAGCATAGTGGGCGTGGTGCGTCCCTCCTGCTAGGTGACAGGCCAAACCGTGCTTTAGGGCGTGCTCCAAGGTCAACAGAGAGCCGCCCACAGCCCGCAGGGTGCGTTGAGCTAAAGCTGGAGTCCAAGGTAGTCCTAAGCGGCGCAGTTCTTCGCGGCTCATATCGCCAGAACAGTAACGCTGCACATAGGCAGGGTCGTGGGCCAAGGCCAGAATATCCGCAGGGCAGCATTCAGGCCGTAGCAGGGCTGCATCCGTAGTCAGGCCAAAGTCCACCAGATGATCGCGTAGCAAGCGAAACTTGGGCATGGGAAAACGGTGCCCCTCAGGGAGGGGGGGACTGTAATCCTCATGGAATACCAAGGGCATAGGGGTGAGCATCAGCGCAACACTCGGAGCAAGACAGCCTGACGGGATAAGCGTCAGGCTGCTTGTTAGTTAGCGTTTTTGAGGAACTAGATTGCTGTAGCCACTGCTGGATAGTTCTTTACGGGCTTGATCCAGCTTATCTTGGCTGTTGTAAGGGCCAACCAAAACGCGGTGCCAAGTTTCACCGCGCACGGTGGTGGTTTCTACCCGTGCATTAACCCCCATGAGCAGCATCTCGGCTCGCGTTCGGTCAGCATCATCGGCTTTACGGAAGGAACCTGCCTGCAAAAAGAGCTTAGCCGCTTGCGCCTGCGCCGGTTTTTGGGCTTGAGCTTGCGCCTGCGTGGTAGCAGAGGGAGGATTTTGCAGCTTAGCCAGAGTAGGCGCGGGCGTTGCTTCAGGAGCGGGAGTTACAGGTTTAGCTGCCATAGCCGCAGGCGCTGTTGTGGTCGTGGTTGGCTTAGCCGCCGTAGCCACAGGAGCCGTTACTGTAGCCGCAACGGGTTTAGCAGGCGTTGTAGTTGCTGCGCTAGCCGGAGGAGTTTTAGGCTGTACCGGTTGTTGAGCCTGCTGCGCTGTAGCGGGTTTGGCAGGCGCTGGGGTAGCCGCTGGCTTAGGGGCAGTGGGTGCGCTTGGTTTAGTTGGCGCAGTCACAGTAACCGCATGAGAGGGCGGACTGAGCTGGTAATTATTGGGTGGAGGCGCTGCATTATTATTAGACTGCATGGCTTTGCTGGCCAAAGCAGCCGCTGCCACTGCTGTCACCGCCGCTGCCGCTGGAAGGGCTGCATTGGCTAACGGACTCTCAGGCTTAGCTTCAGTATGGGCTGTGGGTGGCGGTGGCTCCTCTACCGCACCCGGTGGCAAAATTACCTTAGAGTCGGGCAGCAAGGTATAAAAGTCATACTTAGGCTTGGGCGGCTCTGAACTGGTGGCGGCCCCTGTATTGCTCGTGGGATGAGCCTCAGTCGGTTGGGCAGGTGCTGAGGCGACTTCTTCTGAACCCTTGTCTTTAGACGAGTTGAAGTCCAAAAAGAAGACCACTAAGGTGCCAATTAAGATGCCACCAACCATCCAAACCCAGCCGGGCAGGGTTTTGGCTGGCTCCGCTGCTGGAGGTTGTGGCTGATGACGACTAGCACCGCGTTGGTAGGCGGAGTTTTTGTAAGTCATTGCGCGTCCGTTACATCCGTTCCAGTGGTTCAAGACCTAAGAGATTTAGGCCCTGTTCGAGAGTGCGGCCAGTCAATGCGGCAAGGCACAGACGGCTGTTTTGGGTTGCCGCGTCCTCGCAACTGAGGATAGGGCAATGTTCGTAAAAACTGGAGAATAAACCGGCTAGCTCGTAAAGGTAAGAGCACAATAAATGCGGTAATCCTTTTTCGCCCACCTGATTTAACACTTCCGCAAAACGAGCAAGCGCTGCGGCTAAAGCCTGTTCCTGCTCAGCCTCTAAACGAATCGGCCCTTGCTGCTGCTCTGCTGATTGGCCCAGTTTACGGAACAGGCTGGCAACGCGGGTACGCGCATAGAGTAAATAGGGCGCGGTGTTGCCCTCAAAACTCAGCATTTGCTCGAAGTTAAAGCTGTAATCGCTGGTGCGATGCTTGGATAAATCCGCGTATTTAACCGCTCCAATGCCCACAGCACGGGCAATTTGACGGAGTTCGGTTTCATCCAGCTCAGGGTTTTTACTCTGCACTAAAGCATAGGCGCGCTGTTCGGCTTCGTTCAGCAAGTCAATCAGCTTAACCGTTCCCCCATCGCGGGTTTTAAAGGGCTTTCCATCGGCGCCGTTCATGGTGCCAAAGCCCATGTGTTCTAGGGCAATCTGCTCGGAGGCAAAACCGGCTTTACGGGCGAGGGCAAACACCATCTGAAAGTGCAGGGCTTGGCGCTGATCCACAAAGTACAGCACTCGATCCGCGTTGAGCTGTTGGCTACGGTAGCGAATGGCGGCCAAATCCGTGGTAGCGTACAGATAACCACCGCCTGCTTTTTGCACAATCACGGGCAAGGATTGGCCGTCAGCGTTTTGGAATTCCTCCAAAAACACGCATTGGGCCCCGTCGCTTTCGGTCAGCAAACCTTGGGTTTGCAACGCCTGCACGATCTGGGGTAAGTCCTCGTTATAAGCACTTTCCCCGCGTACATCGGCTGGGCCGAGCTGAACACCTAAGCGGTCATAAACCTCTTGACAGTGGGACAGGGAAACGGCGTTAAAACGCTCCCACAGCGCCAAACACTGAGCATCACCAGCTTGCAGTTTGACCACTAAAGCGCGGGCACGGTCGGCAAACTCGGAGGAATCATCAAAGCGCTTTTTCGCCGCGCGGTAGAACTGTTCTAAATCCGCCAGCTCGGATTCGGCTGCTTGGGGATTTTCTTCCAGATAGGCCAGCAGCATGCCGAATTGGGTGCCCCAGTCGCCAACATGGTTTTGGCGGATGACCTGATCGCCCAGAAAACTCAGCACGCGCGCTACGGCATCGCCAATGATGGTGGAGCGCAGGTGGCCAACGTGCATCTCTTTAGCCAAGTTCGGCGAGGATAGATCGACGATCACCCGTTGGGTGGGGCTGACCTTGCGCACACCCAACTGGGTATCAGCGAAGGCCGCTTGCAGGCGTTCAGCCAAGGCATTGGGGTTTTGGAAGAAGTTTAAAAACCCCGGCCCCGCGATTTCCACCTTGCTGATGGCAGAATCTTCGGGCAGCGCTGCAATCAGGCGCTCGGCCAGTTCGCGAGGCTTAAGGCCAGCGGGTTTGGCCAGCATCAGGGCGATGTTGCTGGCAAAATCCCCGTGGGTTTTGTCTTTGGTATTTTCTACCTGAATAGCGACGGACAGTCCTGTAGGCAACTGGCCTTGCCCAGCAAGGTTGTCCAGCGCCTGTTGGATCAACTGGCGAATGGTATCTTTCATAGTGTCTCTTGGAAGGGCAAGCGCGCGGTAGCAGCCTGTGCTAAACCGGTGATTATCCGCGTCCTACGGCTACGGCATCAAGATCAAATCGCCGCACTTGCCTAAGGCTACCAATAATTTTCTACCGCAACCTGTCCGGGTTTACGCACTAGACTCAGTTCCAGTTGGCGTTTTTTCAGCACCAAGCGCGTATCCTCAATCATCTGAGGATTACCGCACAGCATGATCCGCGAGTGTTCCGGTTCGAGTTTTAGACCAACGGCCTGCTCCAGACTGCCATCTTCAATCAGTTGGGTGATGCGTCCGTTCAGGGCTCCAGTGACCTGCTCGCGCGTAACCACGGGCACATAGGTCAGTTTGTGGCCTAAGCCTTCGAGATATTCCTGTTCTGGCAGTTCGCGCAGCAAGTCTTGGTAGGCCAGCTCCGCTGCTTCGCGCACACTGTAGACGAGAATGATGCGCTCAAAACGCTGCCAAGCTTCCATATCCTGCAAAATCGACAGAAAAGGAGCTACGCCAGTTCCGGTGGCTAATAGCCACAGATCGCGGCCATCGGCAAAGCGATCTAGGGTGAGAAAGCCAAAGGGCTGCTTGTCAATCAACAGTTCATCGCCAACCTTTAGCTGGCTTAGCTCGCTGGTAAATTCGCCGTCTGGAACCACGATGGACAGAAAGTCCAAAAATTCGTCATGGGGCGCAGACACCATCGAATAGGCGCGCCATACGATGCTGCCGCTGGGTTTGCGTACTCCTAAACGGGCGAATTGTCCGGCCCGAAATCGAAAGCCCGAAGCCCGGGTGACACGCAGCGTAAAGAGTTTAGGGGTTAGGGGATGTACCTCTAACAGATGCTCACGCGTGAACTTCTCTTCACCGACCGTCATACTGGCTCCTTGTCGCTCAAAGAATCTATGACCCTCATCATAACGGCTTGAGCGCTCTTGCCAATGTCCAGCCGTGATTAGCCATGCCTAGCCTGAATACCGCCTTTGCCCAACTGAACCATTTGATCCGCCAACCTGAGCAAGCAGCCGATCCACTGCAAGCCTTTGATGCGGCGGATGAATATCTGCTGCAAGCCCTGCATGAGCAAGGAGTGAATCCACAAACGCGGCTGCTGATTCTAAATGACAGCTTTGGAGCCTTAGCCTGTTCGTTAGCGGGGTACTGTGCAGTGACCAGCAGCGGTGATTCCCATCTGGCGCATTTGGCGTTGAACAAAAACCTGTTAGCGCACGGACACGCGCAGGATTTAGTGCGTTTTGTTCCGGCCAGTCAGCCCTGTGATGGGCCTTTTAATTGGGTGTTGATCCGCATTCCAAAAACCTTGGCTTTGTTGGAGGAGCAACTCATCCGCTTACAAGGCCAATTGGCTCCGCATGCCAAGGTAGTGGCGGGAGCGATGATTAAGCATTTACCACGACGGGCCGGGGATTTATTAGCCCAGTATATTGGCCCAGTGCAAGCCAGCTTAGCGGTAAAAAAAGCCCGTCTGCTATGGGCCACGCCTGAGGCTAAACCTCAAGCTCAATCGCCTTATCCCAGCCGTTACCGCTTGGATCAGCCAGAAATTTGGCTCAGCAACCACGCCAGCTTATTCAGCCGTGAAGGTTTGGATATTGGTACTCGGGCTTTTTTGCCCCATTTACCCAAGACTCAAGAAGCCTTACGGGTGGCGGATTTGGGCTGCGGTAATGGCGTGTTGGGGATTTGCTACGCCCTCGCCAACCCCAAAGCTCAAATGACGCTGGTAGATGAAAGCTATATGGCGGTGCAGTCAGCGCAGGAGAACTGGCAGGCGGTATTAGGTGAACGTCCGGTACAGATTCGCGCCGAAGATGGACTCAGCCAACAAGCCCCAGAGTCTTTAGACCAAGTGCTGTGCAATCCACCCTTTCATCAACAACAGGCCGTGGGGGATTTTTTGGCGTGGCGGATGTTTTGCCAAGCTCACCGTGCGTTGCGGCCTCGGGGTAGTCTGTGGATCGTGGGTAATCGGCACCTAGGCTATCACCTGAAGCTGAAGCGGCTGTTTGCTCGGGTGGAGCAGGTCGCCGCAACGCCGAAGTTTGTCATTCTCTGCGCCCTCAAAGCCTAGGACTCCAACTTAGCGTGACTGAGCATCAGCCACTTAGTACCCTCGGTGTCGAACTTGATTTGCACGCGCGTGTGGGCACCGCTGCCTTCAAAGGCCTGTAACACGCCAACCCCGAATAGCGCGTGGCGCACCAGTTGGCCGACTTTTAACTCCGTACCCGCCACCGCCGTGCCCTTGGATTCGGATAAACGCGGGGCGCTGGTGGCTAAACCCGAAGCCCGCCCGCTATTCCCTGATAGCCGAATACTGTGGATTAACGCGCTGGGGATTTCCCGTACAAAACGGGACAGGGCGTGGCGTACTTCTTTGCCGTACAGGTGCCGTACTTCGGCGTGGCTCATCACCAAACGCTGCATGGCGCGGGTAATGCCGACGTAGGCGAGGCGGCGTTCTTCTTCCAAGCGTCCGGGTTCTTCGAGGCTCATTTGGTGCGGGAACAGCCCTTCTTCCATGCCGACCATAAACACCAAGGGAAACTCCAGACCTTTGGCGGTGTGTAGGGTCATCAATTGCACGCTGTCTTCGTGTTCGGCGGCTTGCTGCTCGCCGGATTCGAGGGAGGCATGGGCTAAAAATCCGGCCAAGGGGGTTGGGGTTTCGCTGCTGTCCCAGTCTTGCTCAAAGGCCGCGGCGGCGTTGACCAATTCTTCAAGGTTTTCTAAACGGGTGCGGGCTTTTTCGCCTTTTTCGTTGCGGTGGTATTCCCATAGCCCAGAGCGTTCAATCAGGATTTGGGTGAGTCTGGGCAAAGAGGCTCCCTGAACTGCTTGGGTTAACTCCTCCAGTAGCTGCACAAAGCCCAACAAGGCACTGGCGGCGCGTCCGCTGATCAAAGCGCGTTCTAGGCTCTGATGCAGCGCCGTCCATAGGGAAACCTGATGAGCACGGGCATAGTCACGCAGCTGATCGAGGGTTTTGTCGCCGATGCCTCGGGTGGGTAGATTGATGATGCGCTCCAAGGCGGCATCTTGATGCGGATTGTGGATGACGCACAAATAAGCCATCGCGTTTTTGATTTCGGCGCGCTCGAAAAAGCGTTGGCCACCGTAGATGCGGTAGGGAATACCTTCACGCAGCAAGGACTCTTCCAACACCCGCGATTGAGCGTTGGAGCGGTAGAGGATGGCGATGTCCTGCCGCGCCAGTCCGCGTCCTATGGCTTGGCGGATTTGTTCGGTGACGTAGCGCGCCTCGTCGTATTCGTTAAAGGCCGCGTACAGGGCGATGGGTTCCCCTTGGCTGCCTTCCGTCCACAGTTCTTTGCCCAAACGCTCTTGGTTGTGGGCAATCACGGCGTTAGCGGCGTTGAGGATGGTGGCGCTGGAGCGGTAATTTTGCTCCAAACGCACGGTGCGTGCATCGGGAAAATCGGTGCAGAATTGGAAAATATTCTGGATTTTAGCCCCGCGCCAACCGTAGATGGACTGGTCGTCATCGCCCACCACCATCAGGCTGTCACCGGACTGACCGAGTAGACGCAGCCACGCATATTGCACCGCGTTGGTGTCTTGAAACTCATCCACCAATAGATGCCGAAACCGCCGTTGGTAGTGCTCCAGTAAGCCGGGATGGTTACGCCACAGATCCAGTGCCCGCAGCAGTAGCTCGGAAAAGTCGATGGCTCCGGCCCGCTGGCAGGCGGCTTCGTAGGCTGCATAAATGTTGCGCTGGGTGGCGAGGAACAGATCACCGTTGGCCTGAATGTTTTGCGGTCTGAGCCCTTCATCCTTGCGGCTGTTGATGAAGATTTGCGCTTGCTTGGGTGGCCAGCGTTGCTCGTCTAAATTCAAATCCTTAATCACGCGCCGGATCAGTCGATGTTGGTCGTCGCTGTCCAGAATCTGAAAGTGTTCGGGTAAACCGGCTTCCTGCCAGTGGGCGCGCAGCAGACGATGGGCCAAACCGTGGAAGGTGCCTACCCACATGCCTTGCAGATGTTGCCCGAGCAAGCTTTGAATCCGCCCGCGCATTTCGGCGGCGGCTTTGTTGGTAAAGGTGACGGCCAGCACCGAGTAGGGCGAGGCTTGCTCGACTTGAATTAGCCAAGCAATGCGGTGTACCAGTACGCGGGTTTTGCCGGAGCCGGCTCCTGCCAACACCCGCTGCCGATCCGGTGGGGCGGCCACGGCTTGGCGCTGGGCATCGTTCAGATCGTTGAGCAGGTAAGACAGGTCATCAGTATTCATGCAGCCGTATTCCAAGCGCAGTGGGTCGTAGGGGCAGCCCACAGCGCAACCGCCCAGACTACCAGCGCTTATAATACGGGCTTTGGGGCGTTTAAGGGTTGTATCCCCTAAAAAGCCTTAACCGCGTCCCAGACGAGCGGCAATCACGTCCATCAGGCGCTCAGCAATGCCGGTATTAAAGGCTTTGTCGATTTCCCGGATACAGGTGGGGCTGGTGACGTTGATTTCGGTGAGGTAATCGCCAATCACATCCAAGCCCACAAACAGCAGCCCACGGCGGCGTAATTCAGGCCCGACGATGGCAGCGATTTCCCGATCTCGATCCGACAAAGGTTGCGCCACACCGCGACCACCGGCGGCTAAGTTACCGCGCGTTTCGCCTTCTGCCGGAATACGGGCCAAGCAGTAGGGAACCGGCTCACCGTCGATCATCAGAATGCGCTTATCGCCGTCCTTAATGGCGGGAATGTAGCGCTGCACCATGATTTGCCGCTGCCCGTGGTGGGTCAGGGTTTCCAGAATCACCGACAGGTTAGGATCGCCCGGACGATGGCGGAAGATGGAAGCGCCACCCATTTCATCCAAGGGTTTTAGAATCACATCGCCTTGTTGCTGCACGAAGTCCTTCAGCAGATCGGGGCGTTGACTGACCATAGTGGGCGACATGCACTGCGGAAATTGGGTGGCAAACAGCTTTTCGTTGCAATCGCGCAGGCTTTGTGGCCGATTCACCACCAATACGCCGTCCTGCTCGGCCTTTTCCAGCAAGTAGGTGGCGTAGATGTATTCATTATTGAACGGCGGGTCTTTGCGCATCAGGATCGCATCCAGACTGGACAGCGGCTGATCCTGTTCTTCTCCTAGCTCAAACCAATGCTCAGGGTCTTCAAACACTTGTAGCGAACGTACCCGCGCCCGTGCGCTGCCTTCGTGCACATACAGGTCGCACGATTCCATATAAAACAGCGTCCAACCCCGCGCCTGAGCCGCCCACAGCATGGCTAAGGAGCTGTCCTTTTTGTAGTTAATCTGGGCGATGGGGTCCATCACAATGCCGATCTTTAAACTCATCATGTCCTCACAGGTTGTTCTGATAGGCCAATATAAAGTCATCAAAGCTTTGGGTTTGTTGGGCCTCCAATTGGGCTTGCGCGGCCAAAGACTCTTGCGCCAATTGGGTAAAATGGGCCGATAACTCAGGGCTTAATGGCTGCTCTCGGAAGAAGGCCGCATGACGCTGGCTTTGTTGCAGGGCAAAATCCCTAAAGCTAATGCGCTGGGTGTGCAACTGAGCCAATACCTGAGCCGAAGGCGTTAAGGCAACCTCAGCCACCTTAGCCCGCTGGGTGGCCAAAGCCTGTTGGTACAGGGCTTTTTCGCGGCCTTGATCCAGCACCTCGGCTATGGATTGGAATTCGTCCAACAGGCTGTTGGCCCATTCTTGCAGTGGAATATCAGCTCCCAATCTCCGTAGCAGCAAATCAGGCCGCCGTCCCTCTCGAACTACCGTTTGGAAGTTTTGGCTACAGGCTCCGCAGTCATCCTGACCTAAACGAGGGCTTTCTTGCAGCGCACAATAGATCAAGAACAGGGTCATAAACCGTGCTTGGGCGCTGTCAATCCCCAAGGGTAAAAAGGGATTGATGTCTAGGCAGCGTACTTCAACATACTGGATGCCGCGCGCCCGTAAAGCATGGATGGGGCGCTCACCCGATTGAGTGACCCGTTTAGGCCGAATGCTGGAGTAGTATTCGTTTTCGATCTGCAATACGTTGGTGTTGATCTGAATCCATTCCCCATCGCGCTGGCAGCCAATCTCCGCATAGGGCGGATAAGGCGTGGAGACGGCTTGGGTTAGGCTTTGGATGTAAGTATTCAGCGCATCGTAGCAGGGGGTTAAACCGGCTTGAGCATTGCTTTGGTAGCCCAAGTCACTCATGCGCAGACTGGTGGCGTAGGGCAAATACAGGCTGTGCTCATCCAGCACTTCTAGCTGGTGGGGCTTATCGCGTAGAAAGCCGCGATCCAATACCGGAGAAGCCCCAAACAGATACATCAGCAGCCAACTGTAGCGGCGGAAGTTACGGATCAGCTCAATGTAGCAGGCCGATTGAAAATCCTGCGCCGACAGCTCTGCATCAGCGCTTTGGCGTAGTAAGGGCCAAACTTCGGGCGCTAGGGAAAAGTTGTAGTGAATGCCGGCAATGCACTGCATGGCTTTGCCGTAGCGTACCGCTAATCCACGCCGATACACCTCTTTAAGCCGCCCAATGTTGGAGGTGCCGTAGTAGGCAATGGGGATTTGAGACTCATCCGGTAGCGCACAGGGCATGGAAGCGCTCCACAGATATTCCTGTTCCTGCGCCAATACAGAGTCCGCAAAACGGTGCACCTGCTCCAACTCATGCAGCACCTGCTCAGGATCTTGGGCGGTGCCGGTAATAAACTCCAGTAATGCCTCGGAATAATCCGTTGTGATGCTGGGATGCGTCAGGGCTGAACCCAAGGCGGGAAAGTGGGCGGTCTGGGCTAAATGCCCTTGGGGATCAATCCGCAGGCACTCGCGCTCAATGCCATGCAAACATTGATGCAGCAGCGGAAGATGATCGGATTCGGCCAGCAATGCCAGACGACGGGAGAAAAGGTCGCTCAAGTTCGATATTCCTATAACCACAATGGCCGCAATATGCGACTTGGACGACTGGACTACAAGAGACAAAGAGAGGGGGTAAACCGATCTCTGATTATTTAGAGATTAAAATTAAGCAGCATCCTTAGGCAGTAGCAGGCCCAAAGGTAGACAAACCCTAGCCTCTAAGCCACCTTCAGGGCGGTTGCGCAGTTCGATGCTGCCGCCGTGCTGTGCGGCAATACGTTTCACTATCGCCAGTCCCAGACCTGTTCCCTGTCCGCCTCGTGCCCGATCTCCACGAATAAAGGGATTAAACAGGGTATGAATTTCCTGTGGATCAATACCGTTACCACGATCCAGCACGCTCAACACTACATAGGGCGAGCCGCGCTCCGAGTGTACTTGCGCGGAAACCTCCACTTTGCCACCGCCGTAACGCAGGGCATTTTCGATCAGGTTCACCAACAGACGCTTAATGGATACCCGCCGCAACAGTAGAGGGGGAATCTCTTCCAAAGCCAGATTAATCTGGATCTGATGCTGGTTATAGGGGGCGACCACTTCCTTGATCAAGTCCTCAAGCTGAAGGGTTTCTACCGGCTCATCCCGACCGTCGCGGACAAAGGCGAGGAACTGATCCAAGATGGCGTTCATATCCTCCACATCACGGATCATGTCTTCGGTCAGCTCGGCATCGCTGTTCATCAGCTCAAGGGAGAGGCGCAGGCGAGTCAGGGGAGTACGCAAGTCATGGGAAACTCCGGCCAGCATCAGCTCACGCTCACGACCGGCTTGCTCCACGTTTTCAGCCATTTGGTTGAAGGTGCGGTACACCTCGGTCATTTCGCTGGGCGTTTCACTGATGGGGACGCGGGCACTGCGCCCTTGGCCAATTTGACGCGCTGCCGCTACCAGATGGCGTAGGGGCTGATTGAGTTGGGAGACGAAGATCCAAGCCGCTGCGGTAGAGAGTAAGCCAATACCTAAAAACCAGCTCAGGACGCTCCAAATCCGCTGCCCGCGTAAGGGGAAAGGATACAGTGGAATTTCGACCCAATCTTCACTAAAGCGCGGCGATTTAACCCACAAAGCAGGCGTTGGCTGGGTACGCACGCGCACTTCGGTATCTAAACCCAACTCATAGCGTAATTGACGTGAAAATATGCCTGAGTAAGGCCAGTGGTATTCACCAGTGGGTACCGCTTCCTCGGAAAGGGTACGCATTCCAGAAGCTTCCGCAATCTTCTGGCGCTTATCCTCATCCACCGCCCAGTAAGAGCGCAAAGCTAAGGCAGTACCGTGGCTGTATTGGCGATCAACCAATACATCCTCGTGCATTAACAGATAGACAAGGGTCAGCACTTCAGAAAACAACACCACTGCCAGCACCAACCACAGGGTGCGGGCAAAGAAGCTGTGGGGAAGCCAACGGGGTGGAGTCATCAGTTTATTTACTTAACCCATCGGGTACAAACACATAGCCCACGCCCCAGACGGTTTGAATGTAGCGCGGCTTGGAAGGGTCAGGCTCAATCAAACGCCGCAGACGAGAAATCTGTACGTCAATGGAGCGCTCTAAAGCATCCCACTCACGTCCACGAGCCAGATTCATCAGCTTATCGCGGGTCAGTGGTTCACGGGCATGTTGCACTAAGGCGCGTAACACGGCGAACTCTCCGGTGGTCAGCATATGTACCTGATCGTCTTTTTTGAGTTCACGGGTGGCTAGGGACAGTTGGTAGCCACCGAATTCAACCACTTCATCCTCTGAGGTTGGGGCTCCAGGCACGACCGGAGCTTGGCGGCGCAAAACGGCACGGATACGGGCCAGCAACTCACGGGGGTTAAAGGGTTTGGCCAGATAATCATCCGCGCCCTGCTCCAAGCCGTGAATCCGGCTGCCTTCGTCGCCTTTGGCGGTCAGCATAATGATAGGGATTTGATTGTTGGCTTCCCGCAGACGGTGGCAAGCAGAGAGTCCATCCTCACCGGGTAACATTAAGTCCAGCACAATCAGGTTAAAGAGTTCACGGCTGAGCAGACGATCCATCTGCTCGGCATCCTCTACTGCACGCACCCGATAGCCCTGCTCATTGAGAAAACGCTCAAGTAAGCGACGTAGGCGGGCATCATCATCAACAATTAGGATTTTTTCGCCTTCGTTGGCCGCTAAAGTGCTCATGGTGTCTCCAAATCAGTACCATCACCCATTATGGCGTAGCCTGAATCTAACTAAAGCAGGGCATTGTTAGTATTTTTTTCACCCTTTGCCCTGAGCTATTTAATAAAGCGCCAGCAGAAGGGATAACGGTAGGCTTTTCCTTCATTGGCGCGCATACCTGCGATGACGACCAGCACCAAGACTACCAAGCTGATTAATAGCATTAACGGAAAACCGATCAAAATCCAAGCCAGTACCCAACACAGCATCATGGCTAAACTGTAGGTAATCTGGAAATTCAGGGATTCTTTACCGTGGTAGTCAATAAAGGATGAATCTTCGCGTTTAAATTGCCACAGCAGTAAGGGGCCGATGACGTTACCCACCATAGGCACCAGCAAACCAAAGAAGGCTGAATAATGGCACAACATGGCCCATTGGCGTTCGTCACGACTGGGCCCGTAGGCCGGAGTTGGCTCCATCATGGATCAAAAGCCTCTTAATGAGAGCGGAAGATTAAGGCTGATTATCGGGGGCAGCCCTTCAGATATCCCCCCAACGCTGTTGAGCGAGGGTTAACGCCACAACGGGGGCGGTTTCGGTACGCAAAATCCTAGGCCCAAGGCGTATGCCCTGAAACCCCTGTACGGTGGCGGCTTGCATATCGGTATCGGATAACCCACCTTCGGGGCCAATCAGCATAGCCAGACGTTTTGGCACTTGCTCAGAGGTTAAAGCACTGGCTACTGGATGCAGTACCCATTTCAAGTCGGCCTGCACCTGAGCTAGCCAATCCTCTAACAGCATCGGTGGATGAATTTTGGGTAATACTGAGCGCCCACACTGTTCACAGGCACTGATGACGATTTGTCGCCAATGGGCAAGGCGTTTATCGGCCCGCTCATCCTTTAAACGCACTTCGCAACGCTCGGTGACCAGCGGAGTAATTTCGGTTACCCCCAGCTCAGTGGCTTTTTGGATCGCCCAATCCATACGTTCGCCTCGGGACAATCCTTGGCCTAAATGCACGGCGAGCGGGGATTCCGGCATACCCTCTAAACGCTCATCCAGACAGACTTCAAGGGCCTTTTTATCTAGGTGCGTTAAACGGCCTCGGTATTCCTGACCGCTACCGTCAAACAACTGCACCCAATCCCCCACACCCAGACGCAGAACACGCGCCATGTAATGTGCTTGAGCCTCAGGCAAGCGGTGTTGACCTAGGCTTAGGGGGAAATCAACAAAAAAGCGGCTCAAACGCATTGCTTAAAACATCCTAAGAATACGAGGCCACCCTGGAGAAGATGGCCTTTGAGTTTATTTAGCGCGAGTAAAGTTCAAACCTTTCAGCAGGTTTAGGGCTTGACTGAGCTGATAGTCATCATCTTGCAAGCGTTTTGCTTTGGCGCTGTCTGCTGAGCTACGGCGATCTGGGCCACCATTGCCATTACCCAAATGCCCTGCTAAATCGGCCTCTTTAACACCATCGGTGCTGTTATCGCGGGTTAGCTTGGCTTTAGCAACCTCAATATCCGGCACAATCCCCTGCGCCTGAATCGAACGCCCGTTGGGGGTGAAGTACAGCGCGGTGGTCAGCTTCAAAGCCCGATCATTATTCAGTGGCAATACGGTTTGTACTGAGCCTTTACCGAAGCTTTCGGTGCCCATAACCAGAGCGCGCTTGTGGTCTTGCAGGGCTCCGGCCACGATTTCAGCCGCAGAGGCGCTGCCACCGTTAATCAACACTACTAGGGGAACTTGTTCGCTGACATCAGCACTGTCGGCGGAGAAGCGCAGCTCGGAGTTTGGAATACGCCCTTTGGTGTACACAATCAAACCACTGGTTAAGAAGTGGTCAGCAACTTCAACCGCTGCTTGTAACACCCCGCCGGGGTTATTGCGCAGATCCAAAACCAAACCGTCTAGTTTTTTATTGCGGTTGTCTTTCTTCAAGCGGGTGATGGCCTTAGCGACTTCCTCACCCGTATTAACTTGGAATTGAGTAATACGCAGATAGCCGTAACCGGACTCCAGTAACTCAGCTTTAACACTCTTGACCTTGATCACAGCGCGTGTGAGTTTGACATCAAAGGGTTGTCCGCCTTCACGCACGAGGGTGAGGACAATTTTGCTGCCCGCCTTGCCGCGCATTTTTTCCACCGCTTCCATCAGCGAGATGCCTTTGGTGGACTGGCCATCAATACGGATGATCAGATCACCGCTCTCGATTCCCGCTTGGGAGGCGGGTGTATCGTCAATGGGGGATACGACTTTGATAAAGCCATCCTCAGTGCCGACCTCAATCCCCAAACCACCAAACTCGCCGCTGGTAGACTCTTGCAGATCGTTAAAGGCTTCAGGCTCTAAATAAGCTGAGTGGGGATCTAGGTTGCTCAACATGCCCTTAATGGCATTTTCCAATAAGGTTTTGTCGTCGATAGGTTCCACGTAGGCCGTTTTAATGCGATCCATCACCTCAACAAAGGTGCGCAGCTCATCCAGAGGCAGCAAGGCTTTTGGGCTGTCCGTAACAGGAGAGGCTTTGGGAGGCTGCTGAGCCCAAAGAGAGCCGCCCGACACCAACAACAAAGCCAGCGCAAGGGCAGAGGGACGGACGAAAGGACACCGATGCTTCATGTCAGACTCCAACTAAAAAGGGGTGCGCTATCCTTGAGCATGACACCATTGCGCCGGATCGCTCGGGCGACCTTGGTGACGGATGGCGAAATACAAGGCCGCCTGTTCTTGACCACCGCTATTGCCAACCGTTGCAATGGGATCGCCCACGCGAACCACATCACCTGCTGTACGCAACAGCGTCTGGTTATGGCCATACAGGCTCAAATAACCGTTACCATGATCCACAATGACCAACAGTCCTGCTCCACGCAACCAGTCGGCAAACACGACCCGCCCTGCGTGAATGGCCTTTACGGGGGTTCCCACAGAGGCCTGAATTAAAACACCGTCCCACGTCATACGCGCATCGCCGCCCCGTTGCTCCCCGTAACGCGCTAGCAGAGCGCCATTAATTGGCCAAGGCAGTCGTCCTCTTTGGGCAGCAAAGCTACTGGAGGTGGATGCAGAGGCTACAGCAGTGGTTGGGCGGGGTTCCGCAGGCTCAGTCTCACTGGCCGCTTGGCGCTGTTGCGCTTTGGCTGCCGCTGCAGCCTGTTGTTGAGCCCGTGCTTGCTCTTGTGCTTTGCGACGGGCCTCTTCAGCAATCCGCGCCTGTTGAGCCAGTACTTCTTCGACACGCTTTAAATTTTGCTCCAGTTGCTGGTGCTCTTTGCGGCGCGCCTGAATTTTCTGAGTTTGGGTTTTGTATTCCCGATTTAAAGTGGCTAAGGTCGCACGGCGCGTTTCTCTTAGCTGTACTAATTCGCTTTGTTGTTGCTTTAAACGCTCTTGGCGAGCGCTCAGTTGTTCCTGCTGCTGTGACACTTCGCGTTCAACAGTGCTTAGCTGGCTTAAAGTCTGGTTGAACGCCGCTATCTGCTGTAATCGAGCTTGGCTGAGGTATTCGTAGTAGGTCAAATCGGCTAAAGCGTTCCGGCTGCTGCTGGTTGAGCAACAGCTTTAAATATTCTTGGCGGCCATTTTGGTAAGTCACCCGCGCTTGACTGGCCACTAAGTGTTGCTGCTCCAGACGAGCGGCTCCTAGATCCGATTTTTTCTTATCTAACTCTTGCAGATTGGATTCATTCTTGTCGATTTCTTGGCGCAGGGACTCAGCTTGCTTTTCAATACGTCCTATTTCTACTTCAGTATCCCGTAATCTTTTTTGCGCGCTGTCTTGCTCCTGCTCAAGCTTTTGTTGCAGCTTTTGTAACTCAACAATATCGCGTAGCGTATCTTCAATCTGCTGCCGAATCACAGCGGGCTCTTCTGCTAGCGCAGTGCTGGATAAAAACAGCAGGAACAATGTAAGGAAAATACGGGGCATGGAATTGAAGCACCGAGGTCGAGACCGCTGTAGTATGCCTAAAAAAACCGGCATAAGCCGCAGACAGGGCATGAAAAAAAGCCGTACCCCTTGCTTAACTAAGGGTAAGCATCAAAAAATGTTTCATAGCGTGACAGACTGCTTGGCTAAGACTAGCCTAAATATTGATATATCCCCCTTGAGTTGGCCTGCAATAAGGCCGATACCTCCAATCGGACTACTGCCTATGGGTGAATCGACCTATACTGCGAAATGCTCAGGACGAGTCATATAGCGATGATCCCTCGTCTGTTGCGTCATTTGCTGCAAATACTGGCTTTTCTCATCCTGTTCTCAATCCTAATCGTATGGATTGGGCGCTGGGTTAATCCTACGAGTACGGCTTTAATGTTTGAACGGCGCGTACAGGCTTGGTGGGCTCAAGAGCCCTTGGACATCAAACACCAGTGGCAAGATTGGGATCAACTGTCAGAGGCTTTAAAGGTCGCGGTGCTGGCAGCGGAAGATCAAAAATTCATTGAGCACCGCGGCTTTGATCTGGAGGCCATTCAAGCAGCACTGGTGCATAACCGACAGGGGAAAAGCGTGCGCGGGGCCAGTACTCTGACTCAGCAACTGGCCAAAAACCTATTTTTATGGTCTGACCGAAGTTGGCTGCGCAAAGGCATAGAGGCTTGGTTTACCTTTTTGCTTGAGCATTTTTGGTCAAAACAGCGCATCCTTGAGGTGTATTTAAACAGCGTGGAATGGGGCAAAGGGATTTTTGGAGCTGAAGCAGCGGCTCAATATTACTTTGGTGTTTCCGCGCAGGCGCTCAATGCACAGCAAGCCAGCCTGTTGGCGGCTATTTTACCTAACCCGCGATATTGGAGTGCTAGCCAGCCCAGTGCCTATGTAACGCGTAAGTCAGCTTGGATTCGCCAACAGGTGCATCAGCTAGGAGGCAATCAACACCTTAAGCCCTTGAACTCTGATTGAGCTATACCAAGCACAGACTAAACTAAGAGTGTATCTCCGTTTTAAAGGTAGTCAGACTAGAGCCTGTCTCCCAAAGAGTTTTTAGTATACTTTGAATTAAACAGTGGCTTTTTGATATATGGCACTTTCCAGCACCGCGACGACTTGGATGCAAAAAATGCATCGGAAACTGCTTCGAATGTGTCTCACCTACACAGTACTAGCCTTTGGCTGGGTGGTTTCTTCGAGCTATTTGCTGGAGTTAATTTTTGCGCAACCAGTTTGGGTTATTCAAATAATTCAAGGGTTTACCCTCGTAATCTTTACGGCTGTGCTGGTGTATTGGTTGGGTCGTCGCTATTTAGACTTGATGGACATGCAGCGCGAAGTACGCCGCTCCCAAGAGGTGTATTTGCGTGATGCGGCGGCTGTTTTTGAGTCTACCCAAGAAGGCGTTGTAGTTACGGATGCTCACCAATGCATTATTCATATCAATAAAGCTTTATGCCAAATCACAGGTTACGAAAAATCCGAAGTCTTGGGTAAAACGCCTAAGTTATTTTCGTCTGGTCTGCACGACAAAGCTTTCTATCAAAAAATGTGGCACGCCCTGAATCAAGAAGGTTTTTGGAGCGGAGAGATTTGGAACCGCCGTAAAAGTGGAGAAGTGTATCCCGAGTGGCAAAACATTCGGGTGGTACATGATGATTTGGGTCAAGTGCTGCATTATGTTGCGGTATTTTCCGACCTCAGCTCCATTAAGCGCTCTCAGCAAGAACTGGCCTATTTGGCTCACTACGATCAGTTAGTCGAGCTCCCGAACCGGCTACTGTTTATAGAGTTGTTGAGTAAAGAACTGGAAGGCTCCAGCACTGGGGCGTTACTGCTGATAGACCTAGATCGTTTTAAAGATGTTAACGAAAGCCTAGGGCACAGCTTTGGAGATGCGCTCCTACAGCATGTGGGCAACCGACTAAGACAGTACCAGCAAAATGGCATGGTGCTGGCGCGCTTAGGCGGCGATGAATTCGCCTTACTCTGTGGCAACACGCACACCGAACGGGCAGCAACCTTGGCTACACAACTGCTTGAGGTGTTGGGCCAGCCCTTTTATGTGCAAGAGCATGAGCTGTGCGTCAGTGCCAGTATTGGTATTGTGATGTATCCCAATGATGCCCAAGGAGTAGAGCAGTTATTGGGCAATGCCGACTCTGCACTCTTTAAAGCAAAAGCCTGTGGGCGCTCGACCTATGCGTTTTACAGCCAAGAAATGACCACGCAAGCCTTGCAACGCGTGGAGCTTGCTCCGGCACTGCGTCAGGCTTTAGAGCAGCATCAATTAATAGCCTATTATCAACCTCTGCATCTTCTTCCCAAGGGAGAGATCATTGGATTTGAAGCCCTGGTGCGTTGGCGCCATCCGGAACGCGGCTTGATTTCCCCTGCCTTATTCATCCCCGTAGCCGAAGAAAACGATCTCATTGGAGCTATTGACTACTGGATGTTAGAACAGGCTTGTCAGCAAATGCGCCAATGGTTAGATCAAGGTCGAAACGTGGAGTTTATTGGGGTAAATATTTCCAGTCGCCTGTTTCATCGCGGTGAATTAGATCAACGCATTGCTGATCTGTTAGCGACTACGGGCCTTGAGCCACAGCATTTGGCGTTAGAAATTACAGAAAGCGCCGTAATGCAAGATGCTGATGCAGCTATGGTGCTACTAGAGCGCCTACGCAATCTTGGTGTCCGTTTAGCCATTGATGACTTTGGGACGGGCTATTCCTCCTTGCAGCGCCTCAAGCATATGAAGGTACACAAACTTAAAATCGACCAGGGCTTTATCGCTGGCCTTCCCCAAGATGCTGAAGATGCGGCTATTACCCGCTCAGTGATTGGGCTAGCCCATAACCTAGGGTTACAGGTAGTGGCAGAGGGCGTAGAAAATGCACAGCAAACCGCCTTTTTGCTCAATAACGGTTGCGATTTAGTGCAAGGATATGGTTTTGGTCGTCCCGTTCCAGCCGCTGAGGTAGATTGGGATCCGATCAGTGTTAGCCGTATGTTACAGGCTAAGTAAATAGGCCAGCGTCGTCGTTGCGATGTACTGGCCTACTGATTACTTAGGGGTTAAGAGGGGCTGGGCTGTACAGGCTTTAATTTAAGCGGCTAGTAGCGATCCTTTTAACTTGTTCAGTGCATTTTTTTCCAACTGGCGGATGCGTTCAGCAGAGACGTTATACTTTGCTGCTAATTCGTGCAGCGTTGCCTTATCGTCGGTTAGCCAGCGTTGTTGCAGGATGTCACGGCTACGCTCATCTAGCTGCTCTAAGGCTTCGTGCAGATTATGGCTAGAGTTATCCGTCCAGTCTTCAGCCTCTAATTGGCGGGCTGGATCATAACGGTAGTCTTCCAAATAGCTTGCAGGTGATTGATAGGCTGTATCATCGTCTGCATCGGCCGCCGGATCAAAGGCCATGTCTTGGCCAGTCAAGCGGCTTTCCATCTCGCGCACTTCTTTAGGGTCAACACCTAAGCTATCTGCTACTGCGTTAACTTCGTCGTTATTTAGCCAAGCCAAACGCTTTTTCTGGCTACGCAGATTAAAGAAGAGTTTGCGTTGAGCCTTGGTCGTAGCCACCTTAACGATGCGCCAGTTACGCAGGATAAACTCATGGATTTCAGCGCGAATCCAGTGCACAGCAAAGGAAACTAAGCGCACGCCCATTTCTGGATTGAAGCGCTTAACAGCCTTCATCAATCCCACGTTACCTTCTTGAATCAGGTCAGCTTGTGCCAGACCATAGCCTGAGTAACTGCGCGCAATATGCACCACAAAGCGCAGATGGGCCATTACTAACTCACGGGCTGCATCCAGATCCTGATGGTAGAACAGTTGTTCAGCCAGTGTGCGTTCCTGCTCGGCGGACAGCAGCGGCAGACTGTTCACGGTCTGCACATAAGCATCCAAGTTGGCACCTGGAGTCAGGGCCAGAACAGGTCGCAGAGAAGTTGCCATACAATTCCTCCCGCTACATGCAAGTTAACTTCTTTACACCAGTGTAGCACTCTGGTATGGGACTGCAAGTATCTGGAACTATTCTTGCAGAATTATTAACTTGTTGAATTTTAAGTACTTTTATTATTTTGGCGCTAATTCTCTTAGATGGCGCGCCACAGCCAACCAAGCGCCAATATATCCCAGCAATATGGCTCCGCACATCAACGATAGGCCATCTGCTAGGGGAACACCACCCAGAGTGAAGTCGCTGCTGTACAGCCCTGCTAGGTTTAACACCGCTTCGTTAAGCCAACCTAAACCGTAAGCCAACAGTAGCCAAGCACCCAGTCCTGCGCCTAAACCGTAGAGCGTCCCCATGTATAAGAATGGACGACGCACATAGCTATCAGTTCCCCCCACCAGCTTCACTACTTCAATTTCAGCCCGTCGGTTTTCAATGTGTAGGCGAATAGTATTGCCAATCACCAGCAGAAGAGCCGCAATCAGCAGTAAGGCTAGACCAAATACAAAACGATCTCCTAAACCCAAGATAGCGGTCAGACGCTCCACCCACAGCATGTCTAGTTGTGCCAAAGCTACCTCCGGCCAATTGGCCAGTTGAGTGCGTAATTGCTCTAAGGCGGCTTTGTCGATTTCTTTGGGCGTAACCAGAACAACGGTTGGGAGTGGATTTTCGGGTAAGGCTTTTAAGGCCTCGCTCAAACCAGAGAGCTGTTGAAATTCTTGCAGGGCTTGCTCTGGGGTAATCCAATCTACTTTGGCAACTTCAGGCAGGCTGGTAGCTCGGTCGCGCACCGCTTGACTGGCGTTATCGCTAATATCCTGTTGTAAAAATAGGGAAATTTGAGCGGCTTTTTGCCAAGATCCCGCTAAACGCTCCACATTATCCAGCAGTAAAGCCAATCCCATAGGCAAGCTGAGGGCTACGGCCATCACCAAACAGGAGAAGAAACTCCCAATCGGCTGATGACCTAAACGCCACAGGCTGTCCAGTAGGCTGGCTTTATGGTTTTCCAGCCAAGAGCGCATTAAGCGCCCAAAGCTTGGATCTTGCTGGGGGAGTGGGGTGATTTTACGGGCTGGCCCCCCTAAGCGCTCAGAGGTACGTCCATCGGGTGTTTTGGTTCCGCTCATTCGGTGGCTTCTCCATCTCCGATCAAGCGCCCACGCTGTAAGGTCAGCATGCGGTGCCGCATACGCGCAATTAAGGCTAAGTCGTGGCTGGCGATCAGTACCGTAGTACCCAATTGATTAATGTCTTCAAAGACACCCATGATTTCGGCGGCCAATCGGGGGTCTAGGTTTCCGGTGGGCTCATCTGCCAGTAGCAAGGCTGGGCGATGTACTACGGCGCGGGCAATACCAACCCGCTGTTGCTGTCCTGTAGAAAGATCATGGGGGAATTGTTCGGCCTTCTCGCGTAAGCTGACTCGCTCTAACGCGATCTGTACTCGCTCGCTAATGTCCGCTTTAGGCAGACCCAGTATTTGAAGCGGTAAGGCCACGTTATCAAATACGGTACGGTCAAACAGCAGTTGGTGGTTTTGGAACACCACGCCAATTTGCCGGCGCAAATAGGGAATCTGGGCATTACCGATGCGGGCCAAATCTTGTCCGGCCAACAAGAGCTTGCCACTGGTGGGGCGCTCCATCGCCAACAGCAGGCGCAGCAGAGTGCTTTTACCCGCGCCCGAATGGCCGGTAATGAATAAAAACTCACCCCGCTGCACATGAAAGGAGAGTTCGTGCAGCCCGACATGGCCATTGGGGTAGCGCTTGCCGACCTGCTCAAAACGAATCATGCCTTCCCCTTTTGATTAATCACCTAAGATGGTTTTGGAAACTCATTCCTTTAATGAGTTCCGCAGGCTTATACGTTCATGGTAAGCCTATTCGTGCGTGGTAAAGAGTGCTTGCACAAAGGCATCCGCTTGAAAGGTTCTCAGATCATCCACACCCTCACCCACGCCAATGTAGCGCATAGGCAGGCCAAATTGCTTGGCAAGGGCAAAAATAACCCCCCCTTTGGCCGTACCGTCTAGCTTAGTCAATACCAGTCCGGTGAGATCAACCGCTTGATTGAATTGGCGAGTTTGGTTGATGGCGTTCTGGCCAGTTCCGGCATCCAGCACCAGCAAAACCTCATGGGGCGCGAGAGGATCGAGTTTACCGATGACACGGCGCACTTTTTTCAGCTCGTCCATCAGATTGTCTTTGGTGTGCAGACGGCCTGCGGTGTCAGCAATCAGTACATCGACACCTCGGGCAGTGGCGGCCTGTACCGCATCAAAGATCACCGAGGCCGAATCAGCTCCGGTATGTTGGGCAATCACCGGAATTTGGTTGCGCTCGCCCCAGACTTGGAGTTGCTCCACTGCCGCTGCTCGGAAGGTATCCCCAGCGGCCAGCATCACGCTTTTGCCTTCGCACTGGAGTTTTTTGGCCAGCTTGCCGATGGTGGTGGTTTTACCCACACCGTTCACACCCACGACCAAAATAACGTAAGGCTTTGTTTCAGCAGGGATACTCAGCGCCTGTTCTACAGGGCGCAATAAACACACCAACTCCTCCTGCAAGGCTTTATAGAGCGCTGCACTATTGGCTAATTCATTGCGCTTTAGGCGTTGGGTTAAATTGTGCAGGATGGCGGTAGTTGCCTCGACACCCACGTCAGCCATCAATAGCCGGGTCTCGATCTCATCTAAGAGGTCGTCATCAATGGCCTTGTCGCCCAGAAACAGGCTGGCCATGCCCTCACCTAAGTTAGCGCTGGTTTTGGATAAACCCCGCTTGAGGCGAGCAAAAAAACCGGGCTTGACGGGGTCGGGGCCAATATCGGAGGCGGGGAGTAGGGGAATATCCGCCGCTGTTGGGTCTTGGCCTTCAGAGGATGAGGGCTCTTGGGTTTCTGCTAAAGCCGATGATTGTTCATGAGCTGGGCCTTTTTTGCGCAACCAGCCAAACAATCCTTTTTTATCCGTGGACTCTGGGGTCATGTTATCGTCTTTTGAACCAAGCATGCAGGGTTTCTCTGGGCTACAGACCGACTGTTTAACAGGGCTTATCCTAGCACCTCCCCGGATAGATGCATTAAATCCCGTCAGAAGGCAAAGGAGTAACCCTTTGCCAGAGCGGCAGCGATCAGTACCATGGGCTACCGCTCTGCTCGCCGGAGAGCATCACGTACAGGCCTAGCTCATGATTTCAGTGATTCGCCCTATTACTTATGCTCTGCTGATGGTATTCAGCTTGAGTGCCTTGGGGGACGGCGCGTCCTCTCAAGCAACGCATGAGTTTACTCTAGATAATGGACTTAAGGTTATTGTTCGAGAAGATCATCGAGCGCCCGTGGTGGTTTCTCAGCTGTGGTATCGGGTAGGTTCTAGCTTTGAAACCTCGGGGCGCACCGGTCTATCCCATCTGCTAGAGCACATGATGTTTAAAGGCAGTGCTCGCCTTGGCCCCGGAGAGGCTTCGCGCATTTTGCGTGAGCTGGGGGCGGAGGAAAATGCCTTTACCAGTGACGACTACACGGCTTATTACCAAGTGTTGGCCCGTGATCGGCTGGCGGTGGCGTTAGAGTTAGAAGCCGATCGCATGGCCAGCTTGCGTTTGCCCACTGAGGAGTTTGTGCGCGAGCTGGAGGTGGTGAAAGAAGAACGCCGCCTACGCACCGATGATCGGCCCAACGTATTGGCCTTTGAGCGCTTTAAAACCCTTGCTTACCCTGCCAGTGGCTACCGCAACCCGACCATTGGGTGGATGCACGACCTAGACCGAATGCAGGTAGAGGATGTACAGGATTGGTACCAACGCTGGTATGCACCCAATAACGCCACCTTGGTGATTGTGGGGGACGTGACGGTAGATGAGGTGCGTACCCTAACCCAGCGTTATTTTGCCCCTATTCCGCGCCGCGCTACGCCGGAAGCGCGTCGTCCACTGGAGTTGGCCGAGCCCGGTGAGCGCCGTTTAACCCTAGAGGTGCGCACCCAACTGCCTAGTCTATTAATGGCCTTTAATACCCCTAGCCTCACCTCCACAGAGAATACGCGCGCCGTGCATGCGCTGCGTCTGCTGTCGGCGCTGTTGGATGGCGGCTACAGTGCTCGCTTAGCCACGCGCTTAGAGCGGGGGGAAGAATTAGTGGCCTCTGCCAATGCCGGCTACGATGCGGATACGCGCGGGGATAGCCTGTTTATCCTGACCGCTACGCCCAACGTACAAAAGCAACGCACTTTGGAAGAAGTGGAGGCTGGTATTTGGCGCGAGTTAGAGGCCTTGAAAACCACCCCGCCCAGCCCTGAAGAGTTAGCGCGGGTGCGGGCTCAAGTAATTGCCGAATTGGTGTATGAGCGTGACTCCATCACCCAACAAGCCTCAGTGATCGGGCAATTGGAAAGTATTGGCTTATCTTGGCGCTTGATGGATGAGGAGCTGGCCGCCATCAGTGCGGTGACTCCAGAAGACATTCAACAAGCCGCCCGTACCTATTTCACCCGCTCACGCTTAACCACTGCCCATGTTTTACCTCTGGAGAAGGCCGCCCATGACCAGTAAAAACTTTTTACTGACCAGCCTGTTTTGTGCCCTGTGGGGTATAGGGATCAGTGGTTCTGTGTTGGCTGAATCGCAAACGCCGCCCGCTTTGGAGTCCTTACGCAATCTGAATGCGGAAGCCCCGACCCGCCGTGCTTTGAACATCCAGCGCTGGCAAACTGCTGAAGGTGCCCGCGTGCTCTTTGTCGAAGCCCATGAGTTGCCCATGTTTGATTTGCGTCTGACCTTCGCCGCAGGCAGCAGTCGGGATGGTACGCTGCCGGGATTAGCGCTGATGACCAATGCCCTATTAAATGAAGGGGTTGCCGACAAAGATGCCACCGCCATTGCGCAAACCTTTGAGGGCTTAGGGGCGCAATTTAGCAACGGTGCTTATCGTGATATGGCTCTGGTCAGTCTGCGTAGTCTCAGTGCAACGGAGCAGCGTGAACCGGCGTTAGCGCTGTTCCAACAAGTGGTGAGTCAGCCGAGCTTCCCGGCGGATGCTTTGGAGCGTATTCGCAACCAGTTGTTGGCAGGTTTGGAGCAACAAAAGCAAAATCCCGCCAAATTGGCCAGCTTAGAGTTGTTCAGCCGTTTGTATGGCCAGCATCCTTACAGCATTCCTACCGAGGGCACCTTCGAGTCTCTGCCGCGTATTGATGAAGCTCAAGTGCGCCAGTTCCATCAACAGGGTTATGCCGCCGGTAATTTGGTGATTGCGCTGGTCGGGGATTTACAGCGCAGCGAGGCAGAGCAGATTGCAGCGCAGCTTTCGGCGGTCTTACCCAAAGGCCCAGCTCTTCCTGCCCTACCTGAGCCACAAGCTCCAGTGGCGGGGCGTTACCAAGTCGAATATCCCTCACAGCAAACCCATGTGCTGATGGCTCAGCTCGGTATTCGTCGTACCGATCCTGACTACGCAGCTCTGTATTTGGGCAACCAAATTCTGGGCGGCGGCGGCTTTGGCACGCGCTTGATGGAAGAGGTGCGGGAAAAACGTGGCCTGACCTATGGTATCTATTCGCGCTTTAGCCCCATGGACGCGCCCGGCCCCTTTAGCATCAGTGTGCAGACACGGGCCGAGCAAACCGAAGGCACCTTAGCCTTGATTCAAAAGTTGGTGCAAGACTACTTGGCTGAAGGCCCAACCCAAGAAGAGCTAGACCGCAATCAGCGTGAAATCACGGGTAGCTTCCCTTTATCCACTGCCAGTAATGCGGATATTGCCGGACAAATCAGCAATATTGGATTTTATAACCTGCCCTCCAGCTTTTTAGAGGATTTTACCCGCCAGATTCAGCAATTGACGGTACAGCAGGTGAAAGAAGCGATGCAGCGGCACCTATCGCCGGAGCAGTTTGTAATCGTGACCGCAGGCCCCAAGGTGGCACAACAGCCTTTGCCTGAGCCCAGTGCCGATGCCCCTAAAGCTGAGCCTTTGGGCGTACCGGAGCATTGATGACTAATCGTTCAGCCCGTAAAACTCCGCTGGCTCCTGTGAGTCAGGTGCGCATCATTGGCGGTGAATGGCGCAGTCGGCGCTTGAGTTTCTTTGCCGCCGATGGCCTACGTCCTACCCCAGATCGGGTGCGGGAGACGCTGTTTAATTGGCTGGCTCCCTATGTTCCCGGAGCCCGTGTCCTTGATCCCTTCGCGGGATCGGGGGCACTGTATTTGGAAGCGTTGTCGCGGGGCGCTCGTCAGGCTTTGGCTTTAGAGCTTAATCCGGCCACCCTAAGCAGCCTGCGCCAGCAGCTAAGCGTATTGCACTGCACTCGGGCTCAACTGGTGCAGGCCGATGCCTTGCAGTATTTGGCGCAGCCTGCTCCTGAGCCCTTTGATCTGGTGTTTCTCGATCCACCTTTTCACGCTCAGTTGTTGGAGCCTTGCTGCCAGTTGTTGGAGTCTTACGGTTGGTTAAGCCCAAGGGCTTGGATTTACACCGAGAGCGAACTGGCTCCGCAACAGCTTCAACTACCTAGCCACTGGCGTAACCACCGGGAGAAAAAGGCCGGACAGGTACACTATGCCCTGTGGCAACGCGAAGTACTTGCACACACCTAAAACCGACTGCGGAACATAAAGTACACCGCACCCAGTAAACAGAGCCCGGCCCAGAGGTAATCTAACTTCACGGGCTCTTTCAAATACCAGACGGAAAAGGGCACAAACACCGACAGCGTGATCACTTCTTGAATCACCTTCAGCTCGCCCACACTCAATACCTGATGGCCGATACGGTTGGCGGGTACCTGAAACAGGTACTCGAACAGCGCAATACCCCAACTGATCAGCGCTGCAATAATCCAAGGTTTATTGTTGAGCTCCTTTAGGTGGGCATACCACGCAAAGGTCATAAAGATATTGCTGCAGAGCAACAGTAGTACAGCGGTGCTAACAGGATTCATGGTGCCAAAGTCGTAAATTGGAAACCCCTAAGCTTAGGGAGTACGCACCAAAAAAACAGCCCTTTCTAGGTGTTCAAAAAGGGCTGCTGATCAAACTTAGGCTCTTGTGGTAGAGCACTATCCTCTTACATGGGGGTAATGCCGTATTCCTTATAGATTTCATCACGGGCTAACTGAAAATCTTGCATGGTGAAGTCGTATCCATGCTCTTTGATCAGGGCCCAGCTGGCGGCTTCATCTTCAGAGGCCGCATTGATGATGCGGCGAAAATCTTCATCGTTACGCATACGGGTGATGTAGGTTTTGGCAGATTCAACACTCATAATGAGCTCCTTGTTTGGCTACAGACTACGCGCTCGTACGATCTAGAAAACGCCGCCGGATAAAGGCACCCAACAGGTTAACCAGAGTGACCAGCACTAACAGAACACCGATTAACGCCAAGGCTTCTCGGTACTCAAACAAATGAAAGGCCGTAATGATCTCTAACCCCAAGCCACCGGCTCCCACAACGCCCAGAGTAGTAGCGGCTCGGATGTTATGTTCCCAACGGTACGCAGCTACGTCCACCAAGCGCGGTAAAACCTGTGGCAGAACACCAAAGCGCAGCTGCCCAAGGGGGGCTACGCCTTGACTACGCAGGGCTTCCACGGGGGCGCGATCTACGTGCTCAAAAATCTCAGCAAAAAACTTGCCTAACATACCGGTTGAGTGACAAGCCAAGGCCAATACACCAGGTAAGGAGCCAAAACCTACCGCCGCCACAAAGACGATACCCCACAAAATGCTGGGAATCGCCCGGATGGTATTTAATAACAACAACACGGCCTGACGTATCACCTCTGGGGCATGGCCACGAGCGGCCAGTAGCCCCAAAGGTAAAGCTCCCAGAATACCGCCGGCTGTCCCTGCGATGCTCATCATCAGGGTGTCCAGCAGGGGGCCACCCCACTTAGGCCAGCGCTCAAAGTCTGGAGGCCAAGCCTCCTGAGCTAAGGTCAACATAGTGGGGAGCATTTCCTCGTAACGGCTGCCATCCAAAGCACCCGTTTGCAGGGCTGCTGCCAAGATTGCGGCGATAATGGCAGCCACAATCAAACCTGTTCCCCAAGCCTTACGCACCGCAGCGCGTAGGATTTGTTGTTCGGTGCTTCCGATGGACAGGGTCACGATTTACTTCGCCTTAACCACAGCGTCTTCGGGATGATCGCGCTCAATGGTTGAAATCCAATTGCGTACCCGATCTACGTCAGAGTCCACCGCAGGGATAAAGGATTCAGCCCGGAACACTTTCAAGGCTTCTGGATCGGTAACACCAATGAAGGCTTTGCGGATTTTTTCCTTCATCTCGGGTGATAAACCTTCGCGGAATACCCACATGTACTCAGGAATAGCTGGGGAGTAGCTCAGTACGCGCACGGCTTTGGAGTCGATTTTGCCCTCTTTGAGCAGACGCTCATAAACCGGCCCAGACAGACCACCGGCGGCGACTTTCTTGCCGGCTACGGCTAAGGCTACCGCATCGTGAGCGCCCAGAACGCGCAGGGTGTAATCACGGCCAGAGACCAGTCCGGCATCGGCTAGCATATAGCGGGGTACCCAAGTACCGGAGGTAGAAGCTGGATCGCCGAAGGCTACTTCTTTGCCTTTCAGATCCTTCAGGGTTTGGGCCGTGCTATCTGCCGGTACAATCACCACCGCTTGGAAGGTTGGGCCAACCACCGCGTGGGAAGGTCGAGCAAAAGGCTCTAATTGCACCTTGCGGCTTTGTAGGATGTAGGTCACAGGCCCAAGGTAGGCGATATCAATGCGGCCAAAGCGCAGCGCTTCACTGGTGGCCGCATAGTTGGCACCTACGCTCATCTCAACTGGCATGCTCAGGGCTTTTTCTAAATAAGCCCGCAGAGGCTCGTTTAAACGCATGACGGTGGGTGCAGACTCACCCGGCAGTAAGCCGATTTTCAGTTTGGTGGGGTTGGCTGAGTCTTCCGCTGCCTGAGCGGCCATAGGCACGATCAAAGACAGCAATAAGGCTTTGAGCAGGTGACGCATGGGATTTTATCTCCTAGTTATTGGTAGAAAGCTGGGGGGATTTCCTAGGTACTGCTTAGGTGAGGTGGCGAACCAAGCTCTAAGGCCTATTCCGCATAACCGGGGCTGGATGCTTGATTTGTTGAATCAGTAGCTGAGGCCCAACGCGGGAAAATACGTACCCGCTCTTCGGGGGTGAATTGGTTGGGGAGTCCGTCAAAGACCAAATGGCCGCCAGAAATACCGATGATGCGATCGGCTAAACGGCACGCCAGTTCGATTTGGTGCAGCACAATCACTAGAGTTAACCCTTGGTCTCGTACTAGGCGCAGAAACTCATCGGCCATGTGGTCACACAAAGCTGGATCGACCGAGGCAAAAGGCTCATCGGCCAGTAGCAGCAAAGGTTTGCGTACCAAAGCGCGGGCAATGCCGACGCGCTGGCGTTCTCCACCGCTCAGTTGAGCTACGGGTTTTAGGGCTTTCTCTAACAAGCCAACTTCGGTCAGGGCGGAAATTGCCTGTTCGCGCAGGGCACGAGGCCAAGGCAATATCGACAGAGGATGCCGGCGGTCAGCTAAGCCCAAGAGCACGTTATCTAAGGCGGATAGGCGAGCAATCAAGGCATGTTCTTGGAATACCGTAGCGGTACGTTGGCGATGGGCTAACAGGTGAGCGCTGGTATTCAAAGGGCCGATCCCGCTGGCTACCACAGAGCCTGAGTTGGGTGTTAACAGGCCATTTAAGGTAGCTAGCAGGGTACTTTTACCCGCTCCCGAAGGGCCAACAACCGCTGTGATACTGCCGGGATAGAGTTGGAGGTTGATGTCTTCCAATACTGGAGTTCCGTGGCGTACCACAGACACCTGCTGCAAGGCTAATACGGATTCGCTGCTCTGATGTTCCGTTGTAGGCGCAAGAGCCGCAGAAAGGTCTTGGGTGTAGTCCAGCAGTGCCGTAGACATTGCTCTATCTCCTGAACGGGCCTTAAGGCCGAAAATCTCAGAACTAAGGCTGATAGAGTCCCTACGGCAGAATATGTGCCAGAGTTTTGGACGATACCGAAGCAGGAAGGGGTAAAGCGGGAGATGAGCAAGTAATAATGCGGCCTTAAGCCGTAAGAAAAAATTTCTAAGCCATAGCAAAGTGCCCGAGTTTAATCACTGTCCGCCCTCTGAGTCCGAGTGTGGCGTTGAGTGACTTTGTTCTGCTCGGTACGGCTTTTGGCCAATTTGCACTCTAAAGTACGGTTTATGGCCCCTTAAATGAACCCTCTAATGTGCGCGCTTTGGTGCAGTGTTCTCCTTGGTAACCTTGTAGATCGCGGGTTTTAGTTCAGTTTGCAGGTTTTAGGTAGGCTTCAAACCGGCTGTTGTTGCAAAGGTATAACGCACAATCAATGCCAATTGAGCAAAGGTTGACCTAATTTGCAGGCTCTATTGAAGTTCGGGTATGGAGATAGGCAGCAGAATGTACCCAGTTATCCGTAACGCTCAGACGTTACTGGGATAAGGCAGAGATAAATGGGGCGCAATAAAAAACGCCCCTCCAGTGATGGAGAGGCGTTTGGGGATCAGGCCGTATTGCTAACAGTATGTCTCAGATGGACTGGCTGTTATTAGGCATCCTGAACCAATAAAAACTCAGGGTTACGCACTTCACAGCGCATAGCTTTACGCAACCATAGGGGCGGGTTGTGCTTCATCATCCGTTGCAGACTGTCGATCACATCCTGTACTTCGCGTCTTTTTTCCATTTTTACCGGAAACACGCCCCGATTTTTTACGCTCACGGCGGCAAAGTCGCTTAGCGCCAGAGTGAAGAGCACATGGCAGCCTTCTAAGGCATCCACGCGGATCTGAACCTGATCGACGGTATCTCCATCGTTGGCATCGCCCATAGAGCAGCCTGAGCCACCACCGGGGCCGCGTTTAGCCGCTCGACCACCGCCTTTAAACTGCGCGCAGTCTAAAAACTCAGCTTCATCTTGGCTAACGTCATAAAACACGATCTGCCGGGTGTTCGCAAAGTTGGCATCAACTTGCAGCAGGTCGTTGGTGGTCACGGCTATTTTTACATGTCCGATCTCAGTCATTTCCAGACTCCTTGCGTCCGTTGGGCAGCAGTTAAGCCATGCCAGTTCTTAGGTCATGGGCAAGCCAACAATGTTTTTCTCATGGGCAAAGCGCAGGCGAAAGGCATCGGGCAGGGCAGCGCCTTGCCGGGTATGGGCTTTCCACTGGGCAAAATCTTTAGCACTGATAAAGCCATCATCCTTGAGCACCTCTACGGGGACGATGTAGAGGGAGTCATCCAAGGTAATGTAGAAATCCAGTGGGTAACGGGCGGGGTTATTACCGTAACGCCCCATATCAATGCGATAGTGGTCTTCTTCAATCTGTACGCGGGGGTTATCCACCTCAAAGCGTTGATGACGGTTAAACCAGCATTTCTGGCGGAATTGGAACAGCACGCGATCATCGTCACCAAAGGAGCGAATCTCGCCCACGATATCGGTGAAGTATTGCCCTAACATCAACTCGACGTAGGCTTCGCTGTGGGGCTGATTTTGGGCATCCAGATAATAAACCACGCTGGATACCAGAAGCTCTAAACCGGTTTCGGTGGTGAGCAGGCTCAGGGCACAGCGGTTGTATTCGCAAAAGGCTCGGATCAAGCCATTGTCTTTAACTTCAATACGGCCGTTACGCTGAATTGCCGCCAAGCGCACAATGCGCAGAGTACGGAAAATCTCCGCCATCAGCTTTTCAGAGCCGGTGCGTTTGGGCAGGGCTAAATAGCGTTGCCAACTGCCTAGGGTCGCTAACTCAGGGTTTTGGTATTCGTACCAATCGGCCAGCAGGTTGTAAGTGCTGGTCAAAGCCAAGATCAGATGGCCGGGAACCTGATGTTCGGTAGCCACTTCAGGATCTGCAAAGGCCAAACGACGTGGCCGGGTATAGGGCTCCATGTGCCGGTGTTCCGGCATACGGCACAGCTCACCGAAACGGGCGCGAAAGGCAGCCACCATCTCCTGTTGCTGTTTCATGGGTTACTCCTTATGCAGAAATTCACTCAAGCAGCCTATCGGAATTCGGGCGGGTAGCCCCGGCCAAAGCCGGAGTCTATCCGCGATACAGCTTAGATCGGTCGTGTGAGGATTTGTGACAGGACAAACCCTCGATACAACCGCTCTAACTCACCAAGTATTGAGGATCCACTCTTTGTTGCGGGTGTATTCCATGTGGGCGAACAGGGTGTTGGCGATGGTTTCCGCCAGCTCCATAGCCCCTTTGTAGCCGATGGTGGGTTTGCGATACAGACCCGCGCGGTCGAAGGTTGGGAAACCTACGCGAACCATTGGGATGTTGGCTTCGATGGCCACGTAACGGCCTTTGGAGTGACCCATGATCAGGTCAAGCTTCAGGCCAGCGTTGATGCGCTTCTCCAACTCCCACAGGTCGGCGTTGTGGATGATCTCCATATCGAAGTGAGCGGTGTTTTTCAGCTCTTCGATGCGCGGATCTTTCTTGTACTTACGGCCTTGGTCGTCGCCGATCAGCAGCAAGCAAGGTTCCAGTTCGATCTCCATGCAGAACTGGGCCAGACCCAGTACCAGATCCGGATGACCGAAGATGGCTACTTTCTTGTTGGCGAAGAACATGTGCGCCAAGTCAGCCAGAGCGTCCAGAGCAATACCACGCTCACGAACCAGCGACTCAGGAATCTCTTTGCCAGTCACTTCGGAGATCTTACGCAGCATGTCATCGGTGTTTTTGATGCCATACGGAGTGTTAACCAGATAATCCGGTACTTCGAAGCTTTCGTTCAGGTACTTGGCCGTGCTGGCACCTTCGTAGCGGGCCAGAGCCAGAGAACCAATGGCGTTGGCGCTGTCCGCGATGTCTTCAACAGTGGTGTTACCTTGAGTTTCGATGGCCTTGCTAGGCAGCATGGGCGAATCGAAGTTCTCGGTATCCATGAAGATGGTGGCATCAACACCCATAGCTTTGAAGTAGTCTTTGAGCAGCACTACGTCACCGGGGTTAACCCAACCAGGGAACACGTTCAGTTTGCCCGTAGGCTTGGTTTTCTTAGTGGCGATGGTCTGGAATACAGACTTCACGCACTCGTCGTAACCGGTAACATGGCTGCCTTTGAAGCTAGGAGTGTGAACCGGAGCCAGATAGATTTCGCGCTCAGGGAACTCAGCTTTCAGGGCTTTTTTGATGATGCGGATGGTGCCTTCGATGTCATCACCAATTACCTCAGTAGAGCAGGTGGTGATGATTGGGATCACGCGCAGTTCTGGGTAACGGCGAGCCAGTACCAGAACGCCTTCCTCAACGCGGCCAGCACCACCGAATACGGCGGAGTCTTCGTGCAGAGAGGTAGAAGCAACGTCAAAGTTTTCTTTGAAGTGTTGAGCGAACAGCAGGCGGACGAACATGGTGCAACCCTGGCCACCGTGGACCAGTGGGATGCAATCCTTGATGCCGATACCGGCGTACTGAGCACCAGCAGGCTGGCAGTCGTACATCGGGTTGATGATGCCGTCACGATCCCGTCCAGAAACTGAAACTTCAGCGGGTTTTTGCTCGGTAGTGCAACCGCAATTACTCATGGGAACTCCTTGGCGGGGAAGCAGCGAGTAATGCTGCTCCCCTCGTCTCAAATCAATACAGGTGGTGGTTCAGTTCGCGGTTGGTCGAGCGCGTGATAACGGTTTCAGTCAGACGCGATTTCAGACCTTCGATCAAGAACTTCACTTCCTCAGCCGGAATGGTGCTGGCCCAGTCAAAGCGGCCTTTGATGTCGCTCACAATCGGCAGTGCGTCGGCGTAGAACAGACGCTCTTGAGGAGTGCCACGCAGGGGCTCTTCGCCACTCCACAGGCGTACCACTTGGTTCAGTACGCCTTCGATGTTTTCTTCACGGTCCCAGCTACGGGAGAAGAATTGCCACAGGCAGCGTTCCTGAACGTAGTCGTACAGGGCATCGAGATGGGACTGGCTCATCAGGCGGCTCCACGAGTAATGATGGGAGTAGTTTGAGACTTGTCACGGATGTCCACAGCCGCCAAGTGGCGCAGTGGGTTGTACACGGCGTTGTACATATCGCGAGCGAGGTTTACGAAGCCCTCGAAGCCCATGTACGGCCCGTTGTGGTACGCATGACCGTTGACGTAAGGAATGTGCAGCTTTTTGATCAGTTCGCCGACGCGAGGGCCAGTGAAGATCACATCAGGCTTAACCAGCTCGATGATTTCGAAGAATTCCAGCTCGTTGCCGTCATCAATGTAGTAGGTGCCTTCGCGACCACGGGCGATGACTTTCTCGAAGTCTTCTTCGTGACCGAACTTGGAGGACATGGCGACGACCTGTACGCCCAGATCGTCCTCAACGGATTTGGTCCAGTGCCACAGACGAGGGCCGCCAGTCCAAATCGCCATCTTAGTACCTTGCAGACGCTCTTTGTACCAATCCAACTTCGGCTTCCACTTGGCTTCTTCTTCAGCGATCAGCGCTTCACCGCGTTCTTCGATGCCGAAGAAGGCGCAGATTTTGCGGATGCCTTCAGCCATGTAGTTAAAGCCCCAGGAGTCGATGTCCAGACGTGGGATGCCGTAACGTTTTTTCAGCTCGTTGGCGATGTAGCCCGAAGAACGGGCGCAGTTCACGACGTTCAGTTGCGCTTGATGCATGCAACGCAGGTCGTCGTAAGTGCCGTTACCGGTAAAGTGAGCAATCACTTGAATGCCCAGCTTGTCCCAGTAGGTTTGCAGCAGTTGGCTGTCGCCTTGGATGTTGAAGTCACCGATGAAGTTAATGGTGTAATCGCTGGTGATTTCTTTTTGCAGGGTATCAACTTTTTCGTTGATCCAGCCGATGTTGAGGACGTGGTGTCCTTTAGATTGGGATACGCCGGAGAAGCCAGGGCATTCAACAGTGAACACGTCTACATCAGGACGATCTTTCATCACTTGCTTGGCCACAGCTTTGATGTCGTCACCAATCAGCGCGGTAGGGCAAGTTGTGTAAACGATCATGCGCTTGATGTCAGGCATCTCGTCGAAGGCTTCGTGCATGCTCTTCTCAAGACGCTTTTCACCACCGAACACGACATGGCTTTCTTTCATGTCGGTAGACCAGACATACTTCATGTTGAAGTGTCCGTTATCAGTAGGATAACGTTTGGTGTGCCAGGTATCATAAGCGCAGCCCAGTGGGCCGTGGATCATCTGGATGGTGTCCTTCAGAACGCCACCGATTACCAGCTTAGCACCACAGAAGGCGCAACCGCGCTCAGACAGGGTGCCGGGAATGGTAGCCGCGTTGGCGATCGGCAGGAAATCACGGGTATCTTCATCCGGCGCTTTCAGGTAGATATGCTTCTGGCGCTCGGGGATATCTTTGTCGCACTCCAGCAGTACCATGGGCATGGCATTGTCTCCTAGGCATATATGCGTGAGGTTGAGCACCACCGTCTGTTCTCGCACAACGGGCGGTGGTGGTTGTCCTCAATGGAGTGGCAGGATGCGTGCCAGTCTTTAACGCTCGCTCAAAAATCTGTCAGGATGCCTCAATTAAATCGGGTTAAATTACTTTTAAAACAAATAGTTATCCGCATTGTTCTGAGTAACCTATCTCGACGTAACAGGTATTTTTGGCCTATAACCGGGGCACTATGCTTCGTTACCCAGCGGTACGTCCTAGGGTTTTTCGTTCAGCGAGGTACGGAAGAATAAAGTCGTTGTTCACGACGGTGCTGAGCCTGTGCGTGGCAGCGCTCAAGGAGTTCCAATGCTTCTCAAGACAGGTTCGTACCGAAATATCTAAGCTGTACTTTTTTGTTATGTGGGGCGATGTGGCCCTATCCGTCGGACGCTTGACATGACTAATCGCCTCAACATTATCGGCTTGCGCGAATGGGTGGCTCTGCCAGACCTAGGCGTGGTGGGCCTGCGTGCGAAGATTGATACCGGAGCCAGCATTTCGGCTTTGCATGCCACAGACATTATAGAGTTCGAGCGCGATGGCCAGCGCTGGGTACGCTTTACGGCTCACTTAGGCACTTTAGTTCTGCGTCGTCACCGTTGCGAGGCACCGTTGGTCGCCCGTAAAGCGATTAAAAGCTCAAACGGCCAAACTCAAATACGTTACGTCATCTTGACCCGGTTGGTACTAGGCCACCATATCTGGCCGGTCGAATTCACTCTAACCTGCCGTAAGACCATGCGTTATCGGATGCTGCTGGGCTCTAAAGCACTGATTGATGGTCATTGGTTGGTTGATCCTTCACAGACTTATCTGCAAAACAAACCCCAAATTCTTACTCCCGGTGCCCCATGAAAATCGCCGTGTTGTCGCGTAATCCGCGTTTGTATTCGACTCAGCGTTTGGTAGAAGCAGGTCAGCAGCGTGGCCATGAAATGGTGGTGATTGATACCCTGCGTGCCTATATGAACATTGCCAGCCATAAGCCCCAAATCCACTACCGAGGGGCTCCTTTGGAGGGCTTTGATGCGGTGATTCCACGCATTGGCGCCTCCATCACCTTTTACGGCTGTGCCGTATTGCGTCAGTTTGAAATGATGGGTGTGTTTCCGTTGAATGAGTCGGTGGCCATCAGCCGTTCACGGGATAAATTGCGCTCTCTGCAACTGTTATCGCGCAAAGGAATTGGTTTACCCATTACGGGGTTTGCCCATTCACCCGATGACATTCCTGACTTGATTCAAATGGTGGGGGGAGCGCCTTTAGTGATTAAGGTGCTGGAAGGCACTCAGGGCATCGGGGTGGTGCTGTGTGAAACCCAAAAGGCTGCCGAATCGGTAATAGAAGCCTTCATGGGCTTAAAGCAGGACATCATGGTGCAGGAGTACATTGGCGAAGCCGGGGGCGCGGACATTCGTTGCTTTGTGGTGGGTGACAAGGTGATTGCGGCTATGAAGCGCCAAGCGGCTCCCGGTGAGTTTCGTTCCAACCTGCATCGAGGCGGAACCGCCAGCCTGATTAAAATTACCCCGGAAGAGCGCTCCACCGCTATTCGAGCTGCTAAAGCTATGGGGTTGAGTGTGGCAGGGGTGGATATTTTGCGTTCCAATCACGGGCCTTTGGTGATGGAGGTGAATTCCTCCCCCGGTCTTGAAGGTATCGAAGAAACGACAGGGCGGGACATTGCCGGCATTATCATCCAATATTTGGAAAAGAACGCTGAACACGGCCTGACCCGCACTCGGGGGCGTGGTTAATCGTCATCCAACACAGGGTAGTGATCTTATGTATAAGTCCTTGCGCAGACCTGAACGCTTATTTCGTTTTGGGCAATGGTTGGTAGCGCTACTCTTCGCTTACTTTTTAGTGCAGGTAGGCGCGCATCTGATCGCAGATTTACCCTCGATCTACGCCCCGCCTAAATACGAAGATTTTGTGGATCAAAAAGCCTTAGAGCCTCTTGAGCAGGTTGTTCAACCGGCTCAGGAGCAGATGCGCGGGCAGCAAAGGGACAGCGAAGTCTTACGCACCCAACTGCACGAGCTGGAATACCGTTATCAGCAGGATAAGGAAAATTTTGATAATTGGCGGGCTGCGCGCTCCAGTACCGAACAATCGGATCAAAACCCCGAAGTATTGGCTAAGGTGCGCGTGTTAGAGCAGCAGTTGCAGCAACAACAACAGCTTCAGGCTCAGATCTATGCCCTACAACAGGAGCGTCGCCAGCTAGCCCAAAGCATCGCTCCTCAATCAGAGGCAATCCGCCAGTTACATCAGCAAGCACAGCAACAGTATCAAGAGGCGATCTATCAGGCCTCCCTCAAGGCTTTTGGGGTGCGTTTGGTGTTTGTTGGCCCTCTGTTACTGCTGGCTATTTGGCTGTTTCGTCGGCACCGCAACGGCCAAAATTGGCCCTTTGTGTGGGGCTTTATTTTCTTCGCCTTATTTGCATTCTTCTTCGAGCTGGTGCCCTATTTGCCCAGCTTTGGCGGTTATGTTCGTTATGGTGTGGGCGCGGTACTGACCTTTCTGGGAGGACGGGCCCTGATTCGCTCCCTGCAAGAGTATTTGGAGCGTAAACGCCACGAGCAGCAAGCGCCCCAAGAGGAGCGCCAGCAAGAAATTCGTTATGAACAAGCCTTGACCGCCATAGGACGCAACCAATGCCCAAGCTGTGAGCGCACCTTGCTCGCAGTGGAGGGAGCTCAGGTAAATTACTGTATGCATTGTGGTTTGAAGCTGTACGATCAATGTCCCAAATGTGGACTGCGGCATAATGCCTTTTTCCCCTTTTGTCCGGCCTGCGGTGCGGCTTCGGACTCCCAAAACAAGCCCGCGCAGGTATGAGCTAAGCTTAGTAGCCTCCAGTGGCTGATCGTCCTCAATGCATCGTTATATTTACTAGTATATAGCGCGTGCCGTACACTTCTGTACAGTTATCCGGTCTTGTTGCAAAAAGCTGTAGATCAGCGACACAAGTTCTGGATGTTCAACCTACCTGTGCTGTAGGTGGAATACGAGCCGATCTAGGAGTTCATGCCATGATGAATCAACCGACTAACTCCGATACTGAAGCCTTTGATGATGCGCCCTTGTTGCGTGTCGAGCCGATTCCTGCGGAATCCTTACAACAGGTACGGGATATCATTGAGGCGTTACGCCCTAATGTGCAGCGTGATGGCGGTGATCTTGAACTGGTTGAAGTGCAGGGTAATTTAGTGCGCCTACGCCTTAAGGGAGCCTGTGTGGGCTGTTCTTTAGCCGCTCAGACGTTAGGGGGCGTACGTCGGGCCTTGGTTCAAGCCTTGGGTAATCCGGGAATTCGTGTTGTACCGGCGGTCTGAATGTCTGTAACTCGTACTCAGGGAAAGCAACCTGCCCTTCCTGCCGGTTCACAGTCTCAGCCATCAGCCAAGCCGCCAGAACGTTCGTCAGGAGTTGCTACTGCCATGACTGCTTCTAACCCACACCTTTGCGAATGCGATCTGGGCGAATGCCGTACCGATCTTCTGCCTTTACTCTATGAGATGAGCCAGATCGCTACGGAAACCGGTGATCTATCCAGTATTCTCAATATCCTGCTGCGCCTGATGAAAAGGCATATGAACATCGTGCGCGGTATGGTCAGCCTATTCGATAAAGAGTCGGGCAATATCGTCTTGCACGAAAGCTTTGGCCTAACCCCCGATGAGGCCCGTAAAGGCGTTTATCTGATGGGAGAAGGGGTTATTGGTTCAGTGGTAGAAACGGGCCAAACCATTGTGGTGCCCAATATCTCCGATGAGCCGAGTTTTTTAAATCGTACCGGCAGCCGTGATTTAGAAGCTCAGGACGCTAATTTATCCTTCATCTGTGTGCCCATCATGCGCGGGCGCAAAGTGATGGGTACCATCAGTGCGGAGCGGATCTACGATAACGCTGAGCTGCTGAAAATGGACGTGGAAGTATTGTCCATTCTGGCCACCATTACCGCTCAGTCCGTTGAGTTGTATCTGCTGGAAAACATTGAGCACGTTGCGCTGGAGTCGGAAAATCAGCGGCTGCGGGTCGAGTTAGGTGAGCGCTTTAAGCCAGCCAATATCATCGGCAGCTCTAAGCCGATGCAAGAAGTTTATCGCTTGATTGAGCGCGTAGTGCGTACCAAAACCACGGTACTGGTTTTGGGAGAAAGTGGTGTGGGTAAGGAGTTAGTCGCCAGCGCCATTCACTACAACAGTCCGATTGCTAAAGGGCCCTTTGTTAAGTTCAACTGCGCCTCTTTACCGGAATCAGTGATTGAAAGCGAACTCTTTGGCCATGAGAAAGGCTCCTTCACCGGAGCCATCGGTCTGCGCAAAGGCCGGTTTGAGGAAGCCGCCGGCGGCACCATTTTTTTGGATGAAGTGGGAGAGATGTCCCTAACCACTCAGGCCAAGTTGTTGCGCGTGTTGCAGGAGCGCAGCTTCGAGCGGGTGGGCGGAAATTCCACCATCAGCGTGGACTTGCGGGTGATTGCGGCGACTAACCGTAATCTGGCCGATATGGTGGCCGCCGGTACCTTCCGCGAAGACTTGTACTACCGTCTGAATGTATTCCCCATCACCATTCCACCTTTGCGTGAGCGGGGCAGCGATATCATCACCTTGGCTGACTACTTTGTTTCCCGCTTTTCACGGGAGATGGGGATTGAGGTGAAGCGCATTTCTACGCCAGCGTTGAATATGCTCTATTCCTACCACTGGCCGGGTAATGTGCGGGAGCTGGAAAATATCATCGAGCGTGCCATTTTGCTCAGTGAGGATGGTGTAATTCATGGCTACAACTTGCCGCCCTCATTACAAGCGCCGGTGGTGGGTGATCCTGATGTGCCTCCGGGCAGTTTAGAAGCGCGACTGAATGCCATTGAGTACGAGTTGATCGTGGATGCTTTAAAGCTGCATCAGGGCAATATGACCGATGCTGCAACCCATCTTGGTTTAACCCGTCGAGTACTGGGTTTGCGCATGGCCAAGTACGACCTCGATTACAAGAATTTCCGCTAAAAACTGCGCCCTGCTGAACCTCCTTTTAAACGACTTCCTCCTGCCAAGGATGGCTGGAGGTTTCATCATTTCAGTAAAGCGTTCCTGAATGTACCTCGGTGTTAAACCTTCGTTCGCGGTGGTACGTCATAAGCCGTCGAAATCTGCTCAAAGCCTGATGCAGTAAGGGATTCAGAAGGTTGGCTCAGTGTTTGCTCAGGAGCTTATGTACCTGTGCCTTTGGCCTGGCCGCTGGACAGCGGCTGCCTTTCATCCATGCATCAGGGTGACTGTGGTCATCCGGAGAGGGACAACGATGAATCAGACCGATATCCAGAACCTGCTCGACGAGCCTGCTTGTGACCATAACACTGCCGGAAAAACCGGATGCGCCCGGGCTAAACCCGGTGCTACCCAAGGCGGCTGTGCGTTCGATGGTGCTCAGATTGCCATGTTGCCGATTGCTGACGCGGCCCATATTGTTCATGGCCCCATTGGGTGTGCCGGTAGCTCTTGGGATTTACGGGGTAGCCTGTCTTCGGGCCCGCAGCTGTATCGCATGGGCATGACTACCGAATTATCCGATGTCGATGTCATCATGGGACGGGGCGAGAAAAAGCTCTTTCATGCCATCCATCGTGCCGTTGAGCGCTACAAGCCCACCGCTGTATTCGTGTATGGAACCTGTGTTCCTGCCATGCAAGGCGACGATATTGAGGCAGTAGCCCGTGATGCCAGCCAGCGTTGGAACATTCCGGTGATTCCCGTTGACTGTGCGGGTTTCTACGGCACCAAAAGCCTTGGCAACCGTATTGCCGGTGAAACCCTGTATCAGCGGGTGATCGGTACTCGTGAGCCGGCTCCGGTTCCTCAAGGCGTGGTGCCTACCGATGTTAAGGTTCACGACATTAACCTGATCGGTGAGTACAACATTGCCGGAGAGTTCTGGCGCGTAGCTCCCCTGTTTGATGAGTTGGGCCTGCGTATTCTCTGCACCCTGTCCGGGGACGCCCGTTTCCAAGAAGTACAGACCATGCACCGTGCAGAAGTGAACATGGTGGTCTGTTCCAAAGCCATGCTCAACGTTGCCCGCCATCTGCAAGACGATTTCGGCACCCCTTTCTTTGAGGGCAGTTTTTACGGCATCGCTGATACCTCGCAAGCGCTGCGGGACATTGCACGCATCATCGGCGATCCTTCGCTCATCGTGCGCACAGAGCTGTTAATCCTGCGCGAAGAGGCCAAGGCACAGCGCGCCCTAGAACCTTGGCGTGAGCGCTTGACGGGTAAACGCGCGCTGATTTTCTCCGGTGGTGTGAAGTCTTGGTCCATTGTTTCGGCTCTGCAAGATCTTGGCATGGACATCATTGCTACCGGCACCGAAAAATCCACCGCTGAAGATCGGGCTCGTATCCTTGAGCTGATGGGCGATCAAGCGCGGATGATTGATGACAACGATCAAGCCGCCCTTATGGCCACCTGTCGGGAAACCCAAGCCGATATTCTGATTGCCGGTGGTCGTTATCTGTACGCCGCACTCAAGTCCAAACTGGCCTTTCTCGATATTAACCACGAGCGTGACTTCGGCTATGCCGGTTACACAGGATTGGTGGAGCTGGCTAAGCAGTTGGCTTTGGCGGTGGAAAGCCCCATCTGGCAGCGTCTGCATCAACAACCGGCTTGGCTACAGGCCAGTGCTTCGAGCGCCATAGCTGCTCAGGCGGGAGGCGTTTAAGATGGCACGCATTACCCAAACCAATAAGCCGCTTAGTGTGAACCCGTTGCGGGTGAGCCAACCTATGGGCGCGGCTCTGGCTTTTTTGGGCCTCAACCGCAGCATTCCCTTAGAGCACGGTGCTCAGGGATGTACGGCTTTTAGCAAAGTATTCTTCACGCGGCATTTCCGCGAGCCTATTCCGCTGCAAACCACCGCTATGGATATGGTCAGCACGGTAATGGGCAGCGATGAGCGGCTGGAAGAAGCCCTGCTCACCATTACCGAACAACACAATCCCGAGGTGATTGGTTTAATCACCACCGGATTGTCGGAGATGCAAGGTGCGGATATTCAGCGAGTGCTGCGTACCTTTAATCTGCGTTATGGAAAAAAAGGCCCAAGCATTGTGGCGGTAAACACGCCCGATACTCTGGGTGGCCTTGAAAGTGGTTTTGCGCTAGCGGTTTATGCCTTAATTGAGCAACTGCTGCCTAGCTCCATCCGTTTACCGGACATTTACCGTCCACCACAGGTTAATGTGTTGGCTTCCTCTATGCTGACACCAGCGGATTTAGAGGCGCTGCGGGATTGGATTGAAAGCTTTGGTCTGCAAGCAATCCTTTTACCGGATTTGAGTGACTCATTGGACGGCCATCTGACGGAAGAAGGCTTTAGTAACCTCACTATTGGCGGCTTGACTCGTCCCGCTTTAGCCTCCATGAATAACTCGCGCCTTACTCTGGTCATCGGTAACTCCTTAAATGCGGCGGCGGATTTACTGCATGAGCGCACCGGAATCCCTGATGTACGTTTTACCGGACTTAGCTCCATCGCTGAATGTGATGCCTTTATCCAAGCTCTAACCGAAGTATCGGGGCAACCAGTACCGGCCAAAATCCAACGCCAGCGGGCCCAATTAATGGATGCTTTGGTGGATAGTTATATGGGCTTGGGCGATGTGCGGGTGGCAATTGGGGCTGATAGTGATCAACTGCTGGCTTTGGGCAATTTCTTTGATGATACCGGCCTGCGCTTGGTGGCTTCGGTCAGTCCGTGCAATACCCAGTTGCTGGAGCGCCTCAATACCGAGGAAGTGCTGGTCGGTGATTTTGAGGACTTAGAGGATCGAGCTCGTGCTACGGGTGCTCAGGTCATGATTGGTAACTCCCATGCCCTACAAAGTGCTGAGCGTTTGGGCATTCCACTGATTCGGGCCGGTTTTCCCCAATACGACTATTACGGCGCTTCTGCACGTCAGTGGGTGGGTTATCGCGGTATGCGGCAATTGGTATTTGAGTTAGCCAACCTGCGTTGCGCCCAAAACGGTGGTATTGCGCCTTATCACTCAGAGTTACGTCAAAATTTTAATCAAGTCCCGACCGCCCATCTGGTTGAACAACCCGCAAGGAGTCTTTTGTCATGATTCGTGTTGCCTTTGCCTCCAGCGATCGAGTCAATGTTGATCTGCACTTTGGCGCAGCCGACACCCTCGTGATCTACGATGTCTCCCCCGGATATGCTGAGTTAGTCGGGGTTGGCGAATTTGTTAAGGTGAATATGAAGGGTGAAAACCGTCATAAATCCTTAACCGATGCCAACGAGACCAGCGTCATCGACCTGCATTTAAGCCCGGAAGAAATCGAGCGTCTGAACGCTAAGCCGCCTGAAGATAAAGTCATCGCTAAACTGGATTTTCTTAAAGATTGTTCTGCGGTGTATGCAGCTTCCATCGGCACCTCTTCCATTAAGCGTTTAATCATGGCCGGTTTACAGCCCATTATTGTGGGCACAGGACAGACCATTGAGGACTTGCTCAACGAAGTGAGTCTAGCGCTGCATTGTGGTGGATTAAGCTGGGTGGAGCGTGCCAAAGCTAAGGCTGAGAAAGCGGGTATTCAAGCAAAAACTGCTGAAGAGGGTGGGGTAAAACTGATTACCTCCATCGAAGAGTTAGCTTAAGCCTTTTCGGCAGCCTATTACAGCGCTGCCATGGGCTTTTTAATTCAGTGACGGGTTGCTTTGCTTGGGTGCTTGGGGGTGGTTTCAGAGGTGCATTGAGTGCAGGATGCCTCTGGACGCTCCAGCCAAAGTAACCCGGTCGTACACTGAGCACAGGAAGAGCTAGGCTGCGTGAGCTCATGTCCAATCAATGAGCGCCGCTTCTGGAAGTGTTGCTGAGCCAGCATTCTCTGTTGATAAGCCGCGGCTTGCCATCCCGCCAGCCACTGTACGTCCCGTCGTAAATACGCTTGAACCAACTCCCATTCGGCGTGGGTGAGCCCTTGCAACTCTAGTTCTCCCTCATGTTGGGTATTGGGATGTTCTGGGGTTTGCTCCAGCTTTTGCATGACCTGAGCTATTTGCTCCAACAGCCGGTCATAAAGCCCCTCAGTTTCATCTTCGGGAAATACTCTCATGCTACACCTCACATACTGGGCTTTCTGTGTATAAGCCTAGTCGGCCTCTGGCTTGGTTGAGACACAGACCGACCGATGGAATCTCATCACTACCCTGTGTCCTATACTCAAATCCATGATCTTAGCCTTGGCCTTAGAGGTTAAAGGGTACGGCTTGTTGCTGACAGAGCTGAGCCAGTGCCATCGCCCACTGAGGATGATCGTTCAGGCAAGGAATCAGTTGTAAGTCTTCCCCTCCTGCGGCTAAAAACTGTTCTCTAGCACGCACGCCGATTTCCTCTAGGGTTTCCAGACAGTCACTAACAAAAGCAGGGCAGATAACCAGCAGCTTTTTAACCCCCTGAGCGGCTAGTGCCTGTAAGCGCTCTTCAGTATAGGGCGCTATCCATTTTGCGCGACCCAAACGGGATTGAAAGGAGACCGACCAGCGTTCAGGCATTAACTCCAAGCGTTGTGCCAAGCCCTGGCTGGTTCGATAGCACTGGGCTCGATAACACTGGGCTAATACGGCCCCCTGCGCCTGCTGGCAGCAATCTGTGTTAGTTAGGCAATGTTGACCGCTAGGGTCGGCCTTATGAATGTGGCGCTCAGGCAGACCGTGATAGCTCATGAGCAAATGGTCAAAGCCTTGCTCTAAATAAGGTTGTACCTGAGTTGCGAGCGCATCCAAATAGGCAGGCTGATCGTAAAAAGCAGGCAATGTACTGATAGATAGGGGCAGTCGATGCTGAACTAATACGCGCTGAACCTCTGTCAGTACCGTGGTGGTCGTGCTGTCTGCGAACTGCGGGTACAAAGGCGCAATGACGACCTGAGAGATCCCTTGTTGGGCGATCTGCTGTAACTTCTGCGCTATGGAAGGCTCTCCATAGCGCATGGCCAAAAATACCGGGCCTTGCTCCCAATGGGATTGCACCGCCCGTTGCAGGCGCTGACTGAGTACCGCTAAAGGCGATCCTTCAGGCCACCAGATGGAGGCATAGGCATGGGCCGAGGCTTTAGGGCGCGTCAGCAAAATCAAGGTAACCAACAGGCGGCGCAGGGGCCAAGGTAAATCAATGACGTAAGGATCCATTAAAAACTGGTTGAGATAGCGCCGCACATCCGTCACTTCAGGAGAGGCAGGCGATCCCAAATTCACTAACAGCAATGCCTGTTCGGTCATACCGGAAAAACTCTTTGATACACGGATAAAAGCCCTTTATTTCAATGCGACTGCAAAAGGTCGCATAGAGCCGGTTCTAAATCGGTAAAGTGAAACCGAAATCCTGCAGCCTGAGTGCGCGCGGGTACGGCGTGCTGTCCTCCCAGCAACAACTCCGATAAATCCCCTAAGCCCAGTCTAAGAGCCCAAGCGGGTGCGGATAACACCGCCGGACGGTGTAACACCTGACCCAAGGTTTTGCAGAAATCTTTGTTGCGTACTGGATGAGGCGCACAAGCATTATAGGGGCCCGCCATTTCCGGGTGATGCAGGATAAAGTCAATCAAGGCCACTTGGTCTTGAAGGTGAATCCAAGGCATCCATTGTTGGCCTGTTCCCAGTGGCCCACCCAACCCCAGCCGGAACAAAGGCAATAATCGTGCTAGAAAGCCCCCTTTAGGGGCCAGCACCAACCCCGTGCGCACTAAGGCCACTCGTATATCATGGATACTGGCCTCGCTGGCGGCATCTTCCCACGCCACACAGAGTTGGCTAGCAAAGTCGGTACCCGCGGGTTGATCCTCGGCCAATAAGCGTTCGCCTCCATCGCCGTACCAGCCGACCGCAGAGCCTGAAATCAATACCTTGGGTTTATGCCGTCGCTGAGCCAATCCCTGAACTAACTGCTCGGTATAGCGGACACGACTGTCCCATAACAGAGTACGGCGCGCTTTAGTCCAAGGACGATCAGCGATAGGAGCACCAGCCAGATTGATGACCGCATCTAAAGATTGCTCCTCAATCGCCCCCAAATCGGCAATGCCTATGACGTTAGCGCCACATAAGGAAGCGACTTGATTAGGTCGGCGGCTGAGTACCCAGAGTTTATGCCCTTGATTCGTCCAATATCGGCATAGGGCTTGGCCAATTAGCCCTGTGCCTCCGGTCAATAAAATATGCATGGTAAGTCCTCTGTCAGCCGATGCGCTGGGCCCGAAGTGGTGGCACACCGAGGTTTATTCAGAGTTTAGTTGCTCTTGCACCCTTGGTGGCTTAACTCTATTACTAGAACATTAGGCGGACTCGGTTGCATACGCCAAAGCATGCTATGTTCCTTCAGTAATAAATAAGCCAAAGTACAGTCTCCTATCCTAAATCAAAGCCTGTGATTATCGGAGTTGGGTATGTCCTCAATCAAAATTGCTGTGAGCGCCTGTCTGTTGGGGCAGCCGGTACGCTTTAATGGTGGACACAAAGCTTCTAAGTTGTGTCTGGAGGTACTGGCTCCCTATTTTGAATTTGTTCCGGTATGCCCTGAAATGGCCATCGGTTTGGGAACGCCGCGTGAGCCCATCCGTCTGGTAGGAAATCCAGAAGCACCCCGTGCTTTGGGTGTGAAAGATGCTGAGCTTGATGTGACGCAACCACTCACCGAATACGGCCAAAAGATGGCACAGCAACTACAGGACATCAGCGGCTATATCCTGATGCAAAAGTCACCCTCCTGCGGTATGGAGCGGGTGAAGCTGTATCAGGACAATGGCCATCCACTAGGCAGTGCGCCCGGTATCTATGCCCATGCTTTTAGTCGGGCTCGACCTGAGTTGCCGATTGAGGAAGATGGCCGCCTGAACGATCCGGTACTGTTGGAAAACTTCCTCGTCCGGGTGTTTACCCATGCGCAGTGGCGGGAGCTGTGCGCGCAAGGGCTGACGTATCAGGGGATTTTGGCATTTCATGCGCGCTGTAAGTTTCAGTTACTGGCCCATAACCCCCCGCAATATAAGCAACTTGGTCGATTGCTGGCCGACATTGGCCGCTATCCTGCCGAGGACATTGGGCCACGTTATTTTGCTCAGTTGATGCAGGCTCTGAAAAAGCCAGCCACACGAGGCACGCACAGTAACAGCTTGCAGCACCTATCGGGCTATCTGAAGGATCATTTAGAGGCTTCGGATCGTCAGGAAATCCACCAACTCATCCATCAATACCGACAAGGGCATACGCCTTTAGTGGTTCCCCTGACCCTGATTAAACACCACCTGCGCAAGCATCCAGAGGCTTATTTGGCCGCCCAAAGTTATTTGCAGCCCTACCCAGAAACCCTCAACTTGCGTCATGCCATCTAACCCACTCTGAGATACGTCATGTCTTACCAGTTGGTCTGGCTACGCACCGATTTGCGCGTAGCCGATAACCCTGCGTTGTATAAAGCCATGAGTCAGGGACCGACTTTGGCACTGTATTTGGTTACGCCTGAACAGTGGAAAGTACATCAGGACTCCCCCAACAAGCTCGAATTTTGGCGGCTGAGCCTTATCCGTCTTGCTGAGCAGCTTCAGCAGCTCAAGGTTCCTTTGCTGGTACGCTGCGTACCGCGCTGGGTCGATGTTGCTGAGCACTTGATTCAGCTTTGTCAGCAGTACTCCGTTCAGACGCTGCATTTCAATGATGAATACGGTGTGAACGAGCAGCGCCGTGATCAGGACGTACAACAGCGCCTGAGCGCCTTGGGCATCAGCTGCCATTCTTATTTAGATCAAGTGTTTTTTGCACCGGGTACGTTATTGACTCAGACAGGTCGAGCTATTCAGGTGTACAGCGCATTTCGTAACCAATGCCATGCCCGTTTGCTGCACCATCTGCCTAAACCTCTGCCTCGGCCTAAGGCTCAGCAGCCTGTGGGTATTCCTCCTGATCAGATACCGGAGCGCTTTTCCGAAGTTGAGGCTATTTCCCTATCTGATTGGCCAATGGGTGAGTCAGCGGCCCACAGCTTGTTGGAGCTCTTTGTCAGCGAACATTTGGCGCAATATGCCAAGGCACGGGATTTTCCCGCCCAAACAGGAACCAGCCGCTTATCGCCTTATTTAACTGCGGGTGTGCTCTCGGTGCGCCAATGTGTGCAAGCCGCATTAAGCCTGACCCATGGTCATTTTGATACCCAACATTCTGGCTTTATCACTTGGGTGGATGAATTGCTGTGGCGTGAGTTTTATCGACATATTTTGCACGCCTATCCGCGTCTTTCTAGGGGCTATGCCTTTAAGCCAGAGACCGAGGCTCTACTGTGGCGGCAGGCTCCCGAGGATTTAGCCGCTTGGCAACAGGGGCGCACAGGATTTCCCATCGTGGATGCGGCCATGCGCTGTTTAAAAGCTACAGGTTGGCTGCACAATCGGCTGCGCATGATTGTGGCCATGTTCCTGAGTAAAAACTTGCTGATTGATTGGCGAGTCGGCGAGCAGTGGTTTATGCAGCATCTGCTGGATGGCGATTTAGCTCAGAATAACGGCGGTTGGCAGTGGAGTGCTTCTACAGGTACGGATGCGGTTCCCTATTTTCGCCTGTTTAACCCCATTACGCAGTCTGAGAAATTCGATCCGCAAGGGGATTTTATCCGGCGTTGGGTTCCCGAATTAGCCCATGTATCTGCGCAAAAAATTCATAATCCGGCGACTTTAGGTGGACTCTTCGGCATTTCTGGTTATCCCAGACCCATTCTCGATTTAGCTCAAAGCCGTAAACGGGCGCTACAGGCTTTTAAGAGTTTATCTAGCCACCAGACTGAGCCTTCCTGATCCTCTACACTGCGCAGCCGTTTTGAGAAAGCCACCATGACCCAGCCATACACCACACATCCCATCCTTGTTATAGGCGCTGGCCCCGCAGGACTGATGGCAGCGGAGGTGTTGAGTCAGTCTGGTTACGGAGTTTCGGTCTTTGATGCCATGCCCTCGGTGGGGCGTAAATTTTTGCGTGCTGGAATCGGTGGACTGAACCTCACCCATGCCGAACCTTTTGCTGATTTTGTGCGCCGTTATGGTGCAAAAAGCACAGTATTACGCCCTATCTTAGACAGCTTCAACCCAGTTGCAGTATCTGCTTGGGCTCAAAGTTTAGGTATTGAAACCTTTGTTGGCAGCTCTGGACGGGTTTTTCCACGCGATATGAAAGCTGCTCCTTTGTTGCGGGCTTGGCTGCATCGGTTACGGCAACAGGGCGTGAGTATACATACACGCCACTATTGGCGGGGATGGAATGAACAAGGAGCAGCAATATTTGATACGCCAGAAGGGGAGAAAAGCGTTCATTATGCTGCGATTTTGCTGGCATTAGGGGGAGCAAGCTGGCCACAACTTGGTTCTGATGGGCGTTGGGTCAATCTACTTCAAGAGCGTCAAATACCCATTACCCCCTTACAACCGGCTAACTGTGGTTTTGAGGTGGAAGCTTGGAGTCCGCACCTTAAACAACACTGGGCCGGAGCCCCCTTAAAGGGTGTCATTTTGTCGCACCATAATCAGCCATCGCACAAAGGGGAGTGCATCCTAACTCAGCACGGTCTTGAAGGCGGTCTCATTTATACCCTTGCGGTGGAAATACGACAAGAAATCCTACAAAAAGGTCAGGCGTTAGTGCACCTGGATTTAGTGCCTGAGCGTTCGCTAGATCAGGTGATAGCGGCTTTGAGTCAGTCGCGTGGCTCGAAATCACTATCTACTCATCTGAAGCGCCAATTAGGCTTAGAGGGGCCAAAAACTGCCTTGATTTATGAGCTTACCTCAGCAGAAATCCGCACCGATGCACGACAGTTGGCCCAAGCGATTAAGGGCTTACCCATTTACCTAAAACGTCCTCGCCCTTTGGCTGAGGCCATCAGCACTGCGGGCGGAGTGTCTTTTGAGGCTTTAGATCAGCACCTGATGGTGCAGGAGTTTCCCGGCATTTTTTGCGCGGGTGAAATGCTGGATTGGGAGGCTCCTACCGGAGGCTATCTGCTGACCGCGTGTTTTGCCACAGGCCATTGGGCGGCCCAAGGCATTATGGATTGGTTGAGGCAGTCTTAATCAGGTAGCAATCACGATCACATGGGAGGCCTTAATCAAGGCCGTGCAGGGTTGCCCCGGAGCCAAACCCAACTCAGTGATGCTTTCATTGGTAACGGTAGCCGTTAGGGTGCGATCTCCGGATAAATACAGCTTAACCTCACTGTTAATCGGCCCTGGAATGATGGATACCAGTTTGCCATGCAGCTGATTGCGGGCACTGACACGAAGGTTGGGCTCAAGGGACAGCAGAACAAAGCTTGATTTAATCAGTGCCATGGCATTTTTACCCGGCGATAACTGCATTTCTTCCACGCAATCGGTATTGATGCTGGCGACAATCTCTAACCCACGGCCTAGATCAAGGGTTAAAGTGGAGTTCACTGCGCCGTATTCAAGGCTTTTGATCCGCCCGTGGAATTGGTTACGAGCGCTGGTTTTAACCGCAACCGCCCGTAATAGGCGGTCAATGTCCGCAAAGTGCTCAACGCCTTGGGAGACTCGGCTCATATAGCGCTGATATTCGATTTGCATCCGCCGCCATGTGTACACCGTATCTCGGCCAAAATCGGTGAGGCGGGTTCCTCCGCCCTCTTGTTCCCCTGCGGAGCACACCACCAAAGGGCGCTCGGATAGGTTATTCATCGCATCCACTACGTCCCAAGCCGCTTTATAGCTGAGCTTTATTTGTTTGGCGGCTCGACTGATGGAGCCCGTAGCCTCAATTTGCTCTAAAAGTTCGAGGCTTTTATGGGTCAGATATTCCTTATCAGCATCATTTGGCCAGAGATAAGCGTCGTTACCCGTAGGTTGATGGGAATGGGGCATGACCAAGCACTCACTGCAAAATGTTATGTAGAGCTGTCTGCAAAAAAACTTCCAAGCGGCTTGAGTGTTCCCAACGCACTGTTTTTTGGGTTATTTAGGCTTTTTAAGCGGCTGTTTACAGCGTCATAAATAGCACTTTAGGTAAGCAATATAGGCTTTATTTTGTATACAAGACTACAGAAGACTAATGTCGAACCTACAGTCGTCTGACAAAACTAACCCATCTTGAGCCCAAAATTCCCCTGTGCGATGCTGAAGTTGTAATAAAGCCGACATTTATAGGTTTGGGTGTTATTCCTGAGCGCTCAGGATAGACTGATAGCGCCCTAAATCTGTGGCATCCAGAAATATTCAACGATTTTTTAACGCGTGGCATGTGGGTTGCAGTAAATACGTTACTAGGTTTTCGAGCCACTCCCAAAGCCGAAGGAAACATACCGATGATCACATTGACCGAGAATGCGCAAGCAGCCATTAATCGCTTCATGAGCAACATGAACAAGCCAATTGCCGGCCTGCGTATTCGGGTCGAGGGAGGCGGCTGCTCAGGTCTTAAATACAGCCTGAAACTGGAAGAAGTAGCAGAAGACGACGATATGCAAATTGGATGCGGCCCTTTGACCCTGCTAATTGATGCACAAAGTGCCCCCCTGTTGGATGGTGTCGTGATGGACTTTTTAGAGGGTGTTGAGGGCAGTGGCTTTACCTTCAGTAACCCCAATGCTTCTAAAAGTTGCAGCTGCGGCAAATCCTTTGCCTGCTGATCTTTATATAACAGGGTGCTGGCACAGAACCGGCACCTTAAAAGACTTACCGGGAGATTACGCCGTATGTGGGATTATTCAGAAAAGGTAAAAGAGCACTTTTATAACCCCAAAAATGCTGGGGCTGTGCCGGATGCCAATGCCGTTGGTGATGTAGGCTCACTGAGCTGCGGTGATGCTTTGCGCCTCACCCTAAAAGTAGACCCTGAAACTGACGTGATTCTGGATGCAGGCTTTCAGACCTTTGGTTGCGGTTCAGCCATTGCCTCCTCATCAGCTTTGACCGAAATGGTTAAGGGTCTGACGCTGGACGAAGCCTTGAAAATTAGCAACCAAGACATTGCTGATTTCCTCGACGGCCTTCCCCCGGAAAAAATGCACTGCTCCGTCATGGGCCGTGAAGCTTTGCAAGCTGCTGTCGCTAACTTCCGTGGCGAAGAACTGGAAGACGACCACGAAGAAGGCGCACTGATCTGTAAGTGCTTTGCCATTGACGAAGTCATGATCCGCGACACCATTCGCGCCAATAAATTGTCCACCATTGAAGATGTCACCAACTACACCAAAGCCGGTGGTGGTTGCTCCGCGTGCCATGAAGGCATTGAGCGCCTCCTGAGCGAAGAGCTGGCCGCCCGTGGTGAAATTTTCGTACCTGCGCCTACTAAAGCTAAAGCCGCGGTGACTCGTATGCCTTCTCCTCCACCGTCTGAAGCTGCTACCGCGCCCATTGCATCCCCTGAGCCCACTCCTGCCGCTGCCGCACCTGTTGCACCTAAGCTGACCAACTTACAACGCATTCGCCGCATTGAAACCGTGCTGGAGTCCGTCCGCCCCGCTTTACAACGTGATAAAGGTGATGTGGAGTTGTTGGATGTTGAAGGTAAAAACGTGTACGTTCGTTTGACGGGAGCTTGCACCGGTTGCCAAGCAGCCAGCATGACCCTAAGCGGTATTCAGCAAAGGTTGATTGAAGATTTAGGAGAGTTCGTCAAGGTAATTCCTGTCAGTGGCCAAAATCATACGGGGGTCTAACCATGCTCAACGTCTATCTGGACAATAACGCCACCACCCGGGTGGATGATGAAGTGGTACAAGCCATGCTGCCGTTTTTTACTGAGCAGTTTGGTAACCCCTCCTCCCTACACAGCTTTGGCAATCAGGTCGGACAGGCGCTGAAAGGTGCACGCCAGAGCGTGCAAAAGCTTTTGGGTGCTGAACACGACTCAGAAATCCTGTTCACCTCGTGCGGTACGGAGTCTGACTCTACGGCTATTTTGTCGGCCCTGAAGGCTCAGCCGGAGCGCAAAACCATCATCACCACGGTGGTGGAGCATCCCGCTGTTCTGACTCTGTGCGATTACTTGGCCACCGAAGGCTACACCATCCACAAGCTGCCCGTAGATAAAAAGGGCCGCTTGAATCTGGATGAGTACGCCAAGCTGCTCTCTGAAGATGTAGCTATTGTATCCGTGATGTGGGCCAATAATGAAACCGGCACTCTGTTCCCGGTGGAAGAGATGGCGCGCATGGCAGATGAAGCCGGCATCATGTTCCATACCGATGCGGTACAAGCTGTGGGTAAAGTGCCCATCGACTTAAAAAACTCCTCCATTCACATGCTGTCTTTGTCCGGCCACAAGCTACACGCACCCAAGGGCGTGGGCGTGCTGTATTTACGTCGTGGTACGCGCTTCCGTCCGCTGCTGCGCGGTGGCCATCAAGAGCGTGGTCGTCGGGCCGGCACTGAGAACGCTGCTTCCATCATCGGTTTAGGCGTGGCGGCTGAGCGTGCTTTGGAGTTCATGGAGCACGAAAATACAGAAGTGAAGCGCCTACGAGATAAATTGGAAGCCGCTATTCTGGCCGCTGTTCCCCACTCCTTTGTCACGGGCGACCCGGACAACCGTCTACCCAATACCGCCAACATTGCCTTTGAGTACATCGAAGGTGAGGCCATTTTGCTGCTGTTGAACAAGGTCGGTATTGCCGCTTCCAGTGGTTCTGCCTGTACATCGGGCTCTTTAGAGCCTTCCCATGTGATGCGGGCGATGGATATTCCCTACACCGCCGCTCATGGCTCGGTGCGCTTCTCTCTGTCTCGCTATACCACGGAAGAAGAGATTGACCATGTGATCCGTGAAGTCCCGCCGATCGTAGCGCGTCTGCGTAAGTTGTCGCCTTACTGGAGTGACAACGGGCCGGTTCAAGATCCTGGTAAGGAGTTTGCGCCCGTTTACGCTTGATATTCTTTTGAGGCTACGCCTTCACGCAGGAAGGAGACACCATGAACCAAGTTATCATCGACGATACCACCCTGCGAGATGGCGAGCAGAGCGCTGGGGTAGCCTTTAATGCCGACGAAAAAATTGCCATCGCGCGGGCTTTGTCCGAGCTGGGAGTCCAAGAGCTAGAAATTGGTATTCCCAGCATGGGGGATGAGGAGCGTGAGGTCATGCGCGCTATCGTAGACCTTAAGCTCCCTTCCCGATTACTCGCATGGTGTCGGCTGTGTGACACCGACTTAAAGGCCGCCTATCTGACCAAGGTCGAAATGGTGGACTTGTCACTCCCCATCTCGGATTTGATGCTCAAGCATAAATTGAACCGGGATCGGAATTGGGCTCTACAGGAAGTGGAGCGTTTAGTAACTGAGGCACGTCTGCTGGGCTTAGAGGTCTGTTTAGGCTGTGAAGATGCTTCACGGGCGGATATTGAGTTTATCGTCCAAGTCGCTGAAGTGGCTCAGAGAGCGGGTATTCGCCGCCTACGCTTTGCCGATACGGTCGGCATTATGGAACCTTTCAGTATGCTGGATCGCTTTCGCTTTCTAAAAGCGCGTCTGGATTTAGAGCTGGAAGTCCATGCCCATGATGACTTCGGTTTAGCCACGGCCAACACCTTAGCCGCTGTGGTGGGCGGGGCAACCCATATCAACACAACGGTAAATGGATTAGGCGAGCGAGCGGGTAACGCTGCTTTGGAAGAGTGCGTATTAGCCTTAAAAAATCTATACGGCATTGATACCGGGGTTAATACCCAAGGGATTCCAGCTATTTCAGCTTTGGTTGAGCAAGCTTCTGGGCGCACCGTTGCTTGGCAAAAAAGCGTAGTAGGGGCCGGTGTATTTACCCATGAGGCCGGCATTCACGTAGACGGTTTGCTCAAATACCGTGGTAACTATGAAGGTTTAAACCCCGATGAGTTAGGCCGTTCGCACTGCTTAGTGCTGGGTAAGCACTCAGGGGCTCACATGGTAAAAAGCAGCTATAACAATTTGGGTATTGAGCTCAGTGACCAGCAAGCTCAGATACTTTTAGGCTGTATTCGGGCTTTCTCGACACAGGCTAAACGCAGCCCAGAACCTCAAGAATTACAAGACTTTTACCGCCAGCTCACGGAAACTCAAGCCAGTGAGCTGGTCACAGGGGGTATGGCATGAGCCTCTTTTCTGAATGGCGCGATGACATTCGCTGCGTGTTTGAGCGCGATCCTGCAGCCCGTTCAACCTTTGAAGTATTGACGACTTATCCTGGCGTACACGCCATTATGATTTATCGCCTAAGCCATCGTCTCTGGCTGTCTGGCTGGCGTTATCTGGCTCGTTTTCTATCCTTTTTCGGACGCTTTGTCAGTAACGTAGATATCCACCCAGGTGCCACCATTGGCCCCCGCTTTTTCATCGACCACGGTGCTTGCGTGGTCATTGGTGAAACCGCCGAAGTGGGTAAAGATGTGACTTTGTACCACGGCGTAACCCTAGGTGGTACGAGTTGGAACAAGGGTAAGCGACACCCTACGTTAGAAGATGGCGTTTTAGTGGGCGCAGGGGCAAAAATTCTGGGCCCTATTACCATTGGAGCCCATGCGCGGGTGGGGGCAAACTCAGTAGTGGTCGCTGATGTCCCGACGGGATGCACCGTGGTAGGGATTCCCGGTAAAGTGGTAAAACTGCGCGAAGCAGGGCAGGTTAATCCCTACGGTATTGACCTAGACCATCATCTGATTCCCGACCCGGTGGGTAAGGCCATCGCTTGTTTGTTAGAGCGCATTGATCAACTGGAAAAGAAGTTAGAGCAAGGCCAAACACCGGCATCAGGTACTCAGGAGCATTTTTATGCAGCCTGTCATCCAGATAACAGCATTTGCGAAGAAAACTGCGTTGGTGGAGCAGCTCACCCCAGCACGGTGGCTCCTGAATCCCTAACAGAGCGGCGTAAAACGGTCGCACTGGACTAATCCCCGGGGAGCCTAAGCTATGGATCTACAAGATTTTGATGGCGAAGGCCTGTACTTTGATGCACCCTTAACCCCAGAGTTAGAGCAACTGCTCAATGCGGCCAGTGAGGGGTACAGCCAAGGGACTGCTGAGGCGTTACTACTTGCTGCTCAAGCACTGGCTCCTGATAATCTGACCGTAATGGTGGGCTTATATCGCTTTTACTATTACCAGCATCGCTATCAAGAGGCATTACAGATTGCAGAGCGAGTAATGGGGATTTTAGCGCCAAAGCTCAAACTCCCACCGCACTGGAATACTCTGACAGTTGATCACCTAAGCCTTGCAGCTCAGCAGGGTATGGGGTTATTACGGTTTTACTTGTTAGCGCTGAAAGGTGCAGGCTACCTGAATTTACGCTTGGGGCGCTTTGAACAAGGAAAAACTATGCTATTGAAAGTAGTAGAGCTGGATGCAGATAACCGCTTGGGAGCCCAGCTCTTGTTGGACGTGCTGAACAATCACAGCGCCGAAATTCTGATATTTCCTGCTGCGGAGAAACGACTATGAACGCTTTTTCACCCGAAGATGGCCTGACTTTAGACGAGGCAATGGAAGAGCTGGTTTCAGCCGAAGACTTCCTTGAGTTTTTCGACATACCCTTCGATATTCCCGTGGTACAGGTCAACCGCTTGCACATTATGCAGCGTTATCACGATTATTTAACCCAAGCGGGCGACTTAGACAGTCATGAGGAAGAAGCCCGCTACAATATTTTCCGCCAACTCTTGGCACGGGCCTATCAAGACTTTGTGGACTCTGATGCCCTAACAGAAAAAGTGTTTAAAGTCTTTAAACGCAATGATCCTAAATCCACCTTTGTGCCCATTGAGCAACTCTTAAGTTGATTGCTGTCCGTCTGATTTAAGGAGAAGTTACATGCCCCTACCGCGCTTTGATTACGGCGAAGCTGTCCGGGTTATCCGTAATGTCCGTAACGATGGCACCTTTCCGGGCATGGATACCGGCACCCTACTGATCCGGCGCGGTTCAGTGGGTTATGTAACCGACGTGGGTACCTTTCTTCAGGATCAACTGATTTACAGTGTGAATTTTCTGGAGGCAGGCCGTATGGTGGGCTGCCGGGAAGAAGAGTTAATCCTTGCTTCAGAGCCTTGGGTTCCCAATCTGTACGAATTTAAAGACATGGTCGCCACGACCCGCAATTTAGCACTGCGGGGTGAAGTGTTGGTGCAGCAGGGGCAAACCGGTCAGGTTCTTAGGGTAGTGCGCGACTTACCAGAGGGTATGGGCATGCAGTATCACGTACATTTTGGCGATGGACTGGTGCTTCAAGTGCCAGAGCAAAGCCTGCAACTGGTTGCATCTCAAGCAGGCACCATCGAAGCGACAGAGGATGAAGCTGAGCATGACTGACGAATATTTGAACGAGGCCACAAACCGCTATCGTTTACTGCGTGTGGCGTTAGAGCACTTTAAATGTGAGCCTACCGCCCTGACGGATGAGCAACACCAGCAAGCCCTGCGTATTGTAAACAACCAAGTACAGATTGAACGCATAGTGCTACGCAGCAGCGAAGCAGCAGGTGTGATTGTTTCTGATGCACAGATTGAAGAAGCACTGGAGCGTATTGCAGCCCAGCACGATGATCCGAGCGCGATGGATCAAGCCTTGACTGAGCTGGGGATGGATAAAGACCAACTCCGCCAAATGCTCCATGCTGAACTGCGTATGGAAAACGTTTTAGAGCGCATCTGTGCTGATCTCCCCCCGATTACCGACGCGGAAATTCAGGATTACTACCAGACGAATATCGAGCGCTTTACCCGTCCCCCCTCACGTCGGACGCGCCACATTCTGGTGACTATTAACCCAGATTATCCAGAAAATACCCGCGAGGTAGCCCGCACGCGCATTGAAGCAATCGCCCATCGTCTGGAAGGTAAAATTCAGAACTTCGAGAAGCAAGCGGCCAAATATTCTGAGTGCCCCACCGCGATGGAGGGTGGTCTGTTAGGTGAGGTAACTCCAGGCAAACTTTATCCTGAGTTGGATAGCTACCTGTTCCAGATGCAAGCAGGCCAAGTGAGCCCCGTACTTGAATCGCCCATAGGTTTTCATCTGCTGTTGTGTGAACAGGTTACTCCCGGTGGAACCAGCTCTTTAGAGGAGGTTCAGCCTCGTTTGTTGGATTGGCTGCAATCACGCCAACGCCAGATTCGCCAGCGGGAATGGTTAAAAGCTCTATTGCAACAATCCGTCTCGGAGAAAGTTCATGGCTGACAACGAAACTCCAAGGTGCTCGTTTTGTGGAGCCGAAAAGACTCCTACGGTTCCCTTGATTGCCGGTAACGAAGGGCGTATTTGCGAAGCATGCGTCAAGTTGGCTTATCAAGTAGTCAATAGCTGGGGGCAGCGGCGTAAAAGCCAAGAGATGGCCCCGCAGTTACGCACGCCAGCAGAGTATAAACGCCACTTAGATGAGTCCGTTGTGGGTCAGGATGCAGCTAAGGAGACACTGTCCGTTGCGGTGTACAGCCATTATTTGCGCTTGCTCAACTGTGGTAATGATCCTGTCTGCCAGTTGACTGAACAAGTCGAACTGGAAAAATCCAACATCCTGATGGCTGGCCCTTCTGGAACGGGTAAAACGCTGTTAGTGCGCACTTTAGCCCGTATTCTGGGGGTTCCCTTTGCCTCTGCTGATGCTACTACTTTAACCCAAGCCGGTTATGTGGGTGACGATGTAGACAGCATCATTACCCGTCTGGTGGATGCAGCCGGTGGTGATGTACAGCAAGCACAGTGGGGCATCGTCTATATTGACGAAGTGGATAAGCTCGCTAAGCGCGGTAACGGAAGCACCGCCGTGCGCGATATTTCGGGTGAGGGGGTGCAGCAAGCCCTACTGAAAATGGTAGAGGGTACCGAAGTCCGCATCAGCAAATCGGGCCGTAAGAACGACCACCACAGCGAAGAGCTGGTGGTAGACACGCGCAATATTCTCTTTATTGCCGGTGGTGCCTTCCCAGGCTTGGAGGCTTTGGTTTCCAGCCGTATTCAGCCTAAAGACAGCATTGGTTTTCACGCTAAGCCCCGTCAAAAAACCCCCAACATCAATGAGCTGCTGGAAGCCTTGATGCCGGATGATTTACACGAATTTGGCCTGATTCCTGAGTTTATTGGCCGTTTTCCCATCATCACCTTCTTGCAAGAGCTGGATCACTCCATGCTGTTGCGTATTTTGACCGAGCCGCGTAATGCCTTGGTTAAACAGTACAAGCAACTGTTCGCCTATCAGGGTATCGCCTTGGAGGTAACAGATACCGCATTGCACTACATTGCCGATCAAGCTTTGACGCGCAAAACCGGGGCACGTGGATTGCGGGCGGTATTAGAAGCTGCTTTGCAGCGCACCATGTTCGATATGCCCTCCATACCCCAACTGCGCCGCTGCGTGTTGGATCTGGTGGACGATGAACAGGGTAAGCGTCTGGAAGTGACTCGGCACATGGCCCACGAAGCCGCCACTGAGGACGAAACTTTACGGCCGGAAGTTGTGGTAACGACTAAGACAGAAAGCTCGCTGGCGGGTTAATGTTGAGCAGTGATTTCAAGCTGTTGTGACCGAAATCACTGTGCGTAACAATCCTGTATAGGGTTAGATTTTTATCTTATTTTTATGTTTGCAATCGGTTATCCTTGCCGACCAGCGGCTTGAGCCTTTGAGCATCAAGCCCCTTTTCGGCACAGCTTTGTGCGCATCTCGAAGCTGAATCATCACTCATAAATCCCGTACTGCATGAGTAGTCAGAGGTAGGTTATGGCCAAGATTGGACTGTTCTTCGGTGGTAACACCGGCAAAACCCGTAAAGTTGCTAAAGCGATCAAAAAGCGTTTCGACGACGAGACTATGGCTGATGCCGTTAACGTCAGCAAAGTAGGCGCTGATGATTTTGCTCAATACCAATTCCTGCTGCTGGGCACTTCTACTCAGGGCGAAGGCTTACTGCCAGGTCTGTCTGCTGACTGCGAAACAGAAAGCTGGGAAGAGCTGCTGCCTAAGCTGGAAGGTGTAGATTTCACCGGTAAAACCGTTGCTCTGTTCGGTCTGGGTGATCAAGTGGGCTACCCCGACAACTTCCTTGATGCTATGGGCATCATCTATCAATTCGTGGTTGAGCGTGGCGCTAAAGTCGTAGGTTCTTGGTCAACAGACGGCTACGAGTTCGATAGCTCTGAAGCGGTTGTAGACGGCAAGTTTGTAGGTCTGGCTCTGGATTTAGACAACCAAAGCAATCTGACTGACGAGCGCGTTGAAGCTTGGTTGAAGCAAATTGCTCCTGAGTTTGGTCTGAGCGTCTAATCGCTTCTGCCATCCCGCTTGCGCGGGGTGGCTGCTTCTAGGATGTGTCCTGCCTTTCGCGTTTTTTCTTTTCCCTTGATCCCTGTATCAGCAAAGCCAGCAGTCTTTACCACTGGCTTATATCCCATCATCAAGACGACGGATTGCGCTTTAACAGCAGCGGCTTTTCTGTGCTCTGCTGGTTTCGTTTGGATTGCTCCAGTTGCTCTAGCTGTTCTGGGCTAAGACGATCCAGCTTAGATTCCTTGTGTACAATCACCGGTTGGCGCGCACGGGTCTTAGGCTCTGAGGGGGCCACGCGTTCAAAAGGTGTTAATTGTCGCTCTGGAGTGTAAGACCTTGCCCCAGCAGGACGCGGTTTGCGCACAGGGGCTTTGTTTGAATAGCTCGCATCTGTTCTGCGCTTAGTCTGTGCTGCATGTTGAGCTTGCGGTTGGCCCGATGCCGGTTTTCTGGGTCTTGCTGCGGTTTTTGCACCATCAGTAGCGGGGGTGTAGGGCTGTCTGGGAGTACCAGTCCGATGGTTTCTATTACCCGAATTTTTTTGTGGTGGGTAGGGACTTACATAGTCCACACGGTTACCGAAGTTATCCACCTCATCGTCTAAAAACTCTTCGGGATCACGAGGTGCGGATAAAAAATTAGGAGATGAGGGTGCGGCAGATTTTTCGTAGCGGCCTCTCGGTTTGTTAGTTCGATTGTTTGGCCATTTTTTAGCTGAGTGCGTGGTGTGGTCTTCTGTAGCAGGTGGAGCTGTACGTCTGTTATTGGTTCGAGGAGTTTTGGGTCTACTAGGTCTAGCAGGTTCTACATACTCGGGTGACACAGGATCTGAACGGGTTGCGGATTCTTTATCGGCTTGTTGAGTGTCTCGTTTTTCAGTATTGAGGGTTACACTGTCAAAGCCCATCCAGTCCCCTTCTGGGAGTTGGCGTTGAATGAGGCGCTCAATGCTCCGTAGCAGTTTGTCTTCTTCGGGAGCGACCAAAGAGACCGCCGCGCCATTGCGTCCAGCGCGACCAGTACGCCCAATGCGGTGTACATAGTCCTCTTCCACATTGGGTAACTCGAAGTTGACCACATGGGGAAGTTGGTCAATATCCAAGCCTCGGGCAGCAATATCGGTTGCGACTAGGACTCGAATCTTGTTGTCTTTAAAGTCGGCCAAGGCCCGGGTGCGGGCGTTTTGGCTTTTGTTGCCGTGAATAGCGGCGGCGGGTAAACCTTGTTTTTCTAGGTATTCCGCCAGCCGATTGGCACCGTGTTTGGTACGGGTAAATACCAATATTTGTTCCCAATTACCGGTACGAATCAGGTGTGCCAATAAAGCACGCTTATGTCCCGCGGCGAGCCGGTACACATACTGTTCAATACGCTCAACCGTAGTATTGGGTGGCGTTACGTCGATGCGCTCAGGATCTTTGAGTAGCTTATTAGCTAGAGTCAAGATGTCGTTGGAGAAGGTCGCTGAAAACAATAGGTTTTGCCGCTGATGGGGCAAGTAAGCGATGACCTTCTTAACGTCATGAATAAAGCCCATGTCCAACATACGGTCGGCTTCATCCAATACTAGGGTATCAACTTTGGAGAGATCCACGCAGTCTTGGGCGGCCAAGTCCAGTAGGCGACCAGGGCAGGCGACCAGTACGTCTAAGCCTACCGCCAGCGCTTTAATCTGAGTCCCCATACCCACGCCACCAAAAATGCAGGCGCTTTTTAAGGACAGCTTGCGCGCGTACAGACGGAAGCTGTCATGCACTTGTGCGGCTAACTCTCGGGTAGGGGTTAATACTAAGACGCGCACCTGACGGGGCGGCGTTGGCAAAGCTGCACAGGGTTGGCCACCGGGGAATAAAAGTTCGAGTATCGGAAGGGCAAAGCCTCCCGTTTTTCCGGTGCCTGTTTGAGCAGCTACCATGAGATCGCGTTTTTGCAACACGGCAGGAATGGCCCGCTGTTGCACGGGAGTAGGCTGGGCATAGCCGGCCGCGGTAACGGCACTGACTAAAGCCTCGGAGAGACCGAGGGAAGCAAAGGACATGCGAGATCCTGTTGTATATAGGGGCAAGAGCCCTAGAAACGGTTGAGCCTGACTGGAGTAACGTCTTAAAACGTAATCCCGACCGGTCTACCTCTGACAGAGAGGCATCCGGGCGCAAGTCCGGCAGAGCATATGGGTTATGGAGGCTCTCCATGCCCATAGCTCGCGACATTACCACAATTAGCTACTAAGGTAATTTTTTTTATAGTGACTGTGCCATGACATTAACGTGGCAAACCTAGGTTACGCCATAGAGCGAGGCTAGGCTCGGCTTGGTTTAGGGTATAGAAATGCAAACCCGGCGCGCCACCGGCTAAGAGTTGCTCACACATCCGGGTGATAACTTCTTCACCAAAAGCGGTGATGCTGTCCATGTCATCACCGTAGGCTTCGAGCTGCTTACGAATCCAACGCGGAATTTCTGTACCACAGGAATCCGAAAAGCGGGCCAGCTTGCTGTAGTTGGTGATGGGCATAATGCCGGGCACGATGGGAATCTCTACGCCCAGTTTGCGTACCCGCTCGACAAAGTAAAAATAGCAGTCGGCGTTAAAAAAGTACTGGGTGATGGCACTGTCGGCCCCGGCTTTGGCCTTGCGCACGAAGTTGACTAGGTCATCTTCCAGATGGCGGGCTTGAGGGTGCATTTCCGGGTAGGCTGCCACTTCAATATGGAAGTGGTCGCCGGTTTCAGCGCGAATGAACGCTACCAAGTCGTTGGCAAAGCGCAGTTCACCGCTGGCCAAACCCATGCCGGAAGGCAAATCACCACGCAGGGCGACAATGCGGCGAATACCGCCCTGTTGGTAAGTATTCAGCAGACTGCGCAGCTCCGCTTTGCTGTCGCCGATGCAGGACAGATGCGGTGCCGTGGGAATTTTTACCTGCTGATCCAGCTCCAGCACGGTATTGAGGGTACGGTCACGGGTGGAGCCGCCCGCCCCATAGGTGCAGGAAAAAAAATCCGGCTGGTATGCGGCAAGCTGGCGTGCGGTGGCCAGCAGCTTTTCGTGTCCGGCCTCAGTTTTAGCCGGGAAGAATTCAAAGCTGTAACGGCGTTCAGAGGTGCTCATAGGCAGATCCAAAGGGAGAGGCGGTCAAGGCCTGAAAATCCGTTGATCGCTTGAGGCGGTAGGCTGAAGGCTACGCTAGCGCGTCGTTTGCCATTCAGCCCCCGGCCTCTAGCCGTTTTTAGTAGCGGTAGCTGTCCGGTTTGAAGGGGCCTTCCGCATTCACGCCGATGTATTCCGCTTGCTTGCCGGTCAGACGTGTCACCACGCCGCCAAAGCCTTTAACCATTTCCAAGGCGACTTCTTCGTCCAGCTTCTTAGGCAGCACTTCTACGCTGATGCGGGCTGCTTTTTCGCCAGAGGGTAGGGCTGCAAATTGAGCGCTGTAGAGGTGAATTTGCGCCAGTACTTGGTTAGCAAAAGAGCCATCCATAATACGGCTGGGGTGGCCGGTGGCGTTGCCAAGATTGACCAAGCGGCCTTCCGCCAACAGGATCAGGTAGTCCTCGTTATGCGGATCGAAGCCGTCTTTGCCGGTGCGGTGGATTTTGTGTACTTGAGGCTTCACTTCTTCCCAAGCCCAGTTAGCGCGCATAAAGGCGGTATCGATTTCGTTATCGAAGTGGCCGATGTTGCACACTACGGCGCGTTTCTTCAGCGCTTTGAGCATGTGAGCGTCGCACACATTGATGTTGCCGGTAGTAGTGACCACCAGATCAATCTTGCCCAGCAATGCCTTGTCGATGCTGGCTTCGCTGCCATCGTTCAAGCCATCGAGGTAGGGAGAAACCAACTCAAAGCCATCCATGCAGGCTTGCATGGCGCAGATAGGGTCGATCTCTGAGACTTTAACGATCATGCCTTCTTGGCGCAGGGATTGGGCAGACCCCTTACCCACATCACCGTAACCGATCACCAGTGCTTGTTTACCGGACAGCAGATGATCCACGCCACGCTTGATGGCATCGTTCAGGCTGTGACGGCAGCCGTATTTGTTGTCGTTTTTGCTCTTAGTCACCGAGTCGTTGACGTTGATCGCAGGCACTTTGAGGGTACCGGCTTTGAGCATATCCAACAGGCGGTGTACGCCGGTGGTGGTTTCTTCAGTGATGCCGTGGATTTTTTCCAGCATGGCTGGGTATTTCTGATGGATGATGGCCGTCAGGTCGCCGCCATCGTCCAGAATCATATTGGCATCCCAAGGCTGGCCATCTTTGAGGATGGTTTGCTCAATGCACCACTCGTATTCTTCTTCGGTTTCGCCCTTCCACGCAAACACGGGAATACCGGCGGCTGCAATAGCGGCAGCGGCTTGGTCTTGGGTGGAGAAGATGTTGCAGGATGACCAACGCACCTCCGCGCCCAGTGCGATCAGTGTTTCGATCAACACGGCGGTTTGGATGGTCATGTGGATGCAGCCGATGATCTTAGCGCCCTTGAGCGGTTGCTCAGCCAGATACTTACGGCGCAGGCCCATCAGGGCTGGCATTTCGGATTCGGCGATGATGATTTCTTTACGGCCCCAAGCGGCCAGACTGATATCAGCGACTTTGTAGTCGGTAAAAGGAACAGGCGACAGAACAGCACTCATGCAATGAGTCTCCATTAATGGTCTAGTGCAGTTGGGCGCCGTTGATGCGTTGTAGCAACGTCCCTTCCGAGCCTGACAGGTGTAACCTGGTGCAGCGCCCCTCGGATGGGTGGCGGGCATGACTGGAGTGTCATGTAAGAGATTGGGGAATTATAGCGGGTCATCCATTTTTGCGCGAGAGACCCCACCCTGAGCTCTGCCCTGAGTTTTTAGCAAAACCCAGCGTAACCCCTTGCCAACCCGACCGACTTGAATTGCACCTTAACTCAGTTAGGTGTCTAACTTTACGGAGCCAGTTCATTTAGGAATTCCCATATGTTGGACTGGATACGAATGACCCTCCTCAGCTAGTACCAACACTCGGATGAGATCCATTATTTTGCATATTGCTCTGGTGGGACGTATCCCAGCGCGCTATACGGCCTCACTTGGTTGCAGCGGGTGAGGGTGCAGCAGTAGCTATTCTTAACCGTAATGAATCGGCTTTTTACTGTGTTCCGGCATCCGTTTATGCGGCCATGATAGAGCAGCTTGAAGACATAGAACTAAACGCCATTGCTGATGCACGTCAGGGTGAGGCCGTTGTGAAGATAAAACTCAGTGAGTTGCTAGGCTGGCATCTGTCACGTACCGGCAAGGCCACGACAGCAGCGAGTGCTTTGGAGCATGCTCTGGTTGCCCGTTTCGGTACTCTGGGGCGTGTTCCGGCCAGTTTTCTGCTGCGCTCGGACAATGACTGGTCTTCACTTCACGCCACTACACAAGCTTGGTACGTAGCTATGGCCTAAGGCAGGAGTTCATCACTCCGCACTGTCCGCAGCAGAATGAAATGGTTGAGCGGGTCATTTGTACACTCAAGGAGCAATGCGTGCATCGCCAACGCTTCGAGAGTTTACAGCATGCCAGTCGAGCGATCGGTGACTGGATCCAGTTTTATAACCATCAGCGCCCTCATCAGGCATTGGCCATGAAGACACCTGCTGAGGCCTACGCATTAGCAGTATAACCTGAGCAGATTCCGCTGGGTCATTACATGAGCTATCTGAAAGCGCCATGAGCAGTCTGGGTGTGAGTAGATTTAATGACCGAACCGGATCTACTCACAAATCTACTCACAATCTTTTGGGCTTACAAGGGACGTTTAGGGAATGCTTGGGGACAAAAAAACCGGCTAATAGCCGGTTTTCTCGGGGTTCCGAGTCTTTTCGGTATGACTCGAGAAACATATATGGTGCCCAGAGGCGGAATCGAACCACCGACACGGGGATTTTCAATTACTGTGCCGGTGCTAACTAGCTGACTTGCCTCGGTTTTATTAGGCATCAGCACCACGACTGAAAGCGTTACCACTGCTACTGACCCTGCCAGTTTTTGCCACATGCTTTTAACTTCTGGGTCTTTTTCCCTTTCAGCATGTTGGTCTAAGACGATTTTTCCGTGGGGTAATTCTAAGAGCTTCTCTAGTTTGTAAGCGTTTTGATCATCTAGTGTTATCACCTTTCCTGTACGGTGCTGACTCATTAGTGCCGATGACATTCCCAGCAATAGAGCCGCCTGACGATCGCTAGGCAGGTTTTTCTTTTTGATCAGCAGATCAATCCACTTAATTGATTTCATCGCTTTTAGAGCCTCCTAGGGGCATCTACCGCTACCGATACTAAGTTTGCCTTTGCATTCGTCTGGCTTTCAATGCTAATTTTCTCTTAGTACTAAGTCTGACTAAGCATGGAGTCTTTTTTCAATGGACTGCCTTCCTCTCGCCTTACCTCGCATTTCTTCCTTTGACCTTCATCGCACTTTTGCCCTGACCGTTTCTCCGGCTTCGGTGATTCGCTTTTCGATTTTTGGGTCGGCTCGGAGGGCAGTGGCGATCCTTGTAACACCGCCACTTTGTCCCATGGGTGGGACTGACCTACCAGACAACACTGTTTTTGCACCACCTTAGTGCATTTTTTGATTAAAAAATGATCAGCTTTGTCGGTTTTACGACAAGCCTTTTTTCAGTGTTTTTTGGGTTTTTCTTATGCTGCTCGATTGGATTACAGCTCGCATTCCACTACAGCACCTTACGCCTGAAGCTCGTGAGTGCGTTCGGTTGCTGAATGATCGTGTCTGCTGTTACTGCCCCAAGACAGGCATAGTTCGGTATGAATCCTCTAGGTGGGAGTCTGTTCGCTCTGACAGCCACCAGATCGTGGCTCGCGCCGGATCAGATTTATGGGTTCAAGGCTCACCCGCCCGTGTGATTGGGGATGGAGATACGGTTTTTGGGGCTGGAGCTTCCCGTTCACTGGAAATCACTGCCGCCTTACAGCGCATGATCTCCTTCTTGGCTACCCAGTTGGGTGTTGCGCTTCCAGACGCTAGCCATTGGCTTGTGAGTCGTGTGGATGTTACCGGCAACCTACTGTTGGGGTCGCTAGCGGATGTTCGCATAGGTCTGTCCATCCTGCGCGGCGTGGAAGGGGGACGCTATCGCGTTTCCGCGACCGAAGGGGATACCGTCTATTGGTCGAACGCCTCCAAGCTGCGTAAGGGCAAGGCTTACGCCAAAGGCCCACACCTACACCATTTACTCGACAAAAAGACCTACACAGGTCGCCGCTACAACGAAGCCGAACTTGCTTTCGCTCAAAGGCTATTGCGCCTAGAACTAACGCTGGGTCGTGAGTGGTTTGCCCGTAATCCATGGCAAACAGTGACCGCTGAAATGCTGACAAATGAATGGAACGAATACTTCGGACGAATGATTGGGGGAGCAGAGATCGTGGAAGACACTGACTTGAGAACTCGCATTGTTACTGCTGCTGAAACGGAATCTCGTGGAAAAGCCGCCTATGGTTGTTGGCTCATGATTCAAAGCGAAGGCTGGGAACGGGCCCGTGAAGCTTTCTCTAAAACAACTTGGTATCGGCATTTAGAAATAATCAGAAAGGCCGGTCTGAGCGATGCGGACATTAGTGCCGGTCGAGTTGTTCAACTGCGTCGCCGCATTATCGAAGCTCAACTTGTTAATTCATGGGCCGATGTCGCCTAAAGGAGTAGCTATGTCTATTTACATTGAAATTGATAGTTTAGAAATTAAGTCACGCTCTGGGGTTTCTGCTAGGACGGGTAAGCCTTATACCATTCGTGAGCAACGTGCTTACTTGCATCAGTCGGGTCAAAAATACCCAACTGGCTTTTCAATTAGTTTAGAGGAAGATCAGTCTCCTTATCCGGTTGGTCGGTATGACTTAGATGATTCGAGTTTCTTTATAGGTCGTTTTTCCGATTTGCAAGTTAAGCCTCGGTTAAGGACTTCTAACGCTAACTCAGGAGTTTCATCAGCTCCTATAACTCGTACTGCTTGAGTGGGTTGTATTTATGACTCAATCAGACATTGACGGACTTTATTACTTAGTTTTAGCAGGCTGTATAGTTTCTGGTCTTTCTTTGTTTTGTTTATTTATGGAGTTTACTTCTAAGTCGAAGGGTAAGTGTTAATGGAAGTTGGTTTAATCACTTTAGATCATATTTATTATCTAATATCTGGCATTGCCTTTGTTATTAGTTTTGGAAGTGGCTATTCAGCGGGAGTGACTTCGTGACTGAGGAAGTTGAATTAGCAATTTTAATTGCCGGACTTTGTTGCCTTTTCTGGGTAACGGGGTACGGCTTTGGCAGCGTCATTCGTTTTTATCGACGCATTTTTAGTAAAGTTGTTTAGGAGTTTTTTATGCTCTCTTACCTTCGGCGTTTAAAAGAACGGTCTAACCGTGTCTTTTTAGCAGTTGCTGCCTTTTTTCTTCCAGCAATTGCGCTGGCTCAAGAGGCTGGTAGCGGTGATCAAGTTACTGCTGGCATTGCTTCGTTGCAGGGTCAAGTCTTGACTTACGTTGGCCTCGGTATCGGTGCCTGTGTCGCTATTTTGCTCGTCTCGCTTGCCGGTGATATCGGCATTGGTGTTGCCAAAAAATGGCTGCGCAAAGGGGCTAGCTAATGAGAAAGGCGGCCCTAGTGTTGGCGACTTCGGTCGCCTTTCTTCTTTCTGCTGATGCGTTTGCAGCGCGCAAAGATGTAGCTCATCCTCCTGTTTCTGATGTTATTGCATCGGGCACTGCATCTAAGAACGGCACTTCGTTAGATATTGCTGCCGCTATTTCAGGTGTTCTTATTGAGTCTAGTCGTGGGGCTTTGACTGTTCCCGTTCAGTCTATAACGTCAGTTCCGCAATCTAATATTGTCTCGTTAGTTAAGGGTACTCTTAAAAATACGCCTGCTACTGCTCTAACTACAGTTGCTTTTGTTGCGTTATTAGAAGCGGTTGACTGGGTGATTGAAGGGGAGGTGATATCTAAAGAAGTTAATGGGGCTCCCGTTTTAGGTAGTGCGTCTACTGATTATTACTGGATCGGTTCAGGCACTACTAAATATTCTGATCCTTCTTCTGCTTGTTCTACTATTCATCCTCATTATTCATTTTCTCGTTTTGAGTTTTTTACTTATTCTGGTCAGCTTAGAGCTCATTGTTATTACACTGGCTTTTCTTCTCCTTTAGCTACAGCTTATCGTTATGGTTCAACTTGCCCAACTGGCACAACTTATAACACAACGGCTGGCGGCTGTATTGGCCAAACTAGAGTTCCTTTAACTTCTGCTGATATTGATAACTCCACCGCTTTAGATGACTTTATTAAAAATTCTCCGGTTTCTCTTCAGAAAGATTTAATTAAAGAATCCTGTCAAGTTAAAGCACAGCCTAAAGATTGTTATGACAGCTTGCCGGATCGTAGGCGATTAGACGGCCCCGACAGCATTGATTTACCTGATCTCGATTTTTCTACTACTGAGATCACGTTAAACGGTGATACTAATACAACAACAACTAATAATAAGTCTGAAGTAAGTATTCAGTATAATGATAATTCGATTGAATATACTGAGAATCAAACTACTACAACAACTAATTCTAACGGTACTACTACAACTAAAACTGAGACAGTAACTGTTCCTACCCTTCCTCTTTTATCTATTGAGCCTTGGACAGATGTCCCTGCTGATATTAGTGGTACTTCTGGGGGCCTAAGTTTTTTACCGTACTCTCCCACTTTTAGTATGGGTGGTGGAGGCTGTAGTGAATGGACGTTTCAATTGCCGGTAATTGGAAACTTAACTACCAACTATTGCCCGATACACGAGCAATATGTACGTCCTACATTAGCGTTCTTTTTCTACCTCTGGACTGTTTTACATATCTTTCATATCGCGCGTGAAACTACTCAGATTGTGAGGGCTAAATAATGCAGGCAATTATTACTGCTCTGGTTTCAATATTTACTAACTTAGCTTCGTTCGTTACTAAGTGGCTCGGTATTAAATACACCATTAGGATGGTTGTAGTTGCCGCTTGGTTAGCGGCTGTTTCTGCTTTCTTGATTGCACTCGGTGTATTAAGTGGCAACTTATATTCATCTGTACCAAGTTGGGTTCAAGATGCTTTAGACCTTCTTCCATCTAATACTCTTCCCTGTATCGCGGCTATTGCTGCCGCTTATGCGGCTTCTTGGACATACACTGAGATCACTACATTAATAACGATCAAAGGTCGTGTTTAGCTCTTGAGGCGGGGTGTAGCGGCCTCTAGGAGGCCGTCTACACCCCGCATCTATTAATTGAGGACTTCTTATGACTGTCTATTTTTTAACGGGGAAGTTAGGTTCGGGTAAGTCGTTAATGAGCGTAAGTAAAATCCGCGAATACTTGGAAGCGGGTCGTCGAGTTGCTACTAATCTCGATATTTACTTAGATGCCATGTTTACCAATAACAAATCTTCCATTGTGCGTTTACCCGATAAGCCGCGTATTGAAGATATGAAAGCCCTAGGTTCTGGATATGAATCAGACGACCCTCGCGATAATACTGAGTCTAAGTATGGTCTTATTGTTCTTGACGAGTGCGGGACCTGGCTTAACTCACGAGAATGGAATGACAAGGGAAGACGAGCTCTTATTGACTGGTTTCTACACGCGAGAAAGCACAGATGGGATGTGATTTTTCTCATTCAAGACATTGAAGCCTGTGATGGTCAAATTGTCCGTGCGCTCTGTGAGCACTTGGTAATTTGCAGAAGGATGGATCGTTACCGCGTTTTTAAAGTACGTCTGCCTCGCTTTCATATCGCAACCGTTTACTACGGCACTACTGCGAATAAAGGCAATTTCGTTGAGCGCTGGGTGTATCGTGGTACTGAGCTGTATGCCGCTTACGACACACGCCAGTGTTTCAGCGATGGCTTAGAGTTTCATGGTAATGATCTGGTCGATATGCGCGCTATGTACTCTGTTTTGTCTGCATATCACGTTAAAGGCCGCTATATCACATCGCCTGCTGCTTCGGTGTCGTTTGGTCAGCGCCTAGCCCGTTTTGCTTTTTGGGCTGTTTGGGGCCCGTATTTGCTTTGGCTGTCTCTATTTGATTCAGAGCGCTTTAAACGGCAGTATCTGCAACAACGTCAGCGTGATTCTGTTTTGATAGCTGACCGTCAGATCACTTTTGAGCGAGAGTAAAATGGGACTACAAGACAGGGATTGGTTTAAAGAAGATCAGGATCGGCGTGCTAATTCTTCTAATAGTTCGTCTGGATCCACTTACAGTTCAGAACCTAAAGCAAAATCGGCTTCAACTCGAACACACAAATCTCAATCTAAGCCAGTCGATTCTTGTCCTTGGAAGGCTGAAACTCGTACAGAATCGTTGGCTTTTTCTGGTCTTGCTGTTTTCTGCCTCGTTCTGATTTCTTTCATTGCGGGCACTTTCTTTGCTCATTTCTTTCTGTAGTTTCTTCTAATTGACTGCTTTAAAGGCCTATTATTCATGCTGTTAATAGGTCTTGGAGCGTTTTCTCATGGTATATCCCATTTTTGCCAACGTCGCTGCCAGTGTTTCAGAATTGAAAAAGAACCCTATGGCCACTGTCGCTGCTGGTGACGGTGCAGCAGTAGCCATTCTTAACCGTAATGAACCGGCTTTTTACTGTGTTCCGGCATCTGTCTATGCAGCCATGATGGAACGGCTTGAAGACATAGAGCTAAATGCCATTGCCGATGCACGTCAGGGTGAGGCCGTTGTGAAGGTAAAACTCAGTGACCTTTGAACTGGGCTTTCTGGATTCGGCGTTAAAGGAATGGCGCAAGCTGGATCCAAACACCCGAAGCATGTTTAGCAAAAAACTCTCTGAACGCTGTGAAAACCCCCGTATTCCCTCGGCCCAGCTTTCAGGGAGTAAGGACAGATACAAAATCAAGTTACGGGGTGTGGGGTATCGGTTGGTCTATGAAGTCCGCGATGCCGAAATACTGATTGTTGTTATTGCAGTTGGCCCCAGAGAACGAAACGAGGTGTATAAAAAAGCGGAAACTCGCAAAATCTCGGACTGACAGGCCTTGGCCTGTCATAAAGCGCAGGCACGGGGTTTCGTGAAACCCCCCGTGCTAATGCGCTGGAGCCCGCGAAGCGGCCCTAACCTGACCCAAGCACAAGGCCAAGAACCCAATCTGCAACAACACGATAGCCAATCCGCGAAATACGGACGTTCATCAACACAAGACCCTCCCGTGCCTAGTAAGCCGCTTTTCGTTTTCTGGAGAAAACGATGATGTTAAAGGCACGACACACATGGGATGAGGCCGCTGTTCGCTGGATCCGCGAAACCACTCATAAAGCCGACCATGCCAAGGATCAGGCCAAACTGAATTGGTTGGCACAGCACCTATCTGGTCTTCACCTGGACGAAATCACCCGCGACCTGATTGACGACATAGCACAGATCAAACTCACCAGCTCAAAGCCTGCCACCGTCAACCGTTACCTAGCCCTGATTCGCGCCATTCTTCATATGGCCCGCGATGAATGGGAATGGATTGCCCGCGCCCCTCGCGTCCGTATGCTGCACGAACCCCGCAAACGAGTGCGCTGGCTCACTCCTGACGAAGCATCCCGTCTCCTGCATGAGTTACCCCCTCATCTCGCTGCTATGGCTCGTTTTAGCCTGTCTACGGGCCTACGCCAGCGTAACGTCAGTTACCTGCGTTGGGATCAAGTCGATCTTGACCGGGGAATGGCTTGGATTCATGCGGACGAATTCAAGTCACGCAAGGCCATCTCAGTGCCACTGAATGCCGTAGCACTGGACGTATTGAACCAACAGAAGGGAAAGCATTCAGAATGGGTATTCGTCTATCAGGGACACCCAGTAGACCGAACCAGCACAGTTGCTTGGAAAAGGGCTTTGGAGCGGGCAGGAATCAAAGACTTCAGATGGCATGACCTGCGCCATACTTGGGCATCGTGGCACGCCCAAGCAGGCACAACCCTACACGAACTAATGGAGCTAGGAGGCTGGTCGTGTATGGATATGGTTTTGCGCTATGCCCACCTTGCTGGTGAGCATTTGAAGAAACCGGCGGCCAACATCGAAAAACTGTTGTAAACGCCGACGGCGAGAAGGCTTGGTGCCCAGAGGCGGAATCGAACCACCGACACGGGGATTTTCAATCCCCTGCTCTACCGACTGAGCTATCTGGGCTATGGGCGCGCATTAAACGGGTTTCGTCTTCGAGTGTCAAGTAACTTCTTTAAAAAATTCACAGGCTTGTGGAGATACACCCCGATTAACTCCGTGGAATAATCAATCACCTATAGGCATTCGGATACCCCCATCGTGCCCTTTGACTCCATTATTGATGATCTGGTTAAACAAGGCTGGTCGTTACAACAAAACAGTCTCCCTGAATCTTTGATTCAGGAACTCATTACCGAGTCCTACCGCCGAGCAGCTCAGGGATTACTGACTCCTGCTGGAGTAGGGCGTGCTCAGGAGTTGACTGTACGCGATACTATTCGTGGCGATAGCATCCATTGGCTGGAACACGGACAAGCTACCTGTACAGATGCTTATCTTGAGCACATGGAAGCATTACGCGTGACCTTAAATCAGGCGTTTTTTTTGGGGTTGGAAGACTTTGAATGTCACATGGCACTTTATCCACCGGGGAGTTTTTATAAGACCCATGTAGACCGATTCCGAGACGACGACAGCCGCACGGTCACTGCCGTGACCTATTTAAATTCGAATTGGACATCAGAAGATGGTGGCCTGATGCGTTTGTATCTATCCGATGGAGCAGCACAAGACATTCCACCTCTGGCCGGGAATTTAGCCGTTTTTATGTCGGCGGATAGGCCCCACGAAGTGTTACCCACTCAACGAGAACGCTTAGCCCTAACGGGCTGGTTTAAACGACGCTCCTGTAACCCATTGCCCTTGTAAGGTTTTGATGCAGATTAAAAGCCCCATGCCGCTATCAGCCTAATCTAGGCTCTGACACTGTATAGGCTTTACAACAGGAGTACTTGAGTGAAAACCGCTCACGATCTGGTTACTGACGCCAAAGCGCAGATTCATGAAATCAGTCCTGAAGAAGCAGTAAATAGTATTCAACAGGCTGATTTACTGCTGGATGTCCGGGAAGCCAGTGAATACCAAACAGGACACATTCCCACTGCCATTAATATTCCACGCGGTTTGCTGGAGTTTAAATTAGAAAGTACGCCCGAGTTATCTAACCGAGCACTTAAGATCGTGCTGTACTGTAAAACCAGTGGCCGGGCGGCTTTATCGGCGTTGACGCTCAAGCACATGGGCTATCAACAGGTGCAGTCCATTGCCGGTGGTTTCGATGCGTGGATTGCAGCGGGAAAACCTCAGTCTGGCCCGGATTTTCCCCATTTTGAATAACCCTATCTCTGCGAGGTATCTGTTGTGAAACCCGTATTATTGAGGCTGTCTTTACTGCTACTACTGATGAGCTGTGGATCGGCCTTTGCGCAAAATCTGTACGTCAATCTACAGGGCATAAAAAACGATACCGGTAAGATTCGAGTGGGACTTTACAGCAATAAAGAGAAGTTTCGTAAAGAAGCTTATGCCTTAAAAGTCATCGAAGTGCCTGCCAAAGCGGGCACAGTACAGGTTGAGTTTACGGACTTACAGCCAGGTTGGTACGCCATCATGGCCTACCACGATGAGGATGCAAATGGCCGTTTGAATCTGCTCTTGGGTATGTATCCTACCGAAGGATACGGTCTATCTAACAATCCCAGTGTGTTTGGCCCACCCACCTTTGAAGACAGCGCCTTTAAGATGGAGGATCAAAACCTGAGCATCAATATTGAGACGCGCTATTGATGCCGGCTTTAGGGCTTAGGGTGTTTCCGGTGGTAGCTCAGGGAGCTGGCGTAATAGCTGTTCGTAGCGCTGAACATCAAAGCCGCGCTCCTCGTGCAGTAGGCTGCATATTTCGTGGCCTAGAACCAAGGCCATCAGCTCCAGAATTTCTGTACGCTCGTAGCCGACCAGACTCAGTTTATTGAATACGGCTTGAGTACAGGCTGGCTCGCCACTGGCCAATTGGTTTTCGATGGCTTCGATCAGTCGATCCTTGGCGAAGAGTTCGTCTTCTTCGTGTTCATGCATACAAAATGCTCCGAAAAACCGAAGCGCAAGGCTTCGGTTTGGGCTGATGATTTAGCGTTGAGCCAGTAGCTCGTTGCCACGCACAACAGCAGCGCGTACTTGGGCAGGAGCCGTGCCACCGATGTGGTTGCGGGCGTTGACCGAACCTTCCAGCGTCAGCACCGCAAACACGTCATCATCAATTTGGTCGCTGAATTGGCGCAGTTCTTCCAGCGACATCTCCGCCAGATCCTTGCTGGTTTGCACACCGTACTTCACCGCATGACCGACGATTTCGTGGCAGTCACGGAAGGGCAGTCCTTTGCGTACTAAGTAATCGGCTAGATCGGTCGCGGTGGAGAAGCCGCGTAGGGCCGCTTCACGCATGATCTCGCGTTTGGGCTTGATGGCCGGCACCATGTCGGCAAAGGCGCGTAAAGAGTCGCGCAGGGTATCGGCGGCATCAAACAGGGGCTCTTTATCTTCTTGATTGTCCTTGTTGTAGGCTAAGGGCTGGCCCTTCATCAGGGTCAGCAGACCCATCAAAGCGCCAAACACGCGCCCAGATTTGCCGCGCACCAGTTCGGGTACGTCGGGGTTTTTCTTCTGCGGCATGATGGAGGAGCCGGTGCAGAAACGATCCGGCAGATCAATGAATTGGAACTGAGCCGAAGTCCAAAGCACCAGCTCTTCGGAGAAGCGCGACAGGTGCATCATGGTCAAGGAAGCAGCGGCGCAAAATTCGATGGCAAAATCCCGATCAGAAACGCCATCCAGCGAGTTGCCAGAGATGGCCTCAAAACCCAGCAAATCGCAAGTGATTTGGCGGTCAATGGGGTAGGTGGTTCCGGCCAAGGCGGCACTGCCTAAGGGCATGCGGTTGACGCGCTTACGGCAATCTACCAGCCGCTCGTAATCGCGGGACAGCATCTCAAACCAGGCCAGTAGGTGATGACCAAAGGTTACAGGCTGGGCGGTTTGCAGGTGGGTAAAACCGGGCATGATGGTATCGGCTTCTGCTTCCGCTACGCTCAGCAAGCCCTGTTGTAAGCGGGTGATTTCGCCGAGGATGATGCTGATTTCGTCCCGCAGCCACAGGCGAATATCCGTGGCCACCTGATCATTGCGTGAGCGTCCGGTGTGCAGCTTTTTGCCTGTGATGCCGATACGATCGGTCAGACGCGCCTCGATGTTCATGTGCACGTCTTCCAGATCCACCCGCCATTCAAATTGACCGGCTTCGATTTCGGCCTGAATCTGTTGCAGACCTTGGTGAATGCTTTGACACTCGGCTTCAGTCAGTACACCTACCCGTGACAGCATGCTCGCATGAGCCATAGAGCCCATGATGTCGTGGCGGTATAGGCGTTTATCGAAGTCAACGGAGGCGGTAAAGCGGGCGACAAAAGCGTCCACAGGCTCGCTAAAACGGCCACCCCAAGACTGGTTGGTGCTGTCGGTGCTCATGTAATGGGCTCACTTGAGATCATTCGGGTATAAATGCTTGAAATGATAACAGGCAGGCCGATTGCTGGTGCTGAATAAACCAAGAAAGTCGCAAAACCGCGAAAAATCCCACGAAATACTGAATTAAGGATTGCAGCAGTATCCGTGCCCCTAGACTATGCTTGTTAAGCAAGGCAACAACAGGAATCCCGGTTATGAATGTCCTGATTGTCGATAGTAATCCTGAAATTCGCACCCAGTTACATCACTTGGCCAACCAGCTACAGGATGTCTGCGTGTTGGATAGTCCTGTAGTACCCCAGCCTCAAACTCGGGTGCCTGATGTGTTGTTGTTGGCTACTACGCCCATCACCCGCGAACAAATACAGTCGATTCAGTGCTGGAACAGTGCAGATCAACTGCCGGGGCTGGTGCTTTTAGTCGATCCTCATGTGGCTCCGGGGCTTAATCAAGCACAGAGCCCTGCGGCCATTTTGCAGCCACCGCTTACCTTGGATAATTTGCAACAGGCCTTGCAGCAGGCTAAGCCGCTTAGTTGCTCGGATCTATCTTCCCTCAGCCACCAATTTCCGCGCAGTCACCTCAGTGCGCGTACCCGGCGTGGTATTGAGCGAGTGCCTCTGGATCAGGTGTTGTACTTTATGGCCGATCACAAGTACGTCACCTTGCACCATGAACAGGGTGAGTTGTTGCTGGATGAGTCGCTTAAAGCTTTAGAGACAGAGTTTGGTGACCGATTAGTGCGGATTCATCGCAATACTCTGGTGCTGCGTAGCCGTATGGAGCGCTTGCAGCGTACCGCTCAGGGGGATATTCGTCTGTACCTAACGGGGCTTAAGGATCAGGGGCTGACCGTCAGTCGCCGACAGTTGTCCAGCATTCGCCGTTTGCTACCTGATGCCAGTGCCCGTTGAAGCTTTGATTCAGAGGCTACCTCTGCTTAGGGTTAGGAATGCTCCCATAGGTGTTAACAATCTTGCTGAGAAACACCGCAACCGACCAACTCAATGGCATAATGCCACGCACGCAATACCCTTTGTGTGCTCTATAGGGTCAATCAATGAAACCAATGAAGTTGACCCCTCTCATTCAGGCAGTATGAATTCTGAATTGAATTATGGCCCACAACTCCATATCCCGAACACAGCAAGAAGACAAGGAGGACGCGAGACCAGGGTCATCTTGCATCCCTCTCCAGCGCAAACTGGAGTATCTCGTTGAATCAAACATGAGTAGATTGGATCGATACGATTTAAACATTTTGGCAGCCTTACAAAAGGATGCCCGTTTATCCAACCAAGAATTGGCGGAGCATATTGGGTTATCTCCCTCGCCCTGTTCCAGACGTGTGAAGCAATTAGAAGACGACGGTTATATTTTGAGCCAAGTTGCTTTGCTAGACCGCAAAGCACTGGGGTTAAGCCTGACCGCCACGGTTTTAGTGGGCATGGATCGGCATACCCCTGAGCGTTTTGAACACTTTGAACAGGTGATCAGTCAGCATCCTCAGGTATTGGAGTGCAGTCTAATTACTGGCATGGATGCAGATTACCAACTCAAGGTGGTGGTGCCCGATATGGATCATTATCAGCAGTTTTTATTGGGAGTATTGACCCGCATTGATGGGGTATCCAGCGTACGCTCCAGTTTTGTGCTACGGCAGGTGCTTTCCAGTACCGCCTTACCCCTCAACCATCTGTACGATTGACATCCTCCCCGCCCTAAATGAACTGATTCGGTGGGTTCTTAGGGTTTGGCTTCTTGGAGCAAGCGCTCCAAGGTAGAGGTGCGTTCGGCAGGCGCGAGTTTACCTAAGCGAGCGACCGCCGCATGAAAAGCCGGCCAATCCCCGTGGACCTGTTGAAATAGCTGAGCAAATGCAGGCACCCATTGATCATATAAGCCAAAAGGTAATAAAGCAGCGTTGTTTAAAGGTTGTTTAAACCATTGATCGAAGTAGCCCCGTCCACCCCATTCTTGTTCCTTCAAACGTCGGTGGGTTTGGCGCAGTCGGGTGAATTCCGCTTGCTTGCGCGTGCGCATGTCTTCTTCAGGGAGTGCGGTAGCGTATAGGACGCGTAAGCGTTCGCGGGTAGCCAGAATTTCTTCTACCATTTGTCTATAGGCTTTAACTCGATCCGTTTGTAATGGAGGTAGTCCTTGATAGGCCCGCCACTGCCGTTGGCCTTCACGTTCTACAAAGCTGGCATAGGATTCGTTAAAGGCTGTGTCGCCTTGCACATACAGCATTTGGTGCGTCAGTTCGTGGAAAATCAATGCCGCTAGCTGATCATCGTTGCGCCTGAGCATGGTGTTGATCAGGGGATCGGAAAACCAGCCCAGTGTGGAGTAGGCATCAACACCTGCCACCAGTGTATCCATATGCTGGGCTTTAAGTTCTGTGGCCTTATTGTGCGCGTCTTGTTCTTTAAAGTAACCGCGATAGGCCACACAGCCTGTAATCGGGAAGCAATGTTTGATGGGGTCTACTGAAAACTCAGGGGTAGCAAATACGTTCCAAACCACATAGTTCCGTTGTAGGTCGGCGTATTCGCGGTAACTATTGTTGTTAGGAAGCCCTAGGTGGGTGCTGGCAAAGTCTCGCGCTTCCAGCACCTTGGCTAAACGAGCCTGTAACTGAGGGTCTTGGTTTGGGTCTTCTAAGATGGCTGAAATGGGTTTATGGGCACTGAATAGAGCCAGTTGCCCTACGATCAACTGACCGTAATAGCCCACACAGCCGCTCAGTAGCACACAGGACGAAATTAAGATCACAAGCATAGAGGTGTGTGCAGTAAGGGTCACAAAGTCAGCCTATACCCATCAAAAGAAGGGAGTAGATCAAAAATCAGAATGATGGCTAAGCCTACACTGGATAAATGGGATGTCCATTAATGGGTTTTATAAATGACAGAGATGGATAACTCATGTGTGGTCGGACAAATTGCCACGACCATTTATCCAGTAAGAACGACGAATATGGGTTCTAAATAATAATCAGTTGTACTACTATACCAACCCATTACCGAATCTATACATATCCCTTACTTACTGGGTTCTTCTACGCGCATAGAGGCTTAACCTGTATGAATACGACAGACGTTGATAACCAAGGTCGCTCGGCTTCCCTCGTAGCTAAAAACGCCGCTAAAGTGCTGGCCGTTGTCACTACATTAAGTCTGCTAGCTCCTTTGAACGCATTGGCACAAAATGCCGCTGCTCCCACTCAGTCGACAGCCGTCAGTGCTACGCCAGCTCCGGCAACAGCTAACCCTGCTGCTACAACGGCTCCTACGGCTCCCGGTGCAGCCGCTGATGAAACCCTGCCTGAAGAAGATGTAGTGGCTGAAGAAGGTGCAGGCTTAGCAGGACATGACCTGTCTCCTTGGGGCATGTACCAAGCGGCTGATATTGTGGTTAAAGGAGTCATGATCACCCTGCTGTTGGCTTCGGTCGCTACTTGGACTATCTGGTTGGCTAAAACCATCGAGTTAAGCCGCGCTAGACGTCGCCTGCGCCGCGAGTTGTCAGACCTCAGAGGGGCTCGCTCGCTGAATCAAGCTGCTGAGCAAGCTACTGAAAAGCACAGCTTTACCGCCGTACTGATTGAGGATGCTCAAGAGGAGCTGCGCCTTTCTAATCATCTAATCCGCGAAGAGAAAGAAGGCATCAAAGAGCGTGTATGTTTCCGTCTGGATCGCCTTGTCGCTGCTTGTGGCCGTGAAATGAACAAAGGTACCGGCGTGCTGGCTACCATTGGTTCTGTGGCTCCCTTCGTTGGTCTGTTCGGTACCGTTTGGGGAATCATGAACAGCTTCATCGGGATTGCTAAATCTCAAAACACCAACCTTGCCGTTGTGGCTCCCGGTATTGCGGAAGCTCTATTAGCTACCGCGATTGGTCTGGTAGCAGCGATTCCTGCGGTTATTATTTACAACGTCTTCTCACGCTCCATCGGCACTTATAAAGCTGAAGTATCAGATGCTTCCGCTCAAGTCCTGTTGTTAGTTAGCCGTGATTTGGATACTGCACAGCTTTCTGGTGGTGATAACCGCACAGGATCAGCGGCTATGCCCCATGTCCTCAAAGTGAAGTAAGCAGGTCAAGCAAACATGGGCATGAATTTAAAAGAAGGTGGTAGTGACGACCTAACAGAGTCTCACGATATCAACGTTACCCCCTTCATTGACGTTATGTTGGTGCTGCTGATCATCTTCATGGTGGCAGCGCCTCTATCAACAGTTGACGTTAAGTTGAATTTGCCCGCTTCAACGGCTAAGCCAGAGAAGCGGCCTGATAAACCTCTGTACTTGAGCATCAAGGAAGACAAAAGCCTATATCTGGGTAATGAAGCAGTGGATTTGGCTGACCTAGGTACTGAACTGGACAGTCTGACTCAATCGAATAAGGAAACCGTAGTCTTTGTTCGCGGTGATAAAGAGGTTGAGTATGGCCGTTTGATGGAAGTAGTGGACGGCTTGCGTGAGGCGGGTTATCTGAAGATCGGCTTAGTTGGACTTGAGACACTCGGAAAGTAGCATGAACAATATCCGTAAGTGGCCATTGTGGAGCTTCAGCTTGTTGGTAGTGCTGGGCTTACACATCGGTGTGGCACTCTGGGCATTGTTCTGGCGTGTCAAGCCACCGCCCTTGATTCTACCGCCAGCGGCTCCGGTGATGCTGGCTCAGTTAGAGCCTTTGCCTCCGCCCCCACCACCGCCGCCGCCTCCAATTCCGACCCCCAAGGTTGAGGCGGAATCTGAACCCATGCCTAAATTGGCTGAGGCTCCTAAGCCCGCTTTAGCGGTAGCTAAACCTAAACCTAAGCCTGAACCCAAAAAGGTTGTTGAAAAGAAACCTGAGAAAAAAGTCGAGCCGCCTAAGAAGCAACAACCGACTCCACCTAAGCCGGTTGAAGAAACAGTAGCTAAGAATCCACCGCCTGCGGACGCTACGAAGTTCTCAAACTCAGACTCTACCAGTACCTCCAATGCACAGAGCACGGCGCGCTCAACAGGTCAAGGTGGAGGAGCAGGATCTCCTCGGGCTGGCAGTTCTGTAGGCAGTGCAGAGGCTAAGGCTTCTTGGCAGGGTTTGCTGTTGGGACATTTATCCCGTTACAAACGCTACCCTGAGGCGGCTAAACGTATTGAGCGTCCGGGGGCTAAGAAAATTAACCGTCTGCGGTTCGTGATTGATGCCTCGGGCTATGTGCTGTCTTATGAACTGGTGGGGTATTCTGGGAACGATCTGCTGGATCAGGCCACTTTGGATATGATCAAACGAGCACAACCCCTACCACCACCGCCGCCAGAGCTGCTTAATAACGGCACTTTGGAAATCATAGCCCCCTTAGTGTACGAGCTGAAGCGCGACTGATTGATCGAGCGAAGGAAAGACCACCAGTAGATGGGCGCAAAGTGCATCTGCTGGTTGGTTCTTAAGGCAGCTAACCGTTATGCTTGGCGGCAAGACATACGGAATATGCCCATGACCCTAACTGAACTGCGCTATATCGTTACTCTGGCTCAGGAGCAACATTTTGGGCGGGCAGCTGAGCGCTGTCATGTAAGCCAACCTACCTTATCCGTTGGCGTTAAAAAGTTGGAAGATGAGCTAGGCATTCTGATTTTTGAGCGAACCAAAAGTGCCGTGCGTTTAACGCCTGTGGGTGAAACCATTGTCACTCAGGCTCAAAAGGTTTTAGAGCAGGCTCAAGGCATTCGCGAACTGGCCCAAGCGGGTAAAAACCAACTGGCCGCACCGTTAAAAGTCGGGGCTATTTACACCATCGGCCCCTACTTATTCCCCCATTTAATTCCCCAGTTACATCGGGTAGCGCCTGAGATGCCGTTGTACATTGAGGAGAACTTTACTCATATCCTGCGCGACAAGCTGCGTACTGGAGAGCTGGATGCTGTCATCATCGCCTTGCCCTTTCAAGAAGCTGATGTCCTAACCCTAGGTTTATACGACGAGCCTTTTTATGTCGTGATGGCCGCTGATCACCCTTGGACGGCTTTAGACAGTATTGAAGCCGATCAACTCAGTGATCAAAACTTGCTGTTGTTGGGGGAAGGGCATTGTTTCCGTGATCAGGTACTAGAGGCCTGTCCGACCCAAAAAAACGATAACTTGCATAACACTACGATTGAATCCAGCTCCTTAGAAACCATCCGCCACATGGTAGCTTCAGGATTAGGGATTTCGGTACTTCCGCTGTCGGCGGTGGAAACCCATCACTATGCACCGGGTATTTTAGAGGTTCGCCCTTTGGTTAAACCGGCGGCTTTTCGTACCGTGGCTATTGCATGGCGCGCCAGTTTTCCACGCCCTAAGGCCATTGAGGTGTTGGCCGATTCGATTCGTTTATGCTCGGTCATTCGGACAGGTATTTCCAAGGGCTAGCCTATGTCTGAGGCATTAGAGGCTCCTGTGACCTGCTTGCAGGGTGTTGGCCCTGCTTTAGCGGAAAAGCTCGCGCGTATAGGCCTCTATTCGGTGCAGGATTTAGTCTTCCACCTGCCCCTGCGCTATCAAGACCGCACCCGCATTACCTCTTTGGGCTGCCTTCAGCCGGGTCAAGATGCGGTTATTGAGGGCCGTATCCTGCTGGCTGATGTTGTCAACGGTCGGCGGCGGAGTTTGTTGCTGCGCCTACAGGATGGCACTGGAAGCATTAGCTTACGTTTTTATCACTTCAGCTCAGCCCAGCAGCAGAGCTTTAAGCGGGGTGAGCGTATCCGCTGTTATGGTGAGGTTCGCGCAGGGGCTTCGGGATTGGAAATGTACCATCCTGAATACCGTTTGCTGACTGCTACTGAGTCTCTGCCCACAGAGCAAGCCCTGACTCCTATTTATCCGACGACTGAGGGGCTAACTCAGCAGCGCTTGCGGACTCTGTGCCAGCAAGCCCTTACGCTGATGCAACAGCACCCTTTAGAGGATTGTTTGCCTTCCGCTTTAATTGATCACTATGGATTAGGTGAGTTAGAGGCTGCAGTACAGTATCTACACCAGCCTCCTGCTCAGGCTAATCTTAGGGAGTTAGCTAAGGGTCGTCATTGGGCCCAGCGGCGTTTGGTATTTGAAGAGCTATTAACCCATCAACTGTCTTTGCAACGCTTACGGCATCAAATACGCCGTCAAAAAGCGCCTGCATTACCTGTTTCTAAGCACTTAGTGGCCCGTTTTTTACAGCAGTTAGGTTTTTGCCCAACGAAGGCTCAACAGCGGGTAGGCGCTGAGATTGCCCAAGACCTAAGCCAGCCTCGCCCCATGCTGCGTTTAGTACAAGGCGATGTTGGGGCTGGGAAAACATTAGTAGCAGCTGTAGCAGCCCTGCAAGCCATTGAGGCTGGTTATCAAGTGGCACTCATGGCCCCCACCGAGTTACTAGCAGAACAGCACTATTTAAATTTTCAGCGCTGGTTTGCTCCCTTGCAGATTGACCTAGTGTGGTTGACCGGAAAGTTAAAAGGGAAGGCGCGTGCAGCCAACTTAGAGCGCATCCAACAGGGATGCTCCTTAGTCATTGGTACTCATGCACTGTTCCAAGCTGAGGTTCAGTTTGCTGCCTTAGCCCTAGTAATCATTGATGAGCAGCACCGCTTTGGAGTGCAGCAGCGTCTAGCGTTGCGGGAAAAAGGCGTACAGGGTTTGTTGTGTCCGCATCAACTGATTATGACCGCGACCCCCATCCCCCGTACCTTAGCCATGAGCGCCTATGCGGATCTGGATACCTCCATTCTGGATGAACTACCACCGGGACGAACTCCTATTGAAACCCGAGTGCTGGCCGATACACGACGTGATGAAGTGATTGAACGGGTACGCAGTGCCTGCATTGAGGGCCGCCAAGCCTATTGGGTATGTACCCTGATCGACGAATCCGAAGAATTAACCTGTCAGGCGGCTGAAACAACCTTTAGCGAGTTATCGGAGCGGTTAGCGGAGTTACGTCTAGGCTTGATACATGGGCGTATGAAAGCGGCTGAAAAAACAGCCATTATGGAGCAATTTAAATCAGGTGCTGTCCATCTGTTAGTAGCAACGACGGTTATTGAAGTAGGTGTGGATGTGCCCAACGCCAGTTTGATGATTATCGAAAATCCAGAACGTTTAGGATTAGCTCAGCTACATCAGTTGCGGGGACGTGTAGGACGCGGGATGGCCCTCAGCCATTGCTTACTATTATATCATGCCCCTCTGTCTTATCAGGGGCGTGAGCGGCTGGCGATCATGCGTGAAACATGCGATGGTTTTATCATTGCAGAAAAGGATTTGGAGTTACGTGGCCCGGGAGAACTTTTGGGAACTCGTCAAACAGGGCTGTTGCAGTTTCGGATAGCAGATTTGATGCGTGACGCTACTTTGCTGCCAGAGGTGCGGGATGCAGCCCGCCAAGTTGCCAGCCAATGGCCTGACCGTATTGCCCCTTTGTTAAGGCGTTGGCTACCTCGGGGACAGCACTATGGTCAAGTATGAGTCACTGATGCACTGAGTAATAACATTTAAAACAGTACCAGCATCTCTTATCAGGTCACACACATGGTTGCATCCGTCATTGTCGAATCTTCAGTCCCTATCCAGCAACTGCTGGAGGCACAGGGTATGACTGAGCACCGCCTGCAACGCGATCAAACAGGGTTGCTAGAAGCGCAACAGCGCGTGCAAGGCGTGTGGATGGAAGACGGTTTAGGCAACCCCTTGTTAGTGTTATATCCGCGATCGCAATTATTAGATCTGGCATATATTCCTCACTTGATGGGGCGGCACTGGCAAGTAATGGCTGAAGAGCGGCAAAAAGCCTTATTGGCTCAGCATACCCTAGGTTTATTTGCTTGTTTGATGGCTAAAGTTCCAGTGTTGTGCGAAGCGAGATTACTGGAGCAAGAACAGTTATTCCTAGAGTTTGGCCAACCGGGATGGTTATTAGATATTTCCATAGAGGCATTTAAACCGCTGCTCAGTCATGCGCGTATCGAGCGTTTTGGGATCGCTTTAACTGGGATTCAGCCTGCAAATTTGGATGAAGCACGGACTAAAAACCCACACTCTTTTACAGGGCAAAGAATTTATCAGCGTTTGGATGAGGTGGTGGAAATTCCCCCTTTGTCGCAAACCGCTCAGCGTCTTCTGATATTACAAAATAACCCCAAAGCGGACGTGGGGGATTTAACCCGGATTATTGAAACTGATCCCCCTTTGGCCGCTCAGGTTATTGGCTGGGCCTCTTCAGCCTATTACGCCTCTGTAAGCAAAATACACTCAGTACAAGATGCCATCATGCGCGCTTTAGGTTTTGAGCGTGTGCTTAATCTAGCTTTGGGATTAACTTTAGACCATAACTTGCAACTGTCTGATCAAGCAGGTACGGATCGTAATGAATATTGGCATCAAGCGATCTATACCGCCATGCTGGTTGATGGTTTGGTTAAGTTAGTACCTGCTTCAAAGCGGCCTGAGCCGGGATTAGCTTATCTAGCGGGACTGCTGCATAACTTTGGTCATTTGATATTGGCTTATGTATTTCCACCGCACTTTGCCACACTATGCCAATATCAACAGGCTAACCCACATTTATCTTCCGATATATTAGAGCGCTATTTATTAGGTGTTACCCGTGAGCAAATTGGCGGTTGGTGGGTACAACGCTGGCACATGCCGGAAGAATTAGCCGCTGCGCTTTACTATCAAAAAATGCCAGATTATCAGGGGGAGCATTCGGTATATCCGAACCTGATCTATTTGGCTGTTAATTTACTAGGACAACGAGGTATAGGTACAGCCTTAACCTCTGAGATTCCAACGGCTTTGCTGATGCGATTGGGTTTAAACTTAGAACAAGTAGAGCAGGCATTAACTTTAATGTTAAAGGCTGAGGCAGATCTACGGGAATTGGTTAAACAAATACAGTCGCATACAACGCATTGAGAGAGCTTTCTGAGTTAATAAATTCACTTGCTTGTATTTTCTGGAGTTACTGCGAATGTCAACAGTAGATCACGTGCTTTCTCTTTTAATTCTCGCCATTGGGGTAGCCAGCTTCTAGGATATTCGAGGGAAACGTAGGAGCTCCACTCAGGAAACTCAAAGCGATGAATACATTTATGATAAAATACCGGATTTGGTAATCTTCCGTTATAACATCTTATTAAATCCGTCACGATGCCATCCATATTTCCTTGCCAGTATAGTAACTTATTCCAGATTTCAAATTTCTCTATACCTGAGCCTACAGGTTCTGCCCACTGTAAACCAATAACTTGGTCTGTACCCTGTAAAACGTAGTATGCTCCCGCACTATTACTGTCATCTTTTTTATATTTCGGAGCAACTGAGTTTTCAGGTAATCGCTTAATGATTCCTTTTAGGTTACGTGCCAAGCCATTTTCAGGTGTTTGAGGTGGACGGGGATTAGTTGCAAGAGACTCATCCAGTCCAATTAATAACCATGAGTGCTCTCTATCTGAAGATCGGCTGTCCCAATAACTCTTAGTGTTTTCAGCATTAACGGGTTGCATATCTGGCCAATGTACATAAATGGCAAAAGAGCTCACACCATCTTCAAAAGTGCGCTCTTCTGGTTTTTTATCTCCGGGTTTGGTGGGCTCCCAAATACTTTTATCATGGTATGCAAATGGAAAGTAAAAATAATTTTTTGGTATCGCTATGGGTACACCGTTAATATTACCTTTACGGATTAAAATACTATTTTGCTTTACATCTTGTGCTAAGGATGAGTTTTTATCAAGTATACGAGATACATCTATTTTTATTAAAATCGAAATTAATATACAGGAGATTATTATAATTAATAATTTAATAAAATATTTTATAAGGCTAAAAAAAGCATTCATTATCTAAAACCTAATCAGTAAACTAAATAAATATAATTTTTATGAAAAAGTTTGTTAATAACACTTTTAGCCTCATTTAAATGTTTTAAATATATAATTACCAATTAGTTAGACTAACTGGCAGTTAACAACCATAGCCTAATCTTTCAAGTGTGCCAGTGTTTCAACATCAAAATTTCAGCACTGGCTTAGAAACACTCCAACGCAGCCCTAGGAAGGATGCTGTAACCGTCCTTTATTTAAGGTTTGCGAGAACACCCCAGCCGAATCCATTTTCACTCTAAAAGAGAAACTGCTGCTGAATCAGGCGACTTTTTCGATCTAATGCATGTCGCCATGCTATGGGGCATGATGTTTCCTTTGTTCCTAATCGCTGACCCTTATTATTTTTGATAGGAGTGCATGATGAGTGTCGATCTGGCCCAACTGAGTCAAACCCGTTACACCACCAAAGCCTTTGATCCTGCGCGTAAAATTCCGGCAGAAACTTTGGAGCAACTGTTAACTGCGCTGCGTAACAGCCCCTCCTCGGTTAATTCTCAGCCTTGGCATTTTGTGGTGGCTTCGAGTGATGAAGCTAAAGCGCGCATCGCTAAGGCCACGCAACCGGGATATGCCTATAACGAGGCCAAGATTCTTAGGGCTTCTGACGTGATTGTGTTTTGTGTGCGCAGTGATTTGGATCAGCCTCACTTGGAGGCGGTACTGGATAAAGAAGCCGCCGATGGCCGTTTAGCCAATGCTGAGGCTAAAGCCACCCAGCATAAAACTCGTAGCTTTTACGCTGATTTGCACCGCTTTGAGCGCAAAGATCTGCAATTTTGGATGGAAAAGCAGGTGTACATTGCCTTAGGTGTTCTGCTGCTAGGGGCGGCGGTGGTCGAGGTGGATGCCTGCCCCATTGAGGGCTTTGACGCCAATATTCTGGATGCGGAATTGGGTCTGCGTGAGCGTGGCTTAACCAGTTTGGTGCTGGTGAGTTTGGGTTATCACAGTGGCGAAGACTTTAACGCCCAATTGCCCAAATCCCGTTTGGAGGCAGAGCAAGTCTTTACCCGTCTTTAAGGGTTGCTAAGCCTAGGCTCGTACCGAATAAAAAAAGCCTCCGCTTGGGCGGAGGCAAACAGGGGGATAATTGTTTAACTCGGTTTAGACTTAATCAGGAGCAACGGCTGGCTGCTTGCACCCTTGGCCCCAGAAATACCCGCGCATAGATACGAATAATAGATAGCCCCACCACGATAAAACTCAGGCTGACTAAAAAGGCCAACAGCACCTGATCCCCGCCGATATGGGCAAACATCAAATCCTCACCGATAAAGGTGGGACTGATGGGAAACCCGGTAACGCCCAAACAACAGAGTAAAAACACAAAGGCCGTTTGTGGATGATCCTGTACTTGGCCGTGAAACTGATCTAAGTCGATATTCCCCTCTAAGCGGCGCATGCGTTTTAAGCACCAAAATCCGATCAACCCTGCAATAGCTACACCGCTCAGGTAGAGATAAGTTTCGTTAAAGCTAAATTCCGCATTTAGGGATACGGCCAGAGCGATCCAAAAATGCGTCATTAGGGTCATTAGCCAAGCCATGCGGGTGCGGCGGCGCTCAGCAAAAGAGCGCAGCACAAACAGCAGAGCCACAAATGCAAAGACCAGCGCCAACAGGTGCGCAACGGCAGCGGGCACGGAGCCCTTATGGTAGGCCACATAAAGCCCAGCGGCATACACCGGAATAGAAGGGATCAGCACCCGCCAAAAGCTGAGGAAATCCAGCTTATGCCCCAGCATCTTGATGGGATTCCACAGACAGCGGTACATCCAAGAATCCAGATTGAATTCTTTGAGGGACAGCATATACAGGGTGCTTTCCAGCTTTTTCGGCCAAGATTGCCCAAGGTGCTGACTGCGCGGCACAAAGTTATAAAACTGCTCGCGGATCAGATAGCTCACTACCGAAGGTGAGACCAGCAATTGATAGGTACGCAGGAAGGCGTTACCCGCAAAATGCACTAGGGCCAGCGTATGCCATCCCGCCGCTACTTCCACAAAAATCAGCCCGATTTGAGCGATGGAAGCATAGGCAATCTGAGCTTTAATCGCTGCTTGTGAACGGGCGATGATGGTGGCCACCAAACAGGTGGTGATGCCTAGAGCCGCAATAATCAGACGTACCGAGACCTGGTCCTCCCAAAACGGAAAGGTACGCAGGAGCAAAAACACGCCCATATGTACCGACAGCGAACCGTAAAAAATCGCACTGGAGGGCGTTGGGCCTTCCATAGCTCTGGGCAGCCAACTGGAGAAAGGCAATTGGGCTGATTTACCCGCCGCTGCGACCAAAATCATCAGCGAAATAAAGATGCCGAGGGCGGTGCCCGATTGCAGATGCTCTTGCACATAGGCGTTATCGTGCAGCATCTGAAAGGTCACGTTCTGGTGGAACAGATTGTGGTTCATCCAAATGGCCAGCAGTAAGCCCACGTCTCCGATGCGGTAGATGGAGAACACTTTGACCGCATTTTTAACCGGCAAATAGCGATCACGGTAGAACGCAATCAGCAGGAAGGAGGTAATGCCTAACATCTCCCAGCCGATGAACATGGTCTCCAAATTACCGGAGAACACCACGATGTTGTAGCCGGCATAAAAAAACAAAATAGTGCTGAAAAACCGTTTGTAGCCGGACTCACGGTGCATGTAGTAGCGGCTGTACACCGCCACCATAAAGGTTAAAAAAGAGCCAACGAATACATAAGCCGCCGTCACACGATCAAAGAAAAAATCGAGGTAAAACTCGTACCCTTGACCCTGAAACAGGGCAAAACTTTTCAGTTCCAGCTTAGGAAATCCCACCGCTGCCCAATACAACCAAAACAGATAAAAAGCCAGCGCATGGCCGACGAAGGTGATGATGGCAATCTGTGCAATACGGGCTTCGTTTTGGCGTTTTACCAGCAAACTGGCGAAAAATCCCACCAAGGGCAGGAAAATAAATAGCTGTAAAAAGGCATTCATCGTGCTGACCTAGTTGAGGGTGTAAACGGGCAGATCCTCGGTACGGGTTTCGAACAGGCGTTCTAAATTCGAGGCCTTGTCGATCTGCGTAGTGAGAGGCTCATAGGGCACAAAATGGCCTTGGTGCAGCCGAAACAGCGCATGGGTTTCAGGGTGGATGGAGACCAGGTTGATCCATGAATTACGGAACCATTCGTGGGTCGGCTCGTGGCGCTGAATCGCTGCTTCAATCACCTCAGGGAAGTGCTCAACGATGATCATCATCCGAATCGGGTTGTGAATTTCGATCATCTGACTGGGCAATCCGGTACGCAGGTCGCCGTCATTGCCGTTAGCTACGCCGATCAAGCCCATGACGTTGTGGGGTAGTTTGCTGCCTGCGCCTAATTTTTGGTTATCCACGCGGGAGAAGAAATACTCCAAATTAATCCCACCCGTGACCGGAGCCGCAGGGCGCAAAATGTTGGTTAGCAAATCCCCGTTGGGGTCGATGCGGTAGTCGTAAGAGTTGAGGAAGGCGCGCCGATCCAAAAATACTTTTCGGGTTAAGGCGCGGCGGCCCACGATGCACAGGGCGTTGGTGGCGTGGTTGAGTTCAGGACGCGGCTCAAACAAAGACACAGAGCGCCGTTTTACCGCATCATGCACTTGCTTCGGAGGTTGTAGGCTGTTGGTGAGTTCGAAGCGACGGGCACGTTCTTTAGCGTTTAAATCCAAAGCTTCTTGGAAGATGGCCGCAGTGCGGGCATGTTGCGCCTGCTGTGCTTGACTGAGCCCGGTTTCATCGTAGAACACCACCTCGTCACGGGTGGTATCGTGCAAGGCTCCAATAAAGCGCGTGCTGTCAGGGATTTCGATGCCTTTTTCCGCCAGTTGCTTGCGTACTTCCGGGTGATTGAGGATGTAGCTGATCACACGGGCGTTTACTGATCCGGGGCGACCACAGCAGGCACCGCAGTCGTATGCCGCGTAATAGGGATTGTTCAGACTGCTGGCTCCGTGGCCTACGATGTACACCAGCGGCGCAAAGTCGCGAATCAAGCCGATGCTTTTGAGCAACCCTTCGGCGCGCAGGGTCATTTCATTTAAGGTGAAACCGATTTGCAGCCCCTGTTCACGATCTCCTTGCGCTCTGTTTTCGATGGTGAGCTGGGCGAGGTGATCCATGTGTCGGAAGGAGGAGGCCGTTGCCGGGGTCAAAGAGGGTTTAAACAGGTTAAAGCCCAGTTTGACCGCCGACCAAAAGCCTAGGGTTTGAGTAATGAGCAAGCCACCCAAGAGTTGGTGCGATTGCTTATGCAGATGAGGTTCGCTTTGTAATTTATTCAGGCTGCCCTGTTCTTTAATCAAATATTTGGGCGTGATGGGGCCGGGGCACACTTTGGTGAAGGATTTACTGTGTTCGGGCTGAAAGTAAAACTCCACGCCGAAAAATCCCGGAGTACCAAAGGTCTCACACTGGGCATCCAGTTGTTCCAAATGCTGGCGGAAGGAGCCGATGCGGTCGTCAATGCAAAACAGCCCCTGAAAGCTTTTTTCAGTCAGTGCGTTTTGCTCAGGGTTTTGGTGCTGTAGTGCGGTCAGAACCGGATCGTAAAAACTCCATTCAAAGGCCTCTTGCCAAAGGGCTAACACCTGATGCAAGGGCGTTTCGGGCACTTCGGCCAATAAGTCCTCATACAGGGCTTCGGGGGCGCTTAACGGGAGCCAGCCGTGGGGAAAGTGCTCGTCCAGTGCATCAAGCTCCAGCAGCAGCTCGAATAAAATCAGGTCGTGCAGGCTGATACGGCGCTGGTCAATCAGGGTGTCCGGCTGTTGCTCAATGACCGCCACAATGCCCGACCAGCCCGGATGGGCAAATTGCTGATCAAACAGATAGCGCGCATACAGGCGTTCATCGGCCACCAATTCAGCCAGTAAGCGCGGGATGCTCAGGTCTTCTTGTTGCAGCCATTGGCGGGCACGTTCCCCCCGAAACAGGCTGGTGAGGCTGTTTTGCTCTAACGCCCGTAGCGCGTTGAGAAAGCCCAACTCCGCGTGGGGAAAATTCCAAATGGCGATGCCCTGATCCAGATAGCTGCACAGGATGCGAAACAGGCCGGGATGCACCCGTGAGTCTAAATCAAGCTGTCGATCTTTTTTCCACAGGGCGCGCAATTGCCCGATCCGAGCGGGAGGAAAGGGATCTAGCTGAGCCTGTAAAACCAGCTCAGTCCAATGCTCTACCTGATCACCGGCTTGCTCGCGGATTAAGCGCATCAGGATATCGGGATTGATCTCTCCTTGTGCATAGCGCCGGCGAAACTCTTCCAGTGTCAGTGAGGTGCTGTAACCAAGAATGCCCGATGCCGTCCGCAGGGCCTCGTAAAAGGGGCGCTGTTGGAAGGCATGCAGGCTGTTGTGGTGCACAAAGTCTTTCAACGGAGCCTGAGCTGGCAGGTAGTGCTTTAGATCATGCAGCACCGCAAGCTCATCAAAAACGCCCGACCTAGGGGCGGTTACCGCTGGAGCAGTCATTACGAGATCTCCCGAAATGGAGCAAAAGCCACATCCACTGCCAAGTCACGGGCTAGAACTGGGATGCCAGATTGTTGATCTGTGGTTCACAGAGTATTCACAGATTGATGCGTAAAATTACATTTTGAAATAAATAAGCGACCTTGTTTTTCGTTTAAAACTCTAACCAAGGCATTAGCACCATGTAAATACTCTGATATCAATATATTTTTTTAGTTCTTTGGTAGTAATACCAAATAAAGATATTTCTAAATATTGCAAAAAACAGCGTATAACTTGATTATTTGCAACCACGAATGACTGATCAAGTCAATATCGTGACACTTCTGTCGCAATAGGTAGCAAACTATGAAAGCGCTTGATATTCCTGCTGATGGATGGGAAGGACTCCGAAAGCATTGGCGTGCCGATATGCTGTCGGGGTTTTTGGTGTTTTTGCTGGCGTTACCCCTAAGCTTGGGGATTGCTAAGGCCAGTGAGTTTCCACCGGCGATGGGGGTGTTAACCGCCATGATCGGTGGGCTATTGGTGAGCTTATTGGCAGGATCACGGCTGACCATCAAAGGCCCAGCGGCGGGTTTAATTACCCTCTGTGCCGGTGCGGTGATGGAGTTTGGCGGCGGAATGACCGGCTGGCATATGGCCCTCGGAGCCATGTTGGTGGCGGGTTTGCTGCAAATAGCCTTCGGGTTTTTGCGCTTTGGCACCCTAACCGATTTTTTCCCGCATTCTGCGGTGCATGGCATGTTGGCGGCCATTGGCCTGATTATTTTTGCCAAGCAAATCCATGTGTTATTGGGGATTGATCCGGCGACCTTAAAAGGCGTAGGGCTGATCGGCTTATACCAAGCGATTCCTCATTCCATCGCGAATGCTGATCCGCGTGTGACCTTGGTCGGTGTGATTAGCTTGGTGATTATTTTCGGTATGCCGTGGGTGGCGCGTGCCATTCCCTCACTGAAAAAAATCCCCGCGCCTATGGTGGTGTTGCTGGTGTCCGTACCTATGGCCATCGGCATGGATTTTCGCCATACCACTCCGGCTTTTGATCTGGTCAGCATCGGTGATTTTTGGGGCAATATCGGTTTTAACCCTGACTTTTCCATGATCAGCACTGCCGCCTTTTGGAAGTATGTGGTGATGTTCTTGTTCATCAATTGCCTTGAGTCCTTGCTCACGGTGAAGGCCATTGACGGTCTTGATCCTTGGCGGCGGATTTCCAACACCAACCAAGACTTAGTCGCGGTGGGTGCGGGTAATACGTTGTCAGCGGCTTTGGGCGGCTTACCGATGATCTCTGAGGTAGCGCGTAGCTCAGCCAATGTGACCTTTGGCGCCCACACCCGTTGGAGTAACTTCTTTCACGGCCTGTTCTTATTAGTGGCCATGCTGTTGTTTATCCCAGTGATTGAGATGATCCCCAATACAGCGCTGGCCGCTTTGTTGATTTCCGTGGGTTATCGCTTGGCTTCACCCCATGAGTTTTTTAAAACCTATAAGATCGGCCCAGAGCAATTGGTGGTTTTTGTCATCACCATTGTAGTCACCATTTCCACGGATTTATTGATGGGGGTGGGCGCTGGGATTCTGACTAAGATGGTGTTTTTAGTCTTCCATCGTGTGCCGCTGAATAATTTCTTTAAGGCCCGTTATCAGTCTCAAGAAACGCCCAGTGGCGTGCAGATTCAGGTACAGGGTTCCGCTTTATTTTCTAACCTGCTGAGCTTTAAAAAACTGTTTAGCCGCTTAGATACCAGCAAATCCATTCAGATTGACTTTACTCAGGCTCATTTGGTGGATCACACCTTTATGGAGTTTTTGCACCATTGGCAAGAGGAATGCTCCCATGCGGGAGGAAGTTTAACGCTGGTTGGGTTTGATCGTTTTGATGCCTTTTCCAGCCATCCTTTGGCGGCGCGTAAAATACGGCCCAGCATGGCTTAATCTCAGTCATTGAGGGTACTTGGGAGGCTTTAGCCTCCCTGTTTTGTTTGAGTATCAAGGCGCTAAATGGGCTAGAGTGGGCCGTACTTTGATTGCTTTTGGTCGTATCTGATGACGGTTTTTTCCCTATTACGAGATGCTTGGTTCTTTTACACCCGTCATTTGGCTGTGGTGTTGAGCCTGTGTTTACCCCTGATTATCTTGGAGAGTCTGACGCGCCAAGCCTTAGAGCATTGGAGCACTGAGCAGACCTTACCCATTCAGGATTTAGTTGCTGGTTTGTTGTTCTATCCGTTGTATACCGCTGTATTAATTGTGCTGATGGATGCACGCGGCAAGAACCAGCACCCTAGTAATGTTTGGTTATTGAGCCAGGCGTTTCAGCGCTGGTTGCCTTTGGCGGTATTGGTGGGCTTTACTTCATCGCTGATTATTCTGGGCGGGGCGTTGTACATCCTGCCGGGGATTTGGGTGATGGTGAAAGCTTCGATGTCCGAATATCTGCTGGTTCAGCGCGGCTTGTCGCCCTTAGAAGCGCTGCGGGATAGTTTTATCCTTACCCGGGGACGCTTTGGGCTAATTCTTAGCTGTGTGCTGCTCACACTATTTCCTCTGATGGCTCTGGATGTGCTGAGTGTCCAATGGACTCAAGGGGATCCCCTGCTGAGGGTACTGACAGACGCCGTTTTGGGTTTAGGTCAGAGTTACACTACCGTCTTATTTTTCCGCCTGTATATGCTGATTGTGCCGCCCGTGGCTTCTTAAGTACTTTTTCAACTTCTGTTGAGTTTGTGCATTTTACTTAAGAATCCCTTAAGCCAGAGCTTTCACCATTGACCCTAAGTTCATCACCTAGGGTACCTGCGTATGGAACTGGCTGGGGTGGCACATCACAATCCGTTGGCTCGGATTGGTCTTGATCAATCGCTGCATTGTTTTATCAGTCATCAAGACCAACAGGATGCTCGACGCACTCACACTGAATCCTTTATTCGCACCTGCTTTGCCCAACACCATCAAGCCCATATTCGCCAGTTCATGCCGGATTTGATCAGCTTAGAAGACGAACATGGCCAAATTCAGGGAGCCTTTGGGCTACGCATGGCGCAGCATCAACCGCTGTTTTTGGAGCGCTACCTAGATCAAGGCATAGAGCACACCCTAGCTCAACACTGGAAAACCCCAATACAGCGCTCAGAAATCATTGAGGTCGGTAACTTAGCGGCTCAAGGTGCTGCTTCTGCTCGTTTTCTGATTGTCTGCCTCACCCATTTGTTGGCTTCTTTGCAGGTGAATTGGGTGGTGTTTACCGGAACCCCCGGTTTGTTAAACAGTTTTCGGCGCTTAGGGATTGATTTGATTAGTTTAGCTAAAGCCGATCCAGAACGTATGGGAGCAGAGCGGGCTGATTGGGGGCATTACTATGCAACCAACCCACAGGTGACGGCCGGTTATGTTCCTGCGGGCCATCAACGCTTGATTCAGCAAGGCATTTATCTGCGGCTGGGATTTACCCCTTTTTATGCCGCTGAACAGGAGTCGCTCCATGTCGCGCATGGTTGAGGAGTTTTGGGCTCACCTGAATGACTGGGGTGATCGTTTAGCCTTAAAGGATAAGGAGCACTGCTTCAGTTACCGACAGCTTAAGGAAGAAGTGGAGCGCCGTAGCCAGCATCTGCAAGCGCTTGGGGCGCAGCGTATCGGCTTAGCCTTAGATAACGGCGTTGAATGGATTTTGTGGGATTTAGCCATCGTGCATGCACGGCGGGTATCCGTACCTATTCCCGGATTTTTCTCGGCGCAACAGCAGCGGCATGTGTTAGAAAACGCGGGCGTTGATCTGCTGATTTATGATCGCACCAGCCAAGCGAGTTTACCTCTGGGGTTGTTTGAGCCGCTGCAAACCTTGGGTATGGCGCAGCGCGTTTTAGCGCAATACCCGGAAGTGCCCGTGGGGACGCAAAAAATCACCTATACCTCGGGGACTACCGGACAGCCTAAGGGCGTTTGCCTCAGCATTGAGCAGCAGCTTCAGGTGGCTAAAAGTCTGTGGCAGGCTACCGAATGTGCCGACATCCAGCGCCATCTGTGCGTACTGCCCCTAGCCACGCTGCTGGAAAATTTAGCCGGTGTCTACAGCCCGCTGTGGGGTGGCGCTTGCATTGAGGTATCCGGCCTGTCAGAGGTTGGCCTGTCGGGTGCTAGCGGTTTTGAGGTGCAGCGTTTTTTAACCAAGTTGCACCAAGTCCAGCCCAATAGTCTGATCTTGCTGCCTCAATTATTACTGGCCTTGGTGACGGCAGCAGAACAGGGTTTTCTTCCCCCGCACCGCCTGAGTTTTATCGCTGTGGGCGGTGGTCATATATCCCGTCAGCTTTTAGAGCGCGCCGAGCAACAGCAGTTGCCGGTGTTTGAAGGCTATGGTCTGTCTGAGTGCGCCTCGGTGGTGTGCTTGAATACACCTCAAGCTCGGCGTTTGGGCACTGTGGGTCGTCCTTTGGCCCATGTACAACTAAAGCTGTCCGAGGATCAGGAGGTGTTGGTTAAAGGCTCCTCCATGTTGGGTTATCTCGGTGAGCCTTCCAGTCACTCAGAATGGATGACCACAGGCGATTTAGGCCAACTGGATGCTGAGGGTTTTCTACAGCTCAAGGGGCGGCGTAAAAATCAATTCATCACCGCTTATGGGCGCAACCTCAACCCAGAATGGATCGAAGCGGAACTGACGCAGCAAAGCTGTATTGCCCAAGCTTGGGTATACGGTGAAGCGTTACCCCGTAACTGGGCAGTATTAGTGCCTAGAGGCGCTACCCGCACTCAAGCGGAGTTACAGGCCGCTGTAGATCAAGTCAATGCTGCATTACCCGATTACGCTCGAATTCACCATTGGCTATTAGAACCTCAGCCTTTTACCGCTGATCGTGGATTAACCACCGCTAATGGTCGTTTACGCCGCATGGCTTTGTTTGAGCACTACCGTGCTCAGCTTCCCTTACAGCCGCTTGTTTAGTGAGGCCATTTGGAATGTCTTTCTTCGAACACCTACAAAATGTAACGGCCACCGAGCGCAGTTATCTGTTACAGGCTCCGGCCATTAAACAGGCATTAAAAGGTCAGCTATCCCTAAGTACCTACATCGCCTTTTTGATTCAAGCCTATCACCACGTCAAGCATACATCGCCTTTGCTCATGGCCTGTGGTGCGCGTCTGCCTGAGGATAAGGAATGGCTGCGTGAGGCTATTGCTGAATACATCGCGGAGGAAAAAGGGCATCAAGAGTGGATTTTGAATGACCTTAGGGCCTGCGGTATGGATGCAGAAGCCATCCGTCATCAGACTCCAGAGTTACCTACTGAACTGATGGTGAGCTACGTCTACGACTACATCAACCGCCGTAGTCCTATGGGTTTTTTCGGCATGGTTAATGTGTTGGAGGGCACCAGCATTGCCTTAGCCACTCAGGTTGCGCAGGTACTGCAAGGAAGTTTATCTCTGCCACAACAAGCCTTTAGTTACCTCACTTCCCACGGCAGCTTAGATATTGAGCACGTTTCTTTTTTCAAAACCCTGATGGATCGTTTAGATGACCCGCAGGATCAGGCCCACGTGATCCATGTCGCCAAGGTGGTCTATCGGCTGTATGGCGATTTATTCCGAACCCTACCCCTATCGGATGCTCATTGAGGAGCTTGCAACATGGAACTTAAGCATTGCCATATTCTGCTCACCGGCGCTAGCGGTGGTATCGGTCAAGCCTTGGTAGAGCACCTGTGCGCCGCCGGCGCCAAAATGCTGTTGGTTAGCCGTAACACCGCCGCTTTAGAGCCCTTAAAGCAGCGCTATCCCGAACAAATTGACAGTATCCAAGCTGACTTAAGCTTGTCAGAAGGCCGCCAAGCCGTTGTGGCCGCTGTGGCACAAAAAGGCTCTATTAATTGCTTGGTCAACGCTGCGGGGGTAAATGAATTCAGCTTGCTTGAGCATCAAACCGAAGAGCAGATAGCCCACCTGATACAGGTGAACCTCACTTCGACCCTACAACTAACTCAGCGCCTGCTGCCGCTACTGCGCCAACAGCCGCAAGCACTGATTTTGAATTTGGGCTCAACCTTTGGCTCCATCGGTTATCCGGGATTTGCCACCTACTGCGCCAGTAAGTTTGCGCTACGCGGCTTTTCTGAAGCGCTGCGTCGAGAGCTGGCCGATACGCCCATTAAGGTTTTATACATTGCACCCCGTGCCACCCGTACCGGAATGAATACCCAGAGCGTAGTAGCCCTAAATGATGAGCTAAACGTTGCTATGGATGATCCTAAAACCGTTGCGGCCCAAATAGCGGCGGCCCTTCAGTACGAGCATGAGCTGCTGTATCTGGGATGGCCTGAGAAGTTTTTTGTACGCTTAAACAGCCTATTGCCCGGCATTGTGGATCGCGCCCTGCGTAAGCAATTGCCTGTGGTTCAGCGTTTTGCGCGTCAGCGCCCTTAAGTGTGTTGGATAGGATTGGTGCAGCCCATGAATTTTATTAAAGCATCTTTAGTGCTCGTTTTAGCCAGTGTGCTTAGTCTGCCGGTGATGGCCTCTAACACCCAAGAACTCTTGGTACATTTGCAAGACCGCTGGGTTGAGGTGAACTACCAAACCCCGGAAAAAGCAAAACCAGCCGCCTTTGAGGCTTTATCCAAAGAAGCAGAACATGCCCTAGCGCAGTACCCAAAATCTGCTGAGTTATTGATTTGGACTGGCATTATTCAATCTTCTTGGGCGGGTGCGGCCGGAGGCTTAGGGGCTTTGGATTTGGTCAAAAGCGCCAAGGCTAGTTTAGAGCAGGCGATAAGCATTAACCCTAAAGCCTTAGATGGCTCAGCCTATACCAGTTTGGGCGCTCTGTATTACCAAGTACCGGGTTGGCCCCTAAGCTTTGGCAACGATAAAAAAGCTGAAGAGTTGTTAAAGCAAGCCTTGGCGATTAACCCAGAAGGTATTGATCCTAACTACTTCTATGCTGATTTTTTGATACAGCAAAAACAGTACAAAGAGGCGCGCAGGGTGTTTGAAACAGCCCTTAAGGCTCCGGCTCGACCCGGACGGGCCAAAGCGGATGAATTTCGCCGTGAAGAAATTCGCCAACGCCTAGCCCAATTTTAGCCCTGAGCCGCATAAACTCCGTTTCATAGGCTCTGTCGTTCAATGGGCAGCACATAGGGAGGTTGGGGCGTATGCGGATTTTACTGGTGGAAGATGATGTCCAGCTAGGCGAGGGGATTCGCATCGCCCTAAAGCCTGAAGGCTATACCGTAGATTGGCTACAGGATGGGCAAAGTGCGCTGCATGCCCTCAAATCGGAGCACTTTGCCTTGGTGTTGCTCGATCTGGGTCTGCCCCGTATGGACGGATTGAGCCTACTTAAACACCTGCGCTCAGAACATAATCCAGTCCCAGTGCTGATTCTCACAGCTCGGGATGCCACCAGTGACCGCATTGCTGGACTGGACTGCGGTGCAGACGATTACCTCATTAAACCCTTTGATGTGGAAGAGTTAAAAGCCCGAATGCGGGCTTTGCTGCGCCGCAGCGTTAATCGTCCGCAGCCTGTGTTGGAGTATCGGGGCATCCAACTGGATCCGGCTACCCAGCAGGTGGAGTACCAAGGACAGCCCGTGGTGTTATCGCGCAAAGAGTTCTTGCTGCTGCACGAGCTGCTGGCACAACCGGGGCGTGTATTCACACGGGACAGCTTACAGCAGACTCTATACGGTTGGGGGGAGGAAATCGAAAGCAATGCCCTCGAAGTACACATCCATTATCTGCGTAAAAAACTCTTCTCTGACCTGATTCGTACCGTGCGTGGCGTAGGCTACTTGGTGGAAAAAGTCTAATGCGCTCCTTACGCACGCGAATCTTGTTGCTGGTGCTGAGTATTTTTGGGCTGTTTTTACCCATCATCTCCTACAAAAGCTATTACGATGCCCGCCACGAGGTAGAAGAGCTGTTTGATGCTCAGCTTGCCCAAAGTACGCGCTTGCTCAGTGGATTGTTGCACCGCAATATGAACCCCAGCACGCTGCGCTCTCTGCAACAAATGCTGGATGAGGCGGCTTTGCATCATAAGGGACAGGAGGATTTACCCGCCTCCACCAATATCTTGCTACAGGGCCATCCCTATGAAACTAAAGTGGGATTTCAGGTCTTTACCCAACGGGGACGGCGCATTTTGCACTCTGCCAGTATCCCAGATGATGCTTTGCATGTATTGCTGGAGTCACATGGCTTAGCCTCTGATATCAAAGACCCTTTTAGCCATCCGCACCTTGGGGGCTACCACAGCTTGATGTTGGGGGAATATCTATGGCGATTGTTTCTGCTCCATGACCATGTGGATGATCTATGGATTTTGGCTGCCGAGCGGGATGATGTACGGGGTGAGTTGATTGAGAAAATCATGCGCCATAACCTGATGCCAGATGTCGTAGGTTTGCCCCTGTTGGCGATATTTATTTGGTTTGCGGTTCATTACGGGTTGCGGCCTTTGGAATATATGACCCAACTGCTTAAAACCCGTGCCCCTGATAATTTGTCTCCATTGCTGATCAGCCCATTACCGCGTGAGCTAGAACCCATTGCGGCTTCCCTAAATCGCTTACTGTTGCAGGTGCGGCGGCTCCTTGAGCGGGAAAAGCAGTTTTTGGCCGATGCCGCCCACGAACTGCGCACCCCGCTTGCGGTATTGCGCATTCACCAGCAAAACGCTTTAGCAGCGCAAACAGAATCTGAACGTATGCATGCGCTGCGTAATCTGGGGACAGGGGTGGAACGAGCTACCCGAGTGGTTAGCCAACTACTCACCTTTGCACGTTTAGAGCCCCAAGCGATACAACTTAATATCCAACGATTGAATGCTTTGAGTGTCACGCGTACCGAATTGGCTGAGATTACGCCTTTGGCTTTAGCCCGCCATCAAGAGCTGACCTTAGAGGCTGATGAAACTCAGGATTATCAGCTATTCATGGATGCCGCGAATTTCAGCACCTTGCTGCAAAACTTGCTCAGCAACGCCATTCAATACACCCCAGAGGCTGGAGTGATTCAGGTTCAGTTGGAAGCCCACGAGGACTATTTAAGTCTACAGATACAAGACAGTGGGCCGGGTGTACCTGCGGCCTTCAGGGATAAACTCTTTGAGCGGTTCTTTCGTCTAGGGGCCGGGCAGGGCGCGGGCTTAGGGCTGTCCATTGTGGCGCGTATCCTTGAGCTTCACCAAGGACGCATAGAGCTGGGAGCCTCATGCTTTGGTGGGTTGTCTGTACGGGTTGAGCTGCCGCGCCATCTTCCGGCCCCAGCGGATGCAACTTCTTAGGCTAGGGTTACAGCGTACTTAAACACCGACTGAGCGACTGGGCTATCTGTTCTAAAAGTTGCTCATAGCCTTGGGCTGTGACCGGAATTGAGCCGCCCAGTGCATCGAGCTCGGCTAAGGTAACGGGCAAGCCCTGAGTCAGGCTCTGAGCAAGGCGAGGCCGTACTGGCGGCTCGCTGAACAGACAGCTTGGCCCCGCGTCTTGTAATTGAGTGCGCAGTTGAGCCACATACCGCGCTCCGGGCGTATTTTCCTCACTAAAGTGGAAGGCCGCTCGGTGTGCTAGCCCGTAGACTTGTTCGAAGTAGTTATAGGCCTCGTGAAACACAAAAAACGGCTTATCCGCAACGGGTGTGAGCTGCTGTTTTAAGCGCTGGTCTAACTGATCCAAACGCTGGATAAAAGCGGCTAAATTGTCTTGATAGGTTTGGGCGTGGCTGGGATCGAGTTGGCTTAAGTCTTCGGCCATTCGCCGGGCAATCTGGCGCGCATTGACAGAAGACAGCCACAGATGAGCATCGAGGCTGCCCGGTTTATGTTCAGCATCGGCATGATCGGTTTCTGCGTCATGCTGATGATCGGAGTCGCCAAAATACTGCAGTTGTAGATCAGGTAACTCCTGTACCGCTTGAGTGCCTGTAGGTCGCTGCTTCAGTATTTCGACCAAAAAGCCTTCCATACTGGGGCCAATCCAATAAAACAGATCGGCTTGATGCAGGCGGCGTATGTCCGAAGGTCGCAGGCTGTAATGATGGGCAGAGGCTCCCACAGGGAGCAATACATCAGGCTCACCTACGCCATCCTGCACCGCAGCGGCGATCAGTTGCAGCGGTTTAATGCTGGTGAGTATCTGAGGCTGAGCTTGGGCAGAGCCAAGCGCCATTGTCCCAAAAATCAACAGGGTGAATGAAAAAATACGGCGCATGACAACCTCGCACATAAGGATGAGTTATATAATAACGTCCCTCACTTAATGCGTCGCTGCCATGAATCCATCATTACCTATTGCCTGTACGGAGCATGACCACAACCTCTGCGTTCATCAGGCATTGCAGGCGGCTGACGCGTTATGCAGCCGTCAAGGTGTACGTTTGACGGCCCTACGCCGGCGCGTGCTGGAGCTGATTTGGCAAAGCCATAAACCCTTGGGCGCGTACGATATTTTGGCCGTGCTCAGTCAGGAAGATGGGCGACGTGCAGCTCCGCCTACGGTGTATCGAGCCTTGGATTTTTTGCTGGGAAATCATCTGATTCACCGGCTGGCTTCGTTAAATGCCTTCATTGGCTGCACCCATCCTGCCCATGCGCACCAAAGTCATTTTCTCATCTGCCGGGTATGTCATACCGCGATTGAGGTGGATTCGCCTGCCATCAGTGCGACTATTCATGCAGCGGCTGAAGCCGTCGATTTTAGGATTGAAGGAGAAATGGTTGAGGTGGTAGGGCTCTGTGCTCAATGTCAGGCGGCGACCAAATGACGGAAACTTTAGTCCGTTTGCACGACGTTCAGATGCGCTTTGCCCAGCAAGCGGTGTTAGTCGATGCCCAACTGGAGGTGCATCAAGGCGAGATTGTGACCCTGATCGGCCCCAACGGAGCAGGTAAGACCACCCTAGTGCGCATCGTGTTGGGGTTATTGAAGGCGACTTCGGGGCAGGTGTGGCGCAAACCGGGGCTGCGTATTGGTTATATGCCGCAAAAGCTGCATGTAGAAGCCACACTGCCTTTGACTGTTGAGCGCTTTTTACGGCTGGTACCTCAGGCAGATCACCAGACTATTACGCAAGCCTTGAGAGATACAGGGGCCGCCCATTTGCTGGCCAGTCCAGTGCAAAAAATTTCCGGCGGGGAATTACAGCGGGTGCTGCTGGCGCGGGCGTTATTACGCCAACCTCAATTGCTGGTGCTGGATGAGCCCGTACAAGGCGTTGATGTCAGCGGACAGATTGAGCTGTACCAACTGATCACCCGCATCCGCAATCAATATGGCTGCGGGGTGTTGATGATCTCCCACGACTTGCATCTGGTGATGAATACCACCGACCGCGTGGTGTGCTTGAATCACCATATTTGCTGTTCCGGTCATCCAGCCCAAGTCAGTACCGATCCGGCTTTTGTGGCCTTATTTGGCGCAGAAACGGCAGGTTTAGCCTTGTATCGACATCAGCACGATCACCGCCACGACATGCAGGGCCATATTGTGCCCTCCATCCCCTGTTGTCCTACGCCTCATAAAGAGTCTAATCAGGATGCCTGAGTTTCTAGTGAATGCCCTGATTGCCGGTTTAGTACTGGCCTTGGTAGCGGGGCCGCTGGGCTCCTTTGTGGTGTGGCGGCGTATGGCCTATTTCGGGGATACCCTATCCCATGCGGCTTTATTCGGGGTTGCACTGGGATTGCTGCTCGATATCAGCCCAATGCTGGCCGTTACCCTAGGTTGCGTTTTATTGGCCGTGGTTTTAGTACTGCTGCAACAACGCCAACCCTTAGCCTCCGATACCCTATTGGGGATTTTGGCCCACAGCACCTTATCGCTGGGTTTAGTGACCTTAAGTTTTATGCGTGAGATTCGCATTGATCTGATGGGGTACTTGTTTGGCGACTTACTGGCCGTGACCAGCGACGATTTGCTCTGGATGCTAGGCGGTAGCCTGCTGGTGCTGGTATTGCTGCTATACCTGTGGCGGCCCTTATTAGCCATTACCGTGCATGAGGAGTTGGCACGGGTAGAAGGGGTTCCGGTTGTGGCCGTGCGTTTGGCCTTTATGCTGCTGATTGCGGTGGTGATTGCGGTAGCAATGAAAATCGTCGGCGTGTTGCTGATTACTTCGCTGCTGATTATTCCCGCAGCAGCAGCACAACGACATGCGCGCACGCCTGAACAAATGGCACTTGGAGCCAGTCTATTGGGTATGTTGGCAGTCTGTGTAGGATTGGCGCTGTCTTGGTTTGCCGATACTCCAGCCGGGCCATCCATTGTGGTGAGCGCTGCCGCACTGTTTTTGCTCGGCTTTATGTGGCCAAAGCCGGACTAAGCACCGGTTTCGGGAGGCGTTAGAGATAGTCTCTGCAAAGATAGCTTTTACAAAGATAGCCTTTGCGACCTCTCCAGCCTCTTAGCTGTCCGGGTAGTCTACCGCCGAAGGTGACGTGCTTTTGGCTGTGCCAACCTCCCCGCATCTCCCTGTTCAGCCTCCCGCCCTGTACTCAAAGCCGTTTAATTAGCTCTTGAAAAGAGTCTTTGGGTTAGTTCTGGTTATTCCTATTCCTTCACCTGCATAAACTCTTCCGCCCACACCATGTATTCGTCGGCGGTGGAGTATTTCACGGAGAGCTCCGAAGCATTCAGATCGCAGGCGGCTATTTGGCGCTGTTCCCGTAGGCAATCGTAAGTCGCTTTAATCGCCGCAAAATAAGCGGCATGACCGTTCACAATCACTCGAACGCCTAAGCGGGCCAAGCGCTCGTTGTCCTGTAGTTTGGGGTTGCCGTAGGTCACCAGCATCAGCGGAACCTTCAAATGTTCGGCGATTTGCTCCAAGTGCTCAAAGTCTGCTACACCCACCATGCAAATGCCGTCTGCTCCGGCGGCTTCATAGGCTTTGGCCCGCTGGATCACTTCTTCAGTGCTAATGACCTTGGCATTAGTGCGAGCAATGATGCTTAAGGCGGGATCGACACGAGCTTCCAAGGCAGCACGAATCTTACCGACTGCTTCGTCAATGCCGATCAGATCGGTAGATTTATGGCCAAACTTGGCCGGTAATAGCGTGTCTTCAATGGTTAAAGCGGCAATGCCAGCGCGCTCTAGCTCAACCACCGTGCGCATTACGTTCAGGGCATTACCATAACCGTGATCAGCATCGGCAATGATGGGTAAACGAGTCACTCGACCGATGCGGATGGCTTGTTCTACAAACTCGCTCAAAGTAATCAGGGCAAAGTCAGGAGCCGCCAATACCTGTAAGGAAGCCACAGAGCCGCCCAAAATGCCCATTTCAAACCCAAGGTCAGCAGCAATACGCGCAGACATGGGGTCAAAAACGGAGGCGGTGTGATAGCACTGGTTAGATTGCAATAACTTACGAAAGTCGTTGCGCAGGCTATGGTGGGAAAATCTTTTTTGCATAAAGGCACCACTTGGCAATTAAACAAGAAAGGAGTGTCTCTACCAGAGCAATCTGTCGATACTCCGGTACGGGAGTATCGACAAATACCGGCAGATGCCAATCAAAGCAAGTCCTTAGCTTTCTATCAAATAGATTTAGGCTACTTTGTTAGCTTCGGCGTACTCCACAGCTTGTGGCCCTTGGTTAAGCTCTTGATCTAATTGCTGGGTATCCAGTTGTTTGCACCATTTTGCCACGACAATAGTGGCGACACCGTTACCAATCAGATTGGTCAGGGCGCGGGCTTCGGACATAAAGCGGTCGATCCCCAGGATTAGGGCCAGACCGGCTACGGGTAAACCACCCACTGCTGACAGAGTTGCAGCCAGCACGATAAATCCACTACCTGTCACCCCAGCAGCGCCTTTGGAGGCTACCAGCAACACCAACAGCAAGGTGATTTGATGGGATAAATCCATCGGAGTATCAGTCGCTTGGGCGATAAACACCGCCGCCATCGTCAGATAGATGGAGGTGCCGTCCAAGTTGAAGGAGTAGCCGGTAGGAATCACCAGACCTACAACGGATTTCTCCGCGCCCAATTTTTCCATCTTCGCCAGCATGCGTGGCAGAGCGGATTCTGAAGACGAAGTGCCCAGAACGATCAGCAGCTCTTCACGAATGTACTTGATGAACTTGAGGATGCTAAAGCCGTGGGCACGGGCAATGCCGCCCAGTACAATCAAAATAAAGAGTACACAGGTGATGTAAAAGCACAGCATCAACTGGCCAAGCTGCACCAGGGTTCCCACACCGTACTTGCCGATGGTAAAGGCCATAGCACCAAAGGCACCGATGGGAGCGACCTTCATAATCACGTTAATGATGTTGAAGAAGATGTGGGAGACTTGGTCAATAAAGTTAAAGACAGGACGGCCGCGCTCGCCTAAACGATGCAGGGCATAGCCGAAGAATACCGAGAAAAACAGCACCTGAAGGATTTCACCTTGGGCAAAGGCACCTACCACTGTGCTGGGGATGACGTTCATTAAGAACTGAATGGTGCTTTGTTTTTCACCCGCCGCCGCGTATTGAGCAATGCTGCCATGATCCAGAGTAGCGGGATTTACATGCATGCCCACGCCCGGTTGAGCGATATTCACGATGACCAAACCAATGATCAGCGCGACGGTCGAGACGATCTCGAAATACAGTAGGGCATAGCCCCCGGTTTTGCCGACCGCTTTCATGTTCTGCATACCGGCAATGCCAGTGACTACGGTGCAGAAGATGATGGGGGCAATCACCATCTTAATCAGCTTAACGAACGCATCCCCTAAGGGTTTGAGCTGTTCGCCGATTTGTGGGTAATAGTGTCCCAGCAAGATGCCGAGCAGGATGGCAACAATAACTTGGAAATACAGGGTCTTATAAAAGGGCTGTCTTTCGACGGTAGGCACATCAATAGCTTGCGAAACGGCAGTCATAGGAAGTCTCCACGGGTTTATACCGATGCGGTATCGACCAGTTGACGCATGGGCCTTCTATTGATCCAGAAGGGGTTCTTATTGTTCGATTCAGGAAATACCTGCATCACGAAACCTATGGGGCAAGCCTTATGCCATGCTGGTTTTTATGTTTAAAAACAACAGGTTATTATTTTTTTAGTCAATAAAAAGCCCTATGTGTGGCGGAGCATCGCCAAAATACTTCAGGATTTTTGTAGAGATGGGCGGAAATTCGCCAGATTGAGGTGATTCGAGATTCTTGGCATGAGAGGGGGAGTGCAGAATAGGCACCACCCCCCAGAATAAAGCGGTTTTAGAATTTCGTTACTTGCGTAACTGTTTGGCATTGGCAAACAAAGCCGCCATAGCTGGATTGGCAGGCGTTGCAGCCGGTGTATTGGCTTGAGGTATTGGACGAACCGAGCGCTCATTGCGCTTAGCACCACCACTCGGCTTCGCGCCCTCAATTTTCTCACCGGGGGTATCGCCCATCCGCATGGACAGGGCAATGCGCTTGCGGGGAATATCGACCTCCATCACCTTGACCTTAACAATGTCGCCAGCCTTCACCACTTCACGCGGGTCTTTGACGAACTTCTCCGACAGCGCGGAGATATGCACCAAACCGTCTTGATGCACGCCAATATCCACAAACGCACCGAAGTTGGTGACGTTGGTGACCACGCCCTCCAATTGCATACCCAGTTTTAGGTCAGCAAGGGTTTCCACGCCGTCTTGGAAGCTGGCGGTTTTAAACTCAGGGCGTGGATCGCGGCCCGGTTTGTCCAACTCTTTCAGAATGTCGGTGACGGTGGGCAGCCCGAAATGCTCGTCGGTGAACTGCTTCGGATCGAGCTGACGCAAAAAGCTGGAGTCGCCAATCAAAGAACGAATATCGCGCTGGCTGCTTTCGGCAATGCGTTTCACCACCGGATAGGCTTCCGGGTGAACGGCAGAGGCATCCAGCGGGTTATCGCCCTTCATCACCCGCAGGAAGCCAGCAGCCTGCTCGAAGGTTTTCTCGCCCAAACGCGGTACTTTTTTCAGTGCGGCACGGTTGGGGAAAGCGCCATTCGCATCGCGGAACGCCACGATGTTTTGCGCCAGCGTTTGGTTAAGACCGGAAATACGGCTGAGTAAGGCGCTGGAGGCGGTATTCACGTCCACACCCACGGCGTTCACGCAATCCTCCACCACCGCATCCAGACTGCGCGCCAATTTGACTTGGGAAACATCGTGTTGGTACTGGCCCACGCCAATGGATTTGGGGTCAATTTTCACCAGTTCGGCCAGTGGATCTTGCAGACGGCGGGCAATAGACACTGCACCGCGCAGAGAAACATCCAGCTCTGGAAACTCCTTCGCGGCCAATTCCGAGGCCGAATACACCGAAGCGCCGGCTTCACTGACCATGATTTTGGTCAGCTTAAGCTCTGGGTGTTTTTTAATCAGCTCAGCGGCCAGCTTATCGGTTTCGCGGCTGGCAGTGCCGTTGCCGATGGACACCAAATCCACCTGATGCTTGGCGCACAGCTTGGCCAGCTCGGCGATGGATTGATCCCACTGATTTCTCGGCGCATGGGGATAAATGGTGCTGGTATCCAACAGCTTGCCGGTGCTGTCCACCACCGCCACCTTCACGCCAGTACGCAAACCGGGGTCGAGGCCCAAGGTCGCGCGTGGGCCTGCGGGCGCGGCCAACAGCAGGTCGTGCAGGTTGCTGGCAAACACGCGAATGGCTTCTTCTTCCGCTTTATCGCGCAGCTCGCCCAAGAGGTCGGTTTCCAGATGGGTGTAGAGTTTAACCTTCCACGTCCAGCGCACCACCTCGGACAGCCACTTATCCCCCGCACGCTCTTGGGGTTTAAAGCCGATGTGCTGGGCAATCAGGGTTTCACAAGGATGCTGAGTGCCGGGTAATTCTTCGCCGACCTTCAGAGTCGCGCTGATAATGCCTTCATTGCGCGCCCGAAATACCGCCAAGGCACGGTGAGACGGCAGGCTGTGCAGCGGCTCGTCGTATTCAAAGTAATCGCTGAACTTCGCGCCCTCTTGCTCTTTACCGGCCACCACCCGCGCGCTCAGGGTGGATTCTTGCTTGAGGAAGGTGCGCGCTTTTTCCAGCAGCGCGGCATCTTCGGCCATGCGCTCCATCAGGATGTATTTCGCGCCTTCCAGAGCCGCTTTGACATCGGCGATGCCTTTATCAGCATCCACAAAGGCGGCGGCTTCGGTTTCAGGGCTGAGGGTCGGGTTGGCAAACAGCGCTTCAGCCAATGGGCCAAGACCGGCTTCCAAGGCAATTTGGCCCTTGGTACGGCGCTTGGTTTTATACGGCAGGTAGAGGTCTTCCAGCCGTACCTTGGTGTCGGCTTGGGCGATGTCGCGGGCCAATTCAGGCGTGAGTTTGCCCTGTTCTTCGATGCTGGCCAGAATCGCTGTCCGTCGATCTTCCAGCTCACGCAGGTAGCGCAGACGCTCTTCTAAGTGACGCAGTTGGGTGTCGTCCAGACTGCCGGTCACTTCTTTACGGTAACGGGCGATAAAGGGCACGGTGGAGCCTTCATCCAGCAGCGCCACGGCGGCCGCTACCTGTTGCGGGCGAACGCCCAGTTCTTCGGCAATGCGTTGATTGATGCTATCCATAAGCCTACCTAAGTCGATGAAGCCAGCAGGTCACAGCCTGCGTGAGGGCAGGATTATAGGACAACCTTTCCCTAGGTTTGTTGTTCTGATTAGGTTTCCAAAAGCAGGCTAATGGCCAGCCAGTTCCCGTGAATTTGCTCCCAGAAACTACAGATTTTGTAAGGTACAAGCGCTAAACTGCTGTTCGTTTTTTCCTCAATGGATGGAGCTTTTTCCATGTCACGCACAAGCCTGAGTCGCTATCTGATTGAAGAGACTCGTAGCCATAACACGCCCGCTGACTTACGCTTTTTAATTGAAGTCGTCGCGCGGGCCTGTAAAGAAATCAGCCATGCCGTCTCTAAAGGGGCTTTGGGCGGTGTGTTAGGCAGCATGGGGACTGAAAATGTACAGGGCGAGGTGCAGAAGAAGTTGGACGTGATGTCTAACGAAATTCTGCTGGAAGCTAACGAGTGGGGCGGTCACTTGGCGGGCATGGCTTCGGAGGAAATGGATAAAGCCTATCAAATCCCTGGTAAGTACCCTAAAGGCGCTTATCTGCTGGTGTTCGATCCTCTGGATGGCTCCTCCAACATTGATGTGAACGTTTCCGTAGGTACTATTTTTTCGGTACTGCGTTGTCCGGCTAAAGATTTCAGCCAAAATAACCCACTGGGCGAAGAAGCCTTTTTACAGCCGGGTACCCAGCAAGTCGCCGCGGGCTATGCGATCTACGGCCCCCAAACCATGTTGATGTTGACGTTAGGCGATGGGGTTAAGGGTTTTACCCTCGACCGTGAGCGCGGCTCCTTTGTCCTGACCCACGACGACATTCGTATCCCAGAAACCACCGCTGAGTTTGCCATCAATATGTCCAACCAGCGCCACTGGGAAGCGCCCGTGCAGCGCTACGTCAGTGAGTTGTTGGCCGGTACAGAAGGCCCACTGGAGAAAAACTACAACATGCGTTGGATTGCTTCCATGGTGGCCGATGTACACCGCATTCTGACCCGTGGGGGCATTTTTATGTACCCACGCGATGCCCGTGAGCCCGAAAAGCCCGGCAAACTGCGCTTAATGTACGAAGCCAATCCCATGTCCTTCATCATTGAGCAAGCCGGTGGGGTATCTACTAACGGTCATCAGCGGATTTTGGATATTCAGCCTGAGTCTTTACACCAGCGTGTGGCAGTATTTTTAGGCTCTAAGCAAGAGGTGGAGCGCGTTACCCGTTACCATCAATAGTTAGTGGCCAGACTGTGGGATAGCCGTTTATAGCAGGGGGTGCTTGCTTAAACGGCTGCTTCTGTTAAGACAGCGGCTGGATGATGGGTACATCAAAGTGATTAGCCATTACTCTCACCAGTTCATTCAGGGAGAGATCTTCGTGGATATCCATGCTATTGGTGCCCGGATATTCCAGATGCACCCCATAATGACCCTGAGTTTGGCCTAGGGTATGTAACCAAGCGCGCACACCCGCATCAGTTTTGTGCAGTAAATAGAGGGTGCGGGGATCGGGAGAGGTCGCCGTATCAATCAAAAAGGCTTCAGTACCTAATTGCGCGTGCAGTCGTAACAGAGCGTGGCGGATATCTCGGTGTTTATTTAAGGCCCAGACGTTGACGTTCATGAATAGTGCGCGAGAACCCCCAGACTATGTGTATTCCTGTTCTCGCTTCCTCCGTTGGATTAATGCCGGTTTTACTGGGATATCCTACCCGGTAATACGGATGTAATGCTGCCTATCCGACCATTTTATGGGCGTTGGCGCTGCTGGGCGAGCTTGGCGTGGGGCAAATAAAAAAGCCCCAAAGTGACCCTTTGGGGCTTTAAGGAAACGGCTGACGACTCTAGCCCACCCTTTAACCGTTATTGCAATCGGTACTCATCACTTGGTATTTCAGGTCATGCTCGTGGCCTTGAGAGTCTTTGTAGATCATCTCTTCTTTAACAGGCACACAACTTGAACTGAAGTTATCCGGTTGTTCGGACTTCACCGAGATCACCTGTTTAATGTCCAGATCCATACCGTAGCGATAATCTTCCACCTCTAAAGGCTCATTGGCTAAGGCCGCCAAGGGCATACACAGCATCAGTAAGGTGGTAGCAGTAAAGCCTTTCATCATGACCTCCAAAGTTCAGGCCGTCCCGTTGTGGTGTCACTGAGGGCATCGCGGTGGTCTGAAGGTTTTTCGTTTCGTTGGAGGTCATATTAATCCCCAAGTCTTTGGGGAATAAGAGGACTTAGCTACCCAGATTATCCCGATCTTGTTCACAATCCTGACACTAAGTCTGATGTATGATGGAGAGTTTTCAGGTGTGGAATAAAACCGCCTCTGCCTGAAGCGGTTAATGCTTCGGGGATTAAACGCGATAATCCTTATAGTGCAAGTCGTACTTTTGCATCCGCAAACCCAACATACGCCGGGTAAGCCCTAGTTGAGCCGCCGCCTCGGTGGTGTTACCCCGAGTTTGGGTCAAAGCCTCAATAATGATTTTGCGTTCGGCAATACCTAGGCGGGTATCCAATAAATCCTGAACCGGTGGCTCAGGTAGTGAGGGGGGGTGCAGAGAGCAGGGTAAGTGTTTGGGCTCAATCAGTTGCCCTTCTGAACACAATAAGGCCTGCTCTATCACATGCTCCAGCTCTTGCACATTGCCCGGCCAATGGTAGTGGGTGAGCATGCTTAAGGCCGCAGAGCTGATTTTAGGGGCTTCGATGCCTAAGGTTAGGGCGTAGCGACCCACAAAGTGCTCCGCCAAAGCCAGAATATCCAGCAGACGTTCGCGCAAGGGTGGCACATTAATGGGGAACACATTGAGCCGGTAGTACAGCTCTTCACGGAATGTTCCTTCGGCCACACAGTGTTTGAGGGGGCGACTGGTGGCGGCAAGCAAACGTAAGTCCACTTGAATAGTGACACTGCTGCCGAGTCGCTCGAAGCTTTTTTCTTGGAGTACGCGCAGTAACTTAGCCTGCATAGACAACGGCAGTTCAGCAATTTCGTCCAAAAACAGCGTGCCACCATTGGCTTGCTCAAAACGTCCACGGCGCTGAGTTGTGGCTCCGGGGAAGGCTCCCTGCTCGTAGCCAAACAACTCGCGTTCAATCAGCTCTTCAGAGCGGTTGGCGCAGCTAAAGCTGACAAAGGGTTTATCCGCCCAAGGGCCATTGTAGTGGATGGCATGGGCGACTAAGGCTTTACCCACGCCTTTTTCGCCCAAAATAAGTACCGTAGTTTTGGCCCGGGTAACTTTTTCCAACATCCGATACACGGCCCGCATGGGTTTGGAGTGGCCAATAATGTTGTTTGGATTAAAGCGGCCCCGTAGGGCTGAGTGCAGTTGGCGGTTTTCTTTCTTTAGCGCGGTATGCCATGTGGTTTGCATCAGTTGCAACTCAGCGGCTTGGGCGAGGGGCGCAGCCAGTGCTGATAGCATTTCTGCATCCCACCTCAGTTGCTTGAGGCTGTCGTAGGGACGTTCAAGGTTGATGCTGCCCAATACTCGGTCTTGACGGGTCAAGGGAATGCAGATGAAGGACAAAACTTCCGTATCAGCAAGGGGCTGAGTGCGTTGATAAAAGGCCAGTAGCTCTGGTTCTTGACGCACGTCTGGAATAATAACCGCTTGGCCTTGGGCTAGAGTTTGGCGGGTCAGGTGTTCCCCCGGATTCCACAGGCCAAACAGCAACTGTTCTGCACTGAGGCCACAGTGCTCGTGAACCAGCATTTGCCCTGTGCGCTCGTCATAACAACTGATGGAGGCACGTTCTACCCTAAGTTGCTGTTGCATCAGTTCCAGCATGATGCGTGCAACCGCCGCAAGATCCCCCGTTTGTGTCAGCTCATGGGTCATGCGCAGCAGCCAAGGCAAAAAAAAGTAGTGGCGGCATTCCGTTAACTGACTGGCAACCGGCTTTGCCCTACCGAGGCTAGGGGTCGAGATGCGCTCCGACTGAGTAAGATCGGAGCTGGATTTTGGGCGAATCCCCTGAATACTCATGCTGATTACGCGAGTGTCTCCTGCTTGTATAGGAGGTGGGGTATGCCCCCTTGATCTCGCTTTCCTCCATTGTGTACTAGAGCTAAAGGGGGTTGGGTTAGCTAAGAGGGGAGCGGTTGCGCCCTTCAGCTCCCCGCCAAGGGAGCACAATCCCAGAGGCTAGGTTTTGCTTACGGCGGCCTGAGGGTAACTCTTCCGGTTCTGTTTGTGGACAGGTTATGCCTTCACCATAGGGCTGGAAGCGGGCTTGCAGAATATTTTCCATCCAGCGCCGTACTCGGTCTACATCCGCATCCACCGATGGGATGAAAGATTGTGCTCTAAACAGCTTCAAAATAACCGGATCACGCAGGTTAATGAAGGCTTGGCGCATCTGCTCGCGCAAATCCTCAGGCAGTCCTTCGCGGAAGGTCCACATATATTCGGGAATAGGGGGGGATTCAGCCAAGATGCGGATGGCATCTCCATCAATCCGCCCATCAGCTAACAGGCGGTGCAAAATGGGTAAAGAGACTCCACCGGCGGTCACACGTCGATGGGCTACGGCGTTAGCTACGTTGTCGTGTGCTCCCAAGGTACGACGCACATAGTCTTTATCCATCGTCAGGCCTGCATCCAACAGCATATGCCGTGGTACCCAAGCGCCGGAGGTGGAGGCCAAGTCACCCATGCCAATCTCCCCGCCTCTCAGTTGAGACAGGGTTTCGGCGGGGCTATCGACAGGCACAATAATCGCGGATTTAAAGGTGGGGCCGATGCTGCCACCGTGGTTGGGGCGGGCAAAGGGTTCTAGTCCGGTTCCTCGGCTTTGCAGAATATAGGTGACTGGGCCAAGGTAAGCTAAATCCAGCTTGCCACGCCGTAGGGCTTCGCCTGTGGCTACATAATTATCGCCCACCACCAACTGCACGGGCAAACCCAAATACTGTTCGAGGTAAGCACGCAGGGGCTCGTTGAGACGTTCTACAACGGCACGTGACTCACCCGGTAGGAGTCCACATTTGATGATTTTCATGAAAAATGATCACCTTAAGGGCTGTATTGCTACGTCCTTCCGCCCACCGGGCGGTCTTTAAAAAGACACAGCAAGCTCCGTTCCACGCAGCGCTAAAGACCGCAAAATCAAGGAAATAGGTCACTTAAATGGAACAAAAGAGTACAGTTAACGCCAAAGCATGACATTCATGAACAGGCTCTGGGCTTTTGTCGGTAGAGCCTTTCCAACTGATTGAGCATTCGGCGCACATTTTTTAGAAATCCTGCACTGAAATAGCCCTTTCTTGCAGATAAAGTTTTGCTCAACATCAAGGAGTAAGGTGGATGCCTCCGAATAACGATACGCACAGCAAAGTCATAGGCTATGCCCTGTGGGTTTTAGGTTTTTTGGGCGCACATCGGTTTTATTACGGCAAGCCGGTCACAGGAACCCTGTGGTTCTTTACCCTAGGGCTGCTATTTGTGGGCTGGATTATCGACTTTTTCCTGATCCCTGCGATGGATCGTGAGGCCGATTTACGCTTTATGGCTGGGCCGCTGGATTACAACGTCACTTGGTTGTTACTGACCTTTCTCGGCATTTTTGGGGTACACCGCTTCTATCAGGGGAAGTGGTTTACCGGCCTGCTGTATCTGTGTACGGGGGGATTGTTTTTCGTGGGTATTTTGTACGATTTTTGGACGCTCAACGATCAGATTACCCTTCAAAACGCCCAGCAGCGAACGCACTAAGAAGTTGGCCTTCTCAGTGCGTTGTTGGTCATTCCGCTTGGTAGCGAATTTCGCCATTCACCAAGCTGTAGCGCACCATGCCGGGTAAGCAGTGGCCAATAAAAGGACTGTTATGTCCTTTGGAGTACCAAGGCTCTCCTGCGACCGTTGTGGTTTGTAGATCAAAAATCACCAGATCAGCGGGGGCTCCTTGGCTGATCTGACCTACCGGCAGTTGTAAGGCTTGCGCTGGCCCTTGGGTTAAGCGTTGCAGCAGGGTAGGTAAATCCAGCAAGCCGTCTTGTACCAGTGTCAGTGCTAAAGGTAAGAAGATATCTAGGCTGCTGATGCCCGGTTCAGTTTCACCAAAGGGCGCACGTTTAGCATCAGCTTCGTGGGGCTGATGGTGGCTGGCGATAGCTGAAATCACACCGCGTTGTACCGCGCTGCGTAAGGCTTCTCGGTCGCTGATTGAGCGCAGCGGCGGTTGCACATGGTACAGGCTGGAAAATCCGTATAAGGATTCGTCGGTGAGAATCAGTTGGTACAGGGCCACATCTGCCGTTACCGCTAAGCCCCGCGCCTGAGCCTCTTCAATCATCTGAACGCCACGGGCGCTGGTCAGTTGGGTAAAGTGGGCGCGCACGCCCGTTTCTTCCACCAAGAGTAATTGGCGCGCTAAAGCAACGGTTTCAGCGGTGCTTGGTATTCCGGCTAAACCTAAGAAGTTGGCCGCAGCGCCTTCATGGGCACGGCCTCCTTCTGCTAAGGCTTGATCTTGCGAATGCAGCACAACAGTCAAATCAAAGGTGGCGGCATACTCTAGGGCGCGGCGCAGATTACGGGCGCTGCCAAACTCCGTCAGTCCATTACTGAAGGCCACACAGCCTGCCTCCCGTAACGCTACAAGTTCTGCAACCTGCTCTCCCGCAAGCGCTTGGCTAAGAGCACCTAAGGGAAAGACCCGTGCTTTTTTAGCTTCCCGTGCGTGATCTTGTACCAGCTCAGCGACGGTGGCGCTATCTAATACAGGCTTGGTATCGGGTGTACAGCACAGACTGGTAACACCACCGGCCAGAGCGGCTTGGGTTTCGGTGGCGATGCTGCCTTTACGTCCATAACCGGGTTCACGCAGGGAAGCGGCTAGATCCACCAAGCCCGGAGCAATCACCAATCCGTGGGCTTCTAGGGTCTGTTCGGCTACAAAACCGGCGGGGGCTGTGCCAAAAGCCACGAAGCGGCCTTGATCTATATACAGGTCGGTTTGTCGATCCAAACCCGTGGCGGGATCAATCACCCGTCCCCCTAGGATACAGATACGCATTAATTCAGCTCCCGGGTTTCTTGGTTGAGTTGTCGTTGGGCGTTTTGTCCGCTCATGGTCATGGATAAAACCGCCATGCGCACCGCAATGCCGTAGGTGACTTGATTCAAAATGACCGATTGCTTGCCATCTGCTACCGCTGATTCAATCTCAATCCCACGATTGATGGGGCCGGGGTGCATGACGAGGGCATCGGGTTTAGCCACTTTGAGGCGCTCGCTGGTTAAACCATACAGCCGATAAAATTCACCTTGGCTGGGCAGCAGGCCGCTTTGCATCCGCTCCCGCTGCAAGCGCAGAGTCACGATTACGTCCACGTCGCGCAACCCTTCTTCCAAATTGTGGAACACGCGCACACCATATTGCTCTAAGCCCGCAGGTAACAGGGTTTTAGGGCCAATTACGCGAATATCAGGGCAGCCGAGGGTTTTTAGGGCCAGCATGTCGGAGCGAGCTACCCGTGAGTGCAGAATATCGCCGACAATCGCCACCGATAGATTCTTGAAATCCCCTTTATGCCGACGAATAGTCAGCATATCCAGCATGCCTTGGGTGGGATGCGCATGGCGGCCATCTCCCCCGTTAATGATGGCTACGTCTGGGCATACAAATTCGGCCATAAAGTGAGCCGCGCCCGATTCGGCATGGCGCACCACAAACATATCGGCGGCCATAGCTTCCAGATTGCGCAGGGTGTCAAACAGGGTTTCGCCTTTACTGGCCGATGAGGTGGAGACGTTGAGGGTAATCACGTCCGCAGACAGCCTTTGGGCGGCTAGCTCAAAGGTGGTTCGGGTGCGGGTAGAGTTTTCAAAAAACACATTGCATACCGTTTTGCCACGCAACAACGGGACTTTTTTGACCGCACGGGAGCCTACTTCCAAGAAGGAGTCGGCGGTATCCAAAATTTCGGTCAAAAGCGTACAGGGCAGGCCGTCTAGGGACAAAAAGTGGCGTAGCTGGCCATTGTCGTTCAACTGGAGCGGACGCTTGGCATCAGTCGGCAGCATGTCAGGACTCTTATTGGAGGGCGAGGGTTTTAAGTTCAAGGGCAAGCGGGGCGGGGCCCTGCAATTTTACCCGTTGTTCAGGAGAAAGGTTGAGTGTTGCTCCCACCACATCCGGTTGAATGGGCAATTCGCGCGAGTCTAAATCCAAAAGGCATACGAGGGTAACGCTGGCAGGGCGACCGTAGTCAAACAGCTCATTGAGTGCTGCTCGGATGGTACGTCCGGTCATCAGCACGTCATCCACCAGCACCAGATGTTGACCTTCAACCTCAAAGGGTAATTCTGAGGGCTGCACCAGAGGATTTAAGCCTTTTTGGGTAAAGTCGTCGCGGTAAAAGGAAACATCCAAGATTCCTAAGGGCTGCTCTAAGTTCAAAGCGTCCAACAGGGCTTGGGCTACCCAAACACCCCCGCTGCGGATCCCCACAAAGCGCGGCTCCTGAATCTGATGCTCCTGTAAGTGGCGTTGTAGGGCGTTCGCCATGTGGGGTAGAAGCTGTTCAGGGCGAGGTAACATCATGTTGGGCACTCCTTAAATTTGGGCAGGTACATGCTCCGCCAACCAGCTTTCTAACATCAGGACAGCCGCCAGCGCGTCTACAGGGCGATCACGATAACCACCGTATTGACCTTGTTGCATCCGTTGGCCTTTGGCTTCAAAGGTGGTTAGGCGTTCATCCTGAGTATGTACGGGCAATTTGAAGCGTCCGTGAAGCCTTCGAGCAAAGGTTTCAGCCCGCGCACTCATCTCACTCGGGGTGCCATCCATATTCAAGGGTAAGCCAATGACGAGAGCGTCGGGCTGCCATTCACGCAACAAAGCTTCAATCTGATCCCAATTAGGGATGCCATCGCGAGCCTTCAGGGTGCAGAGTTCACGCGCTTGCCCGGTAATGGCCTGCCCCACAGCAACACCAATTTGTCGGGTTCCGTAGTCAAAGCCGAGCACCAAACGCACCGCGCTCATGCGTGCCCCACTTGGCTGCTTAATAGGTTGAGGTTCGTGACTCCGAGCCGTTGGGCCGCACTCTGTAGGCGTTGCTCGTCCGGTTGCTTGAACAGGATGTCGAACAGTTGCTCGTCCTCCAGTGGGCAGGTGAGCCACGCATTGTCGGCTAATTCGCGCTCCAGTTGGCCCGCATTCCAGCCTGAGTAGCCCAAAGCGATTAAGTAATGCTCTGGGCCTTCGCCTTCAGCAATCGCAAATAGTACATCTTGAGAGCTGGTTAGGTTCAGAGTGCCAAGCTGCAAGGTAGCGGCATACTCTGAGGAGCATTTAGGGTGCAGTACAAAGCCCCGCTCTGTCTGTACCGGCCCGCCCGAATGAATGCCTATGTGTTGGCTCAGGGCTGAGGGCTCAGGCTGAGGGCGCACCTGCTCTAAAATATCGGCAAGGGTGACGGAGCTAGGGCGGTTAATGATTAACCCGGTAGCACCGCCGGGACTGTGTTCAATTAAATAGATCAGGGTCTGGGCAAATTGCGGATCATCCATGTGGGGCATGGCAATCAGCAACTGATGAGTCAGATAACGGGGTGTGGTCGTTTTCATGCCGATTAGCTTAAGGTGTGGAAAGGCTTCAGGCTACACTCCATTGCAGACCCTGTCCGAATCTGGAATAACCCGATACCCATTCTTTAGTTAGTTGGTCAGGCGATCGCCCCGTTCAAAACGCCACGTACGAATAATCTCGATCTGATCATAGTGACGGGCTAAGTCTCCGGTAAAAGGCGCAAAGGGTGCGGATAAGCGCACAATGCGCAGAGCCGCATTATCCAGTACCGGTTGCCCTGAGGACTCTAAAACCTTTAGTTCGGCCACCGTACCATCGCGGTTGATGGTGACTAACACCCGCAGGCTGCCATGAATTTTCTGGCGCTTGGCTTCTTCAGGGTAATTTAGGTTGCCAACGCGCTCGACTTTTTTCCGCCATTCATCCCGATACCAAGCACTGATGTCGCTGGCGCTGGAAACACCGTTTAAGCGGTGTACCCGTGGGCGCTTGGCATAACGCTCGGTATCTTGGGCCAGTTCAGCTTCAAGGTTGGCAATTTCAGCACTGAGGGTCGAACTGTCAAAGACTGGCGCAGGCTCTGTCTTGGGGCGGGGCGGTGTCACACGGTCGGGCTGTGCTTGCACCGGTGCTTTTTCTGGTTTCTGTGCTTTTGTGGTTACTACCGCTTTAGGGGTTTGTTGTTGCTGTACTTCAGGCGGTGGGCTTTTAGTCACCACCTTTTGTACGTCTTGTTTACGGATAGGGGTGGAGTCGTTGGTTTTAGGCGGCGTTTTGCGGACTTGTTCGCCGCTGCCGATTTGGTTTTCTTGGGCAATGAAGTCGATTTCTTTCGGACGCTCAGGGCTTTTAACAATCGTCAGGGCTATATCCAAAGTCTTACTGATGGGTTTGGGGTGAGGTTCTTGGTGAAAACCCAATCCAAGGATCAGTAACAGGTGTACCAGTATCGCAATAGATAGGGTCAAACCCAACCGATTGGAAGCTTTGAGGCTAAAGGTACGAGGCAATGAGGGAGACAGAGCAGCAGTCATTGGGACAAGAAAGCCAAAATAAATACCATGCAGTCTGCCCGACCCCACTGGGGAAGTCTATGCCATCTCATACTAAGCGGACGAGCAACCCAGTCTTAGCGGTGCAGTACATATTGGCCACTAAAGCGCACCGCCTCGCGCTGATCGGCTAACAGGATACGCGGCTCTAAGTTAAGGCGAGCGCGTCCGTGCCGTCGGTACATCTGCTCAAAGCGCTGCCAAACTTCAGGGGCTGGAGCACTGCATACGGCGATAGCGTCTTCTAATACGGGTAACGGATATTCGATGGTTCCGCCTTGAATCACGATATGCCCGCCTTCTAAGCCGGTTTCTTGCTGGCGTAAGGTGAGCCAGCCCCAACCGGCCAATACCGCGGCGCAGTAGAGACTACCGCCGAACATGCTGCCCGTATGGTTGGTATTTCCGGCAAAAGGGATATCCAGTTGCAGTTGTTGGTCTTGCCATTGACGTGCTTTCAGCCCCAAAGCCTTGGTCAGGGGAATTTGTTCATGAAAGGTGGTGTTTAAATACTGCTCAGGGCTCATACAGCACTCCTTGGGAAGAGGCAGGGAAAGGGCATGGCGTAGAATGCCGTTATTACTCTAGCTAGAAAAGATTTTGCTCTATGGAACTTGGCGGAGCCCAGTGTATTTTCGTGTAGTATAACTACAGGGTAACTACAGCTTCTTGGAGGTCGCCTGTGCCGATTTTTTTCTCTTCCCACAGCGAGTTTTGACCGTGAATCTACTGCAACACATTGCTCAATCCCGAGACAAACTGCGTAAATCGGAGCTCAAAGTCTCCGATTATGTGTTGCAAGACCCTGCTTCGGTGATTCACAGTTCCATGGCGGATGTGGCCAGTGCCGTGGGTGTGAGTGAGCCGACCATCGTGCGTTTTTGCCGCGCCATTGGTTGCACGGGCTTTCAGGATTTAAAGCTGCGTTTAGCCCAAAGTCTGGCGGCTGGAGCCAGCTTCGGCCAGTTCGCCATTAATGAAAGCGACTCGGTGGTGGAGATCAGCCAAAAGATTTTCGACACTACTTTGCATACTTTGATGGAAGTGCGCGAGCACCTTGACCCCGAAGCCTTGCAGAAAGCCATTACCGCCATCACCCAAGCAGATCGCGTGGAATTTTATGGCTTTGGCGCTTCAGGCGCGGTGGCTACTGATGCTCAGCATAAATTTTTCCGCTTATTGCTCAATGCAGCGGCTTATTCTGATCCCCATATGCAGGCGATGTCGGCAGTTACCTTAAAGCCCCATGATGTGGCGGTGTGTATTTCTCAGTCCGGGCGCTCTAAGGATCAGTTGATTACCGCTAATCTAGTGCGTGAGTCGGGTGCGGTGTTAATTACCCTATGTCCTAGTCAAACCCCTTTGGCTGATTTGGCTACCATCAATCTGGCTATTGATGTACATGAGGACACGGATATTTACACGCCCCTCACCTCGCGTATTGCTCACTTGGTAGTGATTGATGTGCTGGCGATGGGGGTCGCTATGGCGCGTGGCCCAGAACTGGTTAATCATCTAAAGAGTGTAAAACGCAGTCTGCGTAGCCTGCGTCTATCTCCTAAGTCCATCAAGCACCAGGATACGCCCTAATCACGCTCAGCTAGGATCATCCACCGGTCACGACTTTGTCGTATGCCGGTCACTTTGGTTGGAGATGCTGAAACTCCCTTTAGTCATCATGGGAAGTTCACATGTCCGCCTATGATCCAATCTATCAATTTCTCGATACCAAAACCCGCCGTAAACTCAAGGATGAGCGCCGGATGCGCTTTCGTAGGGCGATTGAGCGCTACGATGAAGACCGGTCACTGCATACCGAGCTTGAAGATTACCCCGAACTAAAGTCGATTAAAGCCCAGTTGGTAGAGGCTTTAACGCGTCCCTATGCAAAAACTGCTCAGCTAAGTCGTTAATTTGGGCATGTTGCTGACGAATAAACTCCAAAAACGCCTGAGCTACGGGGCTTAGGCGTTTGCCCTGTGCATGCACCACACACCAACTACGATACAGGGGTAGCTCTTGAACGGGTAACTCGTGCAGCAATCCTGCGGCTAATTCTAAACGTACCGCATGGCGTGGTAATAGGGCCAATCCTAAGCCTGCAATAACGCCTTCACACTGGGCTTCCGTCGAGCTGATTTCCACCCACTGTGAGAAATGGGCGCGCTTTTGATGGCAATACTCCTCGCAGGCTTTACGGGTTCCTGAGCCCACCTCGCGTACTAATAGGGGAAAGGCAGTTAATTCCTGCAAATTGAGGGCTTGCTTTTCACACAAGGGATGATCGGGTGCAGCCACGGCCACAATGGGATTGTTTAGAAAAGGCAAAAAATCCAAGGCTAAATTAGGAGGCACCATCGACATGATGAATAGATCATCCCGACTGGCCGTCAAACGCTTGACCGCCTGCGCATGGTTGACTACCACCAAATGCAAACTGACTTCAGGATGCGTGCGGCGAAACGCAGCAAATAAATGAGGGACAAAGTATTTAGCACTGGACTCAATGGTCAGATTAAGCTGCCCTTGGAGTTTGCCTTGCAAGTCCGAAAGCTGCATATCAAGGCTTTCGAGACGCTGAAAAATATCAGTACTGGCGCGTTTTAAAGCTTCTGCCGCCTCAGTGAGGTAGAGTTTTTTGCCCACATACTCAAACAATGGCTGGCCAATTAACTCCTCAATTTGTCTAATTTGCAGACTGACCGCCGGTTGAGTGAGCGCCATTTCTTCAGCAGCACGGCTGTAGGACAGACAATCGCACACCGCATTAAAAACCTGAAGTTGACGCAAGGTCATCCGCATAAGGGTATGGCGCACAATAGGCTCCTATTAGCCGATATTCGCTACTAAATGGCGATAAATCCACTTAGGCAGGAAATGAATCAGGTGTGTCTTAAAACCTCTAGTTCAGGGCTCAAGACTGAATTTAGGTTGCCTATTATTAGGCTTTACTTATATCTAATCTAATAAAGATTGATTTTTGATAATTCTCAAAGAGGCGTAGGGTACGAAACATACCGCTGCATAGTGTTTAGCGGCCCTCATTGACCCCTTTATCTGGGTCTTGTATTCACTGGTGGCGAGGAATACCCCCGTGATCAAGAAAATCCTGATCGCCAACCGAGGCGAAATTGCTGTCCGTATCGTGCGTGCCTGCGCCGAAATGGGCATTCGCTCGGTGGCCATTTACTCCGAAGCCGATCGCCACGCCTTACACGTTAAGCGCGCTGATGAAGCCCACTTTATTGGTGAAGACCCGTTGGCCGGTTACTTAAATCCGCGCAAGCTGGTCAATCTGGCCGTGGAAACCGGCTGTGATGCCCTGCACCCCGGCTATGGCTTTTTGTCGGAAAACGCTGAGCTGGCAGAGATTTGCGCCGAGCGGGGGGTGAAGTTCATCGGCCCTTCGGCGGAAGTGATTCGCCGTATGGGGGATAAAACCGAAGCCCGTCGCAGCATGATGGCCGCCGGTGTGCCCTGTACCCCCGGCACGGAAGGCAACGTAGCCGATCTGGCCGAAGCTCTGCGTGAAGCCGAGCGTATTGGCTATCCGGTGATGCTGAAGGCGACTTCCGGTGGCGGTGGTCGTGGTATTCGTCGTTGCAACAGCCGCGAAGAGCTGGAACAGGCCTACCCACGGGTGATTTCCGAGGCCACTAAAGCCTTCGGCAGCGCCGAGGTATTCCTCGAAAAATGCATCATCAACCCCAAGCACATCGAAGCGCAGGTGCTGGCGGATTCTTTCGGCAATACGGTGCATCTGTTTGAGCGTGATTGCTCCATTCAGCGCCGTAACCAAAAGCTGATCGAGATTGCGCCCAGTCCGCAACTGACGCCGGAGCAGCGCGCCTATGTGGGTGAGCTGGCCGTGCGCGCTGCCAAAGCCGTAGGCTACGAAAACGCCGGTACCGTGGAGTTTCTGCTCTCCGAAGGCCAAGTCTACTTCATGGAGATGAACACTCGGGTGCAGGTGGAACACACCATCACCGAGGAAATTACCGGCATCGACATCGTGCGCGAGCAAATCCGCATCGCTTCGGGTTTGCCCCTGTCGGTGAAGCAGGAAGACATCCAATACCGTGGCTTTGCCCTGCAATTTCGGATCAACGCCGAAGACCCGCGCAATAACTTTTTGCCCAGCTTCGGCAAGATCACCCGTTATTACGCCCCCGGCGGCCCCGGTGTGCGTACCGATACCGCGATTTACACCGGCTACACCATTCCGCCCTACTACGACTCCATGTGCCTGAAGTTGATTGTCTGGGCATTGACCTGGGAAGAAGCATTGGATCGTGGTCGTCGAGCATTGGATGACATGCATCTGCAAGGGGTGAAAACCACCACCACCTACTACCAGCAGATTCTGGCTAACCCCGAGTTTCGCAGCGGGCAGTTCAATACCAGCTTTGTGGACAGCCACCCCGAATTGCTGAACTACTCCATCAAACGCAAGCCGGGCGAATTGGCCCTGGCCATCGCCGCCGCCATTGCCGCCCACGCGGGCCTATAACAGCCGGCTGGAGGCTGGAAGGCGGGAGGCTAAACGAAAAGCCCCCGTTTTGGCCTCTAGCCCTTAGCGAGGAGAACCGAATTATGAGCCAAAGAAAAATCACCCTCACCGATACCATCCTGCGCGATGCCCACCAATCGCTGCTGGCCACCCGCATGCGTTTGGAAGACATGCTGCCCATCTGTCCCAAGCTGGATCAGGTCGGCTACTGGTCGCTGGAAGTCTGGGGCGGTGCGACCTTTGATGCCTGCGTGCGTTTCTTGAAAGAAGACCCTTGGGAGCGTCTGCGCGCCCTGCGTAAAGCTCTGCCCAATACCCGTTTGCAAATGCTGCTGCGTGGCCAGAACCTGCTCGGTTATCGCCACTACAGCGATGACGTGGTGGAAGCCTTCGTGGCCAAAGCCGCTGAAAACGGCGTAGATGTGTTCCGTGTATTCGACGCCATGAACGACGTGCGTAACTTGGAAACCGCCATCCGCGCGGTGAAAAAAGCCGGTAAGCACGCCCAAGGAACCATCAGCTACACCACCAGCCCCGTGCACACCAACGCTGCCTTCGTCGAGCAAGCCAAAGCCATGGCGGCCATGGGCATCGACTCACTGGCGATCAAAGACATGGCCGGTCTGCTGACCCCATTTGCCACTGGTGATCTGGTTAAAGCGCTGAAAACGGCCCTGCCGGATCTGGATGTGGTGATCCACTCCCACGATACCGCCGGCGTGGCCAGCCTGTGCCAGCTCAAAGCCATCGAGAACGGCGCGGATCGCATCGACACCGCCATCTCCAGCATGGCCTGGGGCACCAGCCATCCGGGTACCGAGTCCATGGTTGCCGCTCTGCGCGGCAGCGACTACGACACCGGCCTTGACCTGAGTCTGCTGCAAGAAATCGGTCTGTACTTCTACGCGGTGCGTAAGAAGTACCACCAGTTCGAAAGCGAATTTACCGGCGTGGACACCCGCGTACAGGTCAACCAAGTACCGGGTGGCATGATCTCCAACTTGGCCAACCAGCTTAAAGAGCAGGGCGCGCTGAATCGGATGGACGAAGTGTTGGCCGAAATTCCGCGTGTGCGCGAAGACCTCGGCTTCCCACCCCTAGTGACGCCCACTTCGCAAATCGTCGGGACTCAGGCGTTCTTCAACGTGCTGGCCGGTGAGCGTTACAAAACCATCACCAACGAAGTCAAGCTCTACCTGCAAGGTCGTTACGGCAAAGCGCCGGGCGTGGTGAATGAGAAGCTGCGTCTCCAAGCCATCGGTGGTGAGGAGCTGATCGAATGCCGTCCGGCTGATCTGCTCAAGCCGGAACTGGATCGTCTGCGTCAAGATATCGGTGCTTTGGCTAAGTCTGAAGAAGACGTGCTGACCTTTGCCATGTTCCCGGATATTGGCCGCAAATTCTTGGAAGAGCGCGAAGCCGGCACTCTGCAACCCGAGGTGCTGCTACCCATTCCTGATGGCAATGCTCAAACCGTGGGTGGCGAAGGCGTGCCCACAGAGTTCGTGGTCGATGTACACGGTGAAAGCTACCGTGTGGACATTACCGGCGTGAGCGTGAAGGGTGAAGGTAAACGCCATTTCTACCTCTCGGTGGATGGCATGCCAGAAGAGGTGGTGTTCGAGCCGCTGAACCAATTTGTCGGTGGTGGCAGCAGCGGTAAACGCCGTTCTGCCAGTGCGCCGGGCGATGTGTCCACCAATATGCCGGGCAATATTGTCGATGTGCTGGTGAAAGAGGGCGACACCGTGAAAGCCGGTCAGCCGGTACTGATCGCTGAAGCCATGAAAATGGAGACTGAGGTACAAGCCCCCATCACCGGTACAGTGAAGGCGGTGCATGTGGCTAAGGGCGATCGCATCAACCCCGGTGAGCTGCTGATCGAAATCGGAGCCTAAGGCGTAAGGCTTAAGCGGGTTTGGCTGCTCAGTAAGCCCGCTCCTGCCAATACTGGTGTAAGGCATGGCAGTCGGCTAGGTGCAGATCCGTCCACTCGGGCCAAAGATTTTCGCTGACGTTGACCAGCACGTTGTAGGCTCCGGCCATGCGTGCGCACTGCACATCGTTCAGATAATCGCCCACCATCAGCAGTTGGCTGGGCGCGATGTTCCACCCTTGGGCTAAATGCAGCAGACCATCAGGGCGCGGTTTGGGCGGTGCTTCGTCACGGCCTAGAATGTCCTGCTCAGCAAAATAGGTATGAATCCCCAGCACTTCTAAGGTAATTAGCGCGAGCTCACGAGCATTACGGGTGAGGATGCCTAGAGTATAACCGCTGTCGTGTAAGGCTTTAACTAGCTCACAGGCTCCCGGGGCTGCTTGAGCGGATTGGGCGAGGGCACGTTCGTGCTCCAGTAGCCACGCCCGTTTGACCGCTGCTTGTTGAGCGGGTAACGCGGCTAGATGATCTAAAATGTCATCCTGTGGTGGAATTTCTAAGGCCCGGCGAATAGCGGCAAAGTCGTGGACGGCTAGGGTCAGGGTGCCGTCCATATCAAACACCCAATGGTGTATGCCCCGAATCATGCCCAATCCTCACGCACCCGAATCAAACCTTCTTGCGCTACGCTGGCTACCAATTCCCCCGCCTGATTAAAGAAGTGCCCACGCGCCAAACCACGGCCTTGCCCCGCCCAAGGGCTTTCTAGGCTGTACAGCAGCCATTCATCGGCCTTTACGTCTCGGTGGAACCACAGGGCATGGTCTAGGCTGGCCATCTGTAAATCCTTCTGCCATAAGGAGACAGAATGCGGCAGCAGGGCGGTTGCAACTAAAAAGAAATCCGAGGCATAGGCCAATAAATAGCGGTGTACGGCTTGGCTAGCCGGTAATAGTCCATCAGCCCTTAACCAAAAATGCTGGATAGGCTCTTGGGGTTTAGGATCTAAAGGATTGCGCAAACCGATGGGGCGTAATTGGATGGCTTTGCGGGCCGGTAAGCGCTCCCGCACACGCTCAGGCACTCGGTCGCCCCATTGGCTGATCAGCTCAATATCCGTCAGTAGATTTTCGGGGCCGGGCACATCGGGCATGGCAATCTGGTGTTCAAAACCGCTTTCTTCCTGTTGGAAGGAGGCAATGCCACAGAATAGGGTTTCCCCCTTTTGAATCGCGGTAATCCGGCGTGCACTGAAGCTATTGCCATCACGCAGGCGTTCCACCTGATACACCACCGGATGCTTGGCATCCCCCGGGCGCAAAAAGTAGCCATGCAGCGAATGCAGCTGACGGGGGAGGTCTAGAGTTTGGCAGGCCGCTGATAAGGCTTGCCCTAGCACCTGTCCCCCAAAGAGCTGTCGATAACCCAGATCGTGGCTAGCGCCGCGAAATAGGTTTTCCTCTATAGGTTCCAAGGCCAATAATTGCACCAAGGTTTCCAATGTTTGAGTCACAGTCTATCTCCTAGGGGACGGCCCACTCAGGTGCGCTCTCAGTCTTTATCAGGGGCGGTAAAGCGCGGACGGGGTGTGGCCGTGGGCACTACTTCCCCATCTAAGGGTAAAAAGCGGCCTAGCTCAGCATCATAAGCTACGATTTCGCTGGTTTCGATGTTATAGACCCATCCGTGAATAAAGAGTTGGCCACTGGCTACCCGAGCGGCTACGGATGGATGGGTCAGCAGGTGATTGAGCTGAGCAATCACGTTTTCTTCGGTGAGCAGAGCCAGATGTGAACCTCCACAGCCGCAGTGGGCATGTTCCTCAACCACAGTTTTGGCGACCTCCACATGGCGCAACCAAGCCTGAACCGTGGGCATATTGGCTAAGGATTTGGGGTTTAACACCGCCTTCATGGCTCCGCAATCGGAGTGGCCACACACGATAATGTGCTTCACTCCTAACGCCACGACCGCGTATTCAATGGCAGTAGACACGCCGCCGTTCATCTGACCGTAGGGTGGAACCACGTTACCTACATTGCGGGTTACAAAAAGATCGCCCGGAGAACTTTGGGTAATCAGCTCCGGTACGATGCGTGAGTCGGCGCAGGTGATGAACATCGCCCTAGGGTTTTGCGCGGTGGCCAGACGCTTAAACAGATCCTTTTGGGTGGGGAAGATGTCGTGGCGAAAGCGTTTGAAGCCCTCGATGATGTTATTTAGCGCCTCGTGAGCGGCTTGTTCGTGTGTCTTTGATGTTTTCATGACTGTAGTACGGGAATCCCGGGTAGGGCTTTAGGTTTTCCCGCTGCCTCCTGATGTCGCTATCCTGTGATGTCTGGATGAATTCCAGTAACGCCAAAGCCACCCGTAGGTGGCCTTGGCACAATGACACAACTGGGCTTTAGGTTATAGACCAGACATATGCTGAATAGCGGCTTTCAACTCGTCGTCCGAGCAATCGGCGCAGGTGCCTTTGGGCGGCATGGCGTTAAGCCCGGATAGAGCAAATTTAAGCAATCCATCCAAGCCGCCTTGGCTGTCTGATCGTGCCTTCCAAGCGGCAGAGTCACCTATTTTGGGGGCATTCAGAAGGCCAGTAGCGTGGCAGACACTGCAAAACTTATTAACAATTTCATGCCCGGTTCGTGCCCCTGCCGCACCACCTGAAGCTCCGGTGCTGGCTCCTGCGGCGGCACAGGGTTGGCCCTGCACACAGACCTCGCCGACGGGTTTAAGTCGCTCGGCGATGCTGGCCTCGGTCATAGCATGAGCGCCGTTCAACCATCCCCCAAACACTGCCATCAGTACACACACTAGGATGTTCTTATTTTTAATCACGGTTTGCCTCGTCCATAGCCAAGGTTTTTCGGTCAGTCACAGTATAGTGGTCGGGTTAGCGGTGCCGGAACTATCCTGTTGTCGCGCCGCCTGTAAACAGGGCGCTCAGTAGGCGAATAAAGTCCCCAGAAAGACGACCAGTCCAGCCCAGTGGTTGTGCAAAAAGGCTTGGAAGTAGCGCTGAGGATCGGGAATACGGGTGTCGTAAAACTCCCACGCAAAGCAGGCTAGAGCGCCCAATAATCCCAGGTAAAACGCCCCACCTAGCCCAACATGCAGGCCCACTCCCAGCAAACACAGCAAGGACAGAAGCTGAAGCAATAGGATGATCATCCGATCGGCGCGTCCAAATAAAATCGCGCTGGATTTGATGCCAATTTTTAAGTCGTCTTCCCGGTCAGTCATGGCGTAATAGGTGTCATAAGCTACCGTCCAGAGTAGGTTGGCTAGATATAGCACCCAAGCCGTTGCAGGCAGGCGCTCATTAGCTGCCGTAAAGGCCATCAAAATCCCCCAAGAATAGGCGGCTCCCAGTACCAGTTGTGGGCACTGGGTATAGCGCTTCATAAAGGGATACAGCGAGGCAACGGCTACCGCACCAAACGAAAGCCCAACTGTGGTGGCATTGGTCAGCAGTACCAGAGCAAAACTTAATGTCAGCAGGATGGCAAAGAGTATCCAAGCCTCTTTGGAGCGGATGCGCCCCGCCGCCAATGGGCGATCACGAGTGCGCTGTACATGACCATCAAAGTTACGGTCTGCAAAATCGTTAATCACGCAGCCTGCCGAACGCATCAACACCACACCCAAAGCAAAAATCAGCACATGACTGAGCTGGGGTTGGCCTTGGCTGGCTATCCAAACCGCCGTCAGAGTGGGCCACAGCAGTAAGTAAATACCGATAGGCCGATCAAGGCGCATAAGCTGGATAAAATCCCAAGCTCTAGGATGTAAGCGAGCACAGCGCTGGAGCAGATTCAGATACATTCGTGCGATCTCATGAGGTTAGCTGGTACCAGAATGCAGGCAGGAATATTTCAGCGACCAGGATTTTTAACGAACCTTGAGTAAAGCAAGAGCGCCGTGCCCAAAGCCCTTGGGTCTGCACCGATTCGGGCAACCAAGATTTAGGGTAGTGACATAACTCCAAAGGCCCGCGCTGAAATCCCTGTGTTTGGAACAGTAGCTCACCCAAAGGACGGCAACCGAGGCTAGCTAAGTCCATGTTTGTGGTTATTAGGGATTCATGGCTAGCAACACTGCGGGCAAATACCCAAGGCTGGCCTTGGCCACAGAGAAAAACTTCTCGTATCCAGCCTGAGGCTTGGTTTTGGATACCCAGAGCTTGGCATTCATCCGTTCGCAAAGCGTCCCAGCCTTGATGGAGCAAATCAACCTTAAAACAGCTTTTTGATAATTTGATGAGGCGTTGAGTGAGCGATCCTTCATCCAATAGCCAATCTTGTTGTAGCCCAGTGAGCCTAGGATGATTCGCCGTTTGCCAAAGCTGAGGGGCGGTAGGGTTGGACATAGCGGTGGGTGCTTAGAGATGGAATAGGAAAATGTAGCACGCTTGTCGGCGCACTTTGATCTTTAGTAGAACAAACTCGCTGAGTTACTGATAAAAATAAGTTTACTTTCTTAAAGTCCACAGTATAATCTGCGCCCCATAAAGCCGGTATAGCTCAGTAGGTAGAGCAACTGACTTGTAATCAGTAGGTCCCGAGTTCGATTCTTGGTGCCGGCACCATACAAAACAACGACTTAGGCTCACAGCAATGTGGGCCTTTTTCGTTTTTTGGGGTTTTAGTCCCCGTTCCAGTCCCCGTTGAAGGTGTCGCTAGACCTTTTGGGGGGACTCTAAAAACTCCTCTCTCCAAATACAACAGACTAAAACAAACCCACTAAATCCATCCTGCTCCCATTTAATGGAAAGTGGCCCACATACTTTAAAACCTTGTATCCGCTTAAGGGATTTTAAATACTATCCTCCACCTTTGCCTCCTCGCTAGGAATGCCCCTTTGGTTGCTGGTGCGGGCTAAATAGATAGGGCTTGCTCTAACGTCCAAGGGCATGAGGTTGGGAAAACGCTACGCTCTAAGCCCGTCTCGCGCTCAGCACCAATAACCGCATCACCGTAAGCACTAGCCATCAGTTCAGGCAGTTTGCTTTTAAGGCTGGGGTTATCCGACAGAACCCGACTCACTTTGCGCCGTTGTTCTTCAATGGTCAGTTGCCAGCTTTTCCCTCGGTGGCTGGGTTGGTGCTCCCACTTCAGTAGGTGCATAAACAAAACTTGCAAACGAGACTCCAGCTCACGGCGTTCACTGCGCCCCATTGCTTCTATTTCCTCTAACAAATTTTGGATATCTAGCTCGGTTAAACGTCCAGAGCGCAGTAAATCGGCCTGTTCTTGTGTCCAGCCGTAAAAATCACTGTCATAACTTACTGTCATGGATAAATCCTCTGAGCTTATTGGCTACCTATAAAGCAAGCTTTCGGGGCCGTCCACCTCGTTTGCTATTCTCTTGAGCGGCTTTGGTTTTAGCCTCAGTTTTAGCTTGGCCCCCTTTTTTACCCATATCCCGCATCCGCTGGGCCATCCATCGTGGGCTACCTAAGATGCCCTCCAATAAGGCGGGTATATACACATCAGTATCCAGCTCAGGGAAATGCAGCCCCAACCCTGAAGGGCTGATTTCTATTTGAGCTAAGGCCATTGGGGACGTATCCGCTAACCCCTCCACTAAATCAGGGGCTATACCCAATTCCAAGCCGTTGCTCAGGGCAATGATAAGCCGACGGCGGCTAGGGTCGTACTCGGCATGGGTTGCTACTGGCCCCTTTGCTAAACACTGTTGGGCGCAGGTGTTGGCTTGCTCAAAGGCTTGGTCTGTCACCAATATGCTCCCACTGCTGGCAAGTGGCTAAAAGCTCCTTATAGTGAAACCCAAGCGACTTGGGTTTTATTATAAATACCATCCTGCCCACCATCAAAAAAGGAGTAAGCACTGATAGGGACGCTAAACAGCTTGGCGTTTTCATGGGGCTGTAGAGGAGTTTTCAGACCGGATTTTTGCGAAAATTGAACAGCTAAATTTTTGCACTCCAGAATCGCTACAACCCACGCCGCTCTAAGGCTGGAGTACGCACTCCATTTTTTAGCCCCTGTATAATATATTCAATTATGGAGTGCGTAGTTTTAAGGGGTTGTTGCTCTACAGATTAAAAAAGGCTTTTGATCTGCTTTTGCTGAACGATTAACTAAAACGTATGTAATAGATGGCTAGGCGATATTGAGCGCCTAAAGCGTGAGGGCTTTTATTGTGCAAGGGCGACTATTACGTGCTCCGCTCCTCACTATAAGCCCACACTCATCGCGCGTTTAGCTTGTACCCTGTGGGTTGGTATTGGTTAAAGGTAGATCGTTGCGCTATGGGGCTAATAAAGACCCATAAAAAAGGCCGCGTTAGGACAGCCTCCCATGAATCCATCTTGGGTCTAGGTGTATCCCCTCAGCAATAACTAGCGGGTCAGTATGGGCCTGTTCTTCCAAGTCACAGGGCTCAAGCAAGCCTTGCTCCAATAGATAGTCCCCCGAACACCCCAGCAGATTGGCGACACGCACCAGCAAGGCATGGGGTGGTATTGTGGGGCGTTTCAGTTCAGCCAGCAGTTCAGAACGGTGGTTATGAATCCATTGGCGGGTTTCGTCGGTCAGTTTCGCGGCGGGACTGATAAGGATTTTGTCCCCATCAGCACCAACCTCGAAGCCCTTACCAATGAGCTGGGTAAGGGCAGTCAATTAGATAGCCTCTATATCAGGTTGTGGATTTTCACTCTCAAAACTTTGCGGAAATTGCGGATTCTGCGGGAGCTCAGTATTTACGCGGGTTTCAGGTTGCGGATGTTTTGCGGAAGCTTGCGGATTTTCTGCGGATGTTTGGGATTTCCGCAAATCTTCCGCAGTCATCCGCAAATCTTCCGCAAGTGGAAAGGCCCGTATTTGCTGGGCTTCCGCAAAATCCGCAGAGTCCGCAACACTCAGAGGGTTAATTCTGAAATTCTTGCCGTCCTCGCTCATCAAATGGCGAGCTTTGTGCAAAATTGCCAGCAATTTGTCACGCTGCTTGGATGAGCGGACAAAGCTTGGGCCGGACTTACCCAGCTTATTGCAGTCAAACTCAGTCCAGCCTTTGGAGTGCAACCAATCAATAAGCTTTTGGGCGGCCACTAGGTCGGGGTCTTGCTGGGTGGGATGGCATAGGCGCAGTGCCTCCCCCAGATACCAGCGCCCAAGCTCTATGGCACAATCCATCACATCAGCTCCTATGGAGCTATGGCCATCTGTAACAGCTAGCACACCTGCAATCCGAAGTATCTGTTCTGCGGCCTTGGAGCCCCATGCCTCAATGTCTGACAAGTCCCCCAAGCGCCCCAACTGGCCTTCAATGCGGTTGTACTCAGCAATCCACAAGGCTTGGGCCTCTGGAGTCAGCTTTAATTGTTGTCTAGGCGGTTCATCTTCCCCGTTTTCAGGTTGAGGCGTTTGCTCTAGTAGCTGAGTCATACGTTGCCAATACCCAAGCATACGAGGATCAGTGCTAAGGTTTATCTGGCGATAAAGGCGAGTTCCAGCAAGGCTTTCAGGCCATGAAATCAAAAAGCGAGCTAGAAACCCTTGGCCCTGCATGATGGAGTTAGCCAGCACTTCCTTAGCTATAACAGGCTGTATCTGTATATAGACTGTGAGTCTGCATCCGTATCGGATTGAACTCTCGTTGTCCCCTACGCGGTTTCGAGTTAATACCGCCCCATCCCAGCGCAATGAAAGGGCCGCTACTGTGCGCGCTAGGTTCTCTGGCTTCATGGAGTGCCCGCCAAAAATTACAGCGCCCTCACCAGAAAAAAGCCCCATACTCGATTGCCCAAACAGCAATGCTTTAAGCAGTGCATCAATAGTGGGGTCATCTACCAGAATATAGGGTTGCAAGGGAGGAATAGGACGCTCAAGAGCTGCCAACTCAGCCTTAATAGGCTCGACTCCCTCACCTCCTTTGATCTGTCTTAGTAACGCTTCACGGGCTCGGTCATAAGTGTCTTTTTCGTCTTTGTACTTCTCGAAGTCCTCTTTATATTGGGCAAAGAGCTTTTTTTGGTATTTCTTATGGGCTTTGAGTGCCACATCATCGGCAGCACTTTTCCGCTGTCCAGAGGGTGCGATACTGATAAAAAATACAGAGATAGGAATAAGCCGCCCATCTATAAGAATATTGGCATGTCCCTGAGCAGGTAGTGCAGCAGCGGCTAAAACAGAACCGGCAGCCATACTGAGCGGAACTTGTACCCCTTCAGCAATTGCTTGGGCAGCAGGGGCTAGAATCCTGCCCAGAGCAGCTACAGGAAAAGGGGCTTGGGGTGCTAACTGGTCAGTGATTAACGGCTGAGGCGGTTCTGGTTGGATAACATCCATAGGCAGGTTTAAATCAGTCACACAGCACCCCCAGCTATCCAGCGGCTTAGATCATTAAAATCAGAAAGGTTTAGAGGGGCATCAGCAGGCCATGCGGGGAACACTACTGAACAGCCCAAATGGTTAGCGGCTGCTATGGCCTTGGAGCGCCCCGGATTGCCTTCGGTCTGGCGGTCATCATCACCGGCAAGGATTAACTCCAGATTGGGATACTGAGCCCTTAACGCCTCGCCTACGGGGAGTAGGTTGCCTGCATTCAGGGCACAAGCTACGGGGCATCCCGTGTGCTGGTGCAAGGTGGCTCCTGTTGCCCAACCTTCAGCGATATAAAGGGGTTTACCGGCTTGAATCTGGCCCAAAGGTGAATAACAGCCTTTGACCTGTCCACCACTCAAGAACCGTTTGCTTCCATCGGGTTGGATAAATTGCACATTCACCAATTGACCTTTGGCGTATAAAGGCACCAGCAAAGATTGCCTGTTCTGGCGTAGGTCGTGGGGCTCTACACCCTTGGCCACCAGATAGGTATGGCTAGGATTAGCCGGTAATGCCCCTTGCCGTATTTGGTGGGCTTTATCAGCCGCCTGTTGGTGTCGCTGCTGTTGTTCGGCATAGCGTTGGGCTTTGGCTTGCTCCATACGCTGGCAGACTAACTCAGCCTCGATGGGGTCAAACGGCTGGCGACTGCTCCAAGTATGAGTCTGGCCTGTTTTCCAGCTCCCAAAGGCTCCTGATGCAATACCGTCCAGATACTGCACATACCAACCATTGAGCGTACCGGGCTTATCACCGGGGATATGGAAACGGTGCAACTTGCCATCAGCTATAGGCCCAAAATCCAGTGAGCCATGGATAGCTTCTAGTGCGGCTTTAAAGGCCCATTCCTCTTTTTCAGGGTAAGCCGATCCCGTCCCCGCCAAAGCAGGGTTTTTAAATTTGGTCATGGTTAGCCTCTGTTTATGCTGGTGATTAACGTCACAGGGCTAGGCTTAACGGGGGTAGAGCAGTTAAGATTCATAGGCACTCCGATATAGTGCTTTGTGTTAAGCCCTGTTCTGTCAGGGCCGTCTTTGAAGGCTGTTCCTGTGGCGGGAATGGCCTTTTTCTTTTTGAGAGCAGGCATTAGGCCAGCTCACTTTGTTGGGCTAGAAAAGCGTCTACTGCTTCAGGGTTCCAGCGTACTGTTCGCCCGAACCGTAGTGGCTTGGGGAAGCCGGGCTTCTGTGACCAGCGCCACCATGTAGGGCGGGAAATTTGATAGCGCTCACAGAGAGCCTTTTGTGGGAGGAATTGAGTATTCAAAGCCGTATGACACCTCATCAATCAATGTGAAGCGTCATGGTGCCTAGGTATGCCCAGCATTTTTAGTGCAAACAAATGCACTGTATTTATATACAGCCACATAAAGTCCCATCCTGAATATGCCTCTTTGATTAGTGGCTCTCAATCTGGGGACTTTTGCCCATACCAAAAATTCAGGATTTCAACAGCCTTATCCAATTTCATTTGCTCTATTTCATCGTGCGTCTTACCCAGACCATCTAAAACATAGAGGGCATAAACTTTCGCTGCATTAAAGTTCTCCTCGTCAATATCTCTCCTAGCAGCATCAGTGCAGCCATCTGGGATTGAGCAAAAACCGTTTGATTCGAAATCCTTTATCAAGTCGTGTGCTTGTCTAGCATTTGGAACTTTGAATTGAAGGTCAGGCTGGTGCTGTTTCAGTTTTTTATACTTAGAACGAATGCTATCAGCGACCTCCTTTGCTCGATTGTCGTACTGGGGCTCGTTAATTTGTTTTGATTTTTTGTTAAATTCTTCATCCAAGTGGTAGTGGTACCAGAGCAGAAATACGGTCATTCCCCGGTCTGGGTCTGAGTATTTTTCGGGGACGCGCCCTTTATCTCGAATAACCCCTTTGCTCAAGGCTTTAATGACCTTTGGGTCAAAGATATCCCCTCTTATATTGCGTCTACGTTTTTGATCCTCTGCAAAGGCGCGGATATCAGAGGGCATAATATTCGGAGGATGCTTAACCCAAAATTTATAGCGAGATAGCATCCCCTCTAAATCATTGATATCAGGCTCTAGCACTGCTCCTCTAAAGTTATCTGAGTGCATCGCTTATTCCCTCAATCTACGGACGTTATTAGTAGGCATTACTCCAGTCAGAGCAGCTTCCAATGCCTGGTCAAATAGCCCAATAGCTCTCCACTTCTCAGGCAAAGCCGCTTCTGGATTATTGCGGTAATGCTTGTTTGCCACGCCTGTTTGACCATGAGCTTGCAAAAGGTCTGATAGTTGGTCGCTAACACCATGACGCTGCATCAGTTGAGCGCATGTTCTGCGAAGGTCGCGGGGGGAGAATGGGGGAATGGAGTTATCAGCAATCAGTGCATATTTGGATTTGAGCCAATCCTTAACGGCATGATTCGGGCTACTGACCACAATGTGAGCCTTACCTGTGGTAGTCCAAGGCCATGTGTAACAGCCATTCAAGGCGCGAACATCCTCCAATATGGACAATGCTCTCCCAGTCAACGGCACTAAATGCGGACGCTCCATTGACTGACCACCCCGGCCTTTGCGGTGCACCAGACGTACAGTACCGGCCTCTAAGTCGTAATCATCCCAAGTGGTCTGACAGATATTGAAAATCCGTTGCCCGCCACTGGCAATGACGAACTTGAATAGCAAAACTCGATATTGGAAAGCGCCCGCTCAATAGGGGCTGATACCTTTTCAATGTCCACACTAGCCGCAGGGTTGATTTCAAGACTGTATGTCTTGGCGTTGCTTCTACCCACAGTATTCTCAGACTTTAGCCCGTGACTAAAGGCAGCAGACAGGTATGAGCGCAAATGGTCTGCTTGAACCTTGGCTCCACGCTCCCAGACTGGGTTGAGAATTTCCAGAATATGACTTTTTTGAACATCCCTCGCCTTCAAAGCCATGATAGATGGGTGGGTATCCAGCATATCCACCAGATAGATGCGCTCAAGCTCCTTGACTGTACGTTCTGCGGCCTTGCCTCGACGTGAGTCAATGTAATCAAGGAATAGGTCTTTGAAGGTTCCACGAGAAGCTTCTATTTCCATTAAGCGTTGGGCTTCTGCTTGCTTTAAGGTTTTTTCAGCCGCTAATTGCCGAACGTAATCCTTCACGTTTTTATGCTCAGTAGCGATGCTAGCGTACTCGTTTGCCTTGGTTCGAATCTGGGCAACGGTCATGCCCGCGCCATTGCGGTCGGCTTTGTAGACTCCCAGTTTTAGGGTGATGTCTTTTCCATCAATCCGCTGCCGGTAATACCCCTCAATGACTCCAGATGGAGTGCATTTGAACAGCAGGGTTCCAAAACCTTTCTTTTGTTCTCGGTCTGCGGGCTCTGATAGCTTCTCGTTTGGCTTGAGGTTGCGAACCTGTAGGTCAGTAATCCTCTTGTCCTTTCCTGCCCCCATTTAAGTCCCCGTTCCAGTCCCCGTTTATGGGTGAGCTTGAACGATACACTGTGAAGCATGGGGAATCAATGAAGTGGATAAGCCCACTGTATCTACTGGTATTAGTGTGGTTTAGATGATGCTTCTTGAATACATGGGAAACCTAATAGCTACCTGCTTGTAATCAGTATTTCAAGAGTTCGATTCTTGGTGCCGGCACCATACAAAACAACGACTTAGGCTCACAGCGATGTGGGCCTTTTTCGTTTTTGGGGAAAATGGGTACCACTACGAGTACCACTTCTCAAACGGTACCCCGGTTACTGGCTTTCAGTTAAGCACCAGCAAGACTGAGCACCAATGCCAATCGGGTGCGCACCCAGAAATAGGCTTTTCCGTGCGTACCATGCTGCGTACCTATGTTTTGCGTACCAGCAGAAGAGTCCTTTAACTCTTTGATTGGATTCAACTCCTCAAAAATCCCGGCTTTGATTTCTGAGCCAAGTGCTGACAGGCAAACAGCCGTAAAAGGACGAAATTCGTTCTGTTGCCTAGGTCAAAAGGAGTGAGTATTTGCTGGTGCCTATCTATTTAAACCACCCGCTTTGAAATAGCGTTTGACCTTGACATTTCTTAACAAAATGCGCGGCCCTCTTTTAGCAGTATGAGGCGGAAACAGCTCATATCTCAGCGCTTATAGGCCACTAAATGGCATAACTTCGCTGAACATTGCTCATTACTCCAATAGAGCGCAATAGATCAATTTAAGCATTTGAATGGGTTATCCGAGTACCAGTGAACACCTTATGTTTCTTTAGAGTTTTGAGTGACTGGGCAGTAGGCGTAGGGCCGGTGGCATGGGGTTTTGCACCGTCAAAACTACCTGCAAACCCCCTGTGTTTTGCAACACACCGGCGGGTGATTTTTAGGCGATAAAGGAAGGGCATGGACAGATTAGGTCAGGCCCACCGTTAGCCAAGGTTAAGTACCGTGGAGGGCACCAGCAAGGCGTTTGAGCTTCCCTTTTTTATGGCCTCCGAAAACCCTTTGCTTTGAGTAATACGATGCAGAGCCTTAGTCCCGCTCCTCGTTTCTGAGGACTGCTCCAGCGGGTGGAGATCCACTCATTACCGTCCGACCCTCACTTTTGAGGATCGTTCCAGACTGGTGAATACAGCCACGCTTTTTGGCCCGATGCTCAAATCTGAACAACGCTCCAGACTGGTAGCCGCTGGTGGTCTTGATACGGGAAATGCTCATTGGGCGGCTCCTTTCTTGGCCAGACTTAAACGATCTTCAGCACCCCGGCTGAGGTCATTCATCACCATAGTGAGGCTACCTAACTCTTGGAGTAGCCAGCGTAGCCAGCTAAGGCTTACCAGCTCATCAGCGTCTAGGCCAAAGTCTTTGTTATCCGCAGCAGCGGCCATGCACCAGCCAATAGCGGAGACACCCGTAGTTAGGGTGCCCATATAGCTGTCAGCGATCTGTGCCACGCGCTTTAGGTGCTCGGTTTGCTCAGAGGTTAGTGGTGTAGTGCTAAAGACAGGGGCAATGCTTTCCAAATCCACCAGCAACTCACGAAGGCGACTCACTGAGCACCCCCTTGGGTTTCCAGTTCACGGGCCTTGCTCATGTGGTCGTTGTAGCGATTAAGGCGGGTAGAAAGGGATGAGTCGGCATGTAAAGCAGCCAAGGCCATACGCCGATGGGCGATTGCCCGAATTTTGGACGGATTAAGGCTGAGGATATGACGTAGTGTCATGGGTGTAGCTCCTATACCAAAAAGGGAGCCATCACCATTCGCGGCCAAGCGAATATTGGTGACGACTGTACGCGGGTTGGCCGACCGGGGGTATAGGCACCCGGCACACCCGAAGGTGTCCCACGCACAGCCGCCATAACAGAGCATTGCGGGCACAAAAAAAGCGCCTACAAAGGTCTTTGGGGCGCTGGTGCGCCTATACCTATCCGACCGGCCAAGGTCGACCCCTGTCGTTTTCACAAGGGCAGGCACAGAGTAGCGAGGGTGGGAGGGATTGGCAATGCTCCGTTGTACCGCTATACAACTTTTAAGGTATCTCTGAGCCAAGAATGGAGCCCCTAATATGACTACCGTAAAAATCTGCCTAGCCACACCTGAAGAAGCGGATGCCAGTATTCTGGAGGCTTTAGAAACGGGTGTACCACAAGAGTCTGTAATCAGCTTCCCAAGCATTGATCTGTTGTGGAAAACCTTTACCCCTAAGCGCTGGGAGGTCATTCGAGCGATGACCGGCACTGGGCCTATGGCGTTGCGTGAGCTAGCCCGCCGTCTTGGGCGTGATGTGAAAGGCGTACATACCGATGCCCAATTGCTGCTGAACTGTGGCGTACTGGAGAAAACACCAGATGGCCAGCTTGAGTTTCCATACGATGCCGTGCATGTGGATTTTATGGTACGGGCTGCTTGATAGGGCACCAGCAAAGCCCTGTTCTGGCTACCCATGCAGCTGTCCTCCTAATTGCTTTTGAGCAAAGGCCGTTAAAGCCATTTTTCGATTCTCGTAGCTCACGCCTTGGGCCAGTAATTGAATATCCCGCGCCTCAAGCCGAGCTACCTGCTTGAGTTCATTTTGGGTTAGTTGCTCACGGGTACGCGCTCCAAACATCAGAGCAATGACGCGATTAATGAGGCGGCTTTCGTTGACGTAGTGGTGCTGCTGGGCTGTTCTACCTTGGACCTCGTAGTGCTGTTGCACGGCTTCGCACAGGAGTGAATGCACCAGCGACAAATCAGAGCGTGCTTGCTGCCACTGCTGGCCACCTCCTCGAATGAGGTGGTCAATTTGCTCATCACACCAGACAGCAAAATCAGGCGATAACCAGCGGGCAAAGGCCACGGCTAATTTAGGGTGAAGCCAAGTACCGCCATTTCGTCCCCGGCGTGTTTTAACTAAATCCGGGATTTTCCCGGATTTAGCCATAGCCTCTAGGTAAGTCACTGTTTCGGGTAGCCGTAACCATTCATGGGGCTCCTTACCAAAACGACTCGCCACTTCTGTGGCATTAATCCAGCCATCTGTGCTGAATTGCACGGGCTGGCCTTGGTACTCGAAGGGAATGACTTTAGTGGTCATACGGCCTCCTGAGTGTAACCAGTAGGTGCATTGAGCTGGTGCTGGGCAAACCTTTCCCGTCCGCAGTTAAGCGGCATGGTGAATACAGTCATGGTTAAGCCCCCTGTTGGTTCAGGAAAGCCTCAACAGCATCAGCAGGCCAGCGCACTGAACGGCCAAAGCGCAGGGCTTTAGGGAAACCATCAGTCCTAGACCAGCGCCACCAAGTAGTGCGGCTGATCTGATAGTAAGTGCAGAACTGTTCAGTGGTTGCAAAGGTGCCGTTGATCGGCAGGTTAGGCGGGGTGTTGCAGGTGGCTGTTTGAGCCATAGGGGCTGGTTCCTATGCAAAAAAGCAAAAGAACCCGAGGAGGTAACCAAACAGCCTATATTTAGAAAAATAAACATACGCGTTGACTGAATATAGGATCGCCTTTACTGTTTAGTCACGAGTGAACCACTGGTTCACTTGCTGAAGCCCCTCTAAAAGCTTCTCCCCTCGGGGTTGTATTAGCTCTGCTGGTGCAACAAGATGTTGGTAGCGTCTACCCGATCTAAAGCCCGGTGTTGGTAGCACTGGGCTTTTGCATTTCAGGGCGTTGCATTTAGCAAAACCAATGGCCAGCATGTAACCACTAATCTCAGAATGATTCAATCCTGTTCCACAGGAGATGTTCCATGAGGTTCAGCGGGTTGTTATGGGGTTTTTACCTTTTCCTATTCGCTAACAGAACAACCTTATCAGTCTGCCGAGCATCGTTGTTTTGCAGCACCAGCTCTAAAGCCAAATCAAACTGTTCAATAGCCCGCCATTTCTCTGGTAAAGCCGCCTCTGGATTATTACGGTAGTGCTTACCTACCACGCCGGTTTGCCCATGTGCTTGCAGTAGGTCGGACAGGCTATCGCTGACACCGTGCCGTTGCATGAGCTGGGCACAGGTGCGGCGCAAGTCTCGTGGTGAAAAGCTGGGTACAGGTTTCCCATCCATGATTGCGTGAGGGGAGGCTAACCAATCAGCTACGGCATGGCGTGGGCTGGAGACAACAATGTGCTGCTTGCCGGTTGTTGTCCAAGGCCAAGGGTAATGGCCATTGATTTCCTTTACTTGCTCCAAGATACCGATTGCCCGAGCTGATAAGGGGACAAGGTGTGGTCGTTCACTACCTCCGGCACCAGCATCCTTGCGCCCCTTTCGGTGAACTAGGCGCACTGTCCCGGCTTGCAGGTCGTAGTCTTCCCAAGTGGTTTGACAGACGTTGAATATCCTTTGTCCAGCCGTCGCAATCACAAACTTAAACAGCAGAGCCATGACGGGGCCAACGCCATCAGTCGCTTCAATGGTTCCCCAAAATTGGCGTAACTCCGCATCAGATAAGGCCCGCTCAACAGGGGCAGAGACTTTTTCCACAGCCACTACAGCAGCAGGATTGCTCTCTAAGCTGTAGCGTTTGGCATTAGCTCTACCCACAGCGTTTTCAGCCCGTAGGCCGTGATTGAATGCCGCCACCAGAAAGGAGCGCATTCGGTCGGCCTGTACTTTGGAGCCACGCTCCCATATGGGGTCTAGGATGCTGAGGATATGCTCAGGACGAACCTCACGCGCTTTCATGGCCATCAGGCTGGGGTGTGGCTGGTGCATGTTGGTTCGATACAGTCGTTCTAGCTCCTTAATCACACTGGGCGTTGCTTTAGTCCGGCGTGACTCAATGTAATCAAGGAACAGATCGCCAAAGGTGCCTTGGGCGGCTTCGATCTCGGCAAGACGTTGGGCTTCTATGCGTTGTCGCTGAATCTCAGCCTCTTGGTATGGAGTCGGATAGGGTTTCTCCAGACTTGAGCGCTCGCAGACGAGCATCGGTCACCATCTTGGCTGTATTGGCAGCAGAGCTCATCAGAACTTCCCTTTAGTTTTCCAGACCACTTCGGGTACCACTTCTCGCGAAAACTAAAGGTACGTTATGAAACACTGTAAAACAACGATATGGCTGTAAGCCGCGTATTTATTGAGTTTTGTGTTTTTATTGAAACTTAGTGAAGCTCTATGAAACGTCAGGACAAGCCGCTTGTAATCAGTAGGTCCCGAGTTCGATTCTTGGTGCCTATAGTGGCCATAAACCCATTTTTAATAGTTATCTATATATAAAAAAAAGAGCATTCTGTGGTTGTATCTATAGAGCGCTATTACCTAGTCTTTAGCCACGAAAAGCCTAAATACGGGCATATCTCATCTAGCCTAGCGCCTTTGAGCCCCTTAAATGGCTCTGCATAAAAGAACTGCTAGGGTGAATAGTGACACCATCAACCAAAGGACTTTCCCCATGGCCAAGTCAACAGCAGAGCTCGAAGAGCTTCTCATGCAGCGCTCGCTGACTGATCCTGAACTTCTGGATGCAGCCGCCGAAGCCGCAGATTTTCGAATTCTGCCCGATGCAACAGTGATCAAAGTCGGTGGCCAGAGCTTAATCGACCGGGGCCGGTCTGCGGTTTATCCTTTGATGGACGAAATCGTTGCTGCCCGCAAAAACCATAAACTGCTGATCGGTACAGGCGCAGGTACTCGTGCGCGTCACCTGTACTCCATCGCTGCCGAATTGGGCTTACCGGCGGGCGTTCTCGCTCAACTGGGCTCTTCCGTAGCCGATCAAAACGCTGCAATGCTGGGCCAACTGCTGGCCAAACACGGTATTCCGCTCGTGGGTGGTGCTGGCTTATCCGCTGTGCCTCTGTCCTTGGCCGAGGTGAACGCCGTAGTGTTCAGCGGTATGCCTCCGTTCAAACTCTGGATGCGTCCTGCGGCAGAAGGCGTGATTCCTCCGTACCGTACCGATGCCGGTTGCTTCCTGTTGGCTGAGCAGTTCGGCTGCAAGCAAATGATCTATGTGAAGGATGAGGACGGCTTATTCACTGCCAACCCCAAAACTTCAACCAACGCGACCTTCATCCCCAAAATCTCGGTTGATGAGATGAAAGCTAAGGGACTGCACGACTCTATCCTTGAGTTCCCGGTGCTGGATCTTTTACAAGCCGCCCAGCACATTCGCGAAGTACAGATTATTAACGGCTTGGTTCCGGGTAATCTGACCCGCGCCCTCGCGGGCGAGCATGTTGGCACCATCATCACTGCGAACTGAGGCTTAGAACCATGACTACTAATACGATCAAGCACGTTGCCTCACCGCTCGCGCGTCAAACCCTGCAAGATGGTGATTTGACTCGCCCCGTAGCAGGTGTTCAGCCTATTCGTCTGCTGCCTTGGTTGCAAATCGTCAAGGTTGGTGGCCGCCTGATGGATCGCGGCCCCAGTGCCATTCTGCCCGTCGTAGATGAGCTGCGTAAGTTGCTGCCTGAGCACCGCATGTTGATTTTGACTGGGGCCGGTATTCGGGCTCGGCATCTGTACAGCGTAGGTCTGGATTTAGGTTTGCCTGTGGGTTCCTTAGCCCCCTTAGCCGCCAGCGAAGCCGGTCAAAACGGTCATATTTTGGCCTCTTTGTTAGCGGCTGAAGGTGTGTCTTACGTTGAGCACCCCACCATCGCCAGCCAGTTGGCCATTCACTTGGCCGCCGCTCGTGCCGTTGTGGGTAGCGCCTTCCCACCCTACCACCACCACGAATTTCCCGGCTCTCGTATTCCGCCACACCGCGCGGATACCGGTGCCTTCCTGCTGGCTGATGCCTTAGGCGCTGCGGGCCTGACCATCGTAGAAGACGTTGATGGTGTATACACCGACGATCCAAACGGCGCTAATGGCGCTCAGGCTGAGTTTTTACCTGAAGTCAGCCTCGCTGACTTAAACAGCATGAAAGGCCCGCTGCCCTTTGACCGTGCTTTGGTTGAGGTAATGGCCACCGCGCGCAATATTGAACGAGTACAGGTAGTAAATGGCTTGGTTCCGGGCCGCCTGACCGCTGCACTGCGGGGTGAGCATGTGGGTACGCTGATCCGTACCGGTCGTGGCTAAACCGAGCGGCGTTAATCAGTAAGCACGTTATCCATAAAAAGCCCCTAAAGTGTTAGGGGCTTTTTATTTAAGTATTCAATTTAATATTGAACTATGGAAAATATATGTTGGTGATCAAAATGCTATTTATTTAGCTGAAGCGCTGTCGGCCAAATAACTGTCTTTTAACTTCACATAGTTATTGGCTGAATATAAAAAGAAGCTGCGCTCTTTTTCACTCAAGGGCCGCGCTTGTTTTACCGGACTGCCCACATACAAAAATCCGCTTTCCAGCTTCTTACCGGGCGGAACTAGAGCACCCGCGCCAATCATCACCTCATCCTCAATCACCGCGCCGTCTAAAACGATAGCGCCCATCCCCACTAATACGCGATTGCCAATGGTGCAGCCGTGCAATACCACCTTATGGCCGATGGTGACATCCTCACCAATAGTTAAAGGCCAACCCTCTGGCTGATAAGGCCCGGCGTGGGTAATGTGCAACACGCTGCCATCTTGTACGCTGGTGCGCGCTCCAATGCGGATGGCGTGCATATCGCCGCGAATACTGACATGGGGCCAAACGGAGCAATCATCACCGAGCACCACATCACCAATGATGACGGCAGACTCATCCACCAAAACGCGGGCACCTAACTCTGGGCGGTGATGATGATAAGAACGAATGGGCACGATAGAACCTCTCTGGCTGCGATAACACAGGATTCGTTTTAAGATGGGACAACAGAGGCGTAGGTTTTGTCTGTATCTGTTGTGGTTGCAACAGCATACACGCCCTATGCCGCACTAGGCCTATTTGAGAAGGTGAATCCGAGCATGTCTAATCCCCTGTTGCAAGACTTCGACTTACCTCCCTATGCAGCCATTCGCCCGGAGCATGTGGAGCCGGCCGTTGAGCAGATTCTGAGCGAAAACCGAGCGGCTATTACCCAGCTCCTCACCCAACCGGCTTCCCAGATGACTTGGGATTCGTTAGTGGTTGCCTTAGATGAGATTGGCGAGCGCCTCTCCAAAGCATGGAGCCCCGTGCGGCACTTAAACTCCGTGTGCAACAGTGCCGAATTACGCACCGCCTATGAAGCCTGTTTGCCCAAGCTGTCGGCTTATTGGACGGAGTTAGGCCAAAATCGGACGCTGTTTGATGCTTATCAAGCCCTTGCCCAATCCCCAGAGGCCATAGGCTTTGATACCGCTCAGCAAACCATTCTTAAAAACACGGTGCGCGACTTCCGCCTGTCCGGTATTGACTTACCAGAGGAAGGCCAACAACGTTTTGGAGCCATCAGCGCGCGCCTGTCGGAATTGGGCAGCACCTTCTCCAATCAGGTGTTGGATGCCACCCAAGCTTGGACGCGCCATATCACCGATGAATCCCAACTGATGGGCTTACCGGATTCAGCCAAGGCACAAATGGCCCAAGCCGCCAAAGGCAAAGACTTAGCAGGCTGGTTAATCACTCTGGAGTTCCCCAGTTACTACGCGGTGATGACCTACGCTGATGACCGTGCTCTACGCCAGGAGCTGTACACCGCTTACTCCACTCGCGCCTCCGATCAAGGGCCGAATGCCGGTCAGTTTGACAACACTCCAGTGATGCTGGAAATCCTTGATTTGCGCCAAGAGCTGGCGCAACTGCTGGGCTATGCCAACTACGCCGAACTCTCTCTAGCCACCAAAATGGCCGAATCCGTGGAGCAAGTGACCCACTTCCTACAGGATCTAGCCCAACGCAGCAAAGGCTTTGCCGAGCGCGACCTGGCCGAGTTACGCGCCTTTGCCACCGAGCAAGGGGTAACTGACCTCAAAAGCTGGGATGTTGGTTATTTCTCAGAAAAACTGCGCCAAAGCCGCTACGACCTCAATCAAGAAGAACTGCGGGCGTGGTTCCCCATCGACAAGGTGCTTTCGGGCTTATTTGCCATCGTGCAACGTCTGTATGGCATCGAAATCCGCGAGCTGCACGACTTTGAATCTTGGCATCCCGATGTACGCCTGTTTGAGATTTTAGAGCAGGGCACATCGCTGGGCCGCTTCTTCTTCGACCTCTATGCCCGCCCCCATAAGCGCGGCGGCGCGTGGATGGATGGCGCTCGTGATAAACGCCGTACCGCCCACGGGCATGTGCAAAGCCCAGTGGCCAATTTAGTGTGCAACTTCACCCCTGCGGTGGGCGATCAACCCGCCCTGCTGACCCATGATGAAGTAACCACCCTGTTCCACGAATTTGGCCACGGTTTGCACCACCTACTGACCTATATCGAACATGCGGGGGCTTCAGGCATTAACGGCGTGGCTTGGGATGCGGTGGAGTTGCCCAGCCAATTTATGGAGAACTGGTGTTGGGAACCGGAAGGTTTAGCCCTGATTTCTGGCCACTACCAAAGTGGCGAACCCTTGCCCGCTGAAAAACTGGAGCGCATGTTAGCGGCGAAAAACTTCCAATCCGGTCTGATGATGGTGCGTCAGTTGGAGTTCTCCCTGTTCGACTTTGAGCTACATGCCACCCACGGAGACGGTCGGAGTATCCTAGAGGTGCTGGAAAAAGTGCGGGATGAAGTATCGGTGATGCGTCCGCCGGCAGAAAACCGTTTCCCCAACAGCTTCTCCCACATCTTCGCCGGGGGATACGCGGCCGGATACTACAGCTATAAATGGGCTGAAGTGCTGTCTGCCGATGCCTTCTCGCGCTTTGAAGAAGAGGGCGTGCTCAACCCCGAAACCGGGCGATCCTTCCGTGAGGCCATTTTAGCTCAGGGAGGCTCCCAAGAGCCGATGGTGCTCTTTGTACAGTTCCGGGGCCGTGAGCCATCCATTGACGCGCTGCTACGCCATTTAGGTCTAACTGCGGAGGCTGCATGAGCGAGATATCAGTGGTCATCATCAAGCGTTTTATTGCCGGAGCGGTGTGCCCTTCCTGCAATGCACAAGACAGTATCAAAATGTGGACTCAGGACAGCACACCCCACCGTGAGTGCGTGTCCTGCGGTTATACCGACACCTTTAACGAGCAGGGTAATCCAGTGCCCACAGAGCCGGACACCCGTTTAAGCCCACCGCCCAAGCCCATCGACCCCAACGTGCAAACCCTGCGCTTTGTGGAGCTAAGGCCAAAAACTTAAAGGCAAATGTAACCCCTGTTTGCGCTTTAGCCTAAACAGGGGTTGGAGAATAGGTAATTGAGCCAAAAGACTGCCGACATCGACCGAATTAAAGCGGAATTCAAAGAATTAACAGGAATAGACCTGCAGGCCGAATTTATGCCAAGCGGCAAGAGTCACAATCCAACAACCCTAAAGACGGGTTATTGTGGCGTATATGTTTTTTTAAAAGATGGTTGCTGTTTCAAAGTTGGGAAGGCTGGCAAAAAAAGCAAAGCTAGGTGGAGCTCTCATCACTACAACTTGAATGACACAATCCCAAGCACACTTCCTAAATCAATAATGAAGCACAAAGAACAACTTAAGGAAAAATATCCCAGTGCAAAACATCAGGAAATAGACCTCTTATCCAAATCTAATATTCAGGATTGGATTAAAAATAATATGTCCCGCATTGAGTTTCTCATCAAAGACAATGACGACCCATTTGCACTAGGCTTGCTTGAAGCGCTAGTCCAATATCACCTAAAACCCATCTTTGAAGGAAAAAATGCTTAAACCTCTTTCATGAAATCATGAGAACTAAAGATCCAAGGGTAATGAGGGAACAGTCTGTTGACGGGCATTAAGTCGCTGATAAAACTCCAGCGGATCTTTAATCAGCACCGCTCGTCCCGCATGCTGTTTGGCGGCCAATAGGCGAGAAATCCAAAAGCGCACACAGGCAATACGCAACATACTGGGCCACACCTGAACCTCATGGACATTAAAGGGCCGTATGCTGGCGTAGGCATTGAGCAAAGCATGGGTGCGAGCGGTATCCAGTTGCCCTTGTTCATCAGAGCACCAATCATTCACGCAGATGGCCAGATCGTACAGCGTGGGGCCGGAGCAGGCGCTGTAGAAATCAATCACTCCGGTCAAATGTGCCCCTTCGAACAGGGCGTTATCGCGGAATAAATCGGCGTGCAGATTCGCCTGTGGGAGACGATCCCAATGGGCTTGGAACTGCCGAACCTCCTCCAGAGTGTGCTTGAGCAACGCCTGTTGCGCTTCGGGTAAGGCCAGAGCCAGCAACAGACCCTCGTGCTGCATCCAAACCAAACCGCGATCCGTGGGATGCTCTATGGGCTGTGCGGCGGTGCATTGATGCAAACGAGCCAAATACTGCCCCAACTCGGCACAGTGTTGCGGGCCAGCTTGGTGGGGATGACGACCGGGTAAACGCGGCTGCAACAGGGCGGGCTTATCGGCCAAGCTGCGGATGCGTTGCCCCTGCTGATCCGCCAGTGCATAGGGAACCGGAAGCCCAGCCTGATGCAAGCGTTCTAAAAGCTCAATGAAAAACGGCAGCTCTTCGGGCCGTCCGCGCTCGATCAGGGTCAGGACGTATTCGCCCGCCTCTAGGCTGACGAAAAAATTGGTGTTTTCCGTGCCATCTGGGGTGGCTTGCACGTTTTTTAGGCGGCCCAGTCCGTAGGCGCTCAGGAAATCCTCTAATTCAGTATGTTCCAGCGGCGTGAAAACGGACATCTTTGGCCTCAATGCTCAGGGATACAGGATTACCAAGTAAAAATCTTCCACGAAGGAATGCGAAACTCCGGCTTATCGGCGCGGATCATGTTGCCATCTTCATCCGAGCGCACCATGTAGTAGGGCGTGCCGTCCTTGGGGGTGACTTTGATGCTGTAGAGGATACCGTTGATCCGGTATTCCTCAACCCGCTGATCCCCTTCATCGCGGATGGTTACATCAGGCTCTTCACCATTGGGGCCGCGTATTTCTTGAGCCTGTAAGGGCAGGCTCAAGCAAGCCAATAGGCTGGCTAACATCAGGGCTCGAATGCTCATGGTATCCTTAAATCCTTTATTCGGTCTGGTTAGCTTCATTTTAGACCTGCCCCTATCGAAAAGGTTGATCCTGTTCATCATGCACACCACTCCTCTTGTTCTGGTGGACGGCTCGTCCTACCTCTATCGCGCCTTTCATGCCCTCCCGCCCTTGAGCACCTCCAGCGGCCAACCTACCGGAGCCGTGCGTGGGGTGATGAATATGCTGTTGGCTCTGCGCCGTCAGTACCCTGAAAGCCCCTTCGCGGTGGTGTTTGACGCCAAAGGCCCGACCTTTCGCGATGCGTTGTTTGAGGGCTATAAATCCCATCGCCCACCCATGCCGGACGATTTACGCGCCCAAATTGAGCCCTTACACGCCTGCGTGCGCGCCCAAGGCTGGCCCTTGCTGTGTGTGGAAGGCGTGGAAGCCGATGATGTGATCGGCACCCTCGCCCGCCGCCACGCCGATGCCGGACAGCCGGTAGTGATTTCTACTGGCGATAAAGACATGGCTCAGTTGGTGTGCCCCAAGGTCACCTTGGTCAATACCATGACCAACAGCACCCTGGACATAGAGGGCGTACAGGCCAAATTCGGCGTTGGGCCAGAGCTGATCATCGATTATCTGGCACTGATGGGCGACAGCTCAGACAACATTCCCGGCGTTCCCGGTGTGGGCGAGAAGACCGCAACGGCACTGCTGAATGGCATTCACGGCGGTTTACAGGGGCTGTATAAACATCTGGATCAGGTAGCCGATCTACCTATCCGTGGTGCAAAGAGCCTCGGCGCGAAACTGGCCGAACATAAAGAAGCAGCCTTCCTCTCCTACCAGCTTGCGACCATCAAAACTGATGTCGCTTTGGAGATCAGCCCCGAAGCCTTAATCCCAGCCCCTGTGGATAAAGCGGCGCTGATTGAGCTGTATCGGCAATTGGAGTTTAAAAACTGGCTTAAAGAGCTGCTGAACAGCACCGAAACTCCGGCCCAGCCCTCAACCGAGCAACCCACACTCGAACTCGAAACCGCCCCCGCGCAAACCAACAGCGCCCGGTACCATACCCTGCTAACCCAAGCCGAATTTGAGGACTGGCTACAACGTCTGCAACAAGCGCCCTGCTTTGCGTTTGATACCGAAACCACGGGACTGGATGCCCAACAAGCCGAGTTAGTCGGCGTTTCCTTTGCAGTTCAGGCGGGAGAAGCAGCCTACGTACCCCTCAGCCACCGCTATATGGGCGCACCGGATCAGCTCGATTTAGAACACGTGCTGGCGGCCCTCAAACCGCTGTTGGAAGACCCCAAGCAAGCCAAGATCGTCCAGCACGGCAAATACGACATGAACGTGCTGTGGCGCTACGGCATCCAGATGCAGGGCATTCAGTTCGACACCATGCTCGAATCCTATGTGCTGAACGCCACCGCCACCCAACACAATATGGACAGCATGGCGCTGAAATTTCTCGGCCACACCACCATTGCCTTCGAGGACATCGCCGGCAAAGGCAGCAAGCAACTAACCTTCGACCAAATCGCCTTAGAGCAAGCGGGCCCCTATGCGGCGGAAGATGCCGACATCACCCTGCAACTGCACCAGCATCTGTGGCCGCAATTAGAGGCTACACCTGCGCTGACTAAACTCTTCACCGAGTTAGAAATGCCCCTAGTGCCCGTGTTAGCGCGGATGGAGCGCACCGGCGCCTACATCGACACCGCGCTGCTGAAACAGCACAGCCACGAATTAGGCTTAAAGCTGCTGGAACTGGAAGCCCAAGCCCACGAGCTGGCGGGTGAGCCCTTTAATCTGGCCTCGCCCAAGCAACTGGGAACGATTCTGTACGAAAAGCTCGGCTATCCAGTGCTGGCCAAAACCCCCAAGGGCCAACCCTCGACGGCGGAAAATGTACTCAGCGATCTGGCCGACCAGGGTTGCGAGCTGCCCAGAGTGCTGATGCAGTACCGCGAACTGAGCAAGCTGAAGAACACCTACACCGACCGCCTACCCGAACAGATCAACCCCAAAACCGGGCGCGTGCATACCCGCTACCATCAAGCGGTGACAGCAACGGGGCGCTTATCTTCCAGCGATCCAAACCTGCAAAATATTCCCATCCGTACCGCTGAAGGGCGACGCATTCGCCAAGCCTTTATTGCGCCCCAAGGCTATCGCATTGTTTCGGCGGATTACTCGCAGATTGAACTGCGGATCATGGCTCATCTGGCTGAGGATGAAGGCTTACTGCGCGCGTTCCGGGATGGGCTGGACGTACACCGCGCCACCGCCGCTGAAGTGTTTGGCGTAGCGCTGGAAGAAGTCAGCAGCGAACAGCGCCGCCGCGCCAAGGCGATTAACTTCGGGCTGATTTACGGCATGAGCGCCTTTGGCTTGGCCAAGCAAATCGACGTCAGCCGCACCGAGGCACAGGACTACATCGACCGCTACTTTGCCCGCTATCCCGGCGTATTGCGCTACATGGAGCAAACCCGCCTGCAAGCTGCCGAACAAGGCTATGTGGAAACCCTGTTCGGACGGCGGCTGTATCTGCCGGAAATCCAAGCCCGCAACCCCAACCAACGCAAAGCCGCTGAACGCACCGCCATCAACGCGCCCATGCAAGGCACCGCCGCTGACATCATCAAACGCGCCATGCTCGCCGTAGATCAGTGGCTGCACAGCAGCGGTTTGGATGCACGCTTAATCCTGCAAGTCCACGATGAGCTGGTGCTGGAGGTGCGGGAGGATTTAGCAGAACAGGTGCAACAGGAGTTGGCCGAGCGTATGGCACACGCCGCTGAACTCAGAGTGCCCTTGGTGGTGGAAACCGGTTGTGGCCTAAACTGGGATCAAGCGCACTGAATCCTTAGGGGCATGGCAGTGGGGATAATCTGCGACGGATTGTCCCCAATGGCTGACCTGAGCCGACTGAGGGAGGATGATGCGGGCTTTGTTGGGATAAAGGCGATACCTTTATCTTTGCTGGCCGCCGATTATTACGCCTTCGTCCACAAGATGAGCCGCCTATGTCTGACTCAAGCCAATCTGATCCGAACGCCCTCGTTGTGCAGGTTCAGGACTACCATCAGCGCACCAAACACCGCTTTGAGGGCTATGCCAAAGGCCCGGAAACCTTGGATTGGGATGCCCAGCCCGCGCCGTTCCGGCACTTCAAAGGGGTTCTTGTAGTCCGCCTGCCCCGTCTGTCCGAAATCCCCACCCATTCCCCAGTGTATGCCGCCTTGCAACGCCCCTTTGCCCAACTGGGTCAGCAAAGCCCCCTTGAGCCCAGCTTGGACAGCCTAGGCGCTTGGTTGCAGTTATCCTTAGGTATTACCGCGTGGAAAAGCTATGGCCCGGATCGCTGGGCGGTGCGCGCCAATCCTTCCAGCGGCAATTTGCACCCCGTAGAAGCCTATGTGCTGGTGCGGGGCTTTCCCGCCCTCAGTGATGGCCTGTACCACTACGAACCGGAACAGCATCAGCTAGAGTTACGGGCTGTGCATTCTTCCGTAACCACCTCTCACCCCTCGGTGGCGGTTATTTTGACCTCGGTGATGTGGCGTGAACAGTGGAAATACGGGGAGCGTGCCTTCCGTTACTGCCAACTGGATACCGGACACGCCCAAGGCGCTCTGCGCTACGCGGCGGCGGCTTTAGGTTGGACGTTGGCCGAACAAACCCATTTAGGCACTGCAACCCTTGCCCGCCTGACGGGTGTCGATCGCCTAGAGGAATTTCCCGCCCGCCGCCATCCGGAAACGGAACGCGAGGAAGCCGAAATCCTATTAGCCCTTGGACTGGACGGACACAGGCCCACGCCTCTGGATGCGCAGGAGCTACGCGCTTTAGCCGACCAAGCCCAGTGGCAGGGTGTGGCCTCCAGCATTGATCCTTACCCCATGTACCAATGGCCTCCAGTGGCCGCCGTCGCTCAGGCCAGCCGCAGTGAGGATCAACCGTACCTTGATACCCCTCCGTTGGCCGCTGAATTACCGCCCCAATATCCAGACAGCCTGCCGCTGGTCGGCCAACAAGCGATCCAGCAATTAATCATTCAACGCCGTAGCGCCCAGCGTTTTGATCCTGATTACGTCTTATCGGCGGAGGGCTTTCGGGTGTTATTGGCTCGATTACAGCCCAGCGCTTCTGTACCTTGGGACACGTTGAGTCATCCGCCGCGCATTGCTTTGTTGGCCTTTGTAATGAACGTCGAGGGTTTAGAGCCGGGCATTTACCTCATCCCGCGCCATCCTGATCTATGGGCTGACTTACAGCCGCATCTGAGCAACCAGTATCAACCTGAACCCGTCCCCGGTTTCGATGGCTTGCTGCGCCTGATGACCACCGAGCCCTTAGCCGTTAAGCGTTTAAGCCGCAGTGCTCATTGCCATCAAGACATCGCTGGCGGCTCCTGTTTAACCCTAGGCATGCTGGTGCGTTTTGCAACTACCCTAGAACAAGAAGGCCCATCGGCCTACCGTGCCCTGTATCGAGAGGCCGGACTCATCGGCCAATTACTGTATTTAGAAGCCGAAGCCCAACAGATTCGCGGAACCGGCATCGGTTGCTTCTTTGATGACCCAGTACATACCTTGGTTGGATTGGAAGGGATGAGCTGGCAAAGTCTTTATCATTTCACCCTTGGGCTGCCCATTGTGGATTCGCGTATTGAAACTACACCAGCCTACACGGACGATCTGTCTGCCACCCACGACGCTTGATGATGAGACCCACATGACCCAAGCCTACCAATGTCTGTCGGCCCACGAAGCCGCTGATCTAATCCGCCGTGACAAGACCCTGACCGTTTTTGATGTGCGCGATCTGCACAGCTACAAGCAAGAACACCTCGAAGGCTCCATGCATTTAGCTGAGGATCGCCTGCCCCTGTGGTTCAATCGCTTAGATAAGAAAGCCCCCGTTCTGATTTATTGCTACCACGGTAACTCCAGCAAAACCTTTGCCCAGATGTTCAGCGACTTTCACTTCCAACGGGTATACAGCGTGGATGGCGGTTATCGCCCTTTAGCCAGTGCCCTGAGCGAGCCGATTAAAGACACCCACGCCTCACACCTAAGCCCCGAACTGATGGATTTTCTGGCACGCTGGAACTTTGACCCCATTGAACTCAATGCCCCGCGCCAACACGGCTTAACCCCCTTGATGCGCGCATCCTTGCAAGGCAAACGCCCCTTAGTGCAAGAGCTACTGGCCTTAGGGGTGAACGTGCATGCCCGCAATGATGATGGCAATAACGCCCTCTGGTTGGCCTGCGTACCCCGTGATGCAGGCATTGTGCAAGACTTAATCGCCGCCGGTATCGACCTAAACAACAGCAACGATGCAGGCTCTACGGCCCTGATGTACACCGCCTCCAGTGATCGTCCCGAACTGCTCAAAGTGCTGTTAGACGCGGGGGCTGATCCGCAAATTCGTAACTTCGACGACATGCGCGCGGTGGAGCTGGCTTCCTCTATTACCTGTCTCAAATTGCTGCGCCACACCGCTTAGGGAGACTGAGATGCTGGAGCTTCCCGTCAAACTCGCGGTGGCCAGTCAGGAAGGCAAAGCCGTTAGCGAGCATTTTGGCCACGCCAAACGCTTCTGGATCTATGAGGTCAACACCGAAGGCTGTCGCCTGCTGGAACAGCGCGAAGTGGATCACTACTGCCTCGGCAACAGCGCCAACCAAGGAGCCCTCAGCGGTATTATGGAAGCCATTAAAGACTGCCACGCGGTCTTTGTGGCCAAAATCGGCGACAGTCCGGCAGAAAAGCTACGCGCCATCGGTGTACAGGCAGTCTCCAACTACGCATGGGAAGCCATTGACGAGTCCCTGTTGGACTATGTGCAACGCACACAAAAGGGAGAAGCTTTGCCATGAAGGACGCGGGGCAGGTGGCGCACTGGGTCGCTGAATACCCACTCAATCCCACCGAAATTGACTGCGCTGTAGCGGTCAAACTCAAGATCTTAGACGGCAAATGCAAAATGCCGCCGAGTGAAAAAGTGGTGATGGCCCTACTCTACGACTGCATTAGCCACCTGCCCGGCGAACGCCTGCCTGCTTCCATGCGCGACTTGATTGCACAGGTAGGCCCACAGCCTGACGAACCCCAGAAACTTAGCATTTACGAGCAGCGGGTATTGGCCGAAACCATCATCTCCCGCCCGATCATGAAAACCTTTAAAGCCCGTATCCGCACCCAAGGCTTGCTCGACCCTCAGGATCTGGAGGACAGCGAATGATCCAGTTTTACATGACCCCCGGCTCCTGCAGTACCGGTATCCATATTTTGCTCGAAGAAGTGGGGGAGCTGTTTGAGGTTCATATCGTGAACCTATTGGCCGGCGATCAGTTTAAGCCGGAGTATCTGGCCATCAACCCGAAAGCCAGTATTCCTAGCTTGGTGCGTAAAGACGGCATCGCCCTCACTGATTTTCAGTCCATTGCGTGGTGGCTAGCCCGCACCTATCCCCGCCGCGCGCTATTACCTGACGGCTTAGACGCTGAACTGCAGGTATTAGAGCGCATGAACTACGCGGTCAACACCCTACACGGGCAGGGCTTTGCCCGTATTTTCACCACCGAGAAATTCTGCGCTAACCCCGCTGAACACCAAGCCATTCAGGCCCAAGGCCGCGAGATCATCGACCAAGGTTTTGCCTTAGTGCATCAGTGGTTAGAGGGGCAAGAGTATCTGGTGGGCAACCGTTACAGCATCGCCGATGCCGCGCTGTTTTATGTGGAGTTTTGGGCCAATTACACTCAAGTGCCCTTACCTCCTAACTGCCAAGAGCACTTTAAACGTCTGTTGGAACGTCCACCGGTACGGCAAGTCTTAACTGAAGAGGGTTATGCTTCAATACTGCGCTCATGGAGGCACTGAAGATGTCCATTGCCCACTACTGGCACCAATTGAAATCCTGGCGGTATACCCGAATCCTTTTGGGGAGCATCTTGGTTTCTATTGTGGCTTACGCCTTGGTGTCTCTATTTCCTCTATTATCCTTGCTTCAAGGCGTAGTATTAGCCCTGTTGGGAATTCTGGCGTTAAATAGCCTTTGGAAATCCCCATGCACTACCCCTACCCCAGAAACCCCTGTTCGACCCGGCATCCTTGTACCCTTCGCGCTGTTAGGCGCTGTGGTATTAGGGGCGGTATGGGGAGCGCTCAGCGCAACCTCTTTGCATTCGGTCATCGCTGGGGGAGTGATTCTGGCTTTGGCGGCCTTAATCTGGCGCTGGTACGCAGTGGTTGATCACCGCCAGATGAGTGCTCGCTGGGCTTGGTTCTGTATTTTATCGGCGTTCGTAGCCTATTTAGTGGCCTGCCTCTGGCATTCTCATTAAGCCTTAATTGGGCTGAGGCTGTCTGAACGCAGAGCAGCGTTCAGTGAGGGTTGTTTATGTCTTGCGTCCCCTTTATCCAACTCACCTGCCCTTTGGAAGGTACCCCGTTACGGGCTCAAGGCTCGAATTGGCGTTGCGCTTCAGGTCATAGTTTTGATGTGGCCCGCGAAGGCTATATCCATTTGCTCCCAGTACAAAATAAGCGCTCCCTTGATCCGGGCGATAACAAGCCGATGGTGGCAGCACGGCGCAGTTTCCTGAATGCTGGCCATTACCAACCCATTGCCGAGGCGGTAAGCCGGCTTACGCTACAGGATTTGGCCACTGACCGTCCCTACGCCTGTTTAGATGCCGGCTGCGGCGAAGGCTATTACCTGCGCCAACTCCAAGCCGCCGCCAGTACACAGAGCGTATCACTGGAGGTTTTGGGCTTAGATATTTCCAAATGGGCCATTCAAGCCGCTGCTAAACAGGATAAAGAGACCCACTGCACTTGGGTGGTGGGCAGCAATGCCAATATTCCCGCTCCGCCCCACAGTATGGATCGGCTGCTGTGCTTATTTGGATTTCCGGTGTACAGCGAGTTTTTGCGGGTGCTAAAGCCCAAGGGACGGCTGATTCAAGTGGATGCTACGCAACAGCACCTAAAGGAATTACGGGAAGTGATTTATCCGGTACTCAAAGAAAAACCCCATGCCGAGCCCAAAATCCCCGAAGGGTTTGCGCTCCTCTCCAGTGACTGTTTGGAATATGAACTCAACCTGACACAGGCAGAAACCATTGCCCAGTTGTTGGCTATGACTCCTCATCTGTACCGTGCCACGGCGGAAGGTCGGGCGCGGGCGGCGGCCTTAACCACCCTATCGACCCAAGTTTCGGTAGTCATTCGTTGCTTTGAACGCCAGTAAGCACCAACTCACAGGCCACCGCCTTTACAAATGGCCATAATCAGTGATGAGGACTTAGGGGTACAAAAAGTCCTTATCGCCGTTCCCACAGGAACAGCCTCTCTAATTCGCCCCTTGCCGTACCTCTCTTTTACCTACATCCATGTACGAATGTAAAACTTCGTACTTGAAGGTCACGCTTTTTTAGCTGGCATGGTGCTTGCCATTTCTCTGTCACAAAACGGGTTCGCCCGTTCTGAAATAAGCATGATAGGGAAGGGGACGTTGTACCGTGTTTAAACGAAACCAATTGTGTTGGCTGTTGGGGTCGCTCCTGATATCGCCCAGCCCTCTGCTGTGGGCCGAGGACGATATGGAGCTCAGCCCTCTGCGGGTAGAAAACCAAACCAATACGACCAACCGCAGCATTACCGTGTTAGTTCCTTTTGAAGGAGAAACCGCCCACAGCCGCTTTGCGCTGCCTAAAAGCGTGGTGGCCGTGCAAACGCTGACCAAAGAAGATATTGAGCAACTGCGCCCAAGGGATATCAGTGATCTGATCGAAGGCTCATTGGGGATGAGCATCGGTCGTCAGGGCGCGCGGGTGCATAGCTTCTCTTACAACCGGGGCGATAAAGTCAGCATCATCGTGGACGGTGTGTATCTGACCCAAACCCAAGCGCAGCGGATTTTGGGCGATATTCCAGTGGAGATGATCGACTCCATCCAGTTCCTACGCGATTCCTCAGTAATCACCATCAGCCCGTTAATGGATTTTGGCTCCGCCAACTCCGGCTCACCGAATCAGGGCTTTATCGTCATTAACACCCGCAAAAGTGGCCCCGGCAAAGAAGGCGGCGAGGTTAAAGCCAGTTACGCGCGCTTTGACACTAAAAAGCATCTGGGCTGGATCGGCGATACCTGGATGGACGGTCGTCTGTCGGCTTCGGCGGGTTATCAGCGCTCCGAGTCCAACGGTAAGCCGAAATGGAACATGGCCTACAGCGCCGATACTTGGATGACCAGCGCCGGTTGGAATAGCTCATCCTTTCAGGGCTCGGCTTCTTTTTTCATGAACAAGGCTTCACGGGAAATCCAGCGCGCCGAAGGCACCTACACCGGCACCACGCGCTATCCGGTCAGCGGGCCCACGCCCAATGGGGTACTGGATAAAAACATCTGGAAATACACGCCTATGGATACGCGGGTGATTGCTGTCAATCTGGCCAAACCTTGGAACGACACCCATACCACCGCCCTGACCTATGGCTGGACGGAAGCCAAGGGCACTCAGTACCCCTATACCACCCTGACCGATAAATCCACGGTAGCGGGCCGGGAAGGTAAAGACCGAGCCAAAGAATGGAACCTGTCCCACACCATTAAGACCGCCAAAGACACCTTTAAAATCGGTGGCCAAACGGTGGAGTGGTATCAGCTAACCGAAGGCCAAACCAGCCCCCGTGAAGAAAAAGTCTATGGCGTTTATTCCACTTGGGAACACCGCTTTACCCCAAGCTGGTCGGTGGACTTTGCGGCACGGGTAGACCGCAAGCACATCATCAAAGGCGGGGATAAGTATCTGGAAACTGGATTCAAAACCCAGCTTTCTGATGATGAATGGACGGATGAAGCCACCCTATGGGCCGTCGGCACCGCATGGCAAATCAACCCAATTTGGCAGATCACGGGGCGCTACTCCTTCAACAAAACGCCCACGCCCGATGCCATCAGCACGGTGAATAACGAAAACCTACCCGCTGAAAAACGTCATCGCTACGAAATGGGCCTTACAGCTAACTTCAATCGTGCGTTCAACGCCAGCGTGACACCCTTCTACTACATCATCCGTAATGCCAAGGTTTCAGCGGGCAGTATTACCCAAGATGCCAACGGCAACATGCTGGTGGATGACTACGGCAACGCAACCTCGGTCACCATCTATCGGGCAGCAACTCAGGTGCTGCGCAAGGGTTTGGAGCTGAGTCTCAAAGGGGACTTTGAGGCTTATGCCTCCTCCTGGAACTACGAGCTGGGCTGGACTTACTTTGAAGATACTGAAGAAGACGGCAAAACCGGCAACGAAGTCCCCGACAACAAATACCACGCCCGCATCAACTGGCGGCATGGCCCTTGGAGCGCCAGCCTGAGCGCCACCCGCGTCGATCCTTACGAAAGCTACGGCTACACCGTAGGCGACTTCAACGTCATCAACATGAACATTGCTCGGGACTTCAGCAAAGGAATCCGGGTTTCCCTGTTTGGCCAAAACATGGCCAACAAACAATACGCCACCAACAACAAGGGCTATCCGGCTACGGCCAACTGGGGAACCCTGAACGATGTCGGTGCTACCTATGGTATGGAAGTGGGGATGAAATTCTGATGCAACAGAGCAAAAATCCTTGGATGAAACACAGCTTAATTGGTGCGGCATTGGCATTAGCCAGTTGCAGCGCATGGGCTGATCGTACGGTAACCGACATGGCCGGGCGCTCGGTACAGATCCCGGATCAGATCCAGCGCGTGTATGCGGTGGGCCATTGCATTCCCATCGTAGGCGCGGTGGCTCCTAAATTGTTGGCCAATAACTACCGCCTGCAACCCAAAGCCAAAGACTTTCTATCTCCCCTGCTGTACGAAAACAAAGTCACGCCCAGCACCGGCAACCGTCTTTCCGACGAAGAAGTGGTGAAGATGGCTCCAGACTTGGTATTCATGGAACAGATGCCCGGCGCGGCAGAGCGAGCAGATCGACTGGCGGCCCGTTTAAAAGTGCCGGTGCTGCTGGTGGACTTAAACGTCTACCAGTATCCCCAAGCCTTCCAATTTCTGGGGGATGTTTTAAACCAACCGCAGCAGGCCCAAGCCCTCACCGACTTTGTCAATCAGCATCTGTACCCCATCGCGGAACGCGCTAAAAGCATTCCAGAAACCGAGCGCAAACGGGTGTATTACGCCGAAGGGCCGGATGGTTTATTTACCAACCCTGCCGGCTCCAGCCACACACAGGTACTGGATTTAATTGGGGCGGTTAATGTGGCCAAAGTTACCCAATTACCCGATGAAGGCATGAGCGCGGTGTCTTTAGAGCAGCTTTATCTGTGGCAACCGGAATACATTTTGGTCTGGACACCAGCGGCTGATCAGCTCACCACTTGGAAAGCGATTGTCCACAATCCGCTGTGGCAATCGGTGAAGGCCGTGCGTGAGCATCAGGTGATCCAAATCCCGTGGCTGCCCTTTAGTTGGTTTGATCGGCCACCGGGCAGCAACCTGATTCTGGGCGTGTTTTGGTTAGCGGATCGGCTGTATCCCGAGGTGTACTCCCTCAAGCTCAACGAGTTGGTACGCGAATACGTGCGCTTGTTTTACCACCGGGAAATCTCGGAAGCAGACGTTAAATATCTGCTCAGTCTGACCAATCCCGCACAGCCTAGGCCCCACTAACGAGTCATGACGATGAAATGGATACTCTGGAGCCTCGGCCTTCTACTCTGTGTGCTGATTTTGCTGTCGTTTGGCGTGGGACGTTACCCGGTGCCGGCGGATACGGTCGTCAGCATTTTAGCCGCGCAAATTTTCCCCATTAGCGCCCACTGGACACCCGAAACTGAGGCCGTGGTGCTGGGTATCCGTTTACCGCGGATTTTTGCGGCCATCCTCGTGGGTGCTGCGTTGTCTATCTCTGGGGCCAGCTATCAGGGGTTGTTCCGTAACCCTATGGTATCGCCGGGAATTTTAGGCGTATCCGCCGGGGCCAGTTTAGGCGCTGCCTTGGCCATCTTGCTGGGCTACGGCATGTTGGGGATTCAAACGCTGGCATTTGTTTGGGGTCTATTGGCGGTAGGCGCTACTTGGCTGATCGGCAATACCCTCGGCAAACGCGGTGATCCTGTCCTGATTATGGTACTGGCGGGCATCATCATCGGCACCCTGTTTACCGCCTTTGTGTCCTTGGTGAAATTCGTAGCCGACCCCTACAACACCCTGCCCACCATTACCTTTTGGCTGATGGGCAGTTTAGCCTCGGTGGATATACCGGATTTATGGCTGGCCAGCCCACCGATTTTGCTCGGCTTAGGCATCCTGATCGCCTTTGGCTGGACGCTGAACGTGCTGTGCTTTGGCGATGAAGAAGCCAAAGCGCTGGGCTTGGAAACCGGCCGCCTGCGCTTCGCCATTATCTTCTGCGCCACCCTAGTCACAGCCGCTGCTGTGGCCATTGCCGGTATTATCGGTCTGGTGGGGCTGATCGTGCCCCATTTGGCGCGCATGTTGGTGGGGCCGGATCATCGGGTGTTATTGCCCGCCTCCGCCCTGATGGGCGCTAGCTTCCTGCTGCTAGTGGACAATTTAGCCCGTGCGTTGTTTGAAGTGGAAATTCCGCTGGGCATCGTCACCTCCATTTTGGGCGCGCCCTTCTTTTTGTATCTTCTAAGCCGTAGCCGTAAGGGGTGGAACTGATGCTCGAAGTACAACACCTTAGCTGTGGTTACGGTCAGCGCACCGTATTACAGGACGTATCCCTCCAACTGCACTCCGGTGAACTGATGTGCTTATTAGGGCCTAATGGCGTAGGCAAAACCACCTTATTCAAAACCCTACTGGGATTATTGCCCGCTCGCTCCGGCAATATCCTGTTAGAGGGTAAAGCGACTCGCCACTGGTCACGCAAAGAATTTGCGCAACGGGTCGGTTATGTTCCCCAAGCCCACACACCGCCCTTTCCTTTTCAGGTGCAAGACGTAGTGGCCATGGGGCGGGTAGCGCACTTAGGCGTATTTTCTGCACCTAAAACCCCCGATTTGCTGATTGCAGAACAGGCGTTAGAAACCTTGGGCATTACCCATTTAGCCAAAGCCAGCTATACGGAAATCAGTGGCGGTGAGCGGCAATTGGTGCTGATTGCCCGCGCCTTAGCCCAGCAACCCAAGCTGTTGGTGATGGATGAGCCAACCTCCAACTTGGATTACGGCAACCAGCTCAAAGTCATGGCCCATGTGCGCCAAATCGCCGAGGAGCAAAACATCGGCATTTTGCTCACCACTCACTATCCCAACCACGCCTTGCTATACGGCACACAGGTTTTGGCCTTGGATCGGAATCTGGGCTATCGTTTAGGTAGTCCCGCTGATGTGATTACCGAGGATTACCTTCAGCACACCTATCAGGTGGCGGTGGAAATCCACGAAATCAGCCGCCGCGACGGACACGCGACACGCCTGTGCATTCCCGGTTACTAATTCTTCCACCCCTTGGTCTAGTCAAGGCTTGGCATTTAGGGCAGAGCTTGGTTGAATGGACTCATCCATCTATCTGCTCAAGGAGCAAAAAATGGAACTCACCAGTGTCAGCCTGATGGGACAGGGGCTTTCTGCCTACCAATCCGGCCAAAGACAAATCGACACCGCAGGCACAGCCATTGCCAATAACAGCCTGCCTAGCCCTGATAACTCACTGGTAGTAGCCGAGCGTCAGGACATCACCGACAGCCTGGTGCAACTTAAAGTCGGGGAAATCAACGCTCAGGCGGGGGTTAAGGTCATGGAAACCGCCGATCAGGTACTGGGTACCCTGATTGATGTGCAGGCTTAGGAGAGGGAGTGATCCTAGATTTTTCTCGTTAGAACACTAAATTCCTATTACATTAATGGATATAGGCTTTTCACCTACGACGGTTGGTTGAATAGTTCGGCGATCGTCTTTCGCTGAGGTTATTGCTATGTCCCATTACAAGGCCCCCCTGCGCGATATCCGTTTTGTGCATGACGAATTGCTCGGTTTCGAGGCGCACTATCAAAGCCTGCCCGGATGTGAAGATGCTACCCCAGATATGGTAAATGCCATACTGGAGGAGGCGGCTCGGTTCAGCGAAGAAGTGCTAGCTCCGCTGAATCGAGTCGGCGATAGAGAAGGCTGCACTTGGACAGCTGAAGGCGTTAAGACCCCCACCGGCTTTAAACAAGCCTATCAGCAGTTTGTGGAAGGCGGCTGGCCTAGCCTAGCCCATGACGTAGCCCACGGCGGTCAGGGTTTGCCCGAATCCTTGGCGATGGCCACCAATGAGCTGATCAGCCAAGCTAACTGGGCTTGGAGCATGTACCCCGGTCTGTCCCACGGAGCCATGAATACCCTACAGGCCCACGGTACGCCGGAACAGCAGCACACCTACCTTGAGCCACTGGTATCCGGTCGTTGGACGGGCACTATGTGCCTAACTGAAGCCCATTGCGGCTCAGATCTGGGCCTTTTGCGTACCCGCGCTGAACCTCAGGCTGATGGCAGCTACCGAATTCACGGCACCAAAATCTTCATTTCCGCCGGTGAGCATGATATGGCGGAAAACATCGTGCACATTGTCCTAGCCCGTCTGCCGGATGCGCCGGAAGGTACTAAGGGCATCTCTTTATTTATCGTGCCCAAGATTCTGCCCAAAGCCGATGGCAGCTTGGGTGAGCGCAATGCCTTAAGCTGTGGCTCCATCGAACATAAGATGGGGATTCACGGCAATGCCACCTGCGTGATGAATTTTGACGGCGCGACCGGTTTTTTGATTGGCCCTGCCAATAAAGGCCTAAACTGCATGTTCACCTTTATGAACGTGGCTCGTTTGGGTACGGCACTGCAAGGTTTAGCCCACAGCGAAGTGGCCTTCCAAGGAGCCATTCGCTACGCCCGTGAACGCTTGCAAATGCGCTCTTTGAGTGGCCCCAAAGCACCGGATAAACCGGCAGACCCCATCATCGTGCATCCTGATGTGCGGCGCATGTTGCTGACCATCAAAGCCTTTGCTGAAGGCAATCGCGCCCTACTCTACTATGCGGCCAAGCTGGTGGACGTGGTGCAACGCAGCACCGATGAAGCGCAAAAACAGCAAGCCGACACCCTGCTGGCCTTTATCACCCCCATCGCCAAAGCCTTTATGACCGAAACCGGCTTCGAATCCGCTAACCACGGGGTTCAGGTGTACGGCGGTCATGGCTACATTGCTGAATGGGGGATGGAACAGAACGTGCGTGATAGCCGCATTTCCTGCCTCTACGAAGGTACTACCGGCATTCAAGCCCTAGACCTGCTGGGCCGTAAGGTATTGATGAGCCAAGGCGAAGTGCTGAAAGCCTTCACCAAGGTGGTACATAAATTCTGCCAAGCCCAAGAAGGCAAAGCCGAGCTAAAAGAGTTCGTTGAGCCACTGGCCAAACTGAATAAAGAATGGGGCGATATCACCCTCAAGATCGGCATGTCAGCCATGCAAGATCGTGAGGAAGTGGGCGCGGCAGCGGTGGATTACCTGATGTACTCCGGTTATGTCTGCCTCGCTTACTTCTGGGCCGATATGGCGCGCGTGGCCCATGAACAACTGGCGGCCGGTACTTCAGAAACCGCGTTCTATCAAGCCAAGCTGCACACAGCGCGCTTCTACTACCAACGCTTACTGCCACGTACCCAAGCCCACGCACAAGCTATGCTAGCCGGAGCCTCTAGCCTGATGGCTTTGGATGAGGCGGACTTTAGTCTAGGTTATTAAGCGGCCTCCAGATACATACTTGCCGCTCCACAGCGGCAAGTATGTATCTGACTGCACTCAGGAGTCAGGAAACTCAAACATCAGATTATTGCTACCTGCGGGCCCATCAGGAAACCTCAAACCTACCTTGCGCACTTCATTGCCTTCCACCTGCGCTACCGTCCAAACCAGATTTCCCCACTCAATATGGTCACCCACAATGGGCTTACCTCCTAATAGTTCACCGATGAAGTGCCCAACCGACTGATAGCCAATCATGTCATTTTCCAATGGTAGGTTATACAAGGCAGCTACAGCGGCTAACTCAGCACTCCCCTCAAGGATAAAATCGCCAAAAAAGCGCAAATCCTGAGTATGTTTCGGCTTTTGACTGAATAACTTACCCAGTGCCGGTAAGTTTTCCTCATGGCCAATCACACAGAGGATATCGTCCTCCTGCAAGCGCGTACTGCCCGAGGGGTGCAACAGTTGCTGCCCCCGAAATAGCGCAGCTATGCGTGTGCCTTCTGGCATCTTTAAATCACGCAACATACTGCCTAAGCACCATTTTTTCCCACTCAGTTGGTAAACGAATAACTCCCACTGACTGGTGATGTGAATCTGTAAACCGCTGCGGGCAACGGGGAGTGGCTCTGGCGGTACCTCGACCTTAGCTTTACGGGCCGCCCAACCCAAGGTAGTACCTTGCAGCAGTAAAGACACCAACACGATAAAGAAGGCCAGATTAAAAAAGAGCTCGGCGTGCTCTAACCCTGCCATTAGGGGAAATACCGCCAGAATAACCGGAACCGCTCCGCGCAAACCGATCCAAGAGATAAACACCCGCTCCCGCCACTGAAAACTACGGAAGGGTAACAAGCTGATCCAAACCGCTATAGGACGTGCGCCCAAAATCATCCACATCGACAGCAGCAACGCAGGCACGGCAATAGTCACTAATTCGCTCGGTGTCAGCAGTAACCCTAACACCAAGAACATGCCAATCTGACTGAGCCACGCCAGACCATCAAACATATGTAGGATGCCGTGCCGATTACGGATCGGCTGATTACCCAGCACCAAACCACATACATAAATCGCCAAAATACCACTGCCACCAATAATCCCGGCGGCGGCAAAAATCATTAAACCGCCACTGACGGCCAAAAGAGGATAAAGACCATCGGCAACGCTCAAGCGATTGATGATTTGCAGCAGGAGCGCTCCACCTGCCAGCCCCAGCACAATCCCCACACCAAATTGCTGCAACAGACTGACTAAAATCGACCAACTAAAGCTGGTTTGCCCCGAGGCCAACATTCCGATCAAGGAGACGGTCAAAAACATGGCCATAGGGTCATTACTGCCGGACTCAATCTCCAGAGTAGAGCCCACCCGCTCATTCAAACCTCGACCGTTGAGTAGATTAAAGACTACGGCCGCATCGGTAGAACCTACGATGGCTCCCACCAGTAACCCTTCCAACAGGCTAAGGTCAAATAACCAGACTGCCGCCAAGCCGGTGAGCAGCGTAGTAATGGCCACTCCTAGCGTGGCTAGTGAGGTCGCTGGCCAAAGTGCCACGCGGAAGGTCGCAACCCGTGTGCGCATCCCTCCATCTAACAGAATCACGGCTAACGCCAGATTGCCGATTAAATAGGCCAGTGTGTAATCGTTAAATACGATACCGCCTATTCCATCGACCCCAGCTAACATGCCTACGCCTAGGAATATGACCAAAATAGGCACGCCAAGGCGGGTTGAAAGCGAACTCATCAGGATGCTGGCTAAAATCAGAAAAGCACCGATCAGAAAAAATTGGTTGATGCTGCCAGCGTCCAATGCACTATCCTCCGCGCCTCATTATTTTCTAAATCATGCATTAAATGCACCAAATATACCAGTATTATAGACTATTGATTTTTATCGGGCATAAAAGGGCTATTTTGCTGAGATTATGTAGCTATTGTGCAGAATTTTATCTTTGGTCAATTTTGCATCTAGGTTAAAGCCCCTAGGTTGACTTGGGTTATAGTGCCTGCCAGTTGGATTTTTATTTTGTTTCTGGATGCTTTTGCTATGTCCCATCGCTCTTGGCCTCGTCCTTGGGCTCAATCAACGTCGGGCTCAGCTCCTAAGGTGCCGCCCATCGAGCCGCGCTTGATTGTGTTTAACAAGCCTTTTGATGTGCTCACTCAATTTACTGACGATCAGGGACGTAAGACGCTTAAAGACTACATTCCCATTACCGGAGTTTACCCGGCAGGGCGATTGGATCGAGACAGTGAAGGGTTACTACTGCTGACCAATGATGGCCGTCTGCAAGCCAAGATTGCAGACCCAAAGCACAAGCTCCCCAAAACCTACTGGGTGCAGGTAGAGGGCACACCAACGGAAGAGCAACTTCGGCAACTGCGCCAAGGCGTATTATTGAACGATGGCCCAACCCTAGCGGCTGAAGCGCGTTTGCTACCCGAACCCACACTGTGGCCGCGCCAACCCCCCGTGCGTTTTCGCAAAACGGTTCCAACCCATTGGCTGGAACTGGTCATCCGCGAGGGGCGCAACCGTCAGGTACGGCGTATGACTGCCGCGGTGGGATTACCCACGTTGCGCTTGGTACGGGTGCAAATCGGCCCTTGGACATTAGAAGAGCTAGAGCCCGGTCAGTGGCGAGAGGCTGCCATTAACCTATGAATTATCAGTTTTTCGCGCAAAACTGACTTCGCGCAAAACTGAAAAAGTGGGAGTAGTCGCCAACCCACCCAGATGATATTGCCTGTGTTCAGCACGCATCCAATGAGCTGGGTTTAAGCGCCGCTCCAAAGCCTGCTGTAACAAAACCAAGGCCTGAACGCCTTCCGGCTCTCCGTATTGCTGCAACGCCTTTGTGGCTGCCAAAAGAACCTGTGTTGCCCCAGTATAAACTTCTGGATCCTCAAAGCCGTGCCACGCCGCCCGCCGGAATAAAGCCAGAGCAGTTTCGTCCGTTTGTCCCTTGAGTTGCTCGTCCAAACACAGGCCGATTAATAGGTAGCAACAAGCTTTGAGCAGCTCCAGACAGGGCATGGCATCGAAAGCTTTAAACTCAATCCGCCCCTCTTCAATGGCAATACGCGCTGGACGCAACAACGGAGAAGCTGGAGGTTCAGTTAAAGCTTCCGGTGCGACAAAGGTCTTCACAATCGGGCGGCAACTGCTGCGCACCCAAGTACGTCGTGAATCTCCGGCCCAAGGCTGGCCTGCCCAAAACGGAGCGCTGAAACTAAAGGGCACTATGTAGGGCGCGTAATAGTTCAGCTTACGGGCTACAGCTAAATTACGCGCACTGTCCCAACCGGCAAAGGATAGATTGATGTCCGGCCCGAAGGTTAGGGTAGACACCTCCATGCCGTCGTATTCGTGATCTTCAGCCCGTAGCTGCTGCTCAAAGACGTTTAAGGGCGGCGTAAATACATAGCGCTCGTGCCTAGGGTTTAATCCCGCAATAGCCAGCCCCAATCCGTGCTGGCCCAAGCGCTCTAAGAGTTGCTGCTCGATATGCAGTAGCTGCTCAATCGCAGCAGTAACACTCTGAGCCGGTGGAGTGCGGATCTCAACCCCCTTCACAGCCAGAGTGTCGAAATCTCCATTGGGATGGAAACGCTCGTCACCCTCCAAATACCAGTAGCCTTGCCGGATACCCATATCCCCCACCGCCAGTTCTGGATCATTCCGTCCCGGCTTATCCGCTAGCAGCGCGCTGAGCTCATGAAAATCCAGATCGGCAAAGTCCCGCAATTGGCCGACATTGGGGCCTTGGGTGTTCGCCAACAAATACTCAAACTCCAAACCGCAGCGCACGGCAATTGCAGAACTCATTGCTTAGGTTCCTTCTCAGAAAGGCTCAGGGCCGCGAACTTGGGTATAAAATGGCGCAATCAAGCTACAGCCAAGTGATGAAATCCTGTGGATCTTCCGGGTCTAGCGCATGATCTGGATGCCCCGGCGTGCCCAGATACAAAAAACCCACGATCTGTTCGACTTCCGTTAGCCCTAGCTCTTGATGCAGATTGCGGTCATACATGGGCCAACCGGAACGCCAAACGCCGCCGTATCCCAAAGCACGGGCGGCCAATTGCATCATCAGCACAGTGCTGGAAGCGCAAAATTGCTGATCCAATACCGGTACCACATCGCTGGGTTTTAAGCTGGCCACAGCAATCAAAATCAGCGGCGCTCGATGAGGCATCTTAGGAGCGCGATTGATGATCACCTCGGACTGCTTAGAGGCAATCGCGGCTCGCTGGAGTGCTTCGCCTAAACGAGTCAACCCCGCTTCATCGCGGGCGCAGAGAAAACGAAAGGGGCGCAAGCTCATAAAGTCAGGCGCCCGCAACCCAGCCTGAACAATCAAATCCAACTCAGACTCGCTAGGCCCCGGAGCCAACAACTTGTGGCACGACTGCCGATTTAACAAAAACGCTAACGCAGGGTTATCTGATTCAACCACGGTGGATACCTTAGTATCAGTCATTGGAGATCCTCTTCAATACGCAGACCACTGCGCAAACGCTCACGAATCCCCATGAGTGTGGCATCCATACGTTCAATATGCTCAAGGTTATGGCGTTCCTGATCGCTGGTTTCGATGACTTCTGCGATACCGCCGTGGCGAATCACCAAACGCCGCGTACCCCGCAAGGCCAACAGTGGGTCATGGGTGGAAATCAAAACGATCTTTTCACCCCCTACTAGCAGCTCTAGGGCACGTTTACGATCCACTCCAGCGTTCTCAATTTCGTCGATCAGCACTACCGGAGAGGAAGACAGCAAGGCCGCATCAGCAATCATCAAGGCGCGAGTCTGACCGCCCGATAGCTGAGTCACCGAAACACTGGGTAAGAATTTTTCCCCCGTCAGATCATTAGCGCAGGCAATCACTTGATCCGCCATCGCCTCAGGATCGGCCAGCATGCGGCAACGAGCGTGCATGCTGATCAGATCCCGCACGCTCAAATCCACCACAAAGTTCATGTTCTGGGACAGTTGCGCCACTAACTTACGATCCGGCGCATAACGGCGCTCTTCGTCAGGCTCACAGCCGTTAATCAATACCCGCCGCCCTGTGGGGGTGTCACCTTGAGCCAAGCATTCAATATCACCCAGCAAGCGGCTTTTACCCGAACCCGTGGGGCCAACGATGCACACGATTTCCCCGGCCTTAAACTCCAGCGTTAAATTCTCGGCACGACCTTGTTTATCATGGCCACCAATCAGGGTGATGCTGTGGATTTGCTCGTGGCTGGCGGCGCTCATGGCCGCCATTTCGTCGATTAGGCGTTGCAGATGGTCAATCATCTGCGCACGCTCCATGCCGGCGTCGAAAAACACTTCGTCGGGCAGCTCATCCAGCCATTGACCTAAGGTCAGGGTTCCAGGTGACAGCTCAACCTCTAAGGTAGCGATAAATTCGGCCAATATGGGGTGTTGTTGCAGCAGTCCGGCCAGCGGCTGAGCGGCCAAGTCCGTGGCTAAACCACTCATCAAGTATTCTCCAAATCAACAAAGCGCATTTTCTTCACATTACCGCGTTGATGGGTTTCTCCAATCGCGGTTTCTCCCACGCAATAAGGGCACACCGCAGCAGGCATGGAGAAGCGTAAACGGCTGCCAGACAAAGTTGGCGTTTGCGGCGCGGCCTGTAGGTGGCGCGCAATGTCAGAAGCACCTTGCCCAGTAATGCCGTTACAAAACAGCGCCCGCGCGCCCGGATTCGCCAAACGCACGTGGAAGGCAAACACCTCGCGCTCTACTTGGGAAATAATGTCGCCTTTAGTGATGACCACTAAGTCGGCCAAACGCAGCATGGGGCCGATTTTTTTCGGGGTATGCACACCGGCTAAAGCATCCACCACGCACACGGCTAAAACCCCATCAATATGCGGCGAACAGCGGTTACACAGGCCGGCGCTTTCGGTGATGAGTACGTCTAAATCCTGACGTTCGCCCCACGCCAAGCAGTCTTCAACGTTGGAGACAAAATAGTGGTCTGGGCACAAAGAACCCGCTAAGCCCACCGTAACCGGCAGGCCTTTTTGCGCGTACAGCTGATCGTCGGAGGTGGATAGGGCATCAAACTTAACCACCCCGACCTTACGGCCCGCATTCTGTAACTGCTCGGCTACCCGCAAAATAACCGAAGTCTTGCCTACGGAAGGCGATCCCGCGACGGTAATTAATTGCATGCACGTCGCTCCTGTGCGCTGTGGTAAGCAAAAAACAACTCCGCTGCTTGTTGCTGTTCGGCGGCAAAATTTTGCTGATGGCAGAACTCCCAGCCCAGCCATTTAAGGCGCGCCTGCTCAGGAAAGGAGTGCATCACCGCATGGGTTGAGGGATAGCAATTGCGCTTTAACACAGCCCCCAAATCAGGGCCATTGAGGTAGTCCACCAAGGGGCTGAGGCGTTGTTCGGCCTCGGCTTGAATCATGAAGCCAATCGGCATCACCAAAGCACCATCTTCCGGCCAAATCACCATCGTGCGATCACGCCGAGGACAGAGTTCCGCTTGCAGCCAAGGTAAAATGGCAATGGTGCCGACTTCTCGGCTGTTAGAGCCGGTTTGGGTCGCGGTACGGACGTTATGCTGTAGCTGACGCACATTAGCCGCAAAGGCCTGTAAACCCGCAGCGCCATACTCACGGAACAAAGACAGGAGTAAGTAGGCATTAAAATCTTGATAGGGCACCTGAGTGTTCGGCCGCCAGCCCCCGAATATAACCTCGCTCGCCCAACAAGGGTCGAATAAATCCGCCCAAACTCGGGGCGGTTTACGGCCTTTCAAACGCCGTTGATCCACCAACCACACGAAGGGAATCGCGGAAAATACTCGAAACACGCCCAAAGGGTCTGCTAGACCTGCAGCACTACAGGCCGGATGCATGAGCGGCATCGGACGGCTGTGCGTATCAGGAGCGTAATGGTGCAATAGACTGGGTGAAAGGATGTCTTGGTAGATGGTCGATACCAACATACCGGGCAAACGTTTTGAGTCAGACTCAGTGGCTAAGGTATCGAAGGGGCTATACCACTCTCCTCCACCTAAACAGCAGCACTTTAAGCTGAGGTCGGAGGTTTTACGGTGTTGAGCTAGGGTCTTATCAATGCCGGACTTAAAAGCCCGACGCAGCGGGATGGGCATACGTCCTAACAGATCCAAACTACCCAGCTCATCGGCGCTGGGCAATTCGTGGCGGTCAGCATCCGGTACATAGCGCGGGCTAAATCGTGTCACCTTGAACTCCTTCGTCATCCAGCCAGAGTTTTGTCTTAGGTGTCAGTGCGAGATTCGGGCCAGCCACCGCAACTTTAATTCCACAGCCCATAAAGCCCGACACTGGCGTGTTTTTCCCCCCAATCGGCAAGCTTTAAATAGTTCTAAATAGAACACCCAAGGTTTTTAGGGTTCCAGCCTGAACCTCATAGGCCAATTTAGGCCCACCCTATCGGTGCATAAACCGCCGAATCTAAGGACTCATAAAAGCTTGGCATGTGGCTGGCATAACAGAAGGATATTCTAAGGAGCGCCATAGCTTATGAACGCAAAAGGCATCATCAACTCAACGCGACGACTGCTTGGGGCCAAGCAATTGGGCAGTTCTGCTTTAATTGCCAAAGCAGAGCTGGATGGGCGTAACACCCTAGCTCAAGCGCAGCTATGGTTAGAGCGGACTGAACGTCCAACGGATGAGACAGAACTGAATCACTACCGCATGGTATCTGATGCGACTGAGTCCTTGAAACGAGTTTTAAAGGGAGAAAAACCGTGCTAAGGCTTTTGATATTTCAGCTATAAGCATATTCAAATATAACACTTATAATTATAATGAATTAAATTGAAACAATTTATTATACACTAATAAACACGACAGAATTATGAACAAAACTGGGATGCTCTGAGTAGAGGATGCCACTTATTCTTTGACTGCTAGCGACTTAACATGAGCCCTATTGAAAAGCCATTCAGGCCCACTTTAAATCGCTCAAAAGGCTTTAATAGAGCGGCCTGAAATTTAGAGGTCATCATGAAAACTGTTGTCACTGCTCTGTTTGTTGCTTGTATGCCTTTGGTCGCCGTAGCTAATGAGCCCCTTGAGGTTGAAGAGTACCACTACGGTATGAATCTTGATGTTGGCCAAGTAATCTCAGTAAAACCTGTACAGACCGACAGCCAAGTATCTAGCTGTGGCTTGGTTGAGAAAGAGATGATTTATAAAGACTCCAAAGGCCAAGAACACGACCTGAAATACGAAGTAATGGCGACCGGTTGCACCAACGGCTAATACAGCTTAAGCCTGCCTGCCCTCCCCTAAAGCCCTAAGCCTCTGCTCGGGGCTTTTTTATGTGGGTTAAACCCAGACTGCAACTTAAATTGGTGGAGTCTCCAACCCAAAAGGCACTGTGCTCCAAGGCCACACCTTGCCGCCGTAGCTAGTGACCTCTAGGGCTACCACCTAGGTCTTAGGAAGATCAATGCTGATGGGCAGCCTCTGCTTTGGGTTTGGAATGCTCGGCCTCTTTAGAAGCTTCCGGTTTTTCGTGAGTATCTTTAGCCGAATCGGCATCATGGGCTTTTTCGGCTTTTTTCGGCGCGCTTTCCTCTTTCATTTTGGCCGCGCATTTACCCTCACCGCACTTACCCTCCATGCTTTTCTCTCCCTGTGCCAACTGATGACTAGGCTCTAAGATCTGAGCAGTAAAAGGATTAGTGTCTGTGGCCCAAGCTGGGGTTGCTAAAGAAGACACCGCAACGGCTGAACCCATTGCCAGTGACAGAACGCTGGATTTTTTCATGTCAGACTCCAGAGGTAATTAAGGAACGAGCCTAGGCGTACAACGCCTTAATATCCCTAGGTTTTTGACCTAGATACAGCCATCATAACCCCTTGACGGCATAGATTCCCGGCGCGTTGCGCCAGTAACCTTTATAGTCCATTCCATAACCAAATACATAACGATCCACACACATCAGCCCCGCATAGTCCGCTTTAAAATCTGGGCAGGCTTTACGGTTATGCTCCTTGTCCATCAATACGGCAGTACGCACAGAGGCTGCACCTTCATGACGACAGTATTCTAGGATGGCGTGCAGCGTGTGGCCCTCATCCAAAATATCGTCGATGATCAATACAGCCCGATCCTGAAAGGAAAGCTCAGGCTTAGCCTTCCAAAATAGCTCTCCACCGCTGGTTTGGCCGCAATAGCGCGTAGCATGTAGATAGGATAGTTCCAGCGGGAAATTTAACTGGGGCAGAAGCTTACCCGCAAAAATCAGCCCGCCATTCATGACACAAAACACCACGGGATTAGCCATCGCCAAATCCGCATTGATCTGTTGGGCGATCCGCGTAATAGCCGCATCCACCTCATGCTCAGGATATAGACAATCCGCTTCAGCCATTACTTGGCGTATATGGGCTAGGTCAACCGACATTACACAGCTCCTGACAAGGAAATCCGAACCATACCCAGCACACTAGCTAGGAGCAAGAACAGCCGAAGGAAATAGAGCACCCAATTAGGTTCTTGCCATTTCCCCAAGTGCTCGGAAAGCCCCGTACTTTGAGAGACTGTCGCAAAACGCTTTTGAGTTATGCAACAGCCTCTTTAAGGTGGGGAGGATGTCAAAGGTGTTGTATAAGATAGTTGTGCCGATCAGCTACGGATTACGGTGGCTCATCATGGAGTATCTGTCTCAGGTCAGGGGCTTATCACTAGGCTGAAGTAGCATTCACCCCTTTAAATTACAGGAGTTAGTCATGCCCGTTCAGGAAATTCGTCATCCTTTGGTTCGCCATAAAATCGGCTTGATGCGCCATATTCACATCAGTGCTAAAGAGTTTCGCGAACTTGCCCAAGAAATTGCGGCATTGCTAACCTACGAAATCACCCGCGATTTACCCCTTGAAAAACGCTGCACTCCCAGTTGGAGCGGGCCAATTACCATAGAACACCTGTCAGAAAAACGTATCAGTGTTGTTCCCATTTTGCGCGCAGGCTTAGGGATGCTGAACGGGGTTTTAACCCAAATTCCTGAAGCTACGGTCAGTGCTGTTGGTATGTCCCGCAACGAGGAAACTTTTGAAGCGCACAACTACCTCAACAAATTAGCTCCCGGCATTGCCCAGAGTACAGCCTTGATTGTCGACCCTATGTTGGCTACGGGAGGTACCTTGATTGCTACCATTAACTTGCTTAAGGCAGCAGGCTGTACGGATATTCGAGCTTTGGTGCTGGTAGCCGCACCTGAGGGAATTGCGGCTTTGGAGCAAGTACACCCCGAAGTCCCTGTGCTGACGGCTGCTATCGACTGTTGTCTTAATGAGCAGGGGTATATTCTCCCGGGACTGGGCGATGCAGGTGATAAGGTGTTTGCCACTCAAGTACATACTGATTAGAAATTAGTATTTTGGGGAAGCGATTAATGATTTGATAGAAAGAACAATAGGGTTTGGGAATAAAATCCACCTCCCAAGCCTTTGTTCATTATTCAAAGTTTTAAAACCATAAGCATATGAGCTTTATCTTTAATTCAAACCATCTCTCAAAACTTAAAGCACCAACTAGGATATTAAACCAAAAAGTTTTAAAATTCGGTAGTATAAAATGTGGAAGATATTTTGCTGTCCCCGAGAAATTAGAGGAATTCTCAGCTTAGTATAATGACTTTTGAATATTTTTTTATGGCTTGTATTCGGTGAAGATACAAAAAAAATAGAATAAACCAGCCCTGATTCATCACTATCAAAAATTCGGTGGGGATACTGGTCTAATATTGGAGTAATGGCTTTAGTATAGGCTATAGGGCCTGTGGTACGAAACACACCAAACCTACCAACGCCGTATTTCATCATTGAATAATGCCGTAAATTATCCAGTACAGAAATAATGACTGCCTTTAAGACTGGATGCCCTGGAGCACAAATAATATGCCAATTCTGAAATTCATTATTGACATCATCCTTAGTATGGATACCCCAACCGTGAAATTTTTCTCCCTGCTTATTTTTCCAGTGGGATAATAATAATTCATCATCTTCACGAATAAAACTATTTAATGGTTTAGCACAGCTTGACTTAATATCCAGATAAACACCACCCACTTTAAACAACAATAAATAGCGAAATAGGTCCGCTCGTGCTGCTCCGTATAATGGATTAACACCATTAAATAAATCCAAAATATCAGTACTATAATGAGTACCGATAAAATTTTGGATATCAGCATCATCATAAAGCCTATACGTCCAACTTGGATTCAATTCTTTTAACTTTGAAATATTATCACGAACATGCTCAGCCAAATCTAGCTTACTGGGCAGTGTCTGATGAATAATCTGCGGAATACTCATTACGCCTCACCAAAAATCAGAATCGCATTAAGACTCATAATATTGGTTAACCAATTCAACGCCTACTGATCTATTTGAAGTTTTACTTAAGACAATCAAGTTATTTCAAATTTCGTGAACTACTTCTACTTATCTGAAACAAGATAATTGTTGATCGTAAAACTCATGTATCAGAATACAATACAAATATTAAAAATATGTATCGAGCTAGGCTACAGACGTAAAGCAAATGTAAAACCCAATAACATACATTATATGCACTATAAGCTGATTGCACTTAAGATAAATTGGGTAATTTTTAGTGCAAAAATATTATAATGGTCATATTAGCAAGACAGACAGATCTCTGATAAAACACCAAAATCCCTGTGTCATATGGATGACTGGATTAAGTGGTGCGGGTAAGTCCAGCATTGCAAACGAACTTGAGATTGCACTGCATCAACGCTCACTGCACACTTATATTCTTGATGGAGATTCAATACGCCAAGGTCTGAATAAAGACTTGAACTATCAGGATCATGAGCGGCAAGAAAATATCCGACGTATTTCTGAGCTTTCAAAACTTATGCTGGACGCTGGATTGATTGTTATCACAGCCTGCATTTCCCCATTCCAGAAAGATCGAGACGAAGCCAGAAATCGGATACCTCATGATGAGTTTATTGAAGTATTCGTAGATACCCCCATAGCCCTCTGCGAGCAACGCGACCCTAAAGGTCTGTATCAAAAAGCTCGGGCTGGACATATCAAAAATTTCACAGGGATTAGTAGTCCTTATGAACCCCCTAAGACTCCAGAAATTCATTTAAAAGCTTATGATAAAACGCCTCACCAAGCTGCTCAGGAAATTATTGAGTATCTTGTCAAGACAGAACGGCTATTCATCGGCTTAACACAGGTTAAGGTATGAAACTGATAAGAAGGCTGCTCTGGCGTGGACTGAGCAAGCAACAAAAAAATTATCTATTAAATAACTTACCTGTTGTTGAACAAAGAGCCACTAAAAAAGCTCTATTTGATAAAAATCAAACGCTTCCAGAAGCATTTATAGAAAAAAATTGCATTTTTATACATATTCCAAAATGTGCAGGAAAAAGCCTATCATTATCTTTGTTTAATGATACGGAAATGGGCCAAGGGCACCTTCCATTAAATTGGTATCTGCAATTATTTCCAGAATTCTCTGAATCTGCGTTCAAGTTCTCTATTGTGCGGGATCCATTGGACAGGGCTTATTCGGCCTATTGCTATTTGCTAAAAAGCACTATTCCTCTTGATCAACCCATGAAAAAAATGCTTGAAGGATTTAGAAGCTTTGACCATTTCATAGATTATTGGCTGTACCCGGATAATATTGTCCGTCAAATTCACTTTACACCACAGTATCAGTTTTTAACGAACACACTAGGTAAAATAAATATCGACTTTATAGGTCGATATGAAACGCTAGACCAAGACTTTAAAAAAATATGCAAAACATTAAATATCTGTGTGCCTTTAAAGTACGTTAACAAATCTGTTAAGACTGGAATTTATCCTATTAGTAACAGTACTCGCGAAAAAATACGCACTGTATATCAGCGAGACTATGAACTTTTTAGTTATTAGATAATTTTTATGTTTTTATTAGCCGCGCATAAACAGCTAAAAAAAGGCCCGGTAAACCGGGCCAAAACGAGGATCAGGAGTTTACAAACAGCTTAGTTCATACCCAGCCAGTTGGGTAACGCCAAGGAGATAGCCGGAACATAGGTAATGATGACCAAAAAGCCCAGCAGCAACAGCAGCCAAGGCATAGCGGCACGGATTACTTGAGTTACCGTCATCCCCGTCACCGCAGAAGTCACAAAAAGGTTTAAACCTACAGGCGGTGTAATCAAACCGATCTCCATGTTCACCACCATAATGATGCCCAGATGGATAGGATCAATACCCAACTGTATGGCAATCGGGAACAGGATAGGAGCCAGAATCAGGATAATGGCTGAAGGTTCCATAAAGGCCCCGGCAACCAGCAACACTATGTTCACCATCAGCAAGAATTGCCAAGGCTGCAACCCCATATCCACCACCCAAGCGGTTATCTGCTGGGGGATCTGCTCAGTGGTTAAGACGTGAGCAAACAACATGGCGTTAGCAATGATGAACATCAGCATGATGGACAGTTTGCCAGACTCCAGCAGCACTTTAGGGCAATCACGCAAACGCATGTCTTTGTACACAAAGACCGCAATAAAAGCCGAATACACCGCCGCCACTGCGGCTGCTTCTGTCGGAGTAAACATGCCGGAGTAGATACCGCCGAGGATGATTACCATCAGCAGCAATCCCCAAACCGCCTTACGCGCAGCCGTCAGCCACTCGCCCAAGGTAGCACGAGGTAAAGCAGGTAGGTTTTTCTTCACCGCAACGATGTAAATGGCCATCATCAACACCAAGCCCAACAAAATGCCCGGTATCACGCCAGCCATGAATAGCTTACCCACGGAGGTTTCTGTAGCGGCGGCATACACCACCATCACCACGGACGGGGGAATCAGAATCCCCAGAGTGCCTGCGTTGCATACAATCCCAGCCCCAAAGGCTTGGGGATAGCCTGAGCGCACCATACCAGCAATAGCAATGGAGCCCACAGCCGCCACCGTAGCCGGAGAGGAGCCGGATAAGGCCGCAAACAACATACAGGCCATGACCGCACCGATGGCTAAACCGCCACGAATGTGTCCCACGCAGGCATTGGCAAAATCAATTAAACGGCGTGCAACCCCGCCGGTAGTCATAAAAGCCCCAGCCAGCAGGAAGAACGGAATAGCCAGCAGTGTATAGTGCTCGGAGGTCTCAAACAGCTTAATGGCTAAAGAGCGCACTGAGTCTGGACTAAACAACATGATGGTTAAAGAGCCCGCTAAACCTAAGGCAATAGCAATGGGCACACCGATAAACATCAAAACAAACAGTGCTATAAACAGGAATGGAATAGTCATTATTTAGGCTCCTGTTCATGGGTTTTCAAAGCATCAGCCGCTTCATCTGCTAACCCTAATCCCGTTTGCTGATGACGTAGGATGCGCAGCAAAATCTCCACAAAGCGCACAAAAACCAAGGCAAAGCCCAGAGGCACAACTAAACCAATATGCCATTGTTTAATACCGATGTGCCCCAAATCCTCAGCGCCAATGCTGGCAATCAATAGGGTTTTCATCCAGTCGAAACTGGCGATGCACATCAATCCGGCGTAAGCCAAGCAGCAACCACAGGCAATCACCCCAATAATGCGCTGGGTAGGTTTGGGCATTAATTTGACCAGCGCATCTACCCCAATATGGCCTGCGGTGCGCACTCCGTATGCAATGCCAAAAAAGATCAGCCAAGCGAATAAAGCTTTGGTCAGGGCTGTACTCCAAGTCATAGCTTGGGCTAAGCCGATAATGAAATCCCCTATGGCATAGAAGGTTTCGCGCCCTGTTTCAAAGCGATCGCCCAGATCAAAAAACAGGGTGTATAGGTTGTTTAAGATGACGTAAACAAAGGTTACTAACGTCATAGTGGCCAGCAAGAAAGCAATGGCTGCCTCCTCAAACTGGTTCCAAGCACGCGCAAACTTGCTCATGAACACACACTCCTCCCTTTTGATAGGGTATCCGTGATCCCTTCAAACCACGAAGCCCTAGGACAAAAGGAGTCAGCTCGGTTATTCAGGGTGGGCTAAGAACTAACCCACCTTAGGAGGCACTCCTTAAGGAGCTTGGTTAGCTTCTTGAGCTGCTTTGATTAAATCAGCCCCAATTTCCGGTTCAAACTTCTTCCAAACAGGTTGCATTGCGGTGCGCCATTCAGCGCGCTGTTCTGGAGTCAGCGTGATGATTTCGGTGGTTTTAGCTTCCAGAATGCGCTGTTTATCCCCTTGATTCAGGGCATCGGCTTGCTGGTTTACGGAAACGGTGACTTCACCCAGGATTTTTTCCAGCTCAGTACGCACATCTGCCGGCAAACCTGTCCAGAATTTGGTGTTGGTAATCACCATATAGTCAAGGAGGCCGTGATTGGTCTCAGTGATGTACTTCTGAACTTCATGCATCTTTTGCGAAAAGATGTTGGAGTAGGGGTTTTCAGCACCGTTGACCACCCCCGTTTGCAGGCCTTGGTACACCTCAGCAAAACTCATCTTACGCGGATTAGCACGCACGGCTTTAAATTGCTCTTCCAACACCGCTGAGGCTTGAACCCGGAACTTCAAACCACGGGCATCGGCAGGAACGCGCAGAGGCTTATTCGCGGATAGCTGTTTTAGGCCGTTGTGCCAATAAGCCAGACCAGTGATGTTCTTATCTTCCATAGAGCGCAACAGCTTCTGACCCCCCGGGCCTTTTTGGAAGCGGTCTACGGCAGCCATATCGTCAAACAAGAAGGGTAAATCGAAAATCTGTATGCCCTTTGAATAATGCTCAAATTTCGCCAACGAGGGGGCAATCAACTGAACATCACCCAATAAGAGGGCTTCCATTTCCTTACCATCACCAAATAGGGATGAGTTAGGATAAACCTGTACTACAACCTTACCCGGTAGGCGCTCTTCAGCCAGCTTTTTGAACAGTAAAGCACCCTGTCCTTTAGGCGTGTGTTCGGCAACCACATGGGCGAATTTGATGGTGATGGGATCTTGAGCCTGAACCAGTGTCGTGATGCTCAATCCAAGAGCACAGATCAGTGCTTGGGTGATGGGCCTTAGCATGTTGCATTCCTCTTTATTGTACGAAAATTACGGATGCAATAGAGACATCGAGCTGTAAGCAATCCAGACTGAAGTGACCTCTAAATAAGAGGTGCTTATAAAAAACTGAACAGCCTGCGCTTTGCCTATAGGCAAGCATGATGCCAGAACAAAACGAGCCCCTAGGGCAGCCTGAATCTTGGGGGATGCATGAAAAACACTTCGTCATGCCTTTAAGGTTCTACGACCCAAAATGGCGAATAACCGCCATTTATTCGAGGTCATCTGGCGAACTTCCGCCCTCTGAAAAGCTTAGTCCATGTTTTTTCAGCTTGTCGTACAGAGTTTTACGAGGCAGCCCCAAAGCTTCCGCTGCCGTGCGCAGTGCCGTATGGCCTCTGGCTAATTCAGCTTGAATCAATGCCCGTTCAAAGGCTTCCACCTGCTGCCCTAAGCTTCCGCCTTTAGGTAATTGCAGGCTAAACCCTTGAGTTTCCACACCTTCGCGCCGATCTAAACCCAGCTCTAACCCCAAAGCAAAACGCTCGGCAGTGTTTTGTAACTCCCGCACATTACCCGGCCAGTCATGGCACAAAAGCTGAGAGCGCTGCTCCAAGGTCGTCTTACGCACCGGCAAGCCATGACGCACCGCCGCCGCCTCAGCAAAGTGCTGAAATAACAGCAAAATATCTTCGCGCCGCTCACGCAAAGCGGGAATACGCACCAAAGCCACATTCAAGCGATAGTACAGATCCGCCCGAAAACGCCCTTGATCAGCGGCTTGTCGTAAGTCCTCTTTAGTGGCTGCAATGACGCGGATATCCAGCGGGATCAGTTGGTTGCCACCTAAACGCTCTAACACGCGCTCTTGCAACAGGCGCAGTAATTTGACCTGCACCTCCAAGCTCATGCTTTCGATTTCATCCAAAAACAGGGTGCCGCCATTGGCAAATTCAAATTTGCCAATCCGCCGTTTTTGAGCTCCGGTAAAAGCACCCGGCTCGTGGCCAAACAGCTCGCTTTCCACCACTGACTCGGCTAAAGCTCCGGCATTGATGGCCACAAAGGGGCGATTTTTACGGCTGGATAGATCATGCAAAGCCCGGGCAACTACCTCTTTACCCGCTCCTGTTTCGCCTAAGATCAGCACATCGGCTTGGGTCGCTGCTAAGGCACTGATTTGCTCGCGCAGATGCTGAATCCCCGCTGACTGCCCCAGTAAACGCGCCGATAATTGCTGCCGATCGGCTAAGGCTAAACGCAAGCTGCGGTTTTCCAGCACCAGCCGCCGCACTTCCAGTGCGCGGCGCACCGAGTCTAGTAGGGCATCGCTGGAAAAGGGTTTTTCCAGAAAGTCATAGGCTCCAGAGCGCATGGCTTGTACGGCTAAAGGCACATCACCATGACCTGTGATTAATAACACCGGAAGCTCTACGTCGCGGGCTTTTACCTGTTTGAGTAACTCCATGCCATCTACAACCGGCATGCGGATATCACTGACGATCACGCCCGGCCAATCAAGGGGCAATCGCGCCGCTAATCCTTTGGCCGTACCTAAACTGACCACATGCAAGCCCGCTAAGTCTAAGGTTTGACTTAGGGCTTGGCGTAGGTGAGCGTCGTCATCAATCAAAACTACCTGTGTTTGGCTGTCGATACAGTCGCTGCTCATGACGGCTCCTTATCGGAAAAATCAGTGTCCGGGGCGGCACAGCGCAAACTGATGCGAATGCAGGCTCCCCCCTCTGGGTGATTAGCCAGATGCAAAATACCGCCCAAACTGCGTATTAGGCTGTCACAAATCGCTAAACCCAAGCCCAAACCCTCGGCATGGGCTTTAGTAGTAAAAAAAGGCTCTAGGGCACGCTGTAGCGATTGAGGGGTAAAACCTGGGCCATTGTCTCGGATACACACAACCACTCGGTTGCGTTGACGCTCGGTACTGATCCACAGGGTGCGGGGCGCAGAGGCCGGAAGCTCTTCCAGTGCGTCCAAAGCGTTGGTGAGCACATTGGTCAACACTTGACGCAAGCGCGTTTCACCAGCTTGAACCCAGAGCGTAACCTCTGGGATTTCTCGAATCAGCTCTAGGTTCAGAGACTGGCAACGCGCCGCTAAGAGTGACAGGCTATCCTCCAAAGCAGGCTGAAGCGCCACCCGCTCTGGAATGTGCGGATCGCGCCGAGCAAAGGCCTTTAAGTGGGCGATGATGGAAGCCATGCGCGCTGTGAGTTCACTGATTGAGCCCAGATTCGTACGCGCATCCTCCACACGCTGATGATCCAGCAATACTCGGGCGTTATCGGCATAACTACGGATCGCGGCCAAGGGCTGATTCAGTTCGTGGCTAATACTGGCGGACATGGTGCCTAGCGCGGACAGCTTGCCCGCTTGCAACAACTCATCCTGCGCCTGTACCAGCTCTTGCTGGGCGTGTTCGCGCTCCAAGACTTCTTCTTTTAGGCGAGTGTTTAAGGCTTCAAGGTCACAAGTGCGCTCTTGCACGCGCAGTTCTAAATCGCGCCGGGCCTGTGCATCCAAAGCCAAACGCTCCATCAGATGTCGCCTCCGTTGCAGCAATAAACTCAGCCATAACAACAGCACCAGCACCGTAGCACCGCCCACCGCTACCACCGTATGCACCGAGCGCTCTACCTGACGCACGGGCGCTAAAATACGCACCGTCCAACCAATCTGATTCAGTTCACGGCTTTGGATCAGCCAAGTATCGGAACTCCACGTCAGTTGACTGGGTTCAGTGGTGGGATAGGGACGATGCAGACGAATTTGCTCATATTCTGTTTCGGACAAGGGTCGAGTGGCGCTAAACCGCCAGTCAGGACGCGAGGTCAAAATGACCACTCCAAAACTATCCGTCACGGCCAGTTGCTCCGGTGTATGTCCCCACAGGGTTTCGGTATGGTCTAGGTCAATCTTAACCACCAGAACGCCAATGACACGCTCAGCATCCCGGATCGCTGCACCAAAGTAATAACCCCGTTTGCTGGAGGTGGTTCCCAAGCCAAAAAACTGGGCTCTTTGACCGGTCATCGCCTGCTGAAAGTAGGGACGGAAGGAGAAATTGCGGCCGATAAAGTGATCAGGGTGTTCCCAGTTAGAAGCCGCTAAGGTCTGCCCCTCTGCACTCATCAGATAAATGACATCGGAGCCACTACGCTCACGCAATTGGGCTAACAGTTGGTTAGCTTGGTTAACCGCCGAAGCATCTTGAGGATGATCCAACAGTGCTCGTAATACCGGCAAATCACCCAAAATATTGGGCAATACTTCGTAACGGCGCAAGGTGCCTAATAAGTTGGCTACATACAAATCCAGCGTCTGACGATTTTGCTCCAGCAATTCGTTGGTGTAATAACGCTCGGCCAAACGTTGCAGAGGCCAGAGTGATAACAGCATGAATAAGGCTGGCAGCAACAAAAAGCGCCAGTAACGGTAGCGATGGATTCGAGATTTCAAACTGGCCATAAGGTACACACTCAGGGAACAGACTCATTATGCCTGCGCCCTGTCTGTGTACCTAATAAGTGGGATCTCCCTATTCCAGCTTCGGCACTAAAGCAGCCATACCAAGGGTAAGCTCACCGAAGGAGCGGCGATGGCTAAGGGCACAACCAAACGCGGGCGATAGCTCAACAGTAACATCACCAATAAACCGCTAAACGTCAGCAGGGTAAACCAGAGTGAGATACCAATGGATGGCCCTAACTCAATCATGCAGGGCGTACAGGCCAAGGGTAAGCTCAACCAACCACCAATGCGTAAGATCATACGCTCAGGCCGGTGCGACTCCTCAGCAAATACCTGACGGTGGTGCCGATCCATACTCAAGCACAACGCCACAAAGCCACTAAAACAGAGGGTTAAGCTCACCCAGATCATGGCGTGGACTCCTGTACAACCTCAGAGGATGGAGCAGCCGCCTTAAATACCCTAGGAGCGACCTTGAGTTTTTCTTGAACCGCTTGGCGGCGCTGAATCAGCTTCCAGCTCGCCACACCAAATACGGCGGCAAAGGCCAGTAAGCACAGATCCGTACTCGCTACGATCCAATTGCCCTTCCATAATGTGATCAAAAGATGGCTGTCTGGCAGACTGAAGCTAAACAGCGGCAAGGCAGCAAAGAGTACAGCCGCTACGGTTAGCTGCTCAATCCAAGCCTGCCGATAACCCCGCAGGAAGGGATGTACTAAGCACACAGCCCAAGCGATCAAAAAGTATTCAATTTCTTGCTCAGAGCGGCCCTCCATACCCACCGGCAACAGGCGGTTGGCCCACAAGTACACCGCAATGGCAATGGGCAACCCCACAATACTCGCCACATTGAGGCACTCCACCAACTTGTGGCCAAAATGCCGAGGATCTCGCGTCAGACGTTTAGCGCTCCAGAAGATCAGCCCAGTAGCAATCATCAAGGTACCCAATAAGCCACTGAAGAAGAACAACCAGCGCACTTCAGAACCCGCAAAACGCAGCATATGCAAACTGTTCAATACATTGTAGGTAGCCATCGCCCCGCTGATCTCTTGGGCCGGAGGTGTTGCTAACAGCTCGCCGGTCGCACCATTAAAGCGTAAGCGCTCACTGGCTCCTCGATCAATTAAACTGGCTGCACCCCGCTCACGCAGCTCAATCACCGCTTTATCCGTACCCGGTTGACTGATGTTGATGCTGGCGATACCACGCTCCCAACGCTGCCCGGCTTGTTCCAAAATAGGTTGCAGATCGGTCAAGGCGGCTGGAGTAGGCTCAGAACGACCACCGCCTTCACGTCCGCCTCCTTCGCGACTGGCCGTATTTTGTCCACCGCCTCCACCACCTCGTATTTCGCTGAAGTATTGCTGCATATTGCCTTCGTAGACGCTCTGAGCTCCCCAAGGCATCAGGACAAACATCAGCAATACTAAGCCGCTGTAGGTAATCATCAGGTGGAAGGGCAAGGCCAGCACGGAGCTAGCGCAGTGAAAATCCAGCCAAGAGCGTTGCTCTTTAGCAGGCCGGAAGGTGAAAAAATCCTTAAAGATCTTTTTGTGAATCACCACACCACTGATCAGCGCTACCAGCATAAACATGGTGGCAATGCCAACGATCCAGCGGCCCCACATGCGCGGCATCCCCGTCAGCTCAAAGTGGAAGCGGTACAGAAAAGCACCGCCTCGCGTTTCTCGTGGCGTGATTGTTTCCCCAGTGGTTGCATCCAAGGTCATGGAAGTCCCTGCACCACGCCCCGGACGTTCACCCTGCTTAAGCCACTGTATTTCTAAGCTAGTACCGCGCTCCCCCGGCAAACTGATGTTCCACTGGGCCGCGTCGGGTGCTAATTCGTGCAAACGCTCTACCGCTTTAAGGGGCGTTTGAGGATTGACTTGGGAGGCATGGCGCTCTGGGGTCATCCATAAAGTCAGCTCTTCATGGAAGAAACTAATCGTGCCGGTTAAGAATACGGCATACAGCAACCAGCCCAATAGTAGGCCCGCCCATGTATGTATCCAGCTATTATTCTGGCGAAAACTGCGCGTTCTCATACCCACAATCCCCGCAATAAAAGATGCAAAGCCGGTGGTATGGCCAAATACAGTGCCCAACACCATGCCCGTAAAGCGGTAGCCGCACAAAAGGCCCAAATCACCAAAATGGCGTAAAAACAAAACGACATTAAAGTGGCCGCCAATACAGCCTGCGCCTTAGGTAAGGGCAAGGCAAAGGAGAGACTGATCGTGATTAACACAGTCAAACCGTAGCCCCCAAAAATAGCCAACAGCGTTCGAGCAGTTACATCCCAGCCTCGACGGTTCTGCAAAGCCACGTCCAACCGCTCATACCAGCGGCACCAATATGCATACATAGTTTTGTTCATCCACTTAAGGCCGTTGGCCTGTTACACCCTAAGATCCAGCCCTAAGGCCGATCAGATCCATCACCTTTAATTGAACTCAGAGGTTTTCCCTCAGCCGCAGTAAGGTATTACCAGCTACTTAAGGTGGCTGTGTTATCCAAAGGAGTCCGTTCCAGATTCCCCATAACCTGAGAGAATCCCTCTTCAGTTCCAGCGGGGCAGAACCTGTGACCCACATGAGGTAGAGGCCTAAAACGCCTATTTAGGGAGGAAATAATCTTGTTGATACCCAGAGCCAAGCTTTGAGTGTGACTTCAGAAACTGGGCGTAAAAACTCAGTATCTGCGTCTAAAATCTGCTCCTCCTTAAAACAGCTTCTCGGTTATTGAACAGTCCATTTTTAAATAACAGGCTGTTTTAGTAATAAATACCGAGTGCTCCTCCCCAAAATACACACAGACAGATAGTCGGCAGGCTGGTTATCCTGAGGCAGGCTAAAGCCTTAAATTCAAGAAACCCATCTGTTAATGAGAAATATTTTCAGCTTTTAATGCTAAAAAAAATTGTTACCTCGGACAATAGCCGTGAACATTCTTTACCTGTTGCTGACATTCAGCCCGAGCCTGCCGTAAGAGCCTGAGATGGGAAGCCTTAAACCATGCCACTGCCCATTGATGCAGTTTTAGATCAGCTTTGCCGCACCCTAAGCCAACACCAAGAAGCGGTTTTAGAAGCCCCACCGGGGGCCGGAAAAACCACTAAAGTTCCGTTGGCTTTACTCAACGAGCCTTGGTTAGCAGGCCAAAAAATCCTGATGCTAGAACCGCGTCGCCTCGCCGCTAAAGCAGCGGCTGAACGCCTAGCCCAGCAATTGGGTGAACCCCTAGGCCAAACCGTTGGCTACCGCATCCGCTTGGACAGCCAAGTCAGTACCCAAACCCGTATTGAGGTCGTCACCGAAGGCATCCTCACCCGCCGCTTACAAGAAGATCCGGCCTTAGAAGGGGTTGGATTGGTGATTTTTGACGAATTTCACGAGCGCAGTTTAGAGGCCGATTTAGCCTTAGCCTTAACTCTAAATGCACGGGATTTGCTGCGCGATACACCGCTGCGCATTCTATTAATGTCGGCTACGTTGGATGGGGAGCGACTATCAGCCCTGCTCAACCAAGCGCCCATCGTCCGCAGCGAAGGCCGTTTATATCCGGTCGATATTCGTTGGGGAGCAGCAGGACGGGCCGCTGAACCCTTAGATCAGCGCCTGCGGTCCAGCATATTGCAGGCACTGAAGGCAGAAACCGGCAGCATCTTGGTCTTTCTGCCCGGACAAGCTGAAATTCGCCGCCTCCAGCACGCTTTAGAAGAATCCTTAGGCCCAAACCCTGATCTGCTGATCTGTCCTTTGCACGGTGAACTGGACTTATCCACCCAGCGAGCGGCCATTGACCCGGCACCCGCCGGAAAGCGCAAAATCGTGTTGGCGACTAACATTGCCGAAACCAGTTTGACCATTGAAGGCGTGCGGGTAGTGGTAGACAGCGGATTAGCCCGTGTCCCTCGCTTTGACCCCAACACCGGCATGACCCGTTTAGAGACTCGGCGTATTTCCCGTGCTTCCGCGACTCAACGCGCAGGGCGGGCAGGGCGTTTGGAACCCGGTCTATGCTACCGCCTGTGGTCGGAAGAACAACACCAGCAACTGGCCGCCCATACCGAGGCTGAAATTTTGCAAGCCGACCTCTCCGGTTTAATGCTGCAATTGGCTCGTTGGGGAGCCCAACCCTCCGAGCTGAACTGGCTAGATGCACCGCCCTCCGCAGCCTGTGACCAAGCCACTGAGTTACTAACCCAGCTTGGGGCTTGGGATCAAGGCCGTTTAACGGTACAGGGTCAGCGCATGGCCGAATTACCCGCACATCCGCGACTGGCCCATATGCTGCTGCGCGGACACTCCTTAGGCCTAGGGGCTTTAGCGGCGGATTTAGCGGCCATGCTGGTAGAACGCAATCCCCTCTCCCGCGATGAAGGCGCTGATTTAAGCCAAGGACTCGCCTTAATACAGACAGGACGCAGTTCTGGTTTAGCGCAACGGATACGCCAACTGGCGCAGCAGTTTAAAGCGCTGCTTTCTGGGCCGGTAACAGCAGCCCTAGATAATCCAAGGGATGAACGCTGGCTTAGTTTACTCTTAGCCTTTGCCTACCCCGACCGCATCGCCAAGCAGCGCCAACCCGGTGGCATAGACTACCAATTAGCCAACGGACGGGCCGCACGGTTGGCCGATTTCGATCCCTTACGCCGTGCGCCTTGGTTAGTGATAGCTGAACTGAGTAGCCAACAAGGACAGCGCGAAGAACGTATCCATCGCGCCATCGCCCTTGATCCTGAACTCTTTACCCGCCTGCTGGCCGAACAGGTGCAGGTCGTGGAATATCTGGATTGGGATGAGCGCGAAGGTGCATTCCGTGCCGAACGCCAATGGCGCGTAAGCCGCCTAATCTGGCGCAGCGAACCGCTCAACAGCCTATCCGAGGCCGCACGAGGCCAAGCCTTAGTCGCCCTAGTACGGCGTAAAGGTCTGGAGCTCTTGCCTTGGACACCTGAATTGCGCCAATGGCAGGCACGGATCGCCCTGCTACGTCAGCTCGATATGCAGCATCAGGGCAATAGTCTTTGGCCAGATCTTTCCAATAACACACTGCTTAACAGCCTCGAAGATTGGCTTTTGCCCCATTTAGGCGACCTAACCCGTTTGGCCCACTTTGCTCGGCTGGAACTGGCTTCTATTTTAGCGGGCCTGTTGCCTTGGCCTTTGCCCAAGCAACTGGATGAGCTGGCCCCAGAGCACTTAAGCGTCCCCTCAGGTTCTAAAATCCGTTTAGATTACAGTGAATACCCGCCCGTATTGGCGGTGCGCTTACAAGAGCTATTTGGGTTAGCAGACACCCCGCGCATTGCCGGTGGACGACAAATCGTCAAGCTGCATCTGCTATCACCTGCTCGCCGTCCGGTACAGGTGACTCAGGATCTGGCCAGCTTTTGGCGCACCACCTATGCTGAGGTGAAAAAAGACCTCAAAGGCCGCTACCCCAAACACTATTGGCCTGACGATCCTCTGATTGCCGAACCCACCGCACGCGCCAAACCACGCGGCCAATGATGCCTGAAGAAGTGTTGAATATGATGCACGGCCTATTCATGATAATAGACACTCAGTCCCTCGTTGCGTTAAGGAGTCCTACTTGGACGTTGGAGCACAGTTGCGGTCTATCCGCGAACACAAAGGGTTATCCCAGCGCGAATTGGCCAAACGCGCAGGCGTAACCAACAGCACCATTTCTATGATTGAAAAAAACAGCGTCAGCCCTTCCATCAGCTCATTAAAAAAAGTGCTGGGCGGCATCCCTATGTCGCTGGCTGAGTTTTTTGCCCTAGACAGTCCAGCGCCTAAACCCTGCATCGTCAGCAAATCGGAGGAGCTGCCCGACATCTCTGACGGCTTAGTACGGATGAAACTCATCGGTGGCCACCGCCCAGAACGCAGCCTCGCCTTTCTGGATGAGACTTACCCACCGGGAGCCGACACAGGCGAAGATATGCTGACACACGAGGGCGAAGAAGCCGGACTGCTGATTGAGGGTCAGCTTGAATTAACGGTGGACAACCAGATTTTTCAGCTAGAGCCCGGAGACAGCTACTACTTTGAAAGCCGTCGCCCGCACCGCTTTCGCAATTGCTCTGAGCAACCGGCACGCCTGATTAGTGCCACCACTCCAGCTAACTTTTAAGCAGGCTACTTATTGCTAAGAACCTAGATCGGGTTTTTGCTCAGAAAATACTTCGTCAATCAGCGAATCACCGGGAATAGCATGGTGTTCTGCCGCCCAAGCCCCTAAATCAATCAGGCGACAGCGATCCGAGCAAAAAGGCCGAGCTGGACTCTGTGGCCCCCATTCTACCGACGTACCGCAGGTGGGACACTGAACTACGGGAACAGAACTCATGGTTGTCCTCCTGTTAAGCCCAAATAAAATTCATGCAGGCGTTTGACCTCTTGGGCCAAGTGCTCTGGGCTGTGTTCGTTGAGCAATACATCATGGGCTTGCCGTAGCCGCTCTGTGCGCGACAGTTGGGCTTTGAGAATGGCCTGAACCTGCGCCTCATCCACCTGATCGCGGGCTACGGTACGGGCAATCTGCACCGATTCGGGGACATCCACCACCAGCACCCGCTGGGTTTGCCGATACTGCCCGGACTCAATCAACAGCGGAGATACCAAAATCGCGTAGGGCGATTGGGCTTGAGCAAGGTGCTCATCAATAGTGATTTGAATACGCGGATGCAAGACTGATTCTAACCAACGGCGTTGTTCTGCCTCTTGGAAAATCCGCTGACGCAGTGCCGCCCGATTCAAAGTGCCGTCGGGTTGCAGTATCTCGGAGCCAAAACGCCGTACAATCTCTGCTAAGGCAGGCTGACCGGGCTCAACCACCCAACGGGCTGCTTGGTCGGCATCTACCACATGCACACCCAACTCGGAAAAGCAGCGTGCCGCGGCTGTTTTTCCACTCCCTATACCGCCGGTTAGACCTACAACCCAAGGCGTTGACTGCCCCATAGTTAAAATCCCACCAGATTAAAATAAAACGCAGTCATGGGTTGTCCCCACAGCACAGCAATCCAACCGGCGATGGCGAGAAAGGGGCCAAAGGGAAAAGGGGTATGACGATCCTGCCCCCTTAAGCGTAGCAATACAACGCCCAGAATACTGCCGGTTAACGAGGACAGCAGGATCACTAAGGGCAGTATTTGCCAGCCGCCCCAAGCTCCAAGCAAGGCCAACAGCTTAAAATCACCTTGCCCCATGCCTTCTTTGCCCGTTATGAGCTTAAACAACCAATACACCGACCACAGCAATAGATAGCCAATCACAGCCCCCCAAAAGGCTTCAGAAAATGGCACAAAGACTTCAAAGGCGTTGGCCACTAAACCCAACCACAACAAAGGCAGCACCAAGGAGTCGGGCAGTAGCTGGTGATCCCAGTCGATTAAGCTTAACGCCAAAAGCCCCCACGTCAGTACCAGCATCAATAACAAAGGCCAACCCCAGCCCAAGTAAGCCGCTAAACCCGCTGATAACAGACCACAGGCCAGTTCCACCAAAGGGTAGCGCAGGCTAATGGGCTCAGCGCAGGAGGAACAACGTCCGCGCAACAGCAGCCAGCTCAGTAGCGGAATATTTTCCCAAAGACGAATTCTGTGCCCACAGTGCGGGCAGCGCGAACCCGGCCAGCATAGGTTAAAGGGCTCTCCCTCATCCTGAGCAGGCATATCTAAAATCTCTCGGGCTTGAATCCGCCACTCGCGTTGCATCATCAAAGGCAGGCGGTACACCAACACATTCAGAAAACTGCCCACCATTAAGCCCAATAACAGGGTTACTGCTATCAGCCAAGGGGTAGACTGAGCCAATAAATCCAACACTGCCATATTAGCCAACCACTCCACCCAACTGGAAAATCGGTAAGTACATGGCAATGATCAAACCACCGACCAAAACGCCCAACACCGACATAATCATAGGCTCCATCAGGGTCGTTAGGTTATCGACCTTGTGATCCACTTCGGCCTCGTAAAAGCTGGCGGCCTTATCCAGCATTTCATCCAAAGCCCCCGACTCTTCACCAATAGCCGTCATTTGCACCGCCATAGCTGGGAATAGGTTGGTGGCCCGCATGGCGTAATTGAGCTGCATCCCAGAAGCCACATCGGTGCGGATTTTGTCGATCGCTTGGCGAAAGACAATATTCCCCGCCACCCCCCCAACCGAATCTAAAGCCTCCACCAAAGGAACACCTGCCGCAAAGGTCGTAGCTAAGGTGCGCTCGTAACGCGCAATGGCCGATTTATGCAGAATATCGCCCACAATAGGAGCCTTGAGCAAAGCCCGATCTACCGAGTTATGAAAACCCTCGGAGCGCCGATAGGCCTGCTGAAACAGAAAGACGCTCAAGCCGATGGCGGGTAACAAGAGCAACCACCACTCCTGAAGCCATTCGGACAAACTGATTACCATGCGGGTAAAGGCCGGTAAGTCCGCGCCAAAGCCCTGAAACACCGACTCAAACTGAGGTACAACCTTAATCAGCAAAATAGCCGACACAATCACCGCTACTATCACCACCGCGATGGGGTAAGTCATGGCTTTTTTAACCTTAGCCTTGAGGGCTTCGGTTTTTTCTTTATGGGTAGCCACCCGATCCATTAGGGTTTCCAGAGCACCCGATTGCTCGCCGGACTCCACCAAGCTGCAATACAGATCGTCAAAATACTCAGGCTTAGTGCGTAAGGCATTGGCAAAGCTGGTTCCGCTCTCCACCTCCTGCTTGATTTCACCCAGTAGGGTAATCATGCGTGGGTTTTCAAACCCACCGGCGATGATGTCGCACGCCTGCACCAAAGGCACACCGGCTTTCAGCATGGTCGCCATCTGCCGGGTAAAGAGCGCAATATCCATCGGCTTAATCCGCCGGTTTTTACTAAACAACGGCGTGCTTTTTTTGCGGATTTTCTGCGGGTTTACCCCTTGGCGACGCAGGTTAGCCTTGATGAGGTTAGCGTCTATCCCCATCATTTCTCCGCTGACCTTAACCCCCTTGCGATCAACCCCTTCCCACACAAAGACCTGAGCCGCCTTCGTGGGTTTTTTAGGCGGTGTGGGCTTTTTCTTATCCTTGAGTTCTTTAAGCGCCTTAGATTTAGTCAAACTCGGGGGCATTTGCTGCATGCTTACTTAGTCCTTGGTGACCCGATTCATTTCTTCCAAACTGGTGATGCCTTGCATCACTTTACGCAATCCCGAAGCACGCAAATCACGGAACCCTTCAGCGCGCATCTGCTGGCTAATGTCTAAAGAATTAGCGCCCGACATAATTAAATGCTGCAAACTGGGTGTTACGCGCACCACTTCGTAAATCCCGGTTCGGCCTTTATAGCCGCCACTGCAACGGTTACAACCTACTGGAGCATATACAGTAAAGGTTCCGATCTGTTGTTCAGAGAAGCCTTCCTCCCGCAATACTTCGGGCGGTAAGTCTACCGGCTGCTTACAGTGCGGGCAGAGTTTGCGCGCCAACCGCTGGGCAATAATCAAGCTCACCGAGGTGGCAATGTTAAAGGTAGCAATCCCCATATTATGCAGACGGGTTAGGGTTTCCGCCGCGCTGTTAGTGTGTAGGGTAGACAGCACTAGGTGGCCCGTTTGGGCGGCTTTAATGGCAATCTCAGCGGTTTCTAAATCCCGGATCTCCCCCACCATGATGATGTCTGGGTCTTGACGCAAAAAAGCCCGCAGTGCATTGGAAAAATCCATACCCTGCTTAATGTTGACGTTGACCTGATTAATACCCTCCATGTTGATCTCAACCGGATCTTCAATGGTTGAGATATTTACATCCGCTGTATTAAGGATATTCAATCCCGTGTATAGGGAAACGGTCTTACCCGAGCCCGTTGGCCCCGTGACCAAAATCATGCCCTGCGGTTGTTTGAGTGCTTGTAAATAAAGCTGCTTTTGGTCGTCCTCATAGCCCAAAGCGTCAATACCTAACTTGGCGCTGGAGGAGTCCAAAATCCGCATCACCACCTTTTCGCCCCAAAGCGTGGGCAAGGTACTGACGCGGAAATCAATGGCTTCTTGCTTAGAAATCCGCAGCTTAATCCGTCCGTCCTGTGGCCTGCGCTTTTCAGCAATATCCAGCCGCGACATCACTTTAAGGCGGGCGCTGATACGGCCAATCAACTGTACTGGGGGGCGCGCCACTTCGTGCAACAGTCCGTCGATGCGAAAGCGCGCACGGTACATATGTTCATAGGGCTCAAAGTGCAGGTCAGAAGCCCCTCGGCGCACCGCTTCAATCAAGAGTTTATTCACAAAACGAATCACCGGGCCATCCGTTTCTGCGCGCTCATCCAGTATCTCATCCTCAACCTCGACCAAATCCAGCTCGTCTAAATCACTGGTTAGGTCATTTTCCGCAAATACCATGACTTCTGTGCTGGGTTCGTGCAGACGGTTAATCAGTGCATTGAGCTTGTCTTCTTGTACCGCAATGGCTTCTAAAGTAATGCCTACATTCACCGGCAGCTTAGTCAAACTCTGTAACGCTAAGGGGTCGGAAATTCCTACATAGAGGGTATGTCCCCGTAGCTTTAAGGGCGCAATGTGATACTGGCGCATCAGCTTTTCAGTCAGAATCTCCTTAGGCACTTGGGTAAGGTCTAAAGCATCCAAATCCAAGCACGGCAGGCCGAACTGCTGGGCCACCAGCTCCATAATGACCTGACTGCTGACCAGACGCTTTTGCACCAGATAGCTGATTAGGGGAGTTTGGGTTTGATTAGCCTGTTCCTGACAGTAGAGCGCCTTAGCTTCATCCAAATGTCCGGCCTGAACCAGTTGTCGAGCCAAGCCGCCGAGCGCGTTATTTGCCATAGTGGGTCAATCTGCACAGAGTGAGTATCAATAGACACACACTAACCGAGTTTAGGGCAAGTTGGCATCCTTCAACAGTGCTTCTCTGTTTTTATGGAGCGACACAAAGGAGAAAATCCCCCTGAAAAATGCATTGTTATAGCAAGAATTTACAACTAATTTGAGACTCTATGTAGAGAAATTTTATCAATAAGCCGATAGTATTGAATGAAGGATGAAGATTAGATCAAGGCGCAGTGAAGCGTAAACCATGTATATGATATTGGACAAACACATGAACTTCACAAAGCGCGCACCGGGCTTCACCCTTATGGAGGTTTTAATCACTCTAGTGATTGTCGGGATTTTAGCCTCAATTTCCATTCCATCTTATAATAGTTACATAACAAAATCTAAAATAAGGTCTGCCCAAGCAGACTTAATAGCCCTCAGTTTGGTGTTAGAGAACTTCTACCAACTTAAATTAATGTATCCAAAAGATAAAAATTTGGAAGATACCGCCTCCATTCAGAAGTTATTTAGCAGTTGGTCTGCTGCCTCCGAAAAAGACTTTTCATTTACACTGGTATCAAGCACCAGTACTTACTCTATCACTGCTTCTGGAACCAGCAGTAGTGTATCTGGCTGCACATTAATTATTAAAAACAGTGAAAAAACAATATCGGGATGTTCTGGTATTGACTCATGGTAACCAAGCAGCAACAAGGCTTAACGCTGATTGAGCTGTTAGTGGTGATGGCCATTGTCGGATTAATGGCCTATTTAGGCACGTCACTGAACGCATCTTGGTATAACTCAACAGAGCAGAAAAAACTTAAACATTTAATAGAGCTTGGAATTTCAAAAACCAAATCAACTGCCATAAGAAATCCCGGTGGATACCTTGGAGATGACTCGGCTGCTTCTTTATGCTTAGTCGATAAAGTGCTCTCGGTGCAGTATCCTGATTGCTCAAACTTACATGTAGTTTGGAGTAGTCAGAATGAAAAATACGACCTTGCAAAGGTGCTTGATCGTTTTTCAATAACCTTTAAGGGTAGCGACTTTAAATGTATGGCCTTTAATAACAAGGGCAGCCTTATTAATAACTATAAAACCTGTATCACAGGATCATTAAATACACCATTATTAATTTCGCTATCAAAGTCAAACATAAGCACCGCTGACGCGTGTAAAAATGATCCTCTATGCCTTGAGGTCGATATTAAATGAATCTAAAAGGGCAAAAAGGTAGCTTTTTAATTGAGTCTTTAGTAGGAGCTCTTCTTATCAGCATTCTTGCGGTAGGGCTAATGCATACCGCCATTCAAGTTGAGCGCAGTAGAAGCGATATAAAAACTAAAGGGCTAGCCGTCATAAAAATGAGGGAAGTCTTAAATTATAAAGAAGACAGTCAAGAGAACATATCTGTCAATCTCTGTATTGGAGATTCCGAGACCATAACTATACCTGACAAAGAGGTTAAGCTTAGTATCAGCCCAATTTGTAAAGAGCAATCCGTTACCGTTAATGGCATTAAGATAGATAACTTGCCTAAAGAAGTTACCCTAACCATAGACAATCTAAATTATTTTGGTGGAACTCTTGAAGTGGGAGAGTTCAATGACTAACAGAAAATCTATTTATTCTTTAAGCCGCCAAAAAATAAAGGGGCTGTCTTTAATTAGCCTAATGATTAGTACACTAATTTCTACACTATGCCTATTAGCAGCTCTTACGGCTTATAAAAACTTAGCACAGGTATCCATTACCGCTTTAGAGACCTCTAATCAAGACAGTGAAAATGCTTTAGGTCTATTAAAAGCCCAAATTGAGCTCCAAAGCGCTGGATTTTGTATTGCAGATGCTAAATATAAAACCAATATGCTTATCTTAAATGAAGTGTCCCTATCCACAGAGCGCAAGATTACAACTAACAAAGCACCGCTGAACTTATCTATAGAAGAACCCATAAAACAATTTGCTATTTTATGGGAAAAACGCTCTTTGGCTAACTCAGGTGGAAGCGAAATATGCAAAGATGGAACATCCACAACCTGTACGGGCCTTATAGCAATCAATAATGGACTAACTCTATTAAAAGAGATGGCTTGCCAATCCATCGCAACCGATTACAAAACTCTTGTCTGGGATACTGAGCAAATTATTACTGAGGAGCTAGACTCAAACTATCAAAAAACTTCTGAAGCACGAAAAAATACAACAAGAATAAATGAATTTATCTTTCTAAAAGAGGTAAAACCCGCTAATTGCTGGCCCTTTGGCAAAAGCTCTACCCAACAGGGTATTAAAATTACTCTAACAGCCCCCAGCAGTTTAGACGCATATGAGGAGGAAGAGGAAGAGGAAGAGGAAGAGGAAGAGGAAGAAAAGACATACACTCCAATTAACGTAGAGTTTTCAACCTGCTTACCTAATATAAAGAGTACATAATATGCCTAGCGCTCATCAAAAAGGATTTGCGACTTTATTAGCCATTTTATTCATAGGCCTAGGAATTATTGTTACCTCATTAGGAATGATGCAGAGCATCCGCAGCCACCAAGAAAGACAAATTGGACTACAAGCGGTCACGCAAGCACAACTTAGAGCTTGGAATAGCGTTGAAATTATAAGACGCTACTTATCCACACAAAGCTGTGCTAACTTACCCACATTATTAAGTAACACACAGCCACTTTACGAAAATAAAAACGTTTCCAAAGCTTCTGTTACCCATGTAGATACAAAGTTATGCCAAGTTGCCGTTCGTATCACAGGCTATGCAGCTACGGATAGCAAAGCTCAAACCACTTCAACGATTAATGCTGTTTACGAGCTGACGACCACATCCACCAGTAGCCCCTATAAACCATTAACTACAGGTCTGGTTTTTAATGAAAACCTGACTTATAGCGGTGGATCATTTCAAGTGATTAATGGAGAAAATATGGCCAACTTCTCCATAACCGGCTCTTTAAGTATCAGTAGAGGAACAACGGCTAAAGCCTCCGGCTGTATCAAGAAAGATATTTCTTTAAGCGGCGGCGGCGTTGCTGATAATGCCGTTCTACTCAGTGAACGAGACATCACTATATCCTCCATGTCCCAGCCTAAAAATTTATCAGTATCAGGGAGAAATATTTATATCAGTCAAAGCGGTGGTAGCTATAACTACATTAAGTCCGGTGCATTTAAAGCTAACATTAAATCAGGAACCACAACTATTGGCACAGCCATTATTGGAGGAAAATTAAATACAAGCAATTATGTGATACCTCATAGTACAGGTAATGCATTAGTTACACTCAATGACTCAGAGAGCACTACCTACTATCTTGATTTATCAAAAGTCACTACTGACGCTAATGGTAATATACAAAAAAATGACTCAGCTACTTTGATCAGTGGTAGCGATTCATTACCTGATACCTTTTCTCTCAGTTACGACTCAATATACGGCGGCGTATTAAATTTTTTAACAGGCACCGTACACACACTGTGGGGTAATACGCTTACTTTAGATGGTTGGAGTGGAACCTATACCTATCTCTATGCACACAATACCGCTAAAATGAACAGTGCTACCATAGGAACACTAAACGGTGGCGCTGATATTTATGTTCGAGCCAATGGCAATTTACCTACAATTCAAAACCCCAGTAAAATTTCGGGAATAGTTAGAAATACAGACAACAGTAATCAAGTTTATTCTGGAGCTATCAATAACTTAACTCGTCAAGTCAGTAATGCCTCTCCCGGACTTCCTGGAATCCCTTTATGCAATATCACGTTAATTCCGGTAGATGCTGCCAGTTATAAGGAGTCTGCAAACTATGTATTTTACTTTGATAGCGCCACTAATGCGCCCATGCTTAAAATACAAAACGTAAAGCAAAACTCTAACAATATGGATATATCCAAGACATATAATCTAAAAACCGATGATATTAGAACAATAAACGGCTTAGATTTTATGCAGTGTGGTTGGTATAACAATCATTGCTTACGAAACTCAACGCCCAGCACCGGCTGGAATTTAAACGGTATCTATAAACTCCCTCCCGGAGTATTATTTTTTGAAGGGCCAATCACTGTTGATGGTGTTGATGGCTCCAAAACATTATATAACAGCATCATATCAACTCAAAAAATAACACTCACCAGTAGCGGTCACGGCCCCTTAGTAGCACCTAACTTTGCGACACCACAGACTATTTGCAATGCAACTTTTTATCCCTCTAATCTATGCGATAAGTCCGTAACACCTCCTGTTTTTGCTACTTGGAGTGATAGTAACGGAACTTATTCCGGCATTCCCATTGCCAATGTCGCTATCATGACAGATACCGATTTATCGGTGAGTGGTTGGACTATTTCAGGCTCAGTGATTTTAGGGGGAAGCATTGCAACTAACGGAGCCTTAGTCACCATTTATGGCGGTCTTTCTGTAGGTGGAAATAAAGCCAGTAGTGCAAGCATTAATAACGGTGGAATACTGATTGATGTTTCAAAACTAACTAAAGATCAAACTTATATTCCTTCTACCGATGAAGATAATACGGGCTCCAACAACTCTATTCCCGCAGAAGCCAAGATTAAGTGGACTCAGTATTACTAATGCCTTCTTCCTAGGCTTCGGCAAGCTTAGAAACTTGCCGAAGCCTAGGAAGACCCCCCCAGCACCAACAAGGAGCCCGCCATGCAGACCAGCTTACAAGGTGATTTGATTGATCCTCTGGTATATCTGATTGAGCGCACAGTCCAAGCCATACTGCGCGCCATCATCCATATTTTTGGGCGCACCCCTTTAGAAGAATGGGAATGGACACACTGGCTGGCCTTAATGGCTGCGTTGGGGGTTTTGTTTTATTTGGCTGTGGTAGTGACGCGGCGGGCGCGTAGAAGGCGGGGCTAACGCAGTCACTACAATCTGTACTCTAGCGATCAAACACAGTACGCGCCGCGCTCAACCTCGGCTTTACGCAACTCATAAGCGGCTTGCAGATTCAACCAGAACTGAGCCGAAGTCCCCAAAGCAGCCGCCAACCTAAGGGCCATATCAGCACTAACACCTCGCGTTTGCCGCACCACATCATTGACGATGGGAGCAGAAACACGCAAAGCCCTGGCCAATGCTGCTGCACTTAACCCCAAAGGCTCTAGGTATTCCTCCTTGAGAATTTCCCCGGGATGAATCGGGCGCATGCCATTTTTAAACATGATATACCTCAGTGGTCAACTAACCTTACGCTAGTAGCCATTAACTATGCAAAAACTTGTATAAATATATAGCTACTTGCATAATCATAACGCATGAAGCCCCTTAAATTTATCGGTTCCAGTCTGGATGATCTACGCGAAATGCCTACAGCCGTGCGGCACGCAGTAGGTATTGAGCTGATGGCCATCCAGTACGGTGCAGAACCTAGCGACTTTAAACCCATGAAAGAAGTGGGCGCTGGAGCCTATGAAATCCGCTACCGAGATACCAGTGGCGCATTTCGGGTGATCTACGTTGCCAAATTTGTTGATGCGGTCTATGTACTGCATGCCTTTCAAAAGAAAACGCAAAAGACCGCAAAGGCAGACATTGATCTGGCGGCCAAGCGCTACAAGCTCATTGGAGATAAGCCATGAACGAGCACGATACCCGCATCATCGACAGCAGTGGCAACGTCTTTGCCGACTTAGGTTTTGATCCGGCTGAAGCGGAGATTATGAAACTGCGTACTGAAGTCATGATCCGTATGCAGCAGCACCTTAAAGCACAGGGCTGGACACAGGCTGAAGCGGCGCGCCAGTTGGGTATTACTCAGCCCCGTGTTTCCCGCTTGTTTCAGCATAAAGTGGAAGACTTCAGTTTAGACATGCTGCTGACCTTAGCCAGCCGTGCGGGGTTGCATCCAGAGGTGCGGTTGTCTGTTTGATTCGCACCATGAGCTTGTGCCGCAGAAGGTGGGATAACTCAAAGGCTTCACAGCACAACCGCTCTAAACACCCAAGAAGAAACAACAACAGAGACAGCCCCGCCGCCCAGCCTAACGCCACAACCCCCTATCTAGGGCACAAACTGACCAAAAACGTCACCTTATGCTGATTAAGGCCATGCCCTGAATCAATACGCTTTAAAGGGTTAAAGCTTCTACTGGTATTAGCTACTGATTTCCCTTGCTTTAATGCCTAAACCAACCCTAAATAGTCGATTGGCACAAATGATGCTGAATAGCCATAACCGTATCAGTGCTGTTTAACCCCCAAAACAGGAAGTGTGAATGATGAATGCACCCAAGGCACAACAGGGCTTTACCCTGATTGAACTGATGATTGTAATTGCCATTATTGGTATTTTGGCGGCTGTGGCAATTCCACAGTATCAGAACTATGTAGCGCGCTCTCAAGTTAGCCGAGTGATGGCAGAAACGGGTAGCTTAAAAACAGCAATTGAATCTTGTCTTTTAGAAGGTCGTTTAGAATTTGGTACTGCTGCCGATAATTGTAATCCTGGAGTTACACTGTCTAACCTTCTCCAAGAGGATGCTAATACGGATTTGGATGCAGGCAGAACCCTTACAGGTGTTGGTAGTATTCCTAGTATTACCCCCACAACTTTAGCGGGTACCGGAAGTACTGTTTTAACGGCTAAATTTGGCACTAATGCTTCTGCTGTATTACAAGATAAAACTCTAGCTTGGACTCGTGATGCTGAAGGAAATTGGACTTGCTCTACTAATGTAGCGTCAGCTTATGTTCCCGGTGGCTGTGCAAGTACAGCGACAAGTAGCACTACAAGCAGTACTACAAGTAGCACTGGTGGCAGCACTACCACTACTAGTGGTAGTTAAGATTAAAAAATAAAACTAAACAAAAGGCTATTATGTATAAATATAGTAGCCTTTTTGAAGCTAGTAACTATATATGTGCTATAAAAAAAAACACTACGGATTTAGTCTACTAGAGCTAACTATTACAATATCAATCATTAGTATTTTAGGTGCTATAGTGATTAACCAATATCAAAATTACATCTATAGAGCTCAGGCATTAGCTGGATTAAGCGAAATATCTCCAGCTAAAACAACGATTGACTTGAAAATATTGGAGGGACTAAATAATGATATTTCAGGATCAGATACTTTAACACTCAATAAAGTAGGACTTAATAAAAATAAAATCTGCTCTTCAATTTCAGTTAGTGTAACTGCCTCCAATGGGCTTGCTAACATCAACTGCATGTTAAAGGGAGGAGTTAAAATAAATGGAAAAACAATACAGTTGACCCGCACTTTCAGTGATGCACCAGATGCCTACACTGGACAATGGACATGCAATACAAACCTAGATGAAACAATAAAACCTAAGAATTGTGTAAGCAGCTTACAAAATTAAATGAATACTGCCTTTCTGGTTATAGCTTCAGGTATTCTTGCTTTCACTGTACCTATTTTTTCTCCAACGAGTGTTATATCTTCGGAGATTATTGCAAGGATAGTATTCTTTTTAGTAATTATATTTTCCTCAGTATATTTATTAACAAAAAACAAAAATAATACAAACAAAACATACACAAAGAAAACCCGCAAAGTTTACTATAGGCTCCGATGTAAGTTATTTGCAATATCAATATTGATGCTAATAATGTTAGTTTACCAAACCATCATCCAATTACTGGGGTTTGGTTTCGGAACAATATTCACTATAGACTTAGCGGTAATATTTCCAGTTTTAATAATATTGACCTATATATATATTGAACAAGTAGATAAACGACTAATTAATCCAGATGATGGATATTACAATCTTGGCCGAGTAATTTTGAAAAAAAAGAAATGGCTATGGTCAGAGCAAAAAATTTTCACCCTATCATGGATGATAAAAATATTATTTATTCCCTTTATGTATTCAGGAACTATATCAACACTAACTCAATTAGTAGAAATTACTCCTAAACTTTCTATTGAGCAAATTTTACACTGGTTGTTCCTTGCAGGACTTACGGTAGATTTAATATTTGGCTCTATTGGATATTTATTAGCTTCACCAATATTTAGAAATCAAATAAAAAGTGTAGATGATACATGGGATGGTTGGTTAGTATGCTTAATATGCTACCCACCATTTATTAGCTTAATACTTGCCGCAAAAGCTCAAACAGACGACATTATTTGGAGCAATTGGCTGACTCCATCTGATTTTTCATACTGGATAGTGGCCTTAGTAATAGTAATAACTTGGATTGGATATTGGGCATCCACTGTCTCCTTCGGATCCAAATTTTCTAATTTAAGCTGGAGAGGGCTTGTATCACATGGCCCCTATGCACTCAGCAAGCACCCAGCATATATATGTAAAAATATTTACTGGTGGGTTTATACCGTTCCATTCATTGGAAACTCTAGTTTAGATATACTTAGAAACACTCTCGCATTAACTTTTGTATCTGGAATATATTATTTAAGGGCAAAAACCGAGGAAAGGCATTTATTAAAATTTCCAGAATATGCTGAATATTATAGCCATATTGAAAAACATGGATTACTAGCAAGAATCAGAAGTCTATTATCTTTTAAAGCAAAACAAAACTTAAATTAATAAATATAAATATGCTATATAACAAGGAAGAGCTTAAAATCTCTTCCTCTATCTCTGAAATAACTCCTACCCCTGATGCTTCCCAAACAGTACAAACAGCGCCACGCCTGCCCCAAACAAGCCCGGCCCAATCGTCCACAATACTTGGATTTCGGTAATAAAGGCCGCCGCTGTAGCAATGACACCCAAAACACCCAAGACTAACTCCGCTAACCGCAGTAAATCATCGGATTTTTCAGCTCCGTAATACTGGCTGCAACCGAAGTCAGAAACTATTAACGACCACCCAACGCCCCTTCGACAAGCTCAGGGCGGGGAAAACTACAGGCTGAACATAAAACCTTGCCCTCAATTCTGAGCCCGCCCTGAGTTCATCGAAGAGCAATCACAGGCATTTTTACTGTTTACTGGGAGTTATCGGCCCTGCTGCTCTAACCGTTCCGCTAACCACACCTTAATAATAGATTGGCGCGTTACCCCAAGGCGGCTGGCTTCACGATCTAAAGATTCAATCATCCACAGAGGAATATCTACGTTAATTCGCTTCTGGTCGTGCTTTAAACGCCGCGCTTTAGCAAGGTCAAGATGCTCAGTGATATCTTCACCTTCATCAAACAGGCAATCAAAATCGGTCGCGTTCATAGAGTGCAGCCTCTTCTATTCGGGAACGACGTACGGAAATAATACGAATACTGCTCTGGCGGTAAGTGACCACAGCCGACCAATGTTTGCCCCTAATACGCCCAATGACCAACCATCTTGGCTCATCCAAAGACTTGGCTGGAATCTCCAGAATATCTGGATCGTCCCATAGGCACTGGGCCTCGATAAAATCAATGCCATGCTTGGCTTCATTTGACTGACTCTTATGTCTATCAAATTCGAAATGGTACTTCATGGTATAAAAAATATACCTAATTTATTTAATTTAGGGTGTATAAAATTTACACCGTAGTCGACGGGACATGCAATTGGCGTGAAGCGCAATCAATCAAAAAATCTCCTTGAGACACTTAAAGGAGGCCTAAAATCCAGCCTCCCTCTCCCTACCCCTGATGCTTCCCAAACAGCACAAACAGCGCCACGCCTGCCCCAAACAAGCCCGGCCCAATCGTCCAGAGCACTCGAATATCGGTAATAAAAGCTGCACCCATGCCAATGACACCCAAAACCCCCAAGACCAGCCCCACTAACCGCAGTAAATCATCGGATTTCATTCAATCGGTTCCTTAAAATAAAACTCAGTTAACGCCAATAATAACGATCCTATTCGAACCGACACAGCCTCAAATCTTACTTTGAGTTTATCGAAGGGGCTAAAAGTTAGTCCGGCATCGACAGCTCATGCAAAATGCCGCAGTCCTTTACCTGCTGGCTGGCACAGCGTTGGCGCAGTTGTACCAGTTGTTGTTCTAAGGCGTGCAAACTTTCTAAGCGTTGGCGCACTTCCAGCAGTTTGGTATCAATCAGGGCATTCACTTCTTGGCAGGTGTCTTCAGGATGGGTTTGGTACTCCAGCAGCCTTTTTATGTCGCTAAGGGAAATATCCAAGGCTCGACAGTGGCGAATAAAGCTCAAACGCTGCAAATGAACCGAGCTGTAGCAGCGATAACCGTTGGCCTGCCGTAAAGGAGCCGATAAAAGGCCCAGTTTTTCGTAGTAGCGGATGGTTTCTACCCCAACGCTGGTTTGTTTAGCTAATTCACCGATTTGCATAGGCTAAGTCCTCGGCGGATTTTGGATTTGGCGGATGCTTAAATAGGTTGCGGATTGTCGGTATTTGCCTGCATTTGTTTTAATGCGCCTCCGTTTTAGCCTCGATTGGGCGGCGAGGATGTAAACCTCTGCTCAATAACCCGAACTCAAGGGAGGCCTGAGTGTTGTTCGCTCAGGATGGTGTCTATGCAAGAAGAAGTCCTAAATCTAATTCTTCCTCTGGAGCGCAAGCTCAAAGCTTATCTGCGTTTACTACCGGCTGCCGGTACGGATAACTGGTTGCTGGAAGTGCAGCTTTACCATGACGCGCATCCTGTCGGTAAAACCAGCTTTAACCTGCACGGTTACACCCAAGAAGAAGCCGAGCAAACCGCCCGTACTATGCGCACCAACGAGTACCTAATGCAGGAAATCGACAACTTTTTATGGGGCGAAGAAAACGACTGATGCAAGGATAGCCGTACAGAGACTGAACTGAGATTGCCTTGCATCCCTTGGCTGCTCTGCTATCATCCGCACTCTTTTCGTGCGGTACTCGGCATGGGGTCGGGTGGCGGCACGTCTACTTTGAGGATTTAGGGTAATGAAAGCCGATATCCACCCAAATTACATTGATATCGAAGCCACTTGTAGCTGTGGCAACGTCATCAAAACACGCTCTACGCTGGGCAAAAACATCAGCATCGACGTGTGCTCTGAGTGCCACCCCTTCTATACCGGCAAACAAAAAGTTCTGGATACCGGTGGCCGCATCGACCGCTTCAAGCAGCGTTTCGGTGTATTCAGCACCAAGTAAGCGTGTTTTTAGCGACAAAAAAAGGCAGCCAAAAGCTGCCTTTTTTAATGGCTGCAAGAATCTAAGTTGGGTATTGAGCAACGGGCAAAACGTGACATCTAAAGCCTGCTCAGGTAGTTTCCAAAATCTGTAGCGGCTCCCCTTCTTTGTTTTTGGACAACCTCCAATGCTCAGTTTGCATTCCTTTAATCCGCCTTATGCTTCTCGTCCCGTGGTACTGTGCCTGTCGGGGCATGACCCCTGTGGCGGTGCGGGGATGCAAGCCGATATCGAAGCCTTGTTGGCGCAAGGTTGCCACGCCGCTCCGGTGATTACTGCGCTGACGATTCAGGACAGCCGCAACGTCTCCGACTTCCAAGTGTTGGAACGGGACTGGGTACTGCGGCAAGCGCGCACGGTGATGGCGGATATGCCCATTGCAGCGGTGAAGCTCGGCATGTTGGGCTCCCTTGATATGGTGGATACCGTTATCACCCTCATGGCGGAGTTACCCGCAGGCACGCCGCTGGTGTGTGATCCGGTATTGCGCGCCGGTGGTGGTGGTGCGCTGGGCCAAGAGGACATGATTACCGCTTTGCGTGAGCGCCTGTTGCCCCTCAGTACGCTGGCCACACCGAATCTCCCCGAAGCACAATTGTTAGCAGGCTTGCCTAATGGCTCGGCGGACGAATGCGCGGAAGTCTTGCGGCCTTTTTGCCCCAATTTGCTGATTACTGGCGGTCACGGCGATGAGCAAGATATTCACAACCGCCTGTATTTGGCCGAGGGGTCGCAGCAGGATTTCACCTGTCCCCGTTTGCCCGGCAGTTACCACGGCTCGGGCTGCACGTTGGCTAGTACCTTGGCCGGACGTTTAGCCATTGGTGAAGATTTAATCAGCAGCGTGAGCACGGCTTTGGACTATACGTGGCGCTGCCTACGCGATGCCGAAGTGTTAGGGCGCGGCCAGTACATTCCGCGCCGTCTGCCCTTAGAACTCTAAGAGGTCTGCCGATGACTACTCCCTTGCGTGGCCTCTACGCCATTACCGACAGCACCCTGTTAGCCGAAGGCCGACTTTTGCCCTATGTGGAAGCGGCGTTGCGCGGTGGAGTACAGGTGCTGCAATACCGCGATAAATCCACCGATGCGGCGCGTCGCTTAGCCGAAGCCAGCACCTTGCGTGACCTGTGCGCCCGTTATCAGGCGGCGCTGATTATTAACGACGATCTGGCCTTAGCCGCTGAGCTAGGCGTGGGGCTGCACCTCGGTCAAACCGATGGTTCGCTGGCCAAAGCCCGCGCCGTTCTGGGGCCGCAGGCTATTATTGGCGCGACCTGTCATGCGCGTTTGGACTTCGCCGAGCAGGCACAGGCCGAAGGCGCCAGCTATTTGGCTTTTGGGCGCTTCTTTAACTCCCAGACCAAGCCCGGTGCTCCCGCTGCTACGCCTGAACTTCTGGCCGAGGCGCGGGCACGCTTTGCCTTGCCCTTAGTCGCCATCGGTGGGGTAACGCGGGATAATGGCGCGCAGTTAATCGCCCAAGGCGCGGATTTATTGGCCGTTGTGCATGCTTTGTTTGCGGCGGAAACGGCTGCTGAAGTGGAACACCGCGCTCGTGCCTTTCAGTCCCTTTTTACGCCCGATTGTTAATTTTTGACCTGTTTGTGAGGCTTGCCCATGTCCCGTTCTGAAATCCTGTTCAACAGCGCCCAGCGGCATATTCCCGGTGGCGTGAACTCGCCGGTACGCGCCTTTCGGGGCGTGGGCGGAACGCCGTTGTTCTTCAAACACGCGGAAGGCGCTTATGTGGTGGACGAAGACGACCGCCGCTATGTGGACTATGTGGGCTCTTGGGGGCCGATGATTCTGGGCCACAGCCATCCCGATGTGCTGGAAGCGGTGCGGGCGCAGTTGGTACACGGCCTGTCTTACGGCGCTCCCACGGCGCTGGAAACGGAAATGGCCGAGCTGATTTGTTCCCTCGTACCCTCCATGGACATGGTACGGATGGTCAGTTCTGGCACCGAGGCCACCATGAGCGCCATTCGTCTGGCTCGTGGTTATACTGGCCGCGACAGCATCATCAAGTTTGAGGGCTGCTACCACGGCCACTCCGACAGCTTGCTGGTCAAAGCCGGTTCCGGTGCTTTGACCTTAGGTGTTCCTAGCTCACCCGGTGTACCCGCCGCCTTTGCCAAACACACTCTGACTCTGCCCTATAACGATCTGGCCGCTGTAGAACAAACGCTGGCCGAAGTGGGCCAAGAGATCGCCTGCATCATCGTTGAGCCGGTGGCGGGCAATATGAACTGCGTACCGCCGGTACCCGGCTTTTTGGAGGGCTTGCGCCGTCTGTGCGATCAACACGGCGTGGTGCTGATTTTTGATGAGGTGATGACCGGCTTCCGCGTGGCTTTGGGCGGTGCTCAAGCCTATTACGGGGTAACGCCGGATCTGTCCACTTTCGGCAAGATCGTTGGTGGCGGTATGCCGGTCGGTTGCTTTGGCGGCAAGCGCGTGATCATGGAGCAAATTGCCCCACTGGGGCCGGTGTATCAGGCGGGTACGCTGTCTGGAAATCCGCTGGCGATGGCCGCCGGTTTGACCACTCTGAAACTGATCAGCCAACCCGGTTTCCACGAGTCGCTGACCGATTACACCCGCTGCATGCTGCAAGGTTTGACCGAGCGCGCGCAAGCTGCTGGTATTCCCTTTGTTACCACCCAAGTGGGTGCGATGTTTGGCCTGTACTTCAGTAGTGCAGACAGCATTACCTCCTTTGCTGAGGTGATGGCCAGCGATGCTGAGCGCTTTAAGCGCTTCTTCCATTTCATGTTAGAGGGCGGAGTTTATTTGGCCCCGAGTGCTTTTGAGGCCGGTTTTACCTCCATCGCCCACGGCCAAACGGAGCTGGAAATTACCTTTACAGCCGCTGAACGGGCCTTTGCCCGTTTGGGTTGAGGTTGACTCATGGAATGGCTGCGCAATCTCATCTGGGTGCTAACAGCCAGCGGATGCACTCTGTATCTGGGGCAAACTTGGTTGAAGGCGGCCTCGGCTGAACGGCAATCGGTATTATTTTGTGCGCTGTTGGCTTTGCTGTTAATCACCGGATTAGCAAGCTTGGTGCTTCTGGAGTCCAGCTTTGGCTGGAATCTTTCACAAGCCCGACAATGGTTAGATCAAGCTGCACGTTTATTGGGCTTACCACTCTTAACATTGGGGATTTACAGCTTATCCCAAGGAGGAGTCTGGGCCAAAGCGACTTGGGGCCGTTGGGTTTTAGGGCTGTGTTTAGCCTTTGAACTAGCACGCATCCTGAATGCAAGCCTTGGGTACGCTCAGTTACTGGCTGTGGCTTCTGCGGCGTTGCTTTTGGTGGCTGCTTGGCCTTGGCGCATCGGGCCAAAACTTTGGATCAGTCTGGGCTGCGCAGGATTGGTCTTAGCGCTACCTTGGCTAAATCCCAATGCTCAATTGTGGGCATGGTTGCTCATAGGGCCGTTGGCAGTTTGGCTCATACGCCATCAAAGCTAGGTCGCCAAAGCGATCTAGCCCATTTCTTGAACGGATGCTGAAAAATCCCTCAGTTGATACAAAAGCCTTTGGCAGGAAATAGAGCTATTCTCCATAATAACTACTACTGAGCTGATAGGTAGTTGGCTTTTTCTGATCCTGAAGGCTTCGAGGCACCTCAATTCATGACGCTGAACGGCTGCAAGCGTTTTTTGATCTGCTTGCCTTTGCTCTTTCCCCCATCACTTATGGCGGGTGGAAACTCCCTACTGATCCCTGCACCTGAAGTTAATCGTTGCGCCCTAGACATCGCCGACCCGACTGAAGTATTGCACGACTGCCAACAACGAGCTTTGGCTGGAGATGCACAGGCCGCCTATGAGCTGGGTTTATTTTATTACGATGGCTTAGCCGTTCCGCGTGACCTCACCCAAGCGGTTTCTTGGTTTGAGCGCGCCTCGCTACAGGGACATGCCCAAGCCCAATACCGCTTAGGCCTGATCTTTTTTCAGGGTGAGGGACAGCCTGTTAATAAGGTGCAGGCCTATATTCTGCTGAAGATGTCAGCGGTTAACGGTGATGAAGAAGCCCTAGATATGGCGGATCAGGTTGCCATACACATGCACCATGATGAGCTAGAGGCCGCTTCGCGGATTTTAAGCCAGATCTTCCGTAACTATTTGATGGAGCTACAGGTGATGGAGGAGCGGCATACCCCTTAAGCGGCTCTTGCTAGCATGTTACCTACCAGTTGGGTGTTTGAGTGCTAGCAGCAGGCTTAGGAGCCCACCACTGGGCCGCCTCCTGAACGCCAAATACCACGAAACCCGCCAACACAATAGCCACTAAGCTAGCTTTCCAAGAACCACCTTGGGCACTGTGCTGCGTCGGATGATGTTGCTCTTGCCAACCTCGAACCATAGCCAACACCAGCGCTTGTTTTTTAACCCGCTGATAAAAACCTATGGCCGCTACATGCACTAGGATCAGCCCTAACAACAGCCATTGAATCTGCCGATGTACGTCTGTGAGCTCACTGCTGAGATCGCGGTCAATCAGTGCATATAAAGGGCCACGAAAAGCAATGTCATCATTGGCCATTAATCCCATCACAACCTGTACTGCTAACAATCCAAGTAAGGCCAAAACGGATAAGGAGCCCAGTGGATTATGTCCGGCCTGATGCCAGCGCCCACCGATATAGGCCGGAATATCTAGGGGGGCTTTGATAATCTGGCTCCAGCGGGCATAGGTCGAGCCGATAAAGCCCCAAATAAATCGAAAGCTCAATAACCCTAGGATCAGCAGCCCCAAACGCCCATGCCAAAGCATCAAGCTACCGCCCAACCAGCCTGTGATAAATGCACCCACTACACTCGCGGCCAATAGCCAATGAAATACCCTAAGTGGAGCGTCCCACACCTTAATGCGCATTGGATTCATCACAGGCTGCCTAGTCATTACTAAAGGATCTGCTCAGAGTTTAGTCTGGCTTTTTACTGCCGCAACAACCACAGGTGTTGATACCTAAAAGTCGATACAGCATACAAAACCCCAATAGACCACTGAGTAAAGGTAACAGGCCGATCCAGCCCCAAATGCCAATGGTGCCGGATACCGCCAATCCGATGAGGATTAACCCCACCACAATCCGCACGATGCGATCTAAACGTCCTACATTCGCTTGCATGATGTCACCTCTTGTATTACCAGTGTGGAAATAGGCGCTCTAGCACCCGGAACAATCCCATTCCGGTGATTAAACTGATAAAAAACAGAGCAATGGCCCCCTGACCACTTAGCAGTAAACTGACGGCTGGGCCGGGACAAATACCCGTCAATCCCCAGCCTATACCAAACAACAGACTGCCGAAGATTAAACGTTGATCAACCCTTCTTTGAGTAGGCATATGCAGGCTGCTACCCAAAAGGGTTTTAGCCTGCTTCTTAGTCCACTGCATGGGCCACAGGCTAACCCCTATCGCCCCTAACATCACCAAGGCAAGGGACGGATCCCAAGCACCCGCCACATCCAAAAAAGCCAGAACTTTGGCAGGATTAGTCATCCCCGCTAGCAGTAAACCCAACCCAAAGAGCAACCCCGCCAAGGCCGCCGTTAAAAAACGCATCTTAGCCTCCTAGCACATGGCGTATCACATACAGCGTGCCCACAGCACTGGCCATAAAGCATAGAGTAGCCACTAAAGATCGCAGGGAAAGCCGAGCTAAACCACAGACAGCATGCCCGCTGGTACAGCCAGAGGCGTAACGCGTACCCACCCCCACCAATAATCCCGCCGGAATCAGCAAAATCTCCGCTACGGGCAAATTAAATGCAGGTAAGGGAGCCCATAACGACCAGACTAAGGGAGCCACTAAGAGTCCTCCCAAAAACACAGCCTTCTCAGCTAAGCCATCGGATTGGCGCTCTAAAAGGCTGGCTATTAAACCGCTGATGCCTGCAATGCGCCCATTGCATAAAGCCCATAGACTCGCGCCAAGCCCGATCAAAAGACCACCCGCTAAGGCCGTCCAAGGCGTGAATTGAGACCAATCAATCTGCATGCTGTCCTCAAGTTGAGTTAATTAGAATCAGAACAAAAATGCTGATGCAGGGTTTCTAATAAGGCTTGGGCAACAGGGCTGGCGATTCGGTAATAGATTTGTTTGCCTTCGCGTCGCGTACTGACCAAGCCTTCCCGACGTAACACCGCCAACTGTTGAGATAGGGTTGGTTGAACAATCCCCAACTGCTGCTCCAAATCACTGACATGGGATTCTTGCTCCACTAAATGGCATAACAATAACAGCCGATCTGGATTGGCTAAGGCTTTCAGCAAGCGACTGGCTGCTTGGGCTTGCTCGTATAGCTTTGATAAATCGGAACTCGAATCAAGGCTCATGGATTTTCTCATTACATAAAAACACAATATATTAATTTATATATTAAATGCAAGCTTTCGTGGCCTCGGCTACGCTCAACAGCTGACTCACCCTAGGAGCTAATGCGTTACACAAAGTCTTGCCGTGACATCATCCCAAGCATTGGGCTATTTGATGCATCATGGTTTTGCTGTATCAATACCCACGAGGATTTTGTATGAGTCGTAAGATTGCTTTTATCACCGGAGCTACTTCTGGCTTTGGACGTGCCACCGCTCGCCGTTTTGCCCAAGCAGGTTGGGCCTTAGTGTTGACCGGACGGCGTGTTGACCGCCTTGACTCCTTGCAGGCCGAGCTGAGCAGCCTGACCTCCGTATACACCGCTGCCTTAGATGTACGCGATGCCGCCGCCGTGCAAAAGGTGGTAGACGAACTACCCGAAGCCTTTAAAGCCGTACAGTGTTTGGTGAATAACGCAGGATTAGCCCTAGCCCCCCAAGCCGCTCAAAAGGTCGATCTGCAAGATTGGCACACTATGATCGACACCAACATCACCGGCTTGGTCAACGTCACCCATAAGCTGTTACCGACCCTGATCCAAACCGGAGCGGGAGCCAGCATCATTAACTTAGGCTCGATTGCCGGACAATGGCCCTATCCGGGCAGCCATGTGTATGGAGCCAGCAAAGCCTTTGTACAGCAATTCTCCCTCAATCTGCGTTGTGATTTGCTAGGTACAGGCGTAAGAGTCACAGATATTGCCCCCGGTATGGCTGAAACCGAGTTCACCCTAGTGCGTACTAAAGGCGATCAAGCGGCCTCAGATGCGCTGTATCGTGGTACTACGCCCTTATCAGCCGAAGATATCGCCGAGCAGATTTTTTATATCGCTACCCTACCGGATCACATCAACATTAACCGCTTAGAAGTCATGCCCACCCGTCAGGCGTGGTCAGCCTTTGCCGTAGATCGAGATAAATAATTTATGACACTACCCTGTGTGTTGATTGCCGGATGCGGTGATCTGGGAACTCGATTGGGAGAGCGTTTAGCCCAACAGGGCTGGTTGGTTTATGGTCTGCGTCGGCATACGGAGGGCTTGTCCTCCTGTATTCAGCCTATCAGCGCCGATTTAAGCCAAGCAGCGCTCCCCGCTTCGTGGCCCCAGCACCCCATTGACTATGTGGTTTATGCAGCCGCCGCCGATCAATCGGATGAAGTCAGCTATCGCCGGGCTTATCTGGAAGGTTTGCAGCACCTGTTAAACTGGCTAAAACCTCAGGCTGTGCGTCGTCTTATCTTTGTTTCCAGTACCAGTGTGTACGCGCAACATCAAGGTGAATGGGTGGATGAAACCAGCCCTACTCAGCCAGAACGCTTTAGCGGACGCATTCTGCTAGAGGCCGAGCGCCTAGCCCTACAGAGCGGCCATCCCGCGACTGCGGTGCGCTTGGCCGGACTCTATGGGCCAAAGCGTACTTGGCTGATTCGCCAAGTACAGCAAGGCTATCAAGTGGCTAGTGAGCCGCCCCAATACAGCAACCGCATCCATATTGACGATGCAGCAGGCTTATTGGCTTTTTTATTAGATCGAGACCAAAAAGGTCTGGTCGTTGCGGACTGTTATTTAGGGACGGACGATGATCCCGCGCCCTTGGATCAGGTGATCCGCTGGCTGGCACAGCAGCTTAGTATTCCTGAAGGGGCAGCAACGGGTAGTCGCAGTCTGGGCAGCAAGCGTTGCTCTAATGCGCGGGCGCGGGCTCAGGGATGGGTTCCCTTTTACCCCAGTTATCAGCAAGGTTATCAGGACGTAATATCGGGCTAAATTTCTTGCTCCTATCATAAAGACGAACAAGCCCTGCAAAATCCACCATTGATTTACCAAGTTTACATTTGGGCCCGTTTTGCCTTGAGTTAGCATTCTCCCACCCTTTGCAGGTTAAATAGCTTCCCCTTGCTGATAGATTTTCTCAGGAGCTTTTCCATGCTAAACGCCCTGTGGCTGAGTTTTTTTCTGATCGCGGGCGTATCGGCGCTGGCTCGGTGGTTAATCGGCGGCGATCCCACTGTTTTTGCCGCTTTGGTGGAAAGCCTGTTCAGCATGGCCAAGCTGTCGGTGGAGGTGATGGTACTGCTGTTTGGTACCCTCACCCTGTGGCTGGGCTTTTTAAAGATTGCCGAGCAAGCGGGCTGTGTGGATTTGCTGGCGCGGCTACTAGGGCCGCTATTCCGCCGCTTAATGCCGGAAGTCCCCAGCGGACACCCTGCCTTAGGGTTAATTACCCTGAATTTTGCGGCTAATGGTTTAGGTTTGGACAACGCCGCCACGCCCATCGGTCTCAAAGCCATGCGTGCGTTGCAGGATTTAAACCCCAGTAGCACCACCGCCAGCAACGCCCAAATCTTATTTTTAGTGCTGAATGCCTCCTCCTTAACTTTGCTGCCGGTCTCCATCTTTATGTATCGACTACAGCAGGGGGCTCCCGATCCTACCTTAGTATTTTTGCCCATCTTACTGGCCACCAGTGCCTCTACCTTGGCTGGATTGCTCAGTGTGGCCTTGATGCAACGCCTAAAACTCTGGGACCCTGTGGTTTTGGCTTACCTGCTGCCCGGTGCTTTGCTGTTAGGATGCTTTATGGCGTTTTTAGCCAGCCTGTCTGCGGCGGCTATCTCTGAGCTATCGTCCCTGCTGGGTAATCTGACCCTGTTTGGTTTGATCCTCAGTTTTGTGCTGGTGGGCGCTCTCCGGCGCGTTCCAGTGTACGAAACCTTTATCAGTGGCGCTAAAGAAGGCTTCGAGGTGGCTAAAAATCTATTGCCTTATTTAGTAGCTATGCTGTGTGCGGTCGGCATCTTACGGGCTTCTGGGGCGCTCAGTTATGGCCTTGATGCACTGCGTTGGGTAGTAGAAAACTTGGGTTGGGATAGCCGTTTTATCGAGGCCATGCCCACGGCCTTGGTCAAGCCTTTTTCGGGCAGCGCCGCCCGCGCCATGCTAATTGAAACCATGCAAAGTCAAGGGGTCGATAGCTTTCCCGCTTTAGTGGCTGCCACCGTACAAGGCAGCACTGAAACCACGTTTTATGTATTGGCCGTGTATTTCGGGGCGGTGGGCATCCAACGGGCGCGCCACGCGGTGGGCTGTGCTTTAGTCGCGGACTTAGCGGGAGTCATAGCCGCAATCAGCGTGTGTTACTGGTTTTTTGGTTAATGAGGCTCCTGTAGCTGGCGACGAAACTGCTCGGCCAATAATTGCAGACGCTCTGCCAATCCCGCAACGTGATTGGCATTGTGGCGGCTATGGTGGCTGGTTTCGATATTGTGCTCACAGGCTTGGTGGATGCCGTGCAAATTATGTTGAATCTGCTCACTTACATGCTCTTGTCGCTCAACGGCACCGGCAATTTGGGCATTCATCTGATTAATTCTGTCTACCCGCTGATGAATGCTCTCTAAAGCGGTGGCGGCTTCCAGCACCTGTTTCACACTGCTTTCGGCCTGCTGGTGGCTGTTTTGCATAGCCACTACAGCCTCCTGCGTCCCGCGTTGTAGATTAGCGATGATGCCTTGAATTTCAGCGGTAGATTGCTGGGTACGAGAGGCTAATGCCCGTACCTCATCGGCTACTACGGCAAAGCCTCGTCCAGCTTCACCAGCGCGGGCCGCTTCAATAGCAGCATTTAGGGCCAGCAAATTGGTTTGATCTGCAATCCCCTTAATGACGGCCAGCATGTGGCTAATGCTGTTGCTGTGTTGCTCTAGTTGTTGGATGGTCTGATTACACTGCTGAATATCCTCAGCTAATCCTAAGATTTGCTGCCGATTTTCCGTGACTAAATACAAGCCGCTTTCTGTTTCTTGGGTCGCCTCAACCACCGCTTTGTTACTCAGCTCAGTGTGCTGCGACACTTCTTGTACACTCAGGCTCATCTGATCGACAGCCAAGGCCACTTGGTCTTTGCGCTCTTTTTGGTGCAGTGTGGCCTGATCAGTACTATCAACCATGCGCACCAGCTCATTGGCACTGCGGTGCAGTTGATCGGCTGAGTCGGCAATGCGTCCCACCATAGCCCCCGCTTCAGCCTCTAGGCTTTGTAAGGCAAAAGCGATCTGTCCATACTCGTCGTTACGTCCGGTATAAACCAGTTGGCTGAGGGGGTTTTGAGCTATATGACGGGCTTGACGGGCTAAACGACCCAAGGGGCGTAAGGCAATGTGCAAAATACCACTCACCAAGCCAGCTAATCCTAGGCTTCCGGCCACGGCTGCAACCAAGGGCAGCCAATCCATCACTCCCAACAAAAAGCCTACCGCTACAATAGGGAGGCCACATAACAGGCTCAAACGTCCTGCCTGAGTTAGCAGTGCAGGCTTTAAACCCGAGGGCGTTTTACCCGCTCGGATTTGGGCATACAGTGCCTCAGCACGCTCAATCATTTTGCTTGAGGCCTGGGTACGCACAGATTGGTATTCCACCACGCTGCCATTACGCATCACGGGCGTAGCGTAGGCGTTTACCCAGTAATGATCGCCGTTTTTACAGCGATTTTTGACCAACCCCATCCAAGATTTGCCACTTTTTAGGCTGTGCCACATGCTGGTAAAAGCGGCAGGGGGCATATCGGGATGGCGCACAATATGGTGATTAGTGCCCAGTAACTCTTGCTGTTCAAAACCACTGATAGCGACAAAATCCGAGTTAACGTAGGTGATCGCGCCCTTCAAGTCGGTGGTGGATAAAATATTGTCCTGAGGGCCAACAGGGATAGAACGCCCAGTTACCGGTAGATTGAGTTTCACGATACAAACCCCTTTAGCCTGGGTCAGTTGATGCCCCGAAACGGGTAAATCCGCGTGCTGTCCTGCAAGCCGAGGCACTAAAAATAGGCCAATTTCTTGTTAGAAAAGACCACCGGAGGAGAATAAGTGCAAAAAATATGCGCGAAATACGGGACTCAGCCGTAGCTCTTATGCATTCCGTGATCTATTGCTCATTAATTTGGATTAAATGGCAGCCCACGGATTTACTCAGCCTCAACGATTAAGGCATTGGCACAGGGAGTACCTTCCAAATAACACTCTAGGTTATGCAGTGTGACCTCAGAGATTTCACGCAAAGCTTCAAGGGTGAAAAATCCCTGATGGCCGGTCACTATAACGTTCGGAAAGGTCATCAAACGCAGGAACACTTCATCATCAATGTGCTCTGCCGAGCGATCTTGAAAAAAGAGCTGGCTTTCTTGCTCATAGACATCAATACCTAGAGCCGATATCTGACGGCTTTTTAACGCATCAATCACCGCCTTGGTGTCGATTAAGCCGCCACGCGAGGTATTGACCAACATAGCTCCCGGTTTCATCTGGGCTAAACGCTGGGCATTAACCAGGTGTTTGGACTGTTCATTCAGCGGGCAATGCAGGCTTACAATATCTGACTCAGCCAGCAATTGATCCAATTCCACATAATGACCTAGAGTCAAAAACGCCGGATTGGTGTAAGGATCACAGCCCAATACTCGGCAGCCAAAGCCTTTAAAAATGCGCGCCGTAGCCAGTCCAATTTGACCTGTTCCCACTAAACCTACGGTTTTTCCATACAGGTTGAACCCTAAGAGGCCATCCAACCGGAAATTACCTTCACGCACGCGGTTATAGGCGCGATGAATATGGCGGTTTAGGGTCATCACCAAAGCAATGGTGTGTTCTGCTACGGCCTCTGGAGAGTAGGCAGGAACCCGAGCGACAAACAGTTTAAGCCGTTGGGCGGTAGCTAAATCCAAATTATTAAAGCCTGCACAACGCAGCAAAATTCCTTTAACACCATACTGGCTTAAGCGTTCTAAGACCGGTGCATCCAGTTGATCGTTCACAAAGGCGCAGACCAGTTCACAGCCTTGGGCTAGGGAGGCCGTTTGCTCGGTCAAGCCTGCTTGTTGGTACACCAGCTCAATTTTCTGGAGCTTGCTGTGATTGTGCAGAGCTTCGTCCAAAAATCGCTGGTCATAAGGCTGGGTACTGAATACGGCAATCTTCACCTAAACATTCCTTCGTAGTGTGGGCAATACCTCCAGAGTCCTAGGCTTAGGTATCTGGGCTATCAGTATCTTGCTGTCCCTGTGTGAGTTTTTCACGGGCTTGTAGGGCGAGCGCTTCATATCGTGCCTTAAACAGTGCCAAGGTTTCTTGATCCAACTCTTCCATATCTAATAAAGCATTGTGGGCTCCTTGAGTGGCGCGGATGAGCTCATCCAGTTTGATATGAATGGCTTCCGTATCCCGGTTTTGGGTATTTTGGATCAAAAACACCATGATGAAGGTAACAATGGTGGTGCCGGTATTGATCACCAATTGCCAAGTATCGCTAAAGCCAAAAAAGGGACCGCTGACCATCCATAGCAGAATCACAGAGATAGCAAGGGTGAAGGTGGCAGAACGCCCGGTCAAACGAGCGGCATTTTTGGTCAATCTGGAATACCAGCTTAAGGCAGTCGTAGTTGGCATAGGCGATCTCTGGGGCTAGCTGTAGGTGAGGGAGCAGCCTGCCCCAAAATGAAGCGGGGCAGGCCAACTTAAGGACTATTTGCTTTTGCTGCGGAATTGATCGTGGCAGGCTTTACAGGTTCCGCCTACCTCACCAAAGGCGACCTTAATTTTTTCCTTATCTCCGGTGGCTGCTTCCGTGGCCAATGCGTTGGCTGCTGCATTGAAGTTTTTAGCCAAGGTGCCAGCCTGCTCCAAATTTTTGAAAAACTCAGGCTTTAAGCGGGTTTTATCGCCCATTTTATCCTGAGCGGTATCCGGCCCGTACAAAGCGCCCATCCCTGAGTTGGCGATGGCGGCAACCACATTAGCCGCAGCCTGTACCTGTTTGGCATCAAAGGGCACACTGCCATCAACCACTTGTGCTTTGATCTTTCCCATGTTCCATGACATGAAGCTATAGCCTGCTTGACGGTATTCAATCTGGTCTTCTGCACTTAGAGGCGCGGCCTGAAGATTCAAGCTAACCAGTAATGCAGCGGCGCTTAGGGTGCTCATCATCAATGCGTTCATCGGTAGTTCCTTTATTTTTAAGTCAACACAACAACCAACCACGGGGTTATATAGTCCCTTTCAAGCATAGTCTGTGCAATATGACAGAGCAGCCTGCACCATGAGACAAGAATAATTTATAATTAAATAGATTATTTTTAGGTAAATTAAGCAAGCTACTCACCCAACCTAGGTTGCTACCAGTACGCTACCCGAAAACGGACGCAGGAGACTGTAACGATGTCGCCCCATGTGGAAGCCTTTTTTGATCCCACCACCTTCACCTACAGCTATGTGGTCAGCGATCCAGCCACGGGACACTGCGCCCTGATTGATCCGGTACTGGATTACGACCCCGCCTCAGGCCGCACCCGTCACGACAGCGCCGAACGGTTGTTGGCTTACGTTAAAGCTCAGGGATTACAGGTGCAGTGGCTGCTGGAAACCCACGTCCATGCCGATCATCTGTCCGCTGCACCTTGGTTGAAAGCTCAGTTAGGTGGTCAGCTCGGCATTGGTGCTCAGGTGGTGCAGGTGCAAAGAACCTTTGCCGCGCTGTTTAATGCCGAGGCGGAATTTATCCCTGACGGTCGCCAATTTGATCATCTGTTTCAGGATGACGAGGTATTTCAGATCGGCAACCTAGAGGCCCGTGCCTTGGCCACGCCCGGTCACACGCCGGCCTGCGTCACCTACCTGATCGGCGATGCCGCCTTTGTTGGCGACACTCTGTTTATGCCAGATTACGGTACCGCGCGTTGTGACTTTCCCGGTGGCGATGCTCGTACTCTGTACCGCTCGATTCAGCGGCTATTTACCCTGCCGGATGAGACACGGCTGTTCCTCTGCCACGATTACAAAGCGCCGGGGCGGGAGGAGTATCAGGGCCAAACCTCGGTGGCGGATGAGAAAGCCAAAAACCTTCATGTACACCAAGGCATCAGTGAAGAAGACTTTGTGGCCATGCGCAGCGCACGGGATGCCACGCTAAAAATGCCGGCGCTGATTTTGCCCTCGGTACAGGTCAATATGCGCGCTGGGCAGCTTCCACCGGCAGAAAGCAACGGTCAGATTTATTTAAAGATTCCCGTGAATGTTCTCTAAGCGCCCACACTCTGAGCGATCCGGTCACGGAAGCTCAGGGCTCCCCTGTCGGGTTTGGTTGCGTCAATACCGCCCCGCCACTGCCGCTCAGGATGCACTGGCAGCGGCCATCGTCACCCTGTTGCTGATTCCGCAGAGTTTGGCCTATGCCCTGCTGGCCGGTGTGCCTTTGACGCTAGGTTTGTATGCCAGCTTGCTGCCCTTGGTGGTGTACGCGATTTTTGGCTCCAGCTATTACCTTTCGGTGGGGCCAGCGGCGGTGCTGTCGCTGATGAATATGGCGGTGTTGCAACCGCTGTACCCGCTGGGCTCGCCGGAATTTATTGCCGCTTCGGCCCTGATTGCCTTGCTGTCTGGCCTGATTTTATTGGGCATGGCACGCTTACGCTTGGGGTTTCTGGCCAACTTTCTCAGTCATCCGGTAATCAGCGGTTTTATGACCGCTTCGGCGCTGCTGATCGCCTTTAGCCAGTTGAAGTACCTGTTCGGCGTAGGCGGCGGGGGCGATACCCTGCCCCGCTTGCTGATCAGCCTCTGGCAACACCTGCCGGAAACCTCAGGCCTAACACTGCTGTTAGGTCTGAGCGCCTTGGGTTTGCTGTATGTCATCCGTACCCGGCTCAAGGCTTGGCTGTGCCGTCGAGGGGTGTCGGTGTTTTGGGCGGAAACCTGGGCACGCACCGGGCCGGTTTGGGTGCTGGTTTTGCTGACCGCTCTGGTGGCGCTCCTCGGTTTGGATCAGCAGGGCGTGCGGATTGTGGGTGCCATTCCCGCAGGATTGCCGGAGTTGAATTTGCCGCCGCTGGATTGGGATTTAGCCCTGCATGTATTCCCCGCCGCGGTGCTGCTGAGTTTGGTCGGCTTTGTGGAATCGGTATCGGTGGGACACACCTTGGCGGCCCGACGGCGGCAACGCATCAATCCCGATCAGGAACTGGTGGGTTTGGGCGCGGCTAATCTGGCCTCAGCCTTTAGCGGCGGCTTGGCGGTAACCGGCGGCGTTTCGCGCTCGGTGGCCAACTTCGAAGCCGGAGCCCAAACGCCCATGGCGGGCATTATGACCGCCGTGGGTGTGGCCCTGAGTTTGGCTTATCTCACCCCGTTGCTCTATTACCTACCCCATGCCGTGTTGGCGGCTACCATCATCATCGCCGTACTGGGGCTGATGGATTTCCACAGCCTGCGCCAGACTTGGCATTACTCCAAACACGACGGTTTGGCGCAGTGGGCCACCCTGATCGGCGTACTCGCTTTGGGTGTTGAGCAGGGCTTGCTGCTGGGTGTGGGGCTGTCCTTGGTGCTGTTTTTAGGGCGCACCAGCCGCCCACACATTGCCGTGGTAGGGCAGTTACCGGGCAGCGAACACTTCCGCAACATTCAGCGTTTTGCAGTGCAAGAAAGCCCCTTGGTGCTGTCGTTGCGGCTGGATGAAAGCCTGTATTTCCCCAACGCCCGCTATCTGGAAGACCGGGTGAGCGCACTGCTGGCGGAGCGGCCCCAAGTACGGCATCTGGTGCTGATGTGCTCCGGGGTGAATCTGATTGATGCCAGCGGTTTGGATAGCCTCGAAGCCATTCGTTTCCGTTTGCAGGAAGCCGGCATTGCGCTGCATCTGTCGGAGGTCAAAGGGCCGGTGATGGATCGTTTGCAGCGCTCTGAGTTTTTACAACGCCTGAGCGGGCCGGTGTTTCTCAGCCAATATCAGGCGCTGTGTCAGCTTGATCCAGAATTTACCGCGCAAACCCTCGCCGCTCGCGATGCAGCGCGCCCCATCCCTCTGGCTGCTGCTGAGTGATGCAGTGAATATTGCCACCACCCAGCAAAATTTCCCGCCCCGGCACCATCACTACCTCGCGCTCTGGGAAGCACTGTTGCAAGAGTTGGCGCGCGGCTTCGTCCGCCGGATCATTAAAATAAGGAGCAATCACAGCGCCATTCACCAACAGAAAGTTAATGTAGGAACCGGCCAAGCGAATGGAGGGATCGCGCGGCTGAGTGCCCATGACCTGATCCACGCCCGCGCACTCTTCTGCAGTGGCGTACAGTGGGCCGGGAATGGGCATTTTATGCACCATCAGCCTGCGTCCCTGTGCATCGCGGCTGGCTTCTAACACCGCCAAGGCCGCCTGACAGCGCGGGTAATTCGGGTCTTGGGGATCGTCCGTCCACGCCAAAAGCACCTCGCCGGGGCGCACAAAGCAACAGAAGTTATCCACATGGCCGTTGGTTTCGTCGTTATACAGCCCTTCAGGCAGCCAGAGGATTTGGCGCACGCCCAGATAATCGCGCAACCGTTGCTCAATCTGTGCCCGCGATAACTGCGGATTGCGGTTCGGGTTGAGCAGGCATTCTTCCGTGGTCAGTAGGGTGCCTTCACCGTCCACATGGATGGCTCCGCCTTCCAGCACAAAGCCTTCAGTACGGTAGCGGGCACAGCCCTCTAGATGCAGGATTTTGCGCGCCACCTGATCGTCGCGTTGCCACGGAAAGTACAGTCCACCGTTTAAGCCACCCCAGGCATTGAAGGCCCAATCAATACCCCGCAGCTCACCCTCGGCATTGACGACAAAGGTCGGGCCGGTATCCCGTACCCAAGCGTCGTCGCTGCTCAGCTCCACCAAGCGAATGCGCGGATGCTGCAAACGGGCATAGGCGTTCTCGTACTGAGCGGCGGAAACGCCAATCGTGACCGGCTCAAAGCGGGCAATGGCTTCGGCCACGGCGCTAAAGGCCGCTTGAGCCGGTTTGCCACCCAAACGCCAATTGTCCGGGCGCTCGGGCCAGAGCATCCAAATCTGACGCTGGGCAGCCCATTCGGCGGGCATATAGAAACCCTCAGTACGGGGCAAGCAGGTTGGGTGCTGCATGGGTGTCTCTCATCAAGGGAAGCGCTGAATACTGGCTTATCCCCATGTCATTACAAGCCTTAGGCTTTAAAAAATTGCTCAAGGCTCTATGCTGGTGCCTTTAGGCCAGCATCAGGAGTCTCTCATGTCCCCATCAGCAAATGACCATGCCCTAGGTTGCGGCGAATGCGCCAACGGAGCCGCCTTAGGCTTTGACTTCACCATGGCCTTTCAACCCATTGTGAATCTGGCCACCGGCGAAATTTTTGCTCATGAGGCACTGGTGCGCGGACTGCACGGAGAATCAGCGGGCCATATCTTTACACAGGTGAATGATACAAACCGTTACCGCTTTGATCAGGCTTGCCGTACTAAGGCCATCTGTTTGGCGGCGCAGTTGAATATGCAGCCTTTATTAAGCATCAACTTTATGCCCAACGCCGTGTACGAGCCGGAGCGTTGCATCCGCACCACCCTCGCCGCGGCAGAAGCCTACGGCTTTCCCATTGAGCGCATTATTTTTGAGATTACCGAGAGCGAGAAGGTCGAAGACCTCGGGCATCTGCGCTCCATTGTGGAGTACTACCACCAGCGCGGCTTTAAAACAGCCATTGATGACTTTGGTGCGGGTTACTCGGGCTTGAATCTGCTGGCTGAGATTCCCACGGACATTGTGAAGTTGGATATGGCCCTGATCCGCAACATTGACCAGAAAAAAACCAGTCAGGCCATTGTTAAAGGCGTGGTACAGGTGTGCCGAGAGCTTTCCACCACCCTGATTGCTGAGGGGGTAGAAACCCGCGCTGAGTTGGAGTTTTTGCGTACCCTGGGCATTGAACTGTTTCAGGGCTATTACTTTGCTCGCCCAGCCTTTGAGGCTTTGGCCACACCCTCGAAGCTATAAGCCTTTCTACGCCAAGGACAGGCATCTAAAAATCAACAGTAGCTACAGGAGTAACTGAAAACTCTGACGCGACAAAATGGCCGTCTTATCAATTTTGCGCGAAAAACCCCGTACTTTAGTGTGGGGATGAATAGCGCGGGAGGCGTAGCCTCCCTAAAGGGGTCTTAATTCAGTTAGCATTGACCTATGCAACAGACCAAGACCCTCAAGGTTCGGGTTCGAGATAAGCATGTTCCGCTCCTGCAACAGATGGCTCGTAGTGTGAACTTTGTCTGGAACTATCTGAACGAACTCAGCGCCCGATCCATTCGGGAGCGTGGCCGGTTTTTGTCTGCTTTTGACCTGCATCCTTACACCAAAGGCGCGAACAAAGAATTGGGGCTGCACTCTCAAACGCTGCAAGAAATCGCCCGCGAATACGTCACACGCCGTAAGCAGTTTAAAAAGTCACGCTTGAGCTGGCGTAAATCAGGTGGTGTTCGGCGTTCATTGGGCTGGATACCCATCAATACCGGCGCAGCCAGCTGGAAGAGTGGTCAGGTTTACCACAACGGCCATTACTTCAAGGTTTGGGACTCCTATGGCTTGAGCCA
>NZ_VLKG01000004.1 GCF_007830255.1 Azomonas agilis
CCGAAGCGACCGAAGCGACCGAAGCGACCGAAGCGACCGAAGCGACCGAAGCGACCGAAGCGACCGAAGCGACCGAAGCGACCGAAGCGACCGAACAGCCTGAGGACTTGGAAAAACCACTGTCAAGTATTGTTGCTGGTGACCAAAACACACCGATTGAGGCCGCTGCAACACCTCAAGCTAATACTTCAGCGAAGCTGAATGCTCGTAAAACACCCCGAACACCTACAACTCGCAGGTCTCGGACTCGAGCTAAGCCTCTAACAACTCCACCTTCGGATTCAGATATCTAGTCACACAGGGGCTGATAAACAGCCCCTTCTCATTTATCGGACGATTTATTATCGTTATTAAAGGTAGGAAATAACCCAAACAACCGATGTGTATTCAAATACAACTGCTTGGACTGCTCCATATAACGACTGAGTAAATCGCCCATCAGAGGGGTTTGAGTGCGCAAAAAATCAGCCCACGCCTGAGTAGAGTGCAATCCACTTTTGCTCTGAATGTCTAACAGGGTCTGGATGCTGTGCTCTAAGTAACGACTCCAAACGCCCTGCCAAGGCCCATAACAGCGGATAATATTTTTCAGCATATCGCTAGAAAAAATAGGCTCTCCCGTACCACTTTCAGCTTCTTGAATAACTTGTAACAACACAGAACGGGTTAAATCCTCTCCGGTTTTAGCATCAAGGATTTGAAAAGTGACATCATCAACAACCAATTGGCGCACATCAGCCAAAGTAATATGCGCACTTAGTTGAGTGTCATATAGGCGGCGATTAGGGTATTTCTTGATTAAACGAATTGAGCTGGGCATCTCAGACATGCACGGGGTTTCCAAAGAATACTTCAGTACCTGCATCCTAACAGATGCCGAAGTGACACAAATCAAATAAGGGTCATGGTCTATCCTTATTCTGAGCAAAGATTTAAATTCACCTGAATCAAAAAAGGGAGTGTATCTAGCATGGCAAAGCGTATTGCAGTCGTTACCGGAGGTATGGGCGGGATTGGGACTAGCATCAGCCAACGCCTGTACCGCGATGGATTTGTAGTAGTGGTTGGCTGTACGGGTAACAGCACCATTGAGGATCAATGGCTAGAGGATCAATTGAAGCTGGGCTATGAATTCCGAGCAATGCCCTGTGATATCACTGACTGGGATCAAACCGTGCAAGCCTTCGCCAAGGTAGCTGCCGAAGTGGGCCCCATTGATGTACTGGTCAATAACGCGGGTATTACTCGCGACAGCACCTTCCGTAAAATGACCTTGGATCAATGGCAAGCGGTCATTAATACCAACCTAAGTAGCCTGTTCAACACTACCAAACAAGTGGTTGACTCCATGCTGGAGCGTAACTGGGGACGGATCATCAACATCTCTTCCGTCAACGGTCAACGCGGCCAGTTCGGCCAAGCCAACTATGCAGCAGCTAAAGCGGGCGTACATGGACTCACCATGTCTTTAGCTAGGGAGTTCGCCAGTAAAGGTATTACGGTTAATACCATCTCCCCCGGTTACATCCGTACCAGCATGACCTCAGCCATTAAAGAAGAGGTACTGGAAAAAATCGTTTCAGGTATTCCTGTGGGCCGCTTAGGACTGCCGGAAGAAATCGCCTCTATGGTTGCTTGGCTAGCTTCAGAAGAAGCTGCCTACGCCACAGGTGCTGACTTCTCAGTAAACGGTGGTCTCAATATGGCTTAAAGCCAATCACGACAGACACTACGACTGGTCATAGGATAAACCTGTGGCCAGTCTTGCTGAGCTAGATTTCCCCTTTCCTCTACGAAGATCTTGCAATGGATAGTGCCTCCCCTTTTCCTGCTTTGCTCGCCAACCCTATGCCTCTAGTCATTCGTTCCACACTGGAACAACTGCGTTTTTGGGTTCGAATGAACCCTTGGTTTAAAGACAGCTACCGTGATAGCTGGTTTGAGGTTGAAACCTCCGTTTTAGAAGACCTGCAAACAGAATACAACCGAGAATGGGGGCAAATTAGCGTACGCAGTATGACGCTACAACCCTTCTCATTCAGCGATCGGCGGTTTGCTGATAAAACTTGGAGCCAGCCTTTTTACGGCAGTATTGCCGCGCTCTACCTACTGAACGCACAGACGCTGACAAAACTGTTTGGAGTGCTTTCCATTGACGACCACAGGTCATATCGACGACTGCGCTTTATTTTGGAACAGACTATTGCAGCCTGTGCGCCCAGCAATTTCTTAAACCTAAACCCTGAAGCTCAACATCGCTTGGTAGAAACTCAGGGCGCTAGCTTATTTACTGGATTGATGCATTTAGCCAGTGATATGCAAGAAGGCAAATTGCGCCAATGTGACAAAGGTGACTATGAAGTAGGCGTAACCTTAGCGACTACTCCGGGCGCGGTGGTGTATCAAAACCCAATATTTCAACTAATTCAATACACACCAACCACTGAGCAGCAGTTCAAAAAACCAATATTGATCGTGCCGCCTGCGATTAACAAATTTTACATTTTGGATCTGCAACCCAAAAACTCCATGATCCGCTATTTGGTGGCTCAGGGACATCCTGTGTTTGTCATATCATGGCGTAATGCTGATGAAAGTATTGCCAATGCCTCTTGGGACGATTATTTAGAACAGGGCATTATCGAAGCCATCCGTGTCACTAAAGACATCAGCGGCAGTGACCAGATTAATGCTGTGGGTTACTGCGTTGGCGGTACACTACTCTGCACCGGACTGGCCGTTTTAGCTGCCCGCAATGACTATCCGGCTGCCAGCCTTACCTTGCTCGCCACCCTACTGGACTTTGAAGAAACGGGTGAGATCAGCATCTTTATCGACGAAGAATTGGTTAGCTACCGTGAGCGAACCATCGGTGGGCAAGAAGGTGGCCCTATCGGTGTATTCCGTGGTGAAGATATGGCTAATACCTTCTCGTTACTGCGCCCTAACGAGCTTTGGTGGAATTACAGCGTCGATAAATACCTAAAAGGTATGAAACCGCGCTCGCTGGACATGCTGTTTTGGAACAATGACAGCACCAACCTCCCCGGCCCCTTTTACTGCTATTACCTACGGCACACCTACCTGCAAAACGACCTGAAAAAAGGTGTTCTAAAATGTTGTGGTGAACGGGTAGATTTGAGCAAGCTTAAAATGCCGGTCTACCTACTGGGTACGCGAGAGGATCACATCGTACCCTGGGGCAGCGCTTTCGCTAACAGCCACTTGCTTTCAGGCCCCGTCCACTTTGTGCTAGGTGCATCAGGGCATATTGCAGGTGTGGTTAACCCTCCAGCTCAAAACAAACGCAGCTATTGGACGGCTGAGCAGATGGAGGATACCCCAGAGCAATGGCTGGCTAAAGCTACAGAGCATCCCGGAAGCTGGTGGCCGGACTGGATGACTTGGTTAAGTAACCTAGATGCAGAGCAACAGCCCAGTGTTACGCAATTAGGCACCCCAGAGTACCCCGTCTTGGAAGCTGCACCCGGCCAATACGTTAAAAGCTGAACCTATTAAGTTGTGAAGGATTGCCCATGACCCTTAGATCTTGGCTTAAGGCCGCAGGGATTAGCCTAGCTATAGCTACTGCCCTTGGTTTTAGCCTGTGGCAAAAATTACAGCCTGATCCCTTGGGAGATCACTTTGCTAAGGGAAATGGGCGCATTGAAGCCACTGAAATCGACATCGCCACCAAGCTAGCGGGTCGTTTAGTAGAAGTTCTGGTGGATGAAGGCGACTTTGTACAACCGGGACAGATTTTAGCCCGTATGGACACAGACACCCTGACTGCCCAGTTAAACCAAGCCAAAGCCCAAGTACGCCAAGCCGAAACAGCTATTCTCACCGCCCAAGCCAAGGTGGCACAGCGAACCAGTGAGTTAGCCGCTGCTGAGGCAACGATCCAGCAGCGTCAAGCAGAACTTAATGCGGCAGAGAAACGGTTTAAACGCACGGCTTCGTTAGTTAAAGATCAAGCTATGTCACGTCAACAATACGACGATGATTTAGCCAATCGACTCAGTGCCCAAGCCGCTCATACCTCTGCTAAAGCTCAAGCGTTATCAGCTCAAGCCGCCATAGAGGCTGCCCGTTCGGAAGTCACCGAGGCTCAAGCTAATCTGGAAGCCGCTAAAGCTAGCGTACAGCGCTTTCAAGTCGATATTGATGATAGCCAGTTGAAAACCCATAGGGTTGCTCGTGTGCAATACCGAGTGACTGAGGTTGGAGAGGTATTAGGCGCAGGCGGAAAAGTCCTGAATTTAGTGGATCTAACCGATGTGTACATGACCTTCTTTTTGCCCACTCAGCAGGCAGGTCGAGTGGCTCTGGGTGCAGAAGCTCATTTGATTTTAGATGCTGCCCCCCAGTATGTTATTCCGGCCCGAATCAGCTATGTGGCTAGTATTGCCCAGTTCACACCTAAAACAGTCGAAACAGCCAGTGAGCGGGAAAAGCTTATGTTCCGCATCAAGGCGCGCATTGACCCACAGCTATTAAAAAAACATCTGGAACAAGTTAAGACCGGCCTACCTGGTACTGCCTATGTAAAGTTAGATGCCCAGACAGACTGGCCTGAGCATCTACGCGCTAACGTCCAGCTATGAAGTCATCCATTGTTGCCAGTTTGCAACAAGTCAGCCTAGAGTACGGAGAAACTCAAGCTCTACGTGACCTCAGCTTAGAAATTCCTGCTTACTGCATGGCGGGTTTAATCGGCCCCGATGGTGTCGGAAAATCCAGTTTAATGGCACTCCTAGCGGGTGCGCGCAAGATTCAAACGGGCTCAGTTCAGGTACTAGGCGGGGATATGGCGGATGCCCAACACCGCCAGCAAGTCTGCCCACGCATTGCCTATATGCCACAAGGATTGGGAAAAAACCTCTACCCTACGCTCACTGTTTTTGAAAACTTAGAGTTTTTTGGCCGCCTGTTTGGGCAAGATAAACAAGAACGCGCCGCACGTATTGCTGATCTGGTACAGAGCACGGGCCTAGCGCCTTTTACAGAACGACCTGCGGGTAAATTATCCGGCGGAATGAAGCAAAAGCTCGGTTTGTGTTGCGCCCTGATCCATGATCCTGACTTGCTTATTCTGGATGAGCCCACTACCGGCGTTGATCCGCTTTCCCGTAATCAGTTTTGGGAGCTGATCGGGCGTATTCGCCAAAATCGTCCACAAATGAGCGTATTGGTAGCCACCGCCTATATGGATGAAGCCCAACGCTTTGATTGGCTAGCGGCGATGGATGAAGGCCAACTACTGGCCTGCGACAGTCCTGAAAATCTACTTAAGCAAACCCACTGTGACACCTTAGAACAAGCTTTTATTCAATTACTGCCCGAACATAAACGGGCTCAACATGAGGTTCTATCCATTCCTCCCCATAGCTCCGATGGGGTGGTGGCCATCGAAGCACGTCAATTAACCCGATGCTTTGGCGACTTTGTGGCGGTTGATCATGTGGACTTTCGCATCGAGCGTGGAGAGATCTTTGGATTTCTAGGCTCCAATGGTTGTGGAAAATCCACCACCATGAAAATGCTAACGGGCCTACTCCCCTTTAGTGCAGGAGAGGCTTTTTTATTTGGCCACCCGATTGATCCCCATGACTTAAGCATTCGCCATCGCGTGGGCTATATGTCGCAGGCGTTTTCTCTGTACACCGAATTAAGTGTGCGACAAAACTTGGAACTGCACGCTCGGCTATTCCATATTCCCAAAGCCCAGCGTGATCAACGCATCGAAGAAATGCTAACGCGCTTTGATCTACATAGCGTCGAGCATATTTTACCCTCCAACCTCCCCTTGGGTGTGCGCCAACGCTTATCCTTAGCAGTCGCCGTTATCCATCGACCAGAGATCCTCATTCTCGACGAACCCACCTCAGGCGTAGACCCTATAGCCCGAGATAATTTTTGGGAACTTCTGGTGCAAATGTCCCGCGAAGAAAGGGTCACTATTTTTATCTCAACCCACTTTATGAATGAAGCAATGCGTTGTGATCGAATATCACTAATGCATGCAGGTAGCGTGTTAGATAGCGATAGTCCGAAAAACTTAATGAAAAAACGTGGATTATCCTCACTTGAAGATACTTTTATCGCTTACTTGGAAGATGTGCAAACGAACGAAGAGTCAAAATCTACAGAGCCCATTAGTTTGACAGTAGAAAATGCAGTAAAACACAACCTAAAATCCTCCAAATATAAATCTTTCAGTTTACAACGCCTCTTAAGTTATAGCTTAAGAGAAGGGATGGAGTTACGCCGCGACCCAGTACGTGCCTTACTTGCTTTAGCAGGAACCATGTTACTGATGTTCATTATGGGATACGGTATTAATATGGACGTTGAAAACTTAACATTTGCAGCTTGGGATCAAGATCAAACTACCGCCAGCCAAAAATATTTATTAAATATATCCGGGTCTCGTTATTTTATTGAGAAAAAGCCCATTTATAGCTACCAAGATATGGAGCAAAGACTACGCAGTGGCGAAATAAGTATGGCAATAGAAATCCCACCAAACTTTGGTCGAGACTTAAAGCGTGGGGCAACACCTAAAATTGGTATATGGGTTGATGGAGCCATGCCTACTCGTGCAGAAACCATCAAAGGCTATGTGCAGGGAATTCACAGTTTATATCTTAGTGAATTAGCTCGTGAATCAGGAGTAACTAACCAAATGGGCTTGGTTGATATAGCCCTACGCTACCGCTATAACCCAGATGTACAAAGTATACCGGCTATGGTTCCTGCGATGATTCCCATATTACTTATGATGATTCCAGCCATGCTTACTGCCTTAGGCGTAGTACGAGAAAAAGAACTAGGGTCAATTACCAATTTTTATGTAACTCCAGTAACTCGTTTAGAGTTTTTATTAGGGAAACAGATTCCCTATATCTTGTTAGGAATGTTTAATTTTTGCCTATTAGTTGCATTGGCTGTTTATATATTTGGAGTACCTGTTAAAGGCAGTTTACTTGCGCTAACTTTTGGAGCACTGCTGTACGTTATTTGTTCTACAGGTTTAGGCTTGCTGATGTCATCTGTACTGAATTCACAGATTGCAGCTATTTTTGGTACTGCTATTGCCACATTACTACCTGCTTTGCAGTTCTCTGGACTTTTGTATCCTGTCTCCTCATTAGAGGGGGCTGGCGCTTTCATGGGGCAAATTTATCCCACCACGCACTTTATGATCATTAGCAGAGGTGTATTTTCTAAAGCCTTGGATTTTTCTGAGCTTTATTCTTATTTTATTCCTATGTTACTGGCTATTCCCATACTGACCCTATTGAGTGTAATAGGCTTGCCCAAACAGGAGCGCTAGTATGCTCCTGCAAAAAACAAGCAACATTATCCAACTGGGATTAAAAGAATTACGCAGTCTATATCAAGACCCTGCGATGCTACTGCTTATTTTATATTCATTTACTGTAGGAATTTATGCCAGTGCCCATAGCATCCCAGAAACACCCTACCGAGCAACATTAGCCGTCATTGATGAAGACCAATCTACCGCGTCTAATCGAATTATTGATGCTTTCCAAATGCCCTATTTTTTAAAGCCAGAGCACATCGGTTTAGATGAGATGGATCATGGCTTGGACTCTGGGCTTTATACCTTCACCCTAAATATTCCACCTAAATTTCAACAGGATTTGTTAGCAGGACGTACACCCAGTATTCAATTGAATGTTGATGCTACCCAAGTGAGTCAAGCCTTTACTGGAGCTGGATATATACAACAAATTATTAATACTCAGACCAGTGAGTTTATTGCTCGCTACCGCAACATTGAGTCCTCCTCAATTGAAGCAGTAGTACGTATGGAGTACAACCCCAACCTAATTTCAGCTTGGTTTGGTGCTGTCAATGAAGTAATTAATCAAATAACTATGCTGTCCATCATATTGACTGGAGCAGCGGTCATTCGCGAACGAGAGCATGGAACCATTGAGCATTTACTGGTAATGCCTTTAACACCAGTGGAGATTATGCTGGCTAAAGTTTGGTCTATGGGATTGATTGTTTTAGTAGCAGCTATATTTAGTTTATTCCTTGTGGTGCATATTTGGTTAAACGTACCTTTATATGGTTCTATAACCTTATTCATATTTGGCACTACTTTATTACTGTTTACCACTACATCAATGGGTATTTTTTTAGGCACAGTAGCACGCTCTATGCCTCAACTGGGTCTACTGATTATATTATTGCTTATTCCATTACAAATATTATCTGGTGGAAAAACCCCGCGAGAAAGTATGCCTGAGCTTATTCAGCATATTATGCTGATTGCCCCCACAACACACTTCGTCATACTCGGGCAAAGCATTCTATTTCGAGGAGCCGGTATATCTACCGTATGGCCACAGCTAGTTGCTTTAGCCGGTATCGGTAGCCTATTCTTTTTTAGTGCATTATCAAGGTTACGCAAATCCTTGCAATAACATTATCAAAATATCCAAAAGTGAGAAAACTATGAGTTGGATAACTAAATTGCTTAACTTAAGCAAGCCTAAAAAAATCATGCTTGCAATATTGGCAGCCCTTATGATTTTCAATGATATTGGGCGCATTATTTCCATGCTCACTGACTTAGCTTTACTCAGCGCTTTTATTTTTATTTTGGCTAAAGGATTGGCCGAGGTAGAGCAAAAAAATAATCCTTAAAAATAAGCGACTCTAAATGAGTCGCTTATTTTATGCATAATCAGCGTATATTTTGTGCTTCCATTAAATCAATTTTTCTAATTAACTTACGTGCCAACTGCTCATCCAGCTCCTTAGTTCGAGCCATTCTAAAAAGCTCGGCACGCTCAGCTCGTAACCCAATTAAGCGTAACTGTTGTTCTATTTCCTCCAAAGCTCTTGGTGTCATAGGACCATCCACTGGCGCTATTTGGCTATTAATTCTATGCCGGTAGACATCAGTTACTCGTGCTGCTGCTTCAATATATAAACTAGCATCAGGCAGAGTCTCACTCATTTTATACTGGGCATTTTCAATAGCACGAATAGCTGCTTCTGCTGATTTATTTCGTGCTAAGTCCTCAGTTTGCTCTTCTTCAGGTTCTGACGGAATAAATAATCCACGAACTAATAGAGGAACGCCAATACTAGCTACTATAAGTGAAACAATGATCACTCCAGCGGCCAAAAAAATTACTAAATCACGTGCAGGGAAAGGATATCCTGCACTAATGAATAATGGTAAAGTTAATACACCTGCCAAACTAATGGCACCACGCACACCCGCTACTGAAGTCACTGCAGCAATATGGATAGCATTGCCTATTCTAAAGTTATTGGCATCTTTCCCAGTAAAAATGGTGAATCTTAACGAAATAAAAACCCAAATAAAGCGCAAAGCGCCTAAGGCCAAATTAATAACCAAAATATAATAGAGTAACAATAACCAAAAACCATCATCTTGGGGCTGCCCTGCCTCTCCTAAAATCTCACTTAAATTTGCTACAATTCCTGGGAGTTGCTCTCCCAGTAAAACAAACATTAATCCATTTAGAGCAAACTGTAACATATCCCAAACAGCAGTACGTCGAACTCTTGTTAGGGCTAAAGCCTGACCTGATAGTTCGCTATACCCCATAGTAATTCCAGAAGCCACAGCCGCTAAAATACCCGAGCAATGCAAGTGTTCAGCTGCAAGATAAACAATAAATGGAAGTAATAGGCTAATCAGAATCTGAGCAGAAACCTCTTCTCCAAAGCGCTTTGAAACCCATATTTTGGCTTTGGTAATAATTAGAGTAATAGTAACGCCAATGGCTACTCCACCAAGAGATAGCTTTAAAAAATCAACGACTGCATCAGAGAGAACAAAGCTACCGGTCAATACTGAGGCAATCGCAAAACGTAAACACACCAAACCTGATGCATCGTTTAATAGAGATTCACCTTCCAAAATATGCATTAAGCGCTTAGGTATGGGGATACGCGAAGCAATAGCAGACACAGCCACAGGATCGGTAGGTGAAATTACTGCCGCTAACGCAAAAGCTACTCCTAAAGGAATACTAGGAATAAGCCAATGAATAAAATAACCAGCACCAATAACTGTGAACACCACTAACCCGATGGCTAAGGATAAAATGATACCTCGATCACGAAACAAGCCTTCTTTAGGAATTCTCCAACCGTCTAAAAACAAAAGTGGCGGTAGAAATAATAAGAAAAATACTTGAGGATCTAACTCTAGGCGCCATTCAGCTACCATGCTGATACTGGCCCCTAAGGCAATTTGTATCAAAGGTACTGGAATTTGTAGCCGGAAAGGCAGCATTCGCACTATGATGCTGCTAAACAACACAGCGACAAACATGATTAAGATTAGAGAAAAGGTTTGCATGCAGGCCTCTGAAAACCCAAGTTAAGCCGGTTGAATACTCTCATACCCTTGTTAATAAAATCTGCTTAATGGTTGTACTTTATTAGGATTCAGTGTTGCCACTCCTACCTCTTGACAAACCAAAAAATTATTGCATGGATACCGGAAATCGTTTTTGAATAAGTGTATTTCGATGAAATGTTGACCTATCTCATATTCTATCGGAACACAGGGGTCGCCCTATCTAAAGCTTAGGCGTAGGATTGCAGCTAGAAAGATTGATTAACTGGTGGAAGTAGCTACAGATGAAACAACAAGTTACCCGACTCTCCCCTCATCAAAACGGCAAAGTATTCGCTATCCTGATGGCTAACACTGCGTTGGTTGTTTTCGTACCCATGTTGCTCATCGCATCTATGTTTGCCCCTGAAGAGAATACTCCTCATCCTTTAATGGTGTTTTTAATTCCGATTCTCTACTTAGTAATGGGTTATATTGCAGTAGCAGCAGCTTGCGTACTCTATAACATCATGTGTCGGTTCATTGGTGGTGTAGAATTCGAATCTAATGCTGTATCTGATAAGCACGATCATTTGAAAGAAAATAGCTAATATTTTAAGAGTCTATGTATAATAACCCCATACAGCATTGACTGTTATGGGGTTATTTTTTTCAATCACCAAAAGCGTTGTTCATTAATTTTAGACAAAACCTTAGTTAAGGATTGCTCCAAAGTATTAGCTACTAACATAGATATTTTTTGTGTAATTGGTTTTTTCTCAACATAACTTACCTGAAACACGTCAGCCTCTTTAGAACGCTGCAATAAATACTCATCACTGGTTTTTAGCTCATCAACAAGTCCATGATTTAAGGCTTGGCTGCCTAGCCAAACTTCTCCTGTTGCTATTTTATCAATTAGCAAATTAGGGCGATGGCTAACTACAAACTCTTTAAATAACTGATGAGTGGTATCCAAATCTTCCTGAAATTTTTCTCTACCTTTTTGAGTGTTTTCTCCAAAAACAGTCAGTGTTCTTTTATACTCACCAGCAGTAAATAACTCAAAATCAATATCGTTCTTTTTCAACAGCTTGTGTACATTAGGTAGTTGAGCAACTACGCCAATAGAGCCTAGGATTGCAAAAGGTGCTGAAATTATCTTATTTCCGATACAAGCCATCATGTATCCACCACTAGCGGCTACTTTATCGACACAGATAGTTAGCGGAATTCCTGCTTGCCGAATACGTATCAATTGAGAGGCTGCTAGTCCGTAAGCATGAACCATTCCTCCAGCACTTTCTAACCTAACGACCACCTCATCATTGGAAGTTGCACTGCTTAATAATGCACTAATACAGTGTCTTAATTCTTGTACAGCGGATGCTTTGATATCCCCATTAAAATCCAGAACAAAAACCCTTGTATTAATTGTTTGTTTTCTATCTGTTTTTTCTTCTTTAGTTGTTTTTTTAAGCTCTTTTTTAGTCAGCATAGCACTTCGTAGCTGGAGTTCTAGGTTTTTGTAACTCTCATTTAATTTGAGTACTTTTAATTTTCCCTGCTCTCTACTACTTTGCGTATTTTTTAGAGCGGATGCTGCGATCAATATGATTAGGATACAAGCTAAGACTGTTAAGACTTTGGCCAAAAAAATAGCATACTCGTAGGATAAGGATTCCATTGTGACGGGGATCTCATTTCAGTGGATGAGAGGGCTCAGGCTTAGTTTTACAGTTTGTTTTGTTTCGTTCAATGGTTTACAACCCTATAATTATGCGAATAGTAATTTAATAATTTTATTGCTTGACCCATATAAAGCTTGCTTATTAGAATTCATTCCATTTTTAATTTTAGGTCTAGGAATATCATCAACCATGCCGCCAGCTCCTCCTCGATCGTCCTTGTCTACTGGAAAATGCTTTGTGCTGTTAGCTGGTTTTTTACTACTTGCGGGCTGCCAAAGTCGATCAGTTCAGCCAGACCCGGACACTAGAGTTTCCCATAAGACTACTCGATCAATGCCCGCTTATTGGACCGAGCATTCTCCTAGCCCTATTGCTCATCGAGATATTTGGGAACGCACACGCGCAGGCTTCCAACTTCAGCATTTAACAACTGCTAACGCTCGTGTCAGCCAACATCGGCAGCGCTTTTTAAACAATCCTGCTTCACTAAAAACGATCACTAAACGCAGCGCTCCTTACATTCACTACATCGTAGAGCGGCTAGAAGAACAGAATATGCCGCTTGAGCTGGCACTACTTCCTGTTATCGAAAGCTCTTACAATCCTTTTGCGTACTCCTCTGCGCGGGCTGCAGGTCTTTGGCAGTTTATTCCTTCGACCGGAGAGTATTACAACTTACGCCAAACGCGATGGTACGATGGCCGTCGCGACATAACCGCCTCCACCAATGCAGCCCTGCGTTATTTAAGCTATTTACACGACTTTTTTAATGGAGACTGGTTACTGGCGTTAGCTGCCTATAATGCGGGTGAGGGCACGGTAGGTCGTGCAATTGAGGCTAACCAGAGAAAGGGGTTACCCACAGATTATTGGAGCTTACCACTGCCTCAAGAAACCCGTGATTATGTCCCTAAATTATTGGCCGTTTCTCAGTTAGTAATGTCTCCTCAGAATTATGGAGTTAGTCTTACTCCCGTTCCGAACAAACCCCATTTTGAAATTGTACGTCTTGATCGTCGTTTGAACTTGGCTCAAGCCGCTCGTTTAGCGGATCTGGATGAACAAGAGCTTTATCAGCTAAATCCAGCTTTTACGCAAGGTGGTATCAATAAAGATGGCCCGAAACACTTATTAATTCCTACCGATAAAGTAGATACTCTGGTATCTAAACTGGCTTCACTCTCAGAGCAAGATCCCATTGCTTATCAAGATGCTGACGAAATTCCAGAACCTACATTAAGTTGGGATATTCCTAAGCGTCCGATTAATCGCTATAGCACCAACCAACAAGTTAATGCGGTTAATCGTGCCATTGAGCAAGAAATACGCTCTACTCAAATTCTGAATGCAGTACCAGGTAGACGCATTGAGCATGTTCTAAATCCTATCGCAAGCAGACCTAGTGCCGTTATAGTCAGTAACGTGGTCAATGACGCGGGAGGTAGTGGCAAATCTAAGACTCATAAAGTTAAGGGCGGCGAAACACTGCACCGCATTGCCACAACCTATGGTCTTGATATCAACGAGCTTAAGCGTTGGAATAAACTGCCCAATAACAATATAAAACCGGGACAAGTACTCAGTTTACAGGCTCCAAACACCACGACTGCTCAGGCTAGTAAAGGAAAACAGGCTAGCGCATCTGTAGCACCTGCAACACTATACCGCGTGAAAAAGGGCGACTCTATCCAGCAAATTGCCAAGCGCTTCAATGTACAGCCTAAAACCCTAAAAAGCTGGAATCCAGGTAGCCAAGATTTAAAACCCGGCCAAATGCTCACTCTATATTTACCACGTTAAATCAAACCTTCTGCTCCAGAATGCTATGCTGAACTAAATTCAGCAGCATTCTGGAGTTTTTCATGTCCTCTCAAGCAACGCTATATGGCGCACCTCTATCACCTTTTGTACGTAAAACTCAGGTGTGCTTACATGAAAAGGGCTTAGATTATCAACTAGAAATCGTCATGCCCTTTAACACCCCAGACGGGTATCAGGATATTAGCCCCTTAAAGCGAATTCCCGGATTTCGGGATGAGCAGGTGTCTTTAGCAGACTCCAGTGTTATTTGTCAGTATTTGGAAGACCAATATCCGCAAACCCCTCGGTTATACGGTACTAATGCTCAAGAGTCTGCGAAGATACGCTGGTTTGAAAAGTATGCCGATTACGAGTTAGCGCCTTTAACTACCTTTTGTATTTTCGTCAATAGACTGCTTCGCCCTGCCCGAGGTGAGCCTTGTGATGAGCAGGCTATAGAGCTGGCCTTAACTCAAAAGCTTCCCCCACACTTTGATTATCTGGAGCAGCAGTTAGGCACACGCAATTATCTGGTTGGCTCAACCCTGAGCATGGCTGATATTGCCCTTAGCTGCCAACTCATCAGTTTAGAATATGCAGGTGAATCTTTAGATGCCAATTGCTGGCCCGCTTTAGACGCACTCCATGCACGCACTAAAGTTCACCCATCCTTTAGTAAAGTGCTCAGCAGCGAGCAAGCAATCTTGGAAGGCCTGTATGCTGCTGTAGGTAAAAAAGGCTAAACACCCTTCTGCTCCGATAGTTTTACACCAACCCAGTGGCGGGCGAACTGATAGGCACAGCGTCCGCTACGATTACCGCGCCCCAAAGCCCAACGGAGCGCCTCTTTTTCGTCCGAATCATTCCAAATCCAATTCAGGCTAGAGGCTTTGGCTAATTGATTTACCCAGTGGCGCACTGCATCCAAATACTGGTCTTGGCTAAAGGAATAAAAAGATAGCCATAAACCGAAACGATCAGATAGAGCTATCTTGTCCTCAACCGCTTCATTAGGATGCAACTCTCCTTCTACCATCTGCCAATGATCGTTGTCTGAGCTTTTTTCTGGCACCAAATGACGACGGTTTGAAGTGGCATACAGCAGTAAATTATCAGGAGCTTGTTCTAAAGATCCGTCTAAAACGGATTTCAAAACACGATAATCGCCCTCTCCTGCTTCAAAAGATAGATCGTCACAAAAGACAATAAAACGCCAACGTGCATTGTCTTGCCCTAAGGAAGCTACTAAGCGCGGTAAATCGGTTAAAGCATCCCGCTCAATTTCAATCAGGCGCAGTCCCTGAACAGCAAAACGGGCAAGTAAAGCACGAACAAGAGAAGATTTTCCTGTACCTCGCGCTCCCCAGAGTAAAGCGTGGTTAGCAGGAAAACCTTGGATAAACTGTTGCGTATTTGCGGTCAAAATACTGCGTTGACGTTCAATGCCTAACAAATCTTCCAACTCCAAAGCTAAATTAACGCTTAGAGGAGCCAGATAACCACCCTGAGCATCAGGTTGCCAACGAGCGGCTAAAACCTGTGACCAATCGGGTGTACCGTGCTTTTTAGGCAAGAGTGGTTCCAAACGTTCAAGCACGTGTTGGGCTTTTTGCAAAAAAAGGCTTAACTCAGCACTCATAAGGTGTCTTCCTGATCTCGTCTGGGTAAACACACTAGCTGGTTGGAGTATTGGGTATATATGATAAGTATTATCATCTGATAGCATTCCGACTCCGACTGCTTTATCGCGTCTATCCTATGCCCGAGTCTCAATCTCCTACCGCTCCTAGTGCGGACAACAACGGCGAACATTCTACCCCGTCAGAGGAGGATTTCTTGCGCATTTTTATGGCTCGTCGGCAACAAATGGAAGCGTTGGTACAACGCCGAGTACGTTGTAAAGCAACCGCAGCAGATCTGATTCAAGACTTGTTTTTGCGCTTTTGGAAGCGTCCCAAACAACCTATAGAAGCCTTGGACAGCTATTTAATGCGTAGTGCTCGTAATCTGGCCATAGATCATCTGCGGGCAGAACAAGCACGGCTAAGATCATTAGATCATTTAGAACATCTGTATGACCTTCCAGAAACAAGCTCCATTGATCATGCTTTACAGGCACGCGAAGAACTGCAATATATAGAACGTGCACTACAGGCCTTGCCAGAGCGGACTCGGCAAATCTTTTTGCTTAACCGTGTTCATGGTTGTACTTATGCAGATATTGCATACAGTATGAACCTATCCCAAAGTGCCGTAGAAAAACATATGATGCGCGCCTTAAATGCTTGTAAGGCTTGTCTGGAACAGCAGTATTCGGACTTTGCTGCTCCATCAGGGAATCCTCGTTCATGAACTCATCGCTTTCTTCTCCCGCTTCCGATCTATCTTGCTCAGAACAAGAGGCTTGGCGTTGGGTAATGCAACACCACAAAGGCTCGAAGGTTCTATTGGATCAGGATGAGGCATTTTTAGATTGGTTAGCGGCAAATCCTCAACATCCTCATCTATACGCTAAAGCAGAAACTGTATGGTATATGACAGCCATTCCAGCTCATTCTTTGGCTCAAAAGGATGTTGCTCTTTTAGGGCTGATTAAAAAAACGCATAGGGTAGCAAATCAAGGTCGTAGGTTTCGCTATGCTAGCTTTGCCTTAGCCAGTGCAGCCAGTATTTTGTTGATGTTGTGGGTTGGATTGAGTGGGAATCCAGAGAATTGGTTGGATGATTGGCAAGCTAATTATTTAACTGAAAACAAATTATACGAAGTATCTTTATCAGATGGTTCCCATTTAACCTTGGATGCTGATACGGCTTTGGTGGCTTATGTAGATGCTCAGCAACGCCGTCTAAAATTATTACGTGGCGCTGTCTGGCTACGAGTTAAATCTAATCCAAACCTACCCTTTATTGTGGAAACTCATCAAGGTGAGGTTCGGGTTTTAGGCACTGATTTTGAAGTTCGCCAAGAGGGTGAGCAAATCCGTGTAACCTTGGCTCAAGGGAAAGTCAGCGTACAAGGATATGCAGAACACCAAGCAGCCATTACGTTGCATCCGGGACAGCAAACACTTTTAAAGCACAGGATGGCCAGTCTACCTTATAACGTCGATGTAGAAGCTGTAAAAAGCTGGCAGATGGGCTGGCTTAGCTTTTATCAAGTCCCTTTAAAAGAGGTGATTAAACGCCTCAGCCCTTATTACCCCGGCCGTATTTTGTTATTAAATCAGTCATTGGCTGAACGTCAGGTATCAGGCACCTTCCCCAGCCAAAACCCTCAAGCAGCTTTGGAAGCATTGCAAGCCGTTTTAGGCTTTCAAAAACAAGAGTTTCTAGGGCATTTGATGGTATTGCACTGATATGACTGAACTCATTTATTCTGCACCAGCCAACGCTTGAGTAAGGGTTCAAGCTGCTCTAAAGGCTGATAACCGTTGGTCAGAAGAGCCAATTGTCCCTTAGCTTCAGCCAGTAGTGTTGGGAAACCCGCAATGCCTAAATTCTCAACCCAGTGGAAGTCATCTAAGGTCGCGTTACGCATTTCCTCACTGTCAAACAGTTGCGCAAACTGCGCTGCTTCCAAACCTACGCGCTCAGCCAACTTAACCAACAGGTTAGGGCGCATGATATCCATACCCTTTGAATGAAAGCCTTGTTGTAGCTGAATCACAAAAGGCAATACTTTGCTTGGATCCAAAGAGCGAGCACTGACGATGGCTCGGCATGGTGGCTCATTATCATAGATGGTCAGCTCAATAGAACCTGTTCCCTTCTCACCTTCATGACGCAAACCACCTGCAACAATCTGTAGAGACATACCTTCTGCCTCCGCAATCTCGGCTAGCCTTTGCAATACCGGCATAAACGCAAAGCACCAGGAGCACAGTGGGTCCATAACATAAATTAAACGACGGGCCAGCATGTGAATCTCCTAAAACAGACAACAAGGCAAAGAAAAATAACCCTAATGGCTTCCAGCACACACTGGGGATTCAGGAGCTGAGCTACGAGCGCTCCACTCCTCCAAAGTGTAAGCATGGATAGCTAGGGCATGTATTTTTGACATCCAATGCCCCAAAGCTGCGTACACAACCCTATGCCTCTGCACAGGGTTTAGACCAACAAACTTAGGGCTAACCAGTGTCAATTTATAATGGGACTCATGGCCATTGGCGTGGCCATCGCTTTCATCGACCAGATCAATATACTGTGGGTTAAGCGCCTGTAGTGCCGAGAGCAGATGTTCACGCCGAGACATAATGTTTCTCCGTTACTTTTTCTTAGGACTCAGCTCAAGCACCATCTCATCTAGCAACTTATTAACCTCGGGGGCAATACCCTCCAAGCGGCTTTGGGCCATTTGTGCTGAACGATGATTTAATTCAGGCAAGCGTGCCAACATCTTGCGCCCCAAATCAGACTGGTAGAAATCCACCATTTGTTTTAGTTCTGACTCGGTGAACTCGTCCATGTACAACTTAACCAGACTGGGCTTTAACTGATCCCAACCAATGGCTTTATCCAAGGTAGCATTCGCTTTAGCCTGATAGCGCTCTAACACAACACGCTGATTATTGGCCGCCTTCGCTTCCGCAAAACCTTTAGCAAACATCTGCTGCACTTGGGCATATACTGGAGTAGCAAGATGCTGTGCATTGGTCAAGGTTAATAAACGCTCTGCATTGGCCGCATGGTTAGCAGCATCAGCCTTCACTTGCACACTAAACAGAACTACCAATACAGCAATAAGACTCTGCTGGATAACACGCATAACAAAACCCTAGGGGACAAAGACTGCATTGTGCGCTTACCCCTTGTTAGGCTCAAGGTGAATACGGAGCCTAGATACCCCGACTGAAGGAGAATAATCATGGTCCGCATTGAAAGCGACAGTCTCGGTACGGTGGAAGTCTCAGAATATGCTTACTGGGGAGCACAAACCCAGCGCTCGTTGAGTAACTTTGTTATTGGTGATCAATGCATGCCTTTGGAGGTCATCCACGCCCTAGTACTGATCAAAAAATCAGCCGCTCGCATCAATGCCCGCTTAGGACTCATCCCTCCACAGGTGGCTCAATTGATTGAGCAAACCACAGATGAAATTCTAACGGGCCAACATGACACTCAATTTCCACTCCTAGTTTGGCAAACCGGTAGTGGTACTCAAACGAATATGAACGTAAATGAGGTGATTGCAGGTCGCGCTAACGAGATAGTGACTGGCGAACGCGGGGGTAAAAAACCGGTACACCCCAATGACCATGTAAATTTTGCTCAAAGCTCAAATGACTGCTTCCCCACTGCGATGCATATCGCAGCCGTGAGAGCTATACATCATCACTTACTGCCCACATTGGCTGAATTGATAGAAGGTTTAGATGCCAAGGCCACGCAGTATAAACACCAGCTAAAAACAGGCCGCACCCACTTGATGGATGCAACCCCCATTACCTTTGGCCAAGAGCTGTCGGCCTTTGTCAGCCAACTGAAGGGATCTGAACAAGCCATTCAACGAGCACTCACTCCAGTCTATGAGTTAGCTCAAGGAGGCACTGCTGTGGGTACAGGGCTTAATGCCCCTCTTGGTTTCGGGGAAGCCATCGCCCACGAGCTGGCCATGCTTACCGGTCTCCCCTTTACTTCCGCGCCTAACAAGTTTGCAGCTCTAGCAGGACACGAACCGCTGGTTAATCTATCAGGAGCGTTAAAAGCGCTAGCAACTACTCTGATGAAGTTGGCAAATGACCTACGGTTACTGGGTTCTGGCCCGCGCGCAGGATTTGCTGAAATCCGCTTACCTGCTAATGAGCCAGGTAGCTCCATTATGCCGGGTAAAGTGAACCCAACCCAGTGTGAAGCCCTATCTATGGTGGCCTGCCAAATTATGGGAAATGATGCAGCGCTTAGCTTTGCGGCAAGCCTAGGCCAGCTTCAACTCAACGTCTTCAAGCCCGTTATTATTTACAACTTACTGCAGTCCATCCGACTGCTAGCGGACAGTTGTCACAATTTTAACCTGCATTGCATTGAGGGAATGGAGCCTGATCCTAAAAAAATGGAGGAATATCTGGAGCGCGGCTTAATGCTGGTCACCGCACTCAATCCTCACATTGGCTACGACAAATCCGCCGAGATTGCCAAAAAAGCCTACGTTGAACACCTAACATTGCGAGAGGCAGCCCTACAGTTAGGATACCTAAGCGAACAGCAGTTTGATCAATGGGTGCGGCCTGAAAAAATGCTTGAAGCGGGACAATCTGGTTAACCCATGCTGTGTGCTGTTACCAACACGGCTGAGCCAAAAGCTCAGCCGTTAATAAACATCCCAAGACTTTAGTGGTTGTTTTTTAGCAGACCGTTAGAAATTAGTACTGCTAAACACTGATTATGTTTCTCGGTTAAACGTAGCATGTCTGGGCCTGCAAATTCCGGTAAGGCAAAATCGCCTGATAAAGCCATAGCTTTCATCAGCTCATAGCGTGGAATAATGGGGACATTCATACGCTGCGCCAAACTAAGCAGCATTGATCTATACTGCTGATAGTGCGGATAGCGCTCTTGACGTGGAAACCAAGGCAAGTCCATCAAAGCTACATCAATACCTGCAGCCTTAGCTTGCTCTATGCCCTTTCGTAATACTCTGGCCAAACGGTCTCGCCCGGTATTGACCAACATATCCATAACCACCGTATCCCAAATCAATAAAGTAGGACGCTCCTCTAAAACATCTTCATCCAAACGCTGGAGCATATCGTAAGCAGTCTGCCCACCAATCCCCTTATTCACCACCACAACTTTATAAGTAGGCAAAGCATCTTGTAGCTCCTGAGCAAGCGCGGCTGGATAGCTGCCATCGTTTGAGTCCGGCCCAGCCCCTTCAGTAGTCGAAGACCCTAAAACCACAATTTTTAGTGCATTGTGTTCTCTAAACTCACGCGCTGTAGTAGGAAATGAAGGCTTAAAGGTTTCCTCTGCTTTTCCTAACCAATTACGACACTCATAAGCAAAATCAACATCGCCTGACTCAGCCGCAACCACTGCACCACTAAAAAAAACTGATGCTAATACTAAGGCTTGGACAGCACAGGAGCTAAGGGCAAAGTACGACGCGCCCCTCCCAACCCTGGCAGTGATTGATACCATGACAGAAAGGCTCCTAACCCAAACAATAAGGTGCCGCCAGTTATACAAATAATAAGCTGCATCTCAAGACTATAAGCGGTTTCTGCCATCAAAATCTGGCCCATAATGGATAAAACCGTTCCAACACAGAAAACGGCCAAAGAATGTCGCCCCATGCTGGCTAAACCTCGGCAGACCCAAGAGCGTAAAAACAAAGCGTGGCTTGATATCAAGCTACAAAAAATCCAAACTAACGCTAAAAGATGGACAATTCGCACCACGGATTGATTCATTTTATCATTACTTAAATGAATAACATCAACCCAGTGCTCAAACAACGGCCAATTTAAAGAGCCCATTGTGTAGGTTTTAATAAACCCCAATCCTAATACTACAAGTATGGCAAGCGCTGTTAATAATCGGGATTTAATTAATATATATCCTTGATCCATAGCATGGCCGATCAAAACCCCAAAAGTAAAAACCAACTGCCAAGCCAAAGGATTAAAGAACCAGCCACCTCCAAAACGATCAGGAAAATTAAGGCTCCAATGTACTGCTGCTTGCCAAATGCTTAAAGAAACCAACAACCCAAAAATAGGATGAATACGAACTAACCAATAAACCAATGGAAATACAGCAAGTAGCACTATGTATAAAGGTATGATATTCAAAAAGCTGGGCTGATAGACTAAAGTCAAAACATCTAATAATGCACTGACAGGATCAATCAGAAACGGCTGAATGTTGATTACCTCAACATAAAGGGGGTTTTGTGTTTTGCTAATAGCAAAGAATATAACCCCGCAAGCGATTAAAAACACCATTAAGTGCGCAACATACAAAGTCCAGACCCGTGCAACAATCCGTAAAACACCTACAGCTAATCCACGCTGATTAATAAGACGACCGTAAGCCAATACCGCAGACACTCCTGCCAAAAGCACAAAAACCTCTGATGAATCTGAGAATCCAAAATAATAAGGTGTATATTGAGATATAATATTGCCCGGCATATGGTTAATAAATATAATTAACAATATCAAACCACGAACCACATCAATTCGTAAATCCCTAGCAGGTTTATTAACAGTAGCTTCCGGCAGGCTTTTCATAAAATACACACTATTAAATAAAAAATCGAAACCTTAAATTAACCAGCCTAACAGCCCTAATCAGGCTGGTCTTAAGATATTAAAACGGCTTAACCACCACCAAAATAACTATAACCAATAAAAACAATACGGGCACTTCATTAAACCAACGATAAAAAATATGCCCTTGTGTATTATTTTCTTGTGCAAACTTTTTGACCATCTGCCCACATATAAAGTGATACCCTAATAACAATGCGACTAAAAGCAGCTTTATATGCAACCAAACCCCCATCGAAAAAAAAGCAGGGTTTATTTTCACAATAGCCAAACCAAAGACTAGGGTAGCGATCATAGAAGGCATCATAATCCCCCTATATAACTTGCGCTCCATAATGCAAAAACGCTCACGGCTTGGCTTATCTTCAGCCATCGCGTGGTACACGAATAAACGAGGTAAATAAAAAAGCCCAGCAAACCAGCACACCATGGCAATAATGTGTAATGCTTTTAACCAAAGGTACAGCATATCAGAATCCTTATACATTCATCTGTAATAAACCAGGCACAAAGAATGCCTTGATTTGGTTTTTTCTGCTGTATTAATCCTTTTCAAAAGCCTTCTCTAAGGCATCATTTAAAGCCCGCAGTACCTTTACACGCGCAAAGCGCTTATCGTTAGCCTCAACCAAAATCCAAGGCACTTTATCGGTACTGGTTCGCTCTACCATATCTTCTACGGCATCAATGTAAGCGTCCCATTTTTCTCGATTACGCCAATCATCTTCGGTAATCTTAAAACGCTTAAAGGGAATTTCCTCCCGCTTTTTAAAGCGTTGATACTGTGTATCTTGGTCGATAGCCAACCAAAACTTAAGCAAGACTACCCCTGATCGGGTCAAACTCTCTTCAAAATCGTTGATTTCACTGTAAGCACGCAGCCAGTCTGCCGGGTCGATTAACTCCTCAACACGCTCTACCAAAACGCGCCCATACCAAGAGCGATCAAAGATGCTAAAGCGGCCGAGTGGCGGAATATGCCGCCAAAAACGCCACAAATAGGGTTGAGCTCGTTCTTCATCCGTTGGGGCACCAATAGGGACAATGCGATATTGACGCGGATCTAAAGCAGCCGCGACTCGTCTGATAGCACTTCCTTTACCCGCAGCGTCATTGCCTTCAAAAGCAGCTACCAACGCATGTTTCTTCATTCGTTTATCACGCATTAAGGATGCTAAACGAGCTTGTTCTGCTGCCAAGAGTTGGTTGTATAAACTTTTTTCTAAACTCTGCGTTAAATTGAGGCTATCAAGTAAGCGTTTTTGGTTCAGGCTAGAGACTAAGGGAGCTGTATGTGGCTGAGGTACGCGCCTTTGCTGGGTCTTTAAAGCCGCTTGTAGGCCATCTAACAAAATCCTACCCACTGATAGGCTGCGGTAATAATGATCTACCCCCTCGATCACATACCAAGGTGCGAAATCTCGGCTAGAACGTTGTACAACCCGTGCCCCATGTCGTACAAACCTATCGTAGATTTTTGACTGTTTCCAATCCAGCGGACTAATACGCCAACTGTGCAGAGGATCGTCTTTTAACTCTTTCAAGCGTGCATTCATCTGCCGCTTGGAGAGATGAAACCAAAATTTGAAAATCAGAGCGCCTTCATCACACAGCATCTGCTCCATAACCATGGAGCGATCAATGAGTTGATCCAACTCTGTATTATCAATATTGCCTTCAACTCGATTGTGGAGCATCTGGCTATACCAGTTACCGAAAAAAATCCCCATGCGGCCTTTGGGAGGTAACTGTCGCCAATAACGCCATGCGGGTGGGCGTGCTAACTCTTCATCGGTTGGCCAATCAAAGGTACTTACTTGAATTAAGCGAGGATCCATCCACTCATGCAGTAGCTTAACCGTCTCGCCCTTACCTGCCCCCTCAACACCATTAATGAGGATCAGAACCGGAAATCGAGCCTGTTGTTTTAATTCGTACTGCGCCTCTAATAAAGCCTCACGCAAGACGGGAACCTGCGTTTCAAAAATATGCTTATCAATGGCATGGCCTAACTCAGCAGACTCAAACATTAAAAACTCCTCAGAAGCCAAGGTATGACCCTCGACTAGCACACAAGGTTCAGTGTGCCACCTTAATGCAGAAATCAACCTAAGCACCAGCCTGGCGATCTAGCACGGGAATTTAATCACAGATTAATGAGTAAGCTGTAAGCGGCCTGCTTAGAACACACCAGCAGAACTAAGCTCTGAGGAAGAAATGGCTTTCTGACTTTCAAGCAGAAAAATAGGCTTCATAAAAGACAATAGGGCGGAGAAACTCCGCCCTATACTTCCATGTTCCCTTTATATCCTACAGTCAATCCTGACCACTCCAAATCCTTTATGGAGTCCTGATACAGTGAACTTTCCTGTTCACCCGGTTATCCCTGACCACGTTTTTAATAATAAAGATTTTATATGTCTCTGCAATGACAGAGATCACAGTTTTAAGGTTTGGCCAAAAGGCCCTAGCATCAATACATAAAATAATTAATCATATAAAACAATAACATAGATAAAAAGCCAATCCGTTTCCGACACAGCAATCAGCATTTTACCTACAAAAAATGTAGGGTTTTACCTACAAAAAAGAGCGTATTTATGTAGTTATAGATACAATAAAAGACATCTATTTAACATCACTTGCCTTGAAACCATGCCAGCTTGCTACGCAACTGAACCACTTCACCAATAATCAATAGAGTGGGAGCCTTAACAGGGTGTTGCGTAACCAGAGTAGGTAGCTCCATTAACGTACTGCATAATACCTTTTGGTCGGGGGTCGTTCCCTGCTGTATCAAAGCTACAGGGGTAGTCGCGGCTCGACCATGGGCTATCAGCTGCTGACAGATTTCTGGCAAGCCCACCAAACCCATATAAAAGACCAACGTTTGCCCAGATACACTTAATTCAGCCCAAGGCAGATTGCAGGTACCGTCCTTAAGATGGCCCGTTACAAAACGCACAGACTGAGCATAATCACGATGCGTTAAGGGAATACCGGCATAGGCTGCACAGCCACTGGCAGCGGTAATACCGGGAACGACTTGGAACGGAACTCCGTAAGCGGCCAGCTCTTCGATTTCCTCACCGCCTCGGCCAAAGATAAAGGGATCCCCGCCTTTTAGACGCAGCACTCTTTTTCCTTGCATAGCGAGTTGCACCAACTGCTGATTGATTTCCTCTTGAGGCAACGCATGTTCAGAGCGCTGTTTTCCCACATACAGACGATCCGCGTCACGCCGACAGAGATCCACAATAGCTGGGTTGACCAAACGGTCATACAGCACTACATCAGCCTGCTGCATTAAGCGCAGAGCCCTGAAGGTCAGAAGATCAGGATCACCGGGGCCAGCCCCCACCAGATAAACCTCTCCAACTGATTGATTTTTAACGCCCTCTAGCTTAGCCAAGAGCTGTTGTGCGGCCTCATCCAATTGCCCTGCAAAGACGCGCTCGGATATGTCGCTTTGAAACACTTCTTCCCAAAAAATACGGCGCTGCTTCACCTCAGGAAAACGGGCTTTCACTTGGGCTCGGAAACGTCGGGCAAGCTCAGCCAAGTGTCCGTAAGCCGCAGGGATCAAGGTTTCAAGACGCGCACGGACTAAACGGGCCAATACCGGAGCATCCCCCCCGCTGCTGACCGCTACCATCAAGGGAGAGCGATCAACAATAGCCGGAAAAATAACACTGCATAGGGCCGGAGCATCCACAACATTCACAGGAATTCCTAGCGCTTGGGCTTGGGCTGATACTTGAGTATTTAGCGGGCCATCATCCGTAGCAGCCACCACCAAACTACAACCCTGAAGGTCATCCACCACATAGGCACGGACATGCACCTGTCCCTGGTCTTGCAATAGCTCCTGCACAGCGGGCAGCACAGAAGGTGCTATAAGCCGTACCCAGGCACCCGCCTCAAGCAACAGGCGGGCTTTACGCAAAGCAACTTCGCCGCCGCCCACCACCAATACCGTGCGACCCCTGAGGTTATGGAACAGCGGTAAATACTCCATGCTTAGCCAATTACCTCTAAGCCACCCATATAGGGCTTCAGCACTTCAGGGATACGGATGGAGCCATCCGCTTGCTGATAATTTTCCAGCACGGCTACGAGGGTACGACCCACGGCTAAACCAGAACCATTGAGGGTATGCACCAGCTCAGCTTTTCCAGTTTCAGGGTTCCGATAACGAGCTTGCATACGCCGCGCTTGGAAGTCTCCACAGTTAGAGCATGAGGAAATTTCGCGGTATTTATTCTGGCTGGGAATCCAGACTTCTAAATCGTAGGTTTTGGTCGCACCGAACCCCATATCTCCAGTACACAGTGCCAGCACGCGATAAGGCAGCTCCAGCAATTGCAGTACACGCTCCGCATTACCGGTCAAAGACTCAAGGGCGATAAAGGACTGGCTAGGCTCGACGATCTGTACCATCTCGACCTTATCGAACTGATGCTGGCGAATCATGCCACGGGTATCCCGCCCAGAAGCCCCCGCCTCACTGCGGAAACAAGGCGTATGAGCCACGAACTTTAATGGCAGGGTTTTAGCATCCAGAATTTGATCCGCTACCAAGTTGGTTAAGGATACTTCTGCCGTAGGAATCAGATATAAATCGGCTTCTTGATCCCGCTGGATCTTGAACAGATCTTCTTCAAATTTCGGCAATTGGCCGGTACCCTGCAAAGCAGAGGCTTTCACCAAATAGGGTGTATAAGCCTCTTCATATCCGTGCTCAGTAACGTGCAAATTGAGCATGAATTGAGCCAAAGCGCGATGCAAACGGGCGATAGGGCCACGCATGACCGCAAAACGTGCGCCGGATAACTGAATGGCGGCATTAAAATCCAGATGACCTTGCTGTTCACCTAAAGCCACATGATCTTTGACCTCAAAATCAAAGGTACGCGGTGTTCCCCATTGGCGAACTTCCAGATTATCTGCCTCATCCTTACCCACAGGCACTGACTCATGGGGCAAGTTAGGCAGGTTGAGCATCAGCCCATCCAAATCCGATTGAATCTGATCCAGCTCACGCTTGGCGGAGTCTAAATCAGAACCCATACGATCCACTTCAGCCAACAGAGGGGCAATATCTTCTCCGCGCTGCTTCGCCTGCCCAATGCTTTTGGAACGGGCATTGCGCTCAGCCTGTAACTGTTCAGTGCGGGTTTGCACGGCTTTGCGCTGAGCTTCCAGCGCCTCGATGCGCGCAACATCCAAAACAAACCCACGGGTAGCCAGTCGAGCAGCAACCTCGTGCACTTGGGTACGCACCAGTTTTGAGTCAAGCATGGGGCATTCTCGTCTTATAAGTCAGCTAAGCGATAAAAACTACGGTTAGCTTATCAGTTTAGCGAGTACCTGCCCTAGATTGAATGCCGTTGCAGCGGTAGGAAGATTTAGAGGGGATTCCTGCAAATCCGACAGCAACCCTCTATGAGCTGCTGTCAGATTCAGTAAAGTGCACCAGCATTACAGATCAAAGCGATCCAAGTTCATCACTTTATTCCAAGCCTGCACAAAATCCTTGATAAAGCGTTCTTGGCCATCTTGCGCTGCGTAAACCTCAGCGACCGCTCGCAGCTCAGAATGTGAGCCAAAAATCAGATCCACCGAAGTGGCCGTCCATTTAGGTTGGCCTGTTTTACGGTCAGTGCCCGCATAAAGGCCCGGCTGCTGCTCAGATTTAGTCCATTGGGTAGACATATCCAGCAGGTTTACAAAGAAATCATTGCTTAAAACCCCCGGTTTAGCCGTGAATACTCCGTGCGGACTATCAGCACTATTGGCATTCAGTACCCGCATACCACCCACCAACACAGTCATTTCAGGTACCGATAGGCTCAGCATGCTAGCTCGCTCAATCAAACTTTCAGTCGGAGACATGGGGTTATTTTGAGCATAGTAGTTACGGAAGCCATCCGCCGTAGGCTCTAAGACCGCAAATGAAGCCACATCGGTTTGCTCTGCGCTGGCATCCATACGTCCGGGTTGGAATGGCACCTCAATGTTCATCCCTGCATCCTTAGCCGCTTTCTCGATGGCTGCATTGCCCCCCAATACGATGACATCGGCCAGTGAAACCTTTTTGCCGCCTTTTAATGAGCTATTGAAGTCTTTTTGAACCCCTTCCAGCGTTTTTAATACCTCAGCCAACTCTTTAGGGTTATTAGCCGTCCAATCCTTTTGCGGAGCCAAACGGATACGCGCACCGTTAGCACCACCCCGCATATCTGTACCTCGGAAACTGGCAGCAGAAGCCCAAGCGGTTTTTACCAACTCCGATACGCTTAAACCTGAAGCCAGAATCTTCATTTTTAGGCTGGCAATCTCCTCCGCATTCAATACGGGATGATCCAAAGCTGGGATAGGATCTTGCCAAATCAGCACCTCTTTAGGCACCTCTTTACCCAGATACCGTGCTTTAGGGCCCATATCTCTATGGGTTAATTTAAACCAAGCCTTAGCGAACGCCTGTTCCAACTCTTTCGGATTTTCCTTAAATCGCAGGGCAATCTTGCGGTAGGCCGGATCTTCCTTCAGGGCTAAGTCCGTGGTGAACATAATAGGCGCATGCCGCTTGGTTTTATCATGGGCATCTGGGACAAGATTGGCGGCTTGGTTGTTGGCAGGAATCCACTGAGTAGCCCCCGCAGGGCTCTTAGTTTTTACCCAATCAAAAGCAAAGAGGTTATCCAGATACTGGGTACTCCAAGCAACGGGTGTTGCCGACCAAGCACCTTCAAGGCCGCTGGTGATGGTGTCTTCGGAGTGGCCTTTACCGCATGTGTTTTTCCAGCCAAATCCTTGCTCCTCAATACCCGCAGCGGCAGGATCTGGGCCTAAACATTTTTCGGGGTTGTGGGCACCGTGGGCCTTACCAAAGGTATGCCCGCCTACGATCAGCGCTACAGTTTCCTCATCATTCATGGCCATGCGACCGAAGGTATCGCGAATGTCTTTGGCGGCTAACAGTGGATCAGGCACACCGTTAGGGCCTTCTGGGTTGACGTAAATAAGGCCCATCTGCACGGCTGCCAATGGCTTAGCTAACTCTCGGTTACCGCTGTAGCGTTTGTCATCCAGCCATTTAGTTTCGCTACCCCAGTTGACGCGCTCAGCTTCCCAATCGTCTATCCGGCCGCCGGCAAAACCGAAGGTTTTAAAGCCCATCGACTCTAGGGCTACGTTACCTGAGAGCACCATCAGGTCACCCCAAGAGATTTTGCTGCCGTATTTTTGCTTCACTGGCCACAATAAACGGCGGGCTTTATCCAAGCTGACGTTATCCGGCCAACTGTTTAGGGGCTCAAAGCGCTGTTGGCCACCATTAGCCCCGCCACGACCGTCAAAGATTCGGTACACACCGGCTGAGTGCCACGCCATCCGAATAATGAAAGGGCCATAATGGCCATAGTCTGGGGGCCACCAATCCTGCGGGGTGGTTAAAACTTGCTTGAGGTCTTGTTTAACCGCGTCTAAATCCAGCGTATTGAATTGTTTGGCGTAATCGAAGTGACTGCCGTAGGGATTTGAGGCTATTCCATGTTGCCTGAGCGGGGAGAGATCCAACTTATCAGGCCACCAAAATTGATTGGTAGTCATAGCCTTATCGGTTGCGGCGACAGAACCGGCGTGTAAAGCCAGTGATATCAGCGCAATAGCGGAAAAAAGGGGCGTTATTGTTCTAATCATATCGCTTACCTATCCTCACTTATTGTTGCCATTTTGTAGAGGAATACAGTCCCTACAGCCAAGGAAATCCGTTGGCCTATACTTTAGTTAAGTCGCAATTGTCGGGGCTGGAGGTAATTTAAATTTATAAGATAGATCAGAAAAACTAATAGCCTGATAAGGATGGGCAGGACAGGTGATGATGCCTTAGATCAGCACCCATCCATCCTCAGACTAATCAACCGCAGTTACAGGCATGTCCGCCGACAAGCACCTTGCTGATGTCCGTCTTTCTGGGTAAAGACTCTGTGGTGTGCTTATTTTCAGTCGCTTTCAGGGCTTCAATGTAGTCTTGAGGCAAACCACAAGCCACCGCACCCGCCACGATGTAATCCACGTAACCGCTACTTGGGAGCGTGGTTTGCCCTAAGGTGGATTTTTTGTAGGTAAAGACCGAATAAGTCTTTCCATCTTCACCGATCACTTCTACAGGAAACTGAAAATAAGGGCCGGTTCCATCTAAGCGAGCACCCTGACAGGCATCTAAATAGTCCGCGTCGCTATAATTAACCTTGTACAGCACGCCGTACACTTTATCGCCGGGAGACTCCACCACACTTTCTAAACCACCGTCCCAGCGATCGGCATAGCCAAAAAACTTGAGGGCATATTCAGGTAGGTGAGCCACCATAAAAACCTTGGGTTCATCGCAACGTGATGAAATCTGTTCAGGGTTCATGTCTGGGCCATAAGCAAAATACAACAGGTGATCATCGAGAGCATCGCCCATAAAAACTCCTTATTCATCATTGAGGGTAAGCGTTGAGATATTCAGTGCGCCGCTTCAGCAACTTCTTTAGGCAAGATACGAATCTTCAATGCCGCTCTGGAGCCATTCAGCTCCTCAAATTCGGCTACTAGGCTGAGCTCCTCCAGCTTCTTGTTGAGCCAGCGCGGAACGTGGCCACATAAGACCTCAAGCTCTTGGAATCGAGTATTTTCTAAGAAGGGAATCAACAATTGTTGAGAGTTAAAGTGCTCGTGCTTGGCCAGAGTGCCTTCAAGATCGAAGCGATATAGACCTTCTGCCACGCATTCAGGCTGTGGGAGCTGGGTTGCGTTGTCTGAGCAAGATGAGGAGCGTTTCTTTCTTCCACCCACTCCACCGCCACCACAACAACTGGCGAGGGCTTCTTCAGCTAAGCGTTTGGCTTCAGCTGCTGCTTCAGCTAACTGCTTCACCCAACTGGGATCATTCTGGGCCACTTGGTTGAGCTGCTCTTGCAAATCGCCTTTGGACTTCCAAGTGGTAAACCCCATTTCCTCTTGCAGGATGGAGTACAGCAAACCCCGTACTTCAGTTGAGAGCAGGATTTTACAGCCCTCTAACTCAGCTACCGCCGTGTACAGGACATTTTTAACAGCCGCTATATCCATCTCGGCAGAGATATTTATGGGAACTTGCCGCGTGAGTTGCCACAAAGCTTCCTGTTCACGCTCATACAGATGGAGGCTTGCACCTGCATACAGGCCCGCCATATTTCCGTTGGAATCCACACATACCGCAATTTTCATAGAGGCCTCGTATATCCAACCTGCTCGTATCATTAAAAAAGTGTATTCAGCCTACAGGCGCGAGCGAATGCACAAAACGACACATGGATAGCTCAAAGGACAACACCGAAACCTCGGTGCTGCCCAGCCACACAAGAACTACAAACCCTAAACGATCCTTACCAAACGTTTAGCAGCCACTCTTTGTTTTTCTTGTGCTCCATATCAGCGAACAGCAGGTTAGCCATTTGCTCAGCCAACCAAATTGCACCGCCATAGCCTACGGTGGGGTAACGGTAGAGACCGGCACGATCGTAGGTTGGGAAGCCAACGCGCAACATGGGGATGTTGTAGTCGATGGAAATGAAGCGGCCTTTGGAGTGACCCAGAATCAGATCCAGCTCCAGCCCTTCATTTTTAATGCGGTTTTCCAGCTCCCAGAAATCCGCATTGGTGATGATTTCCATATCGAAATCGACATTTTCTTGGATGGCTTTGATACGAGCGTCATCCACATACTTGCTGTTGTCATCGCCCAACAGCAGCAGTACAGGCTTCATCTCTAAGTCCAAGCAGAACTCAGCCAGACCAATCACCAAGTCAGCCGCACCGTAGATGGCTACACGCTTATCGGCCAAGAACATGTGGGTCAAATCGGTCAGCGCATCAATGGCCACACCACGCTCACGAGACAAAGACTCAGGGATAGGTTTGCCCGTCACTTTGCGCAGGTTTTGCAGGAAGGTATCGGTGTTACGGATGCCAATTGGAGTTGGGCCAATCACCGCAGGAATCTTGAATTTCTTTTCCAGATACTCAGCAGCCTTAGTGCCTTCGTAGCGGTTCAGTGCGAAGGTCGCTTGGGCATTGCCGGTATCAATCAGATCTTCAATGGTGGTGTTGCCGTGGGAAACCGCACTGCCATCGGGCATAACCGGAGAGTCGAAGCTTTCGATCTCAAACAGCACGTTAGCTTGGATGTCCATTTCCTTGAGCAGGTGTTTCAGCTCTTTGACATCACCCGGATTCACCCAGCCGGTCAGCAAGTTGATTTTTTCGCTAGGCGTGGTGCGTTTAGCAAAGTGCTTAACCACGTCACGCACGGCTACATCGTAGCCGCTGATCATGCTACCCACGAAGCTCGGAGTGTGCATGGCGATCAGGTGTACTTCCCGATCGGGATACTTCTCAGCCAGCAGTTCGTCCTTGAGCTTGCGGATCACCCCATCCACGTCATCACCGATGATTTCGGTAGAGCAAGTGGTGATGATAGGGATCACTTTAACGTGCGGATAACGAGCCAACAGCACATCAACCGCTTCTTCTACCCGTCCGCACGCACCGAATACAGCGCCGTCTTCGTGCAGCGAGGAGGAAGCCAGCTCAAAACTTTCCTTGTAGTGCTGGGAGAAAATCAGGCGTACGAACATGACGCAGCCTTGTCCGCCGTGCACGATACCAATGCAGTCCTTGATGCCGATACTGACAAACTGAGCACCGGCCGGCTGGCAGGTAAAGATGGGATTGATCGTGCCAACCCGTCCTTTTTCCTTAACTTCGCAGGACATAATCAAGTCCCCTCTTAATAGTGTTTGTCAGTCAGCTCTTCGTTCAACGAGCCGGTAATGGTCAGATAGTCGATGCGGTCTTTCAGTCCTTGCATCACTGAGGCAATTTCGTCCTTGGACAGGCCGTTGATCCAAGGGTAATGAGCCCGAAAATCCTCAGCCATACAGACCGCATCCACCCAATAAACGCGATCATGAGGCGTACTCAGATCTACGGGCTCACTGCACAGCAGCTCTTTGGTTTTCTTCAGAATTTCTGCATTCTGGCGCTCACGATCCCAAGAGCGGGAGTGAAATTGCCAGAGGCAGTTTTTCATAATGAAGTCGGTCAGCTCGTCAATCTGTGCATCCATAGGATGCACAGGAGCTTCGACCTTCTGTTTAACTACCGCAGCAGAGGCGGAAGCGCTTTTCATGGATCATCTCCTCGGCTGGACGTTAGCTGGCTTTACGCTCGAATGTGGGGTACTCGCGCTCACGCAGCTTGGTCACGCTGTCGAATCCGCCGCTGTACTGGCGCAGGGTGGTGGAATTGCGCACTTCGTCACTCAGCACACTATCGGACAGCATGCGGCTGGTACTAAAGCCGGTATTCCAAACAGGTGCGTCATCTTTAGTGATATCTACGCCCGACAGTTGGTGAATCGGGGAATAGATGGCGTTGTAGATGTCGCGCGCGAAACGTACCCAACCTTCGAAGCCTTTGTACGGACCGTTGTGGTAAGCATGGGCGTTCAGGTAAGGAACACGCACTTTCTTAGCCACTTCGCCTGGACGCTTGCCGGTGAAGATGATGTCAGGCTTGAGCATTTCCAAAGCCTCTAGGCCTTCCAGCTCGTTCGGGTCGTCGATGGCCAAAGTGCCTTCCTGAACCCGTGCGATGCCTTTTTCCATGTCGCCTTGGTGACCGAACTTGGTGTATACCGATACCACTCTGAGGCCCATTTCTTCCTCAATGCAGTGAGCCCAGTGCCACAGCTTAGAACCACCTGGCCACAGGCAGACTTTCTTGCCCATCAGGCGCTCTTTGTACCAGTCCAACTCAGGCTGCCAACGCGCGATTTCTTCGTCGATGATGGCCTTAGCGCGGTCTTCGATACCGAAGAACATACCGATTTTACGCAGGGAGTCCGCCAGCGGTTTGAAACCAAAGCCGTCGATATCCAAACGTGGGATGTCGTAACGAACGCGCAGTTCGTTAGCGATGTACTCCGCAGAGCGAGCACACTCCAGTACGTTCAGTTGGGCTTTGTGCATGGCACGCAGACCATCGTACGAACCGTTACCGGTGAAGGTGGACAGTACTTGAATCCCCATGCGCTTGAAGTAATCAGTCATTACTTCTTGGTCGCCTTGGATGTTGTACTCACCGACGTAGTTCATCACGTAATCGCTGGTGATTTCGGGTTCAACCGTACCTACTTTTTGGTTGATCCACGCGATGTTGATTTTGTGGTGACCACCAGACTGGCTGGGGCCTGCGAAACCGGGAGAGTTACATACGAAGATATCGACTTCGGGCAGCTCTTCCATCACTTCAGCCGCTATCGCATTGATGTCATCACCAATCAGCGCTGTGGCGCAGGTTTGGTAAATGGTCATCCGCTTGATTTGCGGGAACGCTTTGAAGGCTTCAAGGATGTTTTGCTTCAGCAGCTTCTCAGCACCGAATACGATGTGCTTTTCCTTCACATCCGTAGCGTAGGTGTACTTGAGCTGGAAGTTGTCATTGTCACTGATATAACGCTTGGTTTGCCAAGTGTCATAGGTGCAACCTACAGGGCCATGACTGATGTGAATTACATCCTTCATGGGAGTTCCGATGACGTGCTTAGCACCGCAGTAGGCGCAACCACGCTCGGAGATAGAGCCGGGGATGGTGTTCAGATATCCCTGAGGCAGGGCATCAGCCAGAGTCTCGCCTTTGCCTTTGATGACCGCGTGCTGCTTGCGCTCAGGAATAACCTTGCTGCACTCAAACTCGTGAAGCGGCATAACGCATCTCCTTTAATAAAGAGTGGTAAGTGAGCAGGTAATCAGTCAGCGATGCCGTACTTAACAACCATCTCTTCCAGCTCATCCATGGTCAGCGGCTTAGGGATAACGAATTGCTCGTTTTCGATGATTTTACGCGCCAGCTCACCGTATTCCTTGGATTGATTTTCTTCAGGGTTCAGCTCAGTAACGGTCTTTTTGTTGAACTCAGCTTTCTGCACGATGTTGTCGCGAGGCACGTAGTGGATCATCTGGCTGCCCAGAGCCTCCGTGAACTCCATCATCAGCTCCAACTCACCGTCTACTTTACGGCTGTTGCAGATGATGCCGCCCAGACGCACACCACTTTGCTTGGCGTATTTCACCAAGCCTTTGCAGATGTTGTTGGCCGCGTAGATCGCCATCATTTCGCCAGAAGCTACGATGTACACTTCTTGCGCTTTACCGTCACGAATGGGCATGGCGAAACCACCGCACACTACGTCACCCAGTACGTCAAAGAACACGAAGTCCAGATCCTCAGTGTAGGCACCGTTTTCTTCCATCAGGTCAATGGCCGTGATTACACCACGGCCAGCGCAACCAACACCTGGCTCTGGGCCACCAGACTCAACGCACTGAATGTCCATAAAGCCGACTTTAATCACGTCTTCGTTGGTGATTTTTTCCAGACCACGGTCACGCAGCATGTCCATCAGGGTTTCCTGAGGCTTACCACCGAGGATCAAACGGGTGGAGTCTGCTTTAGGATCGCAGCCATGAATAAATACTTTCTTATTATGGAAGTAAGCCAGAGCAGCGGCTGTATTTTGGGTAGTGGTGGATTTGCCAATACCGCCTTTTCCGTAGATAGCTACTTTGCGAGTCATATGAGTACAGCTCCTCTATTAAAAACTCATCAAGAACACATGAGACATTGTCCGATCATCACCTGAACCGGAGTGATGCTCAGCCAAATTAACTTGGTGACGTTTTTATATAGAGCAATGCATATGCCAAGTTTTAACAGAGAAATAAAAGAATCTAAAACAAAGCCATTAAATTAAAAAATAAATCTATTTTATTGAAATACATGAATTTTATTTTTAGCTCCATTTTATAAAACCATCCAAATATGTACTCTGAACAAAATCGTTTATATTTACCCAAGCAATCACATCAATTGAGCATTCAGTAAATTTACCGGTTTAGTATTTTTCTAGTTTTACTATTCAAAGGACGTAAATTTATAAAGCCCAGTATTAAAGAGCACAGACTAAAACAATAAAGAACATAGAACCACCTAGAACATTTAAAAATAAAAATCAAAAAAATAGGCAGCGCTAAAGCTGCCTATTAATTAGGTAGTTATAGTTAATTCAATTAGGAACACTGAACAAAACGGAAGCTTGAGTAACACTTAGAACTACCAAGAATGAAACAGATCAGCCGTTAATCATCCGAGTTCTGCGTACCACGAAAGCTTTTATAGCTAATACCATAGCGCTCCATCCGTACCCCCAACATACGCCGGGTTAAGCCCAACTCCTCGGCAGCCTCGCCCATATGCCCGTTGGTATTTTTTAATGCTTCCACAATCATTTCATATTCTACAGCGCGCACTTTATCTTCAAGGGTAAGGCCAAAAGCGGTGCCACTTTCTTTAGACGTCTGTAGAGATGGCGGTAGGTTATAGCTATGAACTACATCATCATCGGAGAGGATAACCGCCCGCTCCATCACATTTTCCAGCTCGCGGACGTTACCCGGCCAATGGTAGCTCATCAGCATATTTAGGGCTGGCGTGGAAATACGTTTGATGCTCTTAGCGTTTTCTTCAGAAAAGGTACTGACAAAATGATCTGCTAAGGCAATCACATCACTGCCCCGCTCTCGTAAAGGAGGCACGGTGATGGGGAATACATGCAAGCGATAGTACAGATCCTCACGGAAGGTTCCTTGCTCCACCATCTCCGCTAAATTGCGGTTGGTCGCTGCAATGATACGCACATCAATCTTAACCGGCTTACTGCCACCCACCCGTTCAAAGGTTCGGTTCTGCAACACACGCAGCAGCTTAGCTTGCACCGTTAGGCTCAATTCGCCTACTTCGTCTAAAAAGATGGTGCCGCCATCAGCCTGCTCAAAGCAGCCTTTATGCATGGATAAAGCTCCAGTAAAGGAGCCCTTCTCATGGCCAAACAATTCACTTTCAGCGAGATTTTCCGGTAAGGCGGCACAGTTGGAGGTAATAAAGGGTGCTTCTGCATTCGGGCTGTTGTAATGGATTGCATTAGCCACCAACTCTTTACCTACACCGCTTTCACCCAGAATCAATACCGTTGCTTTGGTGGAAGCTACTTTATGAATCAGCTCGTACACCTCCTGCATAGGCTTGGAGTTACCAATGATGTTGGTCGGCTTAAAACGCTCTTTCAGGGCGTGTTTAAGGCGACGGTTTTCATTTTCCAAACGTACTTTGTCGATGTTTTCAATCAGGTACAGCTCCACCACCGGCGCAATCATGGTGGCGATCATGGTCAATAATTCCACGTCCTGCTTAAGTAGACGCTGGTTCATATACACCCGCTCTGCGGCAATGGTGCCTAACACCTTACGGGCGCGCATAATCGGCACACAGAAAAACGCTGACTTGGCTTTGGAGGAACGTTGTGCCTCGGTGCGGTCTGAAAAGTCGGGATGGTCTTGCACACGGCGCGCAATAATGGCTTTACCGGTCTCCACCACTTTGCCGGTAATGCCTTCTCCAAGGGTATATACGCCCCGTTTTTGCTCTTCCTCCGTAAGCCCAAAGCTGTCATGGATAAAGATATTTTCTGCAGGCATGTCGTATAGGGTGACGATACCCCGCTCCATCTTTAAATGCTGCTGCATAATGCCCAGTATTATCGACAAAGCATTCGCTAGATTGGCACTGTCGGTAATAATCTGACTGATCTTATAAAGAAGAGGGAGCATCTTCACCCGGCATTCGCCGGTGAAGCAGTGGCTAAACTCCTCGACAAAGTAATCCATATCCAATTCGAGGGTTGCCTGATTGTTCATGCCAATCCACCTTATCGTCAGTAGTTTTCGACTAGAGGCGGCCTCAACGCCACCTCCATTTTTAGATATATTTTTCTATATAACGATATCCTAGGGATAAGTATCAAGGCCTGATAAAATAGGCCAGTCCAGAAAATACACTCAGGGCGAATAGCATCGCTATTTAATGTACTTTTAGGTAAAAACCATTGCTTTTATAGGGATATTCTTACTCTGAACTTAAGGTTTTAAATGGAACGGCATGCTTATTGCGCTATGGGATAGGTCTTCTATAAAGACAGCCCTTTTTCCTATACCAGATGCCAGGTTCAATTGAAGGAGTTGCTATGGATACCCAGCCTGATTGTGCAGAGAACACACTAACGGAAGAGCAGCGCATTGCGATTATTAGTGAAACCATTGAGCGACTACGCCCTGGCCTCCAAGCAGATGGAGGAGATATGGAGATCGTTGCGATTGAGGGCTACAAAGTCCGTCTGCGTTTGAAGGGTATGTGTGCTGGCTGCACCTCCTCTGGAGAAACCTTGGGAGGCATTCGTCGCCAATTAATGCTGGCATTAGGCGAAGACCAACCCATTCTGGTCTTACCTGAGTTAAGACCTATTTAACTAGAAGTAATAAGGAATTGCTGTAATGACCGATCAAACTGATGAGGAATACCGGGAAGCCCCCAGTGACCGCACCCACGTTAAGCGTTATCACTGGCTAGCCCGTTACGATCAGGAAACGGTGAAAGCCATTTTAGATGCAACCCCCCTCGCCCATGTGGGTTGCATGATGAATGGCGTTCCCTTTGTAACCCCTACCTTCTTTTGGCGTGAAGGGGATCGAGTGTACTGGCACGGCTCTAGCGCAGGCCGAATGTTCCATGCTTTAGAGCATCAAGACATTTGTTTCACCGTTTCCATGCTGGACGGTTTGGTAATTGCTCGATCTGCGTACAATTTTAACTGCAATTTCCGCTCAGTGATGCTGCTTGGACGAGCTGAGCTGATTAAGGATGAAGACGAAAAAGCCGAAAAATTGCGCAATTTTGTAAATGGACTGATACCAGGCGAATGGGAGCGCTTACGTCCTGTATATCCCAAGGAAATCAAAGCCACCGCGATTGCTTCTATGTCCATAGCCGAAGCTTCTTGCAAAGTACGCACAGGCCCGCCCATTGATGATGATGAAGACTATACCCACCCCTCTTGGGCTGGAGTGATTCCTATACGTTATCAAGTTCTGCCTCCTGAGCCTGATCCCCGTAATCTTCCGGATGTTTCTATGCCGGAAGATGTTCTGAAATTCCGTTTAGGTTAGGTATTGTTAGCGAAGGATAATCTTATCCTTCGCTGTTTTTGAGTATTTGTTTTACTGATTTATGATTATGCGAACTAATGTTCTATCGACAAGAGTTCGCAAAAGACCATCAAGCTGTTACTGTACCGAACCTTTTAAATTAACCACTTAGGATCAATTCGCTTAATGCGTTTTTCTTATCCTTATGCGTTTATATTTCCAACAAATCGCGACTGTACGTTCTGGAGATTGACTGATGAGCGTCATTAGATCGCATATCCCCCTAAGGTGGTGGTACTTCATCGGCATGCTATTGATCAGCTTAGGATCCATGCAGAAAGCCAACGCAGCACCACAGCACGCTCTGACGCTGTACGGAGAGCCACCAAAATATCCCGAAAATTTCAGCCATTTTGAATACGTTAACCCAGACGCACCTAAAGGTGGCGTTATGCGGCAAGCAGGCATCGGCAGTTTTAACACCCTTAATCCTTTCATCAATAAGGGCGTTGCGGCTGAAAATATTGAACTGTTGTACGACACTCTGACCAAAAACAGTCAGGACGAAGCCTTCACCGTATACGGCCTACTGGCCGAACGCATTGAAAAAGCACCCAATAACCGCTGGGTACGTTTTTATCTACGCCCAGAAGCTAAGTTTCATGATGGCCAGCCAGTCACGGCAGAAGATGTAGCCTTCAGTTTTGAAATCCTCACCACACAGGGGGCTCCCCAATACCGTGCCTACTATGCAGATGTAGAGCGAGTGGTTGTAGAATCTAAATCCCGCGTGCGTTTTGAGTTTAAGCACGGTGGCAACCGAGAGCTGCCGCTGATCTTGGGCCAACTCCCCGTACTGCCTAAGCACTGGTGGGAAAATAGAGAGTTCAACTCAGGAAGTATGGAGCCCCCATTAGGCAGTGGCCCCTACCGTGTTGAGCGCGTTGACCCCGGTCGATCCATCCACTACGCACGAGTCCCTGATTATTGGGGCAAAGACCTAGCGGTCAACCGAGGTTTGGACAACTTCGACCGCCTCATCTTTGATTACTACCTTGATACCGACATTGCACTACAAGCCTTTAAAGCCGGTAAGTTCGACTACTGGCTAGAAATCATGGCTAAAAATTGGGCAACAGCGTACGACATTGATGCGGTACGCAGTGGAAAGATTAAAAGAGAAGAGTTGCCCAACCATAACCCTAGTGGCATGCAAGGCTTCATCTTCAATACTCGCCGCCCTCAGCTACAGGATCGGCGCGTGCGTGAAGCGCTCAGTCTGCTGTTTGATTTTGAATGGGCTAATCAGCGCCTATTCAATAATGCCTATACCCGAACCATCAGTTATTTTGATAACTCCGAGCTGGCTTCTAGTGGCCTTCCCAGTCCAGAAGAGCTCAAATTACTGGAACCCTTAAGGGCTCAAATTCCACCCGAAGTTTTTGAACAACCCTTTGTACTTCCAGTGACTCAGGGCAATGGCATCATCCGCGACCAACAACGCCGGGCCTATCAACTCTTAACCCAAGCCGGTTACCGAGTTGAAAACGACCAAATGGTTAATGCCCAGCACCAGCCTTTGGTTCTGGAGTTTTTGCTCACTCAAGCGGGCTTTGAACGCATTTTGCTCCCCTATAAACGCAACTTAGCGGATTTAGGCATTGAACTGAATATTCGCCGCGTGGACATATCCCAATACATCAATCGCCTGCGCTCGCGTGATTACGACATGATCGTCTCAGGCTTTAGTCAATCCAACTCACCGGGCAATGAACAACGCGAATACTGGCACTCCAGCACAGCAGATAATCCGGGTAGCCGTAACTTCATTGGCCTTAAAAGCCCCGCCATTGACCAACTGGTTGACCAGCTCATTCAATCTGACTCACGAGCTGAACTCGTTACCCGTACCCGTGCCTTAGACCGTGTACTGCTGTGGGGATACTACGTCATCCCAAACTGGCACATTAAAACTTGGCGAGTCGCCTACTGGAATCACCTAGATCGCCCCGCCGTTACGCCACTATACGACATTGGCTTACGGGGCTGGTGGTATAAAGCTTCCCCTGCTCAACCAGCTCAGGAACCCTAAGATGCTGTCTTACATCCTGCGGCGCTTGCTGCTGATTATTCCGACCCTGTTTGGCATCTTGCTGTTAAATTTCATTATTGTACAAGCCGTTCCTGGTGGCCCAGTAGAACAGGCCATTGCCAAACTGGAAGGCTTAGATGGCGCACTGGTCGGTCGTGGCGGAGCAGATCAAGTTTCTGGGCCCCACTACCGAGGCCGGCAAGGACTTGATCCTGAGCTGATTGCCAGTATCGAACGTCAATATGGCTTCGATAAACCTCCGACTGAGCGCTTTTGGCTCATGCTTACTAATTATCTAACTCTTGACTTCGGGGAAAGCTTTTTCCGAGACACCAAAGTCATAGACCTCATCTTAGAAAAAATGCCGGTCTCCATTTCCTTAGGGTTATGGAGCACTTTGATCGTATACCTTATATCCATCCCGCTGGGGATTGCCAAAGCCACTCGGCACGGTAGCCCCTTTGATGTCTGGACTAGCTCCATCATCGTGGTGGGCTACGCGGTTCCAGCATTTTTATTTGGCGTACTGCTGATTCTGCTGTTTGCGGGGGGAAGTTACTGGAATTGGTTTCCTTTACGCGGACTCACCTCCGATGACTTCGATGAGCTGAGTTTTTTGGGGAAAATCCTCGATTACTTCTGGCATCTCGTACTGCCCACGACAGCCATAGTGATCGGCAACTTCGCTACCTTGACGCTGCTCACCAAAAACAGCTTTTTGGATGAGATTAACAAACAATACGTGATGACCGCGCGGGCTAAGGGTTTAAGTCCCAACCGAGTGCTGTATGGGCATGTATTCCGCAATGCCATGCTGATCATCATTGCGGGCTTCCCAGCCGCTTTTATTGGCATGTTTTTTACCGGAGCCTTACTGATTGAAGTGGTGTTTTCTTTAGATGGCCTAGGCCTGCTCAGTTTTGAATCGGCGATCAACCGCGACTATCCGGTGGTATTTGGCACCCTATTCTTATTCACCTTAGTGGGCTTACTGCTCAAGCTGGTGGGAGATTTGACCTATACCCTCGTCGATCCACGTATTAACTTTGACAGTCGGGAGCAATGAAGATGACTTTATCGCCCCTTAATGCTCGACGCTTTGCGCTGTTCAAAGCCAATCGCCGAGGCTGGTGGTCACTGTGGATTTTTCTGGTTTTATTTGTTTTCAGCCTCGGTGCTGAGCTGATCGCCAACGATAAACCCCTAGTCGTTAAGTACGATGGAGAATGGTTTTTTCCCATCTTCAAACGCTATCCAGAGACGACTTTTGGGGGTGAGTTTCCTCTGCAAGCTAATTACAAAAATCCCTATATTCAAGAGCTTATCGCGGCTAAGCAGGGCTGGATGCTTTGGCCGCTGATTCCCTTTAGCCACGACAGCGTAAATTACGACTTAGCCGTCCCAGCCCCCGCACCTCCCTCTTTCAGCAATTGGTTAGGAACCGACGACCAAGCCCGTGATGTCTTAGCTCAGGTGATTTACGGCTTTAGATTATCGGTAACCTTTGCCCTAGTGCTCACCTTGTTCAGCTCCATACTGGGCGTATTGGCTGGAGCCGTTCAGGGCTTTTACGGCGGCTGGGTTGATCTGATGGGCCAGCGGTTTTTGGAAATCTGGTCAGGTCTTCCGGTGTTGTATTTAGTCATCATCATCACCAGTTTTATCCAGCCTGACTTTTGGATTCTCTTAGGCATCATGCTGCTATTTTCTTGGATGACGCTGGTGGACGTAGTACGCGCCGAATTTTTACGCGGACGTAACCTAGAGTACGTGCGCGCGGCCCGCGCCCTTGGGATGCCAAATACGGGCATTATGTTCCGACATATTTTACCCAACGCGATGGTGTCTACTCTGACCTTTCTGCCCTTCATCCTCACCACCGCCATCGGAACCCTCACAGCGCTGGACTTTCTGGGCTTTGGCTTGCCACCGGGAGCCCCCTCTTTAGGCGAGTTAGTAGCTCAGGGTAAAAATAATCTGCAAGCGCCTTGGTTAGCTATCACTGCCTTTGCGGTATTAGCTTTGATGCTCAGCCTATTGGTTTTTATTGGCGAAGCGGCCCGTGATGCCTTTGATCCAAGGAAATGATATGCCCGACGTTTTACTTGAAATTCAAGATCTTAGCATCGAGTTTGTCAGCGGTCAGCAGATCAATCCTGCGGTGACTCAAGCCAGTTTCTCCATTTATAAAGGAGAAACTTTGGCCTTAGTGGGCGAAAGTGGCTCTGGTAAATCCGTAACGGCTCATGCACTGCTTCGGCTGCTCCCTATTACTGCTCAGCTCAATGGGAAAATCCTCTACGGCCAAGAGGATTTGCTTACCGCCAAAGAGTCTCGCCTACAAGCCTTGCGCGGCAATAAGATCTCTATGATCTTTCAGGAGCCCATGACCTCGCTGAATCCGCTACATAGCGTTGAGCGGCAAATAAACGAAGTGCTCACACTGCACAAAGGATTACGCGGTCAGGCGGCCACAGAGCGCACCCTAGAGCTACTCAAGCTTGTCGGTATTACACGACCCGAGCAACGCTTAAAAGCCTACCCTCATGAACTGTCTGGCGGGCAACGGCAAAGAGTCATGATCGCTATGGCGTTGGCCAACGAGCCTGAACTGCTGATTGCTGATGAGCCAACCACCGCCCTTGATGTCAGCGTACAAGCCAAAATCCTAAAGCTGCTGAAGGAGCTACAAGATAAGCTGGGCATGGCTCTACTGCTGATCAGCCACGATCTGAATCTGGTTCGGCGGATTGCTCAGCGGGTATGTGTCATGCAAAAAGGGCAGATCGTGGAGCAAAATGACACTGCCCGTCTGTTCAGCCAACCTCAGCATCCCTACACTCAAGAATTATTAGCCTCAGAGCCCAAAGGTCGGCCCAATTACGCCACGACTAAAGCGGCCCCTATTTTAGAAGTCAAAAACCTACAGGTTCACTTCCCGATCAAAAAAGGGCTCTTCCAGCGTGTTTGCGATTATGTGCACGCTGTGGATGGTGTCAGCTTTGGTATCCCCAGCGGTCAAACCTTGGGCATTGTGGGTGAAAGTGGCTCGGGGAAAACTAGCCTTGGTTTGGCCATTCTGCGATTACTCAACAGCCAAGGAAGTATTCAGTTTCAAGGACAAGCTCTAGACCAGCTTAACCAGAAGGATATGCGCCCGATTCGCCGCCAAATGCAGGTGGTATTTCAAGACCCTTACGGTAGTTTGAGTCCACGGCTATCCATTGGGCAAATCATCGCGGAGGGCTTAGAAGTCCACCGAATCGGGACTACTGAGGAGCGTGAGCAGGCCGTGATACAGGCTCTGACCGAGGTAGGCTTAGATCCGGCAATGCGTCATCGCTATCCCCATGAGTGCTCTGGTGGACAGCGGCAGCGGATTGCCATTGCTCGTGCGTTAGTCTTAAAACCTGCTTTGATTTTGCTGGATGAACCTACCTCCGCACTGGATCGCACGGTACAGGCACAAATCGTCGAGCTTTTACGCCAATTGCAGCAGAAATATAATCTGACCTACCTATTTATTAGCCACGATCTGGCAGTTGTGCGTGCCTTAAGCCATCAGCTTATCGTCATAAAACAAGGTCAGGTGGTGGAACAGGGCTCAGCCGAGACCCTGTTCGATGCTCCGCAACATCCCTATACCCAGCAACTGCTTGAGGCGGCTTTTATGAATGCCCCTCCAACGGCTGGACAACCAGAAAAAGAGGAACACATCCATGGCTTTTCTTAGTGGCAAACGCATTTTGATTGTTGGCGTTGCCAGCAAGCTCTCCATCGCCTCTGGCATCGCGGCGGCCATGCACCGCGAAGGCGCTGAATTAGCCTTTACCTACCAAAACGAGAAACTCAAAGGCCGAGTTGAAGAGTTCGCCAGCACCTGGGGTTCAAGCCCTGAACTCTGCTTCCCCTGTGATGTAGGCAATGACGAAGAAATTGCCCAAGTATTTGCCGCTCTGAGCCAAAAATGGGATGGACTAGACGGCATCGTGCATTCCGTTGGCTTTGCTCCCGGTGACCAACTGGACGGTGACTTTACCCAAGCGACCACCCGCGAAGGCTTCCGCATTGCCCACGATATCAGCGCCTACAGCTTCGTTGCCTTGGCAAAAGCAGGCCGCGAGATGATGCAAGGACGTAATGGTAGCCTGCTGACACTGTCCTATTTGGGCGCTGAGCGTACCATGCCAAACTACAACGTCATGGGTATGGCCAAAGCCAGCCTAGAGGCTGGTGTACGTTACTTGGCCAGCAGCCTTGGCCCAGAAGGAATACGGGTTAACGCCATTTCTGCTGGCCCTATCCGCACCTTAGCGGCCTCTGGCATCGCTAACTTCCGCAAAATGCTGGCGGCCAACGAACGTCAAACCCCCTTACGCCGTAACGTCACCATTGAAGAAGTAGGCAACGCCGGTGCTTTCTTATGCTCTGATTTAGCATCCGGCATCAGTGGTGAAATTCTGTATGTAGACGGTGGCTTTAACACCACCGCTATGGGGCCTTTGGAGTAACCCAATCCCGAAGCCAAAAAGAACCCGCATTTTGTGCGGGTTCTTTTTTTACAGCTTATGCCAATTAATAGCCTCTGTTAAAAGCGCTTAATTTCAGCCGTTGAACGCAATAGATTCATATAAGCAGCAAAGTCCTGCTGCCCAATCCGAGAAGCCAATACACGCTTATACTCTTGACGCTGCTCTTGAGTAAGGCTTTTGGTATCCGGCTCAGCTACGCCATCCAAACGTACAATCACAAAATCCCCCGAACTCAGCACTACATGGCCATAAATCGGACGATCAGACGTAGGCTTAGGTAAGCGGAACACAACCTGCATCACAGCGGGATCTACCCCTTCCTGCACACGCCCAGCCGCTTCTAACACCTGCCACACCGATTGGGGCTTCGCCTCTTCCCCCGTAGCTGAAGCGACAACGGGAGATGGCTCATCAGATTTAGCCTCATCAGCAACCACAGCCTCTGCTGCTTCTGTTACTTCAGCAGCAGTCTCCGTTTTTTGCTCAGAAGCCTGTGCTACAACAGCGGTAGAGTCTTCTGCGGGGGCAGTTGCCACTACGGGAGTAGCCTCTGGGACAGGTGCAGATTCAGGCTGTACGGCTTCAGGAGCCTGCACCTGAGTAGCAGCTGTAGTAACCGCTGGAGGATCTTGCAGCTCTCCAGAGCGCAGCTTGGTTAAAATCGCCTCACCTTCTTGGCGCACCTGCTCAGCCGCTTTCTCAGTTTTGAGTTTCTGAGCGATCTGGTCTTTCACCTGCTCCAAAGGCAGTTGGTCAGCTTTCAGATGCTGTTTCAAATGCATCACCACAACGGTCTCTGGATCTAACTCAATCAACGCGCTATTGAGCTTCTCGTTCAGAACACCATCACTAAAAGCGGTTTGAATAAACTGCGGATTAGCTGTAACTCCCTCGCCTATTCCTTCACGCCCAAAAGCAGCCGTAGTTTGAATGCTCAAACCCAACTCCTGAGCCGGGCCTTTAAGGTCAAGCGACTCATAAGCCGCTGTTTCCAGTTGCTTAGTGGCATCTACAAAGCGTTGCTCTACTTGCTCGGTTTTGAGCTCACGCACTAACTCTGGTTTTAGAGTATCAAAACTTGGAATCTCTGCCGCTTTAACACCCAGTAGCTTAATCAGGTGCCACCCGAAACGAGATTTTACCGGCTCGGAAATTTCACCCTCTTTCAAAGCATAAACGGCTTGCTCAAAGGCAGGATCAAAAACGCCTTTACCTACAAAGCCTAGATCACCACCCTCAGCAGAAGACCCCAAATCCTCGGAGAATTCTTTGGCCAAAGCAGCAAAATCCTCACCTTGGCTCAGGCGCGTACGGATTTGCTCCAGTTTAGCTTTAGCCTCTGCTTCACCCGTAGTCGCCTCAATCAAGATATGCGCGGCACGACGTTGCTCACTCAGGTTGGCAATCTTTTGCTCGTACAGAGCCTTAACCTTGGCCTCATCCACAGTGACTTGATCAAAGAAGGCTTCTTTTTCCAAAGCAACATAATCGACAATCACCTGTTCTGAAGAGCGGAACTGAGCAGCGTGCTTGGTGTAATAATCCTTAATCTCTTCATCCGTTACAGATACCGATTGCTGGGCCACTGGAAGCGTCCAGAAACCAAAATCCCGTGTTTGACGCTCTAAGCGTGCAAAAGCTTCAACCTGCTGATCGGTTGAAAATGCAGTAGCCATCAATCCTGCACGCAATTGGCCAATCAGCATCTCTTGCTCTAGCAATTGGCGAAATTGCATGCGGGTATAGCCCATCTGACCAATGATCTGATCAAAACGGCTGGCGGCAAACTGGCCATCAATTTGGAACTCTGGCGTATCCAAAATGACTTGATCTAAAGCAGCCTGCGAATAGGCAAACCCAAAGTTACGGGTCGCCTGTAATAACAACAGACGGTCAATGATGCCGTTCAGTACCGAGCCACGTAGTAATTCATCGCGCAACAGGGTGGGATCAAATCCGGCGCCCAATTGCTGCATTAATTGAGCACGCTGGGCATTAATAGCCTGTTGCAATTCGCTCTGGGCAACCGGCTCGCCATTGACACGAGCGACCTCTTGCGCGTTCTGAGCGCTACTGAATAGGGTTTCAACCCCGGTTAGGGCCAGCAACATAATGATGAGGCCAATGATGGTCTTGGCAATCCAGCCCTGAGAGTTATCCCTGATATTTTGAAGCATGAATCCTCCGTCAGAGAGTTTGGGTTCTGCGGTAGGTACAGTGCGGATAAAAGAAAGGCGCATCATCAATGCGCCTTATCTTAATTTAAGGTTCTCTATCTACGACGAGATAGGCTCACCTCAATTGACTGCATCCTTGAGCGCTTTACCGGCCTTAAATCCGGGAATTTTAGCCGCCTCAATGTTAATCGGCTTGCCGGTTTGTGGGTTACGGCCCACACGCGCGGCACGATCTTTCACAGAAAAAGTACCAAAACCCACCAGAACCACGGAATCACCCGTTTTCAAGGCTTCAGTAACAGACTCGATCACTGCATCTAAGGCTTTACCCGCAGTTGCTTTTGGGATATCCGCAGATGCCGCAATAGCGTCGATCAGTTCCGATTTATTCACTCTAGAATCCCCTTATTCCTACTGAGTCTATGATGTTCGGGTACAAGCAAAGTGGTGCTGGAATGACGGAAGTTTGACCAGCCAACCTAACGGACTTCGAAAAGCCTAACCCTGCTTAATGCGTGCTGATTCGGTCTTTAGAATCAGCCTCACGGCTGTCCTCTTTGGCAACCAGTTCCGGAGCTGCATCTGGCAAGGGCTCCGGGGCGTATTGCAGCGCAATTTGCAGGACTTCGTCAATCCACTTAACGGGCTTAATCTCAAGGTCTTGCTGGATATTTTCCGGTATTTCTTTCAAATCCCGTCGATTGTCCTCAGGGATGATCACCGTCTTGATGCCACCCCGATGTGCCGCCAGTAATTTCTCTTTCAAACCACCGATGGCTAGCACCTGTCCTCTGAGGGTAATTTCCCCCGTCATGGCTACATCGGCACGTACCGGAATCTCGGTTAAGGAGGATACCAGAGCCGTACACATGCCAATACCCGCACTGGGGCCATCTTTCGGTGTGGCCCCTTCAGGAACGTGAATATGGATGTCTTGGCGCTCATGGAAATCCGGCGCAATACCCAAACTTTTAGCGCGACTACGCACCACAGTTAAAGCTGCGGTGATGGACTCACCCATCACATCGCCTAAAGAGCCCGTTTTCGTCATACGGCCTTTACCTGGAACCACTACGGCCTCAATGGTCAAGAGTTCACCACCTACCTGAGTCCAAGCCAACCCCGTTACTTGGCCGATCTGATTTTGTTCCTCAGCCAAACCATAGCGGTGTTTACGCACTCCTAAATAGTGCTCCAAACGCTCCGCTGTGATGTGCTCTTTGGTCTTTTTGCTGGCAATGTGCTCACGCACCACACGTCGAGCGACCTTAGCCAGTTGGCGTTCTAGGCTCCGGACACCCGCTTCGCGTGTGTAGTAGCGGATCATGTCCCGGATCGCATCTGAGTCAAACTCCAGCTCAGATTTCTTCAGACCATTGGCCTGAATTTGCTTAGGTGCTAAGTAGCGGCTAGCAATGTTAATTTTTTCGTCTTCGGTATAACCAGGCAAACGGATGATTTCCATACGATCCAGTAAAGGCGCTGGAATATTCATCGAGTTAGCCGTACAAAGGAACATTACGTCCGAAAGATCGTAATCAACTTCTAGGTAATGGTCGTTGAAGTTATGGTTTTGTTCAGGATCCAAAACTTCCAACAAGGCAGAGGCCGGATCACCGCGCATATCACTGCTCATTTTGTCGATTTCGTCCAACAAAAATAAAGGATTACGCACCCCTACTTTGGTCATCTTTTGAATTAATCGACCAGGCATGGAGCCAATATAAGTACGGCGATGGCCTCGAATTTCTGCCTCATCACGCACACCACCTAAAGCCATGCGTATGAATTTGCGATTAGTGGCTCGCGCAATGGATTCTGCCAACGAGGTTTTACCGACTCCGGGTGGGCCTACTAAGCACAATACTGGCCCCTTAAGCTTCTTAACTCGTTTTTGTACAGCAAGGTACTCAAGGATGCGCTCTTTAACTTCCTCCAATCCGTAGTGCTCTTCATCCAAGATTTGCTCGGCTTTATCTAAGTCTAAGCGAATCTTGCTGCTGGCTTTCCAAGGCACATTGGTCAGCCAGTCGATATAGGAGCGCACTACGGTAGCCTCAGCAGACATGGGGGACATCTGCTTGAGCTTGTTTAGCTCAGCCATTGCTTTAGTATGAGCTTCCTCAGTCATACCCGCATTATCGATACGCTTTTTCAGCTCATCGACTTCATTATGGGCTTCATCAATATCGCCTAGCTCTTTTTGAATAGCCTTCATTTGCTCATTCAAATAGTACTCGCGCTGGCTACGCTCCATTTGCTTTTTAACGCGACCGCGAATGCGTTTTTCCACTTGCAGGAGATCAATTTCAGCATCCAGCAGTGCCAAGACGTGCTCAACCCGTGCTGCTAAATCTGTGTTTTCCAGAATTTGCTGTTTTTGCTCCAGCTTCAGCGCCATGTGCGCCGCTATGGTATCGACCAAGCGGGAAGGATCGGTGATGCCGGTCAGTGAGCTTAAAACCTCGGCGGGGACTTTTTTACCCAACTGGGCATATTCTTCAAATTGACTGAGTAAAGTACGCACAAATACTTCAGCTTCACGCTCGGAGATTTCGGCCTCTTGAACGAGCTGAACTTCAGCTTGAAAGTAATCACCGGCATCTGAGAAATGCTCTATAAGAGCACACTGCTCACCCTCTACCAGCACTTTAACTGTACCATCCGGCAACTTCAGCAGTTGCAGTATGGTCGCCAAAGTACCTACCCGATAAAGATCTTCTTCTTTAGGGTCATCGTCGGCTGGATTTTTTTGGGCAACTAACAAAATCTGTTTGTTACCCTGCATGGCGACATCCAAAGCCTCTATAGAGCGCTCACGCCCCACAAATAAGGGGATAACCATGTGTGGGTAGACCACGACATCACGCAGCGGCAAAAGAGGCAATACGGTAGTTGTATTCATAGCGTTCACTCTACCCGACTAGTGGCCACAGGTTAACTGCTTGACCTTAATATAGGAACTTACCCAAAAAGATAAGTTATATGTGGGTATTTAAGTACAAAGGGGCCATCAGGCCCCTTTGTATCAGGCTTCCGGTGCCGCTTTAGCAGGTGGCTCGGTGTTTTCGTACATCAGTAATGGCTTGGAGCTTCCATCAATTACGGATTCATCCACAACCACTTTGCTGACATCTTTTTGTGACGGAATGTCATACATAGTGTCAAGCAATACGGCTTCTAAGATAGAACGCAGACCACGAGCACCCGTTTTACGCTCTAACGCACGCTGAGCTACAGCTTTCAGTGCATCAGGGCGGAACTCTAGGTCAACACCTTCCATTTCGAACAGTTTGCCATACTGCTTAGTCAAGGCATTTTTAGGTTCTGTCAGAATCTGAATTAACGCAGCTTCATCCAGCTCATCTAAGGTTGCAATAACTGGCAAACGGCCCACAAATTCTGGAATCAAGCCAAATTTAACCAGATCATCAGGTTCTACAGAGCGTAAAGACTCACCCAACTTCGTATCAGCTTCTTTGCTACGAACCTGTGCATGGAATCCAATACCTCCTCCTTTTAAGGAGCGGCTTTGGATGACTTTTTCTAAGCCAGCAAAAGCTCCGCCACAAATAAACAGGATATTGCGGGTATCTACTTGCAAAAACTCTTGCTGAGGATGCTTACGGCCACCTTGGGGTGGCACAGAAGCAACAGTGCCCTCAATCAATTTAAGCAAGGCCTGTTGAACACCCTCTCCCGATACGTCACGAGTGATTGAGGGGTTATCAGACTTACGAGAAATCTTGTCGATTTCATCAATGTAGACAATCCCGACTTGAGCTTTTTCTACATCGTAGTCACATTTTTGCAACAGCTTTTGGATGATATTTTCTACGTCCTCACCCACATAACCGGCTTCAGTCAAGGTCGTAGCGTCAGCGATGGTAAAGGGGACGTTTAGCAGGCGCGCTAAGGTCTCTGCCAATAGGGTTTTACCAGAGCCCGTTGGGCCAATCAGCAAGATGTTGCTCTTGCCCAGCTCAACCTCTTCTTTTTTATCACGTTGCTGATTAAGCCGTTTATAGTGGTTATAAACAGCAACGGCCAAAATTTTCTTAGCACGCTCTTGACCAATGACATACTGGTCAAGGATTGCGCTGATTTCACGGGGCACGGGCAACTTATGCGCACTGCTTTCAGCCTGGGTTTCTTGCACCTCCTCACGGATGATGTCATTACACAGGTCGACGCACTCATCGCAGATAAAAACTGAGGGACCAGCAATCAGTTTGCGTACTTCATGTTGGCTTTTGCCGCAGAAGGAGCAATAAAGCAGTTTGCCGGTTTCCTCACCGTTGCGGGTATCAGTCATTCGATCGATCCAATCCGGAGGGCTTAGGAACAAGATAAGGTATTCGTGGGCTTTTTCAAGCCCACAAGAACCTCTAGCGTCAAATACATCAGCCCGCAGTCTGACGATGGGTTAGAACTTGATCAATCAAGCCATATTTTACGGCTTCTTCACCGCTCATAAAGTTGTCACGGTCTGTATCGCGGGCAATGACGTCCAAAGGTTGGCCGGTATGATGGGCCAAAACTTTGTTCAAACGCTCGCGAATACTTAAGATTTCCCGGGCGTGGATTTCAATGTCAGAAGCCTGACCTTGGAAACCACCCAAAGGTTGGTGAATCATAATGCGCGAATGAGGCAAGCAATAACGCTTACCCGCAGCACCACCCGCCAATAACAAAGCACCCATGCTGCACGCCTGACCAATACAAATGGTTGAAACATCAGGCTTGATAAACTGCATAGTGTCATAAATCGACATGCCTGCTGTTACGGAACCCCCGGGAGAGTTGATGTACAGATGGATGTCTTTTTCTGGATTTTCAGCTTCCAAGAATAAGAGTTGCGCCACAATCAGGTTGGCCATGTAGTCTTCGACTTGGCCAACCATGAAAATCACGCGCTCCTTAAGAAGACGGGAGTAAATATCAAAAGCCCGCTCGCCACGTGCGGACTGTTCAATCACCACGGGTACCAAACCACCAGCGGCCTGTGTTTCCAAAGCTTGCATTTGCATCATTAGATCGCGGGACATTTACTGCGGTACTCCCTTGTCATGCCTAAAAAACATAAGCCAGCTCTAGGCTGGCTTATGTCTATGTCTACATAGAGGAGAGAAGATTAACCTGCCTTAGGTGGGGCAACGGGTTTCACCGCTTCCTCATACGAAACCGTTTTGTCGGTAACTTTTGCCTGCTTTAGGACAGTATCCACAACTTGCTCTTCCAGCACAACAGAGCGGACTTCGCCCAGTTGCTCGCTGTTTTCATAATACCAAGCAACTACTTGTTCCGGCTCTTGGTAAACAGCGGCCATTTCAGCAATCAAAGCACCCACTCGGGCCTCATCCGGCTTTAACTCAAACTGTTTTACCAGCTCAGCTACCAGCAATCCCAAGGTAACGCGGCGACGGGCCTGCTCTTCAAACAATTCAGCGGGCAGGTTTTCAGGACTCATTTTGCCGCCAAACTGTTGTACGGCCTGAATGCGCAGGCGATCCACTTCGTTAGCAATCAAAGCCTTAGGAATTTCAATCGGATTGTTGGCCAGCAAACCATCCATCACTTGTGTCTTAACTTTAGACTTCAGTGATTGGGTGAGCTCACGCTCCATGTTCTTACGCACTTCGGTTTGGAAAGCTTCTAAATTGCTTTCAGGTAGACCAAATTGCTTGAAGAAATCTTCGTTTAATTCAGGCAAAACAGACTTGGCAACCGCCTGAACCATCACACTAAACTCAGCTTGTTTACCGGCTAAATCAGCGTTTTGATAATCCTCAGGGAACACGGGGTTGATGACGCGCAACTCACCCGCTTTAGCGCCTACCAGCGCCTCTTCAAAGCCTGGAATCATACGGCCAGAACCTAAGACTAGCTGTACTCCATCCGCAGAGCCGCCTTCAAACACTTCGCCGTTGATACGTCCCACAAAGTCAATAGTGACTTGATCGCCGTCAGCGGCTGGCTCTTCAGAAGGCTCAAAACGAGCGCCCTGCTTGCGCAATACTTCCAGCATTTTTTCAACGTCTGCATCTACTACTTCAGCTTGCAGACGTTCAACTTCGATGTTTTCCAGTCCAGTTACCTGAAACTCAGGAAATACTTCAAAGGTGGCAACGTATTCGAAGTTTTGTCCCTGCTCAAAGGACTTCGGCTCTACAGAGGGCATACCAGCAGGCCTTAAGTTTTGCTCTGAAATAGCCTTGTAGTAGGTCTCTTGGATCACATCACCCAGAGCCTCTTGACGAGCAGACTCTTCATAACGTTGACGGATCAGCTTGATGGGCGCTTTACCAGGACGAAAGCCCGGAATTTTGGCACGGCTAGCAGTCTGCTGTAGACGCTTATTGACTTCAGCCTCGATACGCTCAGCCGGGACGCCCACCGTCATACGGCGCTCAAGAGCAGAAAGGGTTTCAACAGAAACTTGCATGGATTTTCCTCGTTACACAGAACGTAAACCGGGCATCCCGGAGCCAGAAAGGGCCTGCATTCTAGTGTTTCATAAAAAATAAGTCACCCTGCCCCATCAATAGATCAAGCAACTTAGTTTGTTTTTGCATAGGCAAAATATTCAAGTTCGCTTCTTAGGTGTCAAATTGCTTATTATGCTTATAACATCGCACAGGCTCGCTCCGACCTGTACTTTTGGCGATCACTCACCAAAACAAGGATAGCGCTCATGATCAAGCTGCATACCAACCACGGCCCCATCACCCTAAAACTGGATGCAGAAAAAGCCCCAGAAACGGTGGCTAATTTCATCGAATACGTAAAGTCTGGCCACTATGACGGCACTATTTTTCACCGCGTTATCGGTAACTTTATGATTCAAGGCGGTGGTTTTGAGCCTGGCATGAAGCAAAAAAGCACTCGCGCTCCAATCAAAAATGAGGCTAACAACGGACTTTCCAACAAAACGGGCACTATTGCTATGGCCCGAACTATGGAACCTCACTCTGCTTCAGCCCAGTTTTTTATCAACGTGGCGGACAACGGTTTCTTAGACCACTCTGCACCTACCATTCAAGGTTGGGGTTACGCGGTGTTTGGTGAAGTGGTTGAAGGTATGGAAGTCGTTGAAAAAATCAAAGCAGTTCCTACTACTTCTCGGGCCGGCCACCAAGATGTACCGGCTGAAGACGTGATCATTGAGCGCGCTGAGATCATCGCTGACTAATGATTACACTCTTCATCTCCGATCTGCACCTAGACGAATGCCGAGACGATATTACTCAGGCATTTTTGCGCTTTTTGAACGAACGCGCACCACAGGCACAAGCCCTTTATATTTTAGGGGATTTGTTTGAGGTATGGATCGGAGATGATGGGATGAGTCCCTACCAGCGCCAGATTGCACAGGCGTTGCGCCAATTAGCCGATCAAGGCACCCAGATTTTTTTGATGCACGGCAACCGAGATTTTATGCTTGGTAAGGGCTTTTGCCGTGAAGCAGGCTGCCAACTGATCCGAGAGCAAACACTGATCAACTTATATGGCCAATCGGCACTATTGATGCACGGTGATTTACTCTGCACCCAAGATCGTGAATATTTACGCAAACGCTGGCGACTGCGTAATCCTATTTCTCGCTGGTTATTGCGTCACTTACCCTTGAGTACAAGACACCAGCTAGCCCGAAAACTGAGGGCAGCCAGTCAATACCATACCCGCAATCAAGCTCAGAAAATTACCGACGTAACACCCGAGGCCGTACAAAGCTATATGGCTCGTTATGCCGTACAGGTGTTGATTCATGGACACACCCACCGTCCTACTATTGAACCACTTAAGGTGTTAGGCCAACCTGCACACCGCATAGTACTCGGCGATTGGGATCGCCAAGCATGGGTATTAGAGGTCACAGAGAGGCATCAGTATCGTCTCAAAGCCTTCCCACTTTAAAGATCAGCTAAGCAGCCGCTCCACTATGAAAGCGAAACTCCGTATCCACCGTTAAAACAGCATCTCGCTCTACTTGGGCGAACAGGGCAACGCGCTCTGCAATAGGCGCATCTGAATACATCTCAGCCATCGTCAAGTAATCCTGATAGTGCCTTGCTTCTGACTCCAACAGCGAAAGATAAAAATCCTGAAGCTCTGGATCCAAATAGGGAGCCAAGCGATAAAAACGCTCGCAAGAACGCGCTTCGATATAGGCCCCGACAATCAAACTATCGATCAACCGGCCCGGCTCTTGTTTACGAATATGGGTGTGTAAACGCTGGGCATATAACGAAGCACTAAGAGGCCGATACTGAACACCTCGCTTTTTCATTAATGCAGCTACTTGTTCAAAATGCCGCAACTCCTCACGGGCTAAACGCGATAACTTATCCTGTAAATGCTCACGCTCTACATAGCGGAACAACATAGTTAACGCCGTTCCCGCTGCTTTTTTTTCACAATTAGCATGATCAATCAGCAGAATTTCCACATGATTCAGTGCTTGATCAATCCAAGATTGAGGCGTTGAGCAGAGTAAAAAGTGGTTGATTTCAGGTAACAAAGACATGAATACAGGCAACCTAAACCGGTAGTAAACAAGCTCTTATTATAAGGGGCAAGCCCGCAAAATCTCGCCTTTCACACTATAAATCACTGGATACTGCTCTCAACCCAGCACAGTGCTGCTGATAATGGATTTCAGAGCTTTGAAAAAACACGCGATCTACCTCAGTCAACAACACCCAAAGCTCCTTCCCTTGATGCTCCTGCACCACAGCCAAACCATAGGCTTGCAAACGCTGAATAAAACGCGCGCCCTTAACCAGCAAGGGATAGGCTGAACAATAGGGTGATCGGTTTTTATGGAATATCATCTCTCGCCGCGCTAACTGCTGTTGCAGCAAGCTCACGTCAAAAATCTGGAACCGCGACTGCATAGCCTGAACCAGTAAATCATCTAAGCGCTGTCGTATCCGCTGTTGCTCCAAAATATTTTGGGCATTCCAACCCACCACCTCATGATGAAAGCGTTTACAACCTCGACACACCAAATCCCCATACACAGTCGAGCACAAACCAATACAGGGCGTGTTAATAGAACGAATACTCATTAAACCTCGTATTTAACCTTAGATGTAAAACATAAAACACAGAGAGCTCATCAATTATCCTTTTAGACTTTCGTTCTATTTTTTAGAAAAAATCAGAAAAAAAGCCGCTAAAAGCAACGAAATATGGCAAAAAATAGCTCATCAGCATCACTACCAAGATAGCTAATGAACTATGAACCAAAGTATGGATCAGCTTAACTTTGAGCGGAGCTTCCAGTACACTCATCGCTGCCTGATAAAGGCATCATAAATGTCCAAAAGAAGCTGTTTTCAAAGCGTCACGGGCACAGTTTATAAAAATCGAAGACCGAAGCGCCGTCCTTCGGTCGCGATCAGCGTAAAACTTTGAAAACAGCTTCTGGACGCGCGTCCCGTGATCTCCACGGGGACAAAGATGAGGGAAAAACTGTGCTTGAAGCCTACCGCAAACACGTAGAAGAACGTGCCGCACTGGGTATCGTGCCCCAGCCGCTGAACGCCGAGCAAACCGCTGGCCTAGTCGATCTGTTGAAAAACCCGCCGGCCGGCGAAGAAAACTTCCTAGTTGACCTGATTACTAACCGCGTACCCCCGGGGGTTGATGAGGCTGCCTACGTTAAGGCCGGTTTCCTGACCGCCATCGTTAAAGGCGAAGCCACCTCTCCTCTAATCACCAAAGCGCGTGCCACTGAGCTGCTGGGTAGCATGCAAGGTGGTTACAACATTGCCACTCTGGTTGAGCTGCTAGACAGCGCCGAACTGGGTGCTATCGCTGCCGAACAACTGAAGCACACCCTGCTGATGTTCGACACCTTCCACGATGTGACCGAGAAAGCTAAAGCGGGCAATGCCAACGCTAAAGCCGTTCTCCAGTCGTGGGCTGACGGCGAGTGGTTCACCGCTAAACCCGCCGTCCCAGAAAAAATCACTCTGACCGTGTTCAAGGTGCCTGGCGAAACCAACACCGACGACCTGTCTCCCGCTCCTGATGCCTGGTCTCGTCCTGACATTCCGCTGCACGCGCTGGCCATGTTGAAAATGGCGCGTGACGGCATCGAGCCTGTTCAGCCGGGTTCCGTTGGCCCGCTGAAGCAAATCGAAGCAGCTAAAGCCAAAGGCTTCCCTGTGGCCTATGTGGGTGACGTAGTAGGTACTGGTTCTTCTCGTAAGTCTGCTACCAACTCCGTACTCTGGTTCTTCGGTGACGACATCCCCTACGTTCCGAACAAGCGCGCGGGTGGTTTCTGCTTTGGTACCAAAATCGCCCCGATCTTCTACAACACCATGGAAGATGCCGGCGCTCTGCCGATCGAGTTCGACTGCACCAACTTGGCCATGGGCGATGTCATTGACGTTTACCCCATCAAGGGTGAAGTCCGCCGTCATGGCAGCGATGAGCTGGTTACCAGCTTCCAGCTGAAAACCGACGTTCTGTTGGACGAAGTACGTGCCGGTGGCCGTATTCCTCTGATCATCGGTCGTGGCCTGACCGAGAAAGCTCGTGCTGAACTGGGTCTGGCTCCTTCTACCCTGTTCAAAAAGCCCGAAGCGCCTGCCGACAGCGGCAAGGGTTACTCTCTGGCTCAAAAAATGGTGGGCCGTGCTTGCGGTCTGCCAGAAGGCAAAGGGGTTCGTCCCGGCACCTACTGCGAACCTAAGATGACCACCGTAGGTTCTCAAGACACCACAGGTCCTATGACCCGTGACGAGCTGAAAGACTTGGCTTGCTTGGGCTTCTCTGCTGATCTGGTCATGCAGTCTTTCTGCCACACGGCGGCTTATCCTAAGCCCATCGACGTTAAGACCCACCACACGCTGCCTGATTTCATCATGACTCGTGGGGGTATTTCTCTGCGTCCTGGCGACGGTATCATCCACAGCTGGCTGAACCGCATGCTGCTGCCGGACACCGTGGGTACTGGTGGTGACTCGCACACCCGTTTCCCCATCGGTATCTCCTTCCCAGCCGGTTCCGGTCTGGTGGCTTTCGCCGCCGCTACCGGTGTAATGCCTCTGGACATGCCAGAGTCCGTTCTGGTGCGCTTCAAAGGCAAAATGCAACCCGGTATCACCCTGCGTGATCTGGTGCATGCCATCCCTTACTACGCCATCAAAGCGGGCCTGCTGACCGTTGAGAAAAAAGGCAAGAAGAACATCTTCTCTGGCCGTATTCTCGAAATCGAAGGTCTGAACGATTTGACCGTAGAACAAGCCTTCGAACTGTCTGATGCTTCTGCCGAGCGCTCTGCCGCTGGTTGCACCATCAAACTGCCTGAGAAGCCCATCGCTGACTACCTGAAATCCAACATCACGCTGCTGCGTTGGATGATCAGCGAAGGTTACGGTGATCCTCGCACTCTGGAGCGTCGTGCTCAGGCGATGGAAGCTTGGTTGGCTAAACCTCAGCTGCTGGAAGGCGATGCGGATGCTGAATACGCTGCCGTGATCGAAATCGATCTGGCTGACGTTAAAGAGCCCATCCTGTGCGCCCCGAACGATCCTGATGACGCTCGTCTGCTGTCCGAAGTGGCTGGCCGTAAGATCGATGAAGTCTTCATCGGCTCTTGCATGACCAACATCGGTCACTTCCGCGCTGCCGGTAAGCTGCTGGACAAAGTCAAAGGCGGTATTCCTACTCGCCTGTGGCTGTCTCCGCCCACCAAAATGGACGCTCACCAGCTGACCGAAGAAGGCTACTACGGCATCTACGGCAAAGCCGGGGCGCGTATGGAGATGCCCGGTTGCTCTCTGTGCATGGGTAACCAAGCCCGCGTACAAACGGGCTCCACGGTAGTCTCTACTTCTACTCGTAACTTCCCGAACCGTCTGGGCGATTCTACAGACGTGTTCCTGTCCTCTGCTGAGCTGGCGTCTGTTGCCTCCATTCTGGGCAAACTGCCAACCGTGGCTGAGTACATGGAGTATGCGAAAAATATCGACAGCATGGCTGCCGACATCTATCGCTACCTGAGCTTTGATCAAATCGCTGACTTCCGCAAAAAAGCGGAAGAAGCCAAGATCGCTGTAGTTTCCGTGTAATGCACCAGACCGAGGCGCTATGCCTCGGTCATCGCATTAAAAAACAAACCCCGCTCAACGCGGGGTTTGTTATTTTTACCCACAGTTTTCACCACTTCCCGGTTATCACACACATGCCCTGACTAAATAAGAACTCGCAATTGTTGAATCAGGACTTATTGTTGATAGCCGAGCATTCTGTATTACTTAGCATATTTATTGCGAAAATTAATACACTTATTTATCCAGCATAATAGACACAATAAAAGTTTACTGGCGATATCTACACTGTCGAGTGATGACTTCGTTCGTTGAATGAAGTTGATGCCAGACCGGCCTTCTTCCTATAACTACAGGAGCGACCCGCGAGACAGTACGCGCCCTGACTTGATCTTGAAGTTGGATGAGCGATGCGCTTTATCGCAGTCGAATACGCGTGATTTTAGATATTGTTTTGCCCATCTACCTCATCATCGTTGTGGGCTACGCTGCCGTGCGCAGTGGCTTTATTGAAGCTGTAACAATCAAAGCCTTTGGCCGATTTGTGATTACCTTCTGCCTGCCTTGCACCATTTTTCATGCTCTGACCCAACTGCCGATCAGCGAGGTTGTTAATCAGACCTACCTGCTGGTTTACGGTATTGGATCTTTGCTGACTTTTGGGGCCGCTTACCTAGGTGCTCGACTCAGGTCGCAGTCATCCAGCCATGCGGCCTTATGTGGGCTTGGCAGTGCCATGCCGAACTCGGCATTTATTGGGATTTCGATTGTTTCTGGTGTTTTGGGCAGTCAAGCAATCGCGGGTCTTGCGATGTGCATGATGATCGAGAATATGTTGATTCTGCCGTTATGTATTGTTTTAGCGACAGGAAGCAATGTTCACCACAATCCTTTACAGGCTTTCAGTGCGGCGCTGGCTCAGACCTTCAAAAATCCGTTAGTGATCGCCATTTCGGCTGGTATGAGCGCTGCTGTTCTTGGGATTAGTTTGCCAACGCCTATTGATAAAGCCCTGACGATGATGGCGGGAATTTCCAGCCCATTGGCGTTGTTTGTCGTGGGGGGTGTATTGGCGCAGGTGAAGTTACAGAGCCATTGGGGTCATTCGTTGTGGCTGAGCTTTGGCAAATTGGTGCTTCATCCAACCGTTGTTTTGCTAACGCTGTGGTTGATGCCCGGGGAAGACTTGGATCATGGCTTGTTTTTGGCACTGATTCTCTTTGCAAGTATGCCGATGGCCGCATTTTTTCCTGTATTGGCTCTGCGTTATGGAGAGGAACAGATGGCGGCCTCGGCTCTGTTTATTTCCACCTTGTTATCGCTGTTAAGTATTTCACTGGTGCTTTATTTCATACCCAAATGATTGCTTGCTGAGGATGGGATTTTTGGGATGATGCTACAGCTATCAGGTTTAAATACGACAGGCTCCCGAAGGAGCCTGTTTAGCTAAGGCAGCAAAACCGCAGTTCTGAGCGTTTCCATCAGTAGATGACTCTGTCAAAGCAGGTGCATCTTTCCAACCGCTGCTCGCAGTCCAAGCAGATAGCTATCTACCCCAAAACCACAGATTTGCCCTTGGACGATTTCAGCAAATACCGAATGATGCCGGAACGCTTCGCGAGCATGGATATTCGACATATGGATTTCTACGATTGGGACAGTAAGGACAGCCAAAGCATCCCGAATTCCATAGCTGTAATGCGTCCAAGCGCCTGCATTAATCAAAACAGCATCGACCTGATCAACAAAGCCTTGGTGAATTCTTTCGCACATGGCTCCTTCACAGTTGGTTTGGAAGCTTTCAATGCCAACGCCGAGTTGCTGGCCAAGGTTCTGAAGCGCTTGATCAATATCCTCCAAGGTGGCTGTTCCATACTGAAGAGGATCTCGTTTTCCAAACATATTGTGATTGATGCCGTGCAGCATCAAAACGGTTTTAGACATGGCCTTACTCCAAAGCAACGGTGAGGCGCTGAATCACTGGGCGCGTTTCAGGTCGAACCCCTCGCCACCAAGCAAATGCCTCCGCCGCTTGCTCGACAAGCATGCCCACACCGTCAGCAAGGCGTTTAACCCCCTTTTCTTTGGCCAGCTGAAGGAAGGGGGTTAGCCCTTTGCCATAGGCTAACTCGTAAGCCAGACTGATAGATTGCAGTACCTTCTCGGGAATAGGGGGCAACTGCCCAGTAAGGCTTGCAGAGGTGGCGTTGACCACAATATCGAACTGCTGCTCAGCAAGGTCTGCATAACTACAGACGTGTAAACGGGGATGCTTCACTTCATTGAGCAGTGTTTGAGCTTTTGTGATGTCTCGATTGGCGATCACCAATGTAGCGGGGGCTGCTTGAAGGAAGGGCAGCAATACGCCCCGCACGGCCCCTCCCGCGCCCAATACCAGAACCCGACGATTGCGTAGGGGCTCCTCTAGGTTTTCTTCGATATCACGCAGCAGACCAATGCCATCAAAGTTTTCGGCAAAGATGCGGCCCTCCTCGAATTTGAGGGCATTAGCTGCTCGTGCCAGCCGTGCCCGCTCACTGCGGCCATCGGAAAGCTCAAAGGCTCGTAGTTTGAAGGGTGCTGTTATATTCATACCCAGCCCACCTTCTTGCCGAAAGCGTAGAACATCGGCTTCGAATCCGTCCAGAGAGCCCTCAATTGCCCGATATTCCATGGTTTGGCGGGTTGTTTCAGCAAACAAACCATGAATCAGAGGAGATTTTGTGTGGCTGATGGGGTTACCAATTACTGCGTAAAAATCAGTCATCTTGTTTCTCCTTATGCGGACAAAACGCCGTCGGTTTGCATGGCCTGAATTTCGGCTGCACTAAAGCCAAGCTCAGCAGCCACTTCAGCATTGTGTTGGCCTAAATCAGGTGCTACTTGGTGGATGCGGGTGTCGCAGTCGGAAAAACGAAACGGCAGGTTGGGGAAACGCAGCGTGCCGTAGCGTGGGTGCTCTTGCTCAATGACCATATTCCGCGCTTGAATTTGCGGATCAGCGATCACTTCATCAATGCGCTGTACCTTTGCGTTCGGGATGTCGATGCTGTCAAGCAAGGCCAACACCTCAGCTACCTTGCGGGCACCTACCCAATCCCTGACAACAGCGAGGATGTGTTCGCGATGGGCATTGCGTCCATTTAAATGGTGATAACGGGTATCTTCACCAAAACCTTCCGGCCCGCCGTTTTCCTCGATCAGTTTGGCGAAACGCTTCCAAGCGTCGTCAACCTGCGCGGCGATGACCAAATCACCGTCAGCGGCTCGAAATACCCCGTAAAGCGTCGAAGTGGGCATATCGTGCCCCGTTTGTTGAGGTAACACGGTGCCACCGGACAGGGTGTAACACTGCACGGCGTACTCGTGCATCGACACTAGGGTGTCGTAAAGTGCCATATCGATATGCTGGCCTCGTTCACTAGACACTCGGCCCAGCAATGCCGCATTGATCGCTGCGACCGCATGGATTCCGGTGTACATGTCTCCTAGAGAAATACGCAGTAAGGGTGGTGCTTCGCCCGGCACACCCACCATCTGCATGATGCCACTTTTAGCCTCGGCGATTAGCCCAAATCCTGCCCGATGAGCATCCGGCCCAGTGTGGCCATACGCTGAAATTGAGCAGTAGACCAACTTAGGATTACGGGCCGAAAGCTCTGCATAACCTAAGCCCAATTTATCTAAGGCACCGGGGCGATAATTTTCGATAAATACATCCGCTGAATCGGTCAGCCTTTGCATAAAGGCTTTTCCGCGCGGATCTTTCATGTTGACACTCACGCCCCGCTTTCCCATGTTCAGCTGCAAAAAGTAACCACTCTGAGCTTCATCCAGTATGAAGGCATGCTGCCGCCCAGCATCTCCTGAGCCTGGCCGCTCAACCTTAATTACTTCCGCACCCAAGGCCGCTAGGCAACGGCCCACATAGGGGCCTGCCAGAAAATGGCTGTAATCAATCACTCGAATGCCGGCTAAAGGTAATTGCTGGCTCATGCTTGCGTCCTCCGAGGCACCATCAATCGGTGTTCGCCGCGCTGGACGACTTCACCATGTTGGTTAATCAACTCCGAGGGCAGCACCACAATGCCCCAGTCCGGACGGCTTTTACTGGGCCGCATTGAGCCCACGCGCATCTTGACCTGAAGTACGTCATTAACCTTGATCGGCAATAAAAAATCCCAAGTCCAACCTAAGGACATACCCGGCAAGAATCGGTAGTCGCACTGAGTTTTGAGGCCATCTGCAATGGAGAGACCAAATAAACCGTGGGCAACCAGACCGCCAAAGTGGCTCGCATTGGCGTACTCTTCGTCAACATGCACTGGCGTGTGATCCCCGGTTAGATCGGCGTATGCAAGAATGCGTTCACGGGTGACGGTATAGGTGGGACTGAGGCACTCATCGCCCTCTTGAGCATCATCCCAATATTTTTCAACGACGGTCATGCTGGGATCTCCGCTCTTGGGTTAATGGCTAAGGCTTCAGATACGCAGCGCGCAGGGTAGGCTTGAACAAACTCAAGGGCTAAACCATCAGGTAAGCGCAACCAGTTCTTACCCTGTGGCATTTCGCTAACCCCAAAATATTGGGCCGCTTTTAATACTGCCGCTAAGTCGTCACACATGATGCCCAAGTGTCCCAAACGGCCTTCTGGCCCTTGAAAATCAGGGTCATGGATAAATTGCAGGCCTCCCAGCGTCCAGTATTGAGTCGGCTGTTCCACCGGCCCTTGAACCTCGCGCATGGTCATCCCGCATACCTGATTAAAGAAGTTGATGTGCCAATGAATATCCTTCACCCGAATGGCAACATGTTCTAAATAAGCTTTAGGCTGGCTCATAAAATGGCTCTCTTTTTATTGTGTACTTTGATCGGCCATGGCTCGTTCAATGCCCTTGATGCAGGCAATTAAGGTGGCATTAACAGGCGTGGCCACGCCGTGCCGCTGCCCCCAACGCACGACCGATCCGTTGATAAAATCAATTTCAGTGACTGAGCCTTTTTCCAAGCTTTGAAGCATGGAGGTGCGAAAACTGGCGGGTAGACCTTCTGCGGCCATTTTCCAAGCCGCTTCTGGGGCTTTGATGCTGAGCTGAATGTTTGCAGCCTTCGCGACGCTCATCGCTTCTGCTACTGCGGCGATGGCGGTGTTTTCAAGTAAAGGCTCAGTGTAGAGCTGGCCATAGCTCAGCCTTGTGATCCCTGACAGCGCGCCGGTAGCCACATTGATCAGCAGTTTGTCCCACATGGTGCCGAGAATGTTGTTGCTGACGGTGGTGGCTAGGCCCGCGTCCTTGAATACCTCTGCAATGGCCTGTATTCGTGGCGTGATTTGGCCATCCAGCTCTCCAATATAGGTTTGCTTGCCAGTAATACTCGCTCGGATCTCTCCTGCGTTCAGGAGTACACCGCCGACATAGGTTTTGCCGGCCAGCACACGATCCCGACCGACCAGCTCTGCAAGAATATCTTCATGGCCCAAGCCATTTTGCAAAGACAGCACGAGGGTCTGAGTTCCAACCAAAGCCATGGCACCTGCCATCGCCTCTTGGGTATGGAAGGACTTAACCAGAACTATGACCAGATCAACCGGGCCAATATCGCTGGCTTTAGTGGCCGCTTTAACCGCGATTTGGCGATTGCCCGCTTCGTCATGAACCCTGAGCCCATGACGATTCATCGCCTCCACATGCTCTAAACTCCGGCTGAGCAGCCAGATGTCATGCCCTGCCTCAATGAGGGCTGAGCCGATGGCACATCCCAAAGCTCCTGCGCCTAATATGCAGATTTTCACAATAAGTGACCTCCGATGGGGTGAGGTCACGATATGCAGGCGGGCTTATTTGAGCTATACAATGAACTCAATACACTTATTGGAATAAGCAATAATGATGTTGTCAGACCCCCTACCTGACCCCAAGCTGCTGCAGCTGTTTGATATTCTCTACAACTGCCGCAGTGTGACGCGAGCAGCCGAACAGATAGGGCAAAGTCAACCAACCATCAGCATTTGGTTGGGACGACTGCGGGAGCAACTCAACGACCCGTTATTTGTTCGAACGCCCGGAGGCATGGCACCAACCCCGAGGGCAGACCAACTCATTGGCCCCTGTCGGGAAATTCTGGAATCACTGCGTCGATTGACGGCCTGGGAGCAGTGCTTCATTCCCATGACGGCGCAACGGCGATTTAGGCTGTGTGTGAGCGATGCCAGTCATATCACCCTCTTGCCCAAGATTCTTAATCATTTGCGCATACACGCCCCCGGCATCCGCTTAGAAGCAGCGCGTATTGACGGGAATACGGAGAGCACTCTGGAGTCAGGAGAGGCTGATTTAGCGATTGGCTTTGTCCCTTGGCTAGGGGGAGGGATGTATCAGCAAGTTCTGTTTGAACAAAGCTGGGTGTGTTTAGCCAATCGAGACCATCCACGCCTTATAGAAGGGATGAACCTTGCTCAATATCGATCCGAAGGCCACGTACACATCAGTGCGGGCACGGGCCAGAAATTACTGGATGCTGGGTTGGCAAGGGCAGGCATTGAGCGGCGTATCGTGCTGGAGTTGCCAGCATTCCTTGGCCTTGGAGCCATCATAGGAACGACTGATTTGGTGGCAACGCTACCTCGTCATATTGGCCAGACATTAGCTGATATGCACAACCTTAAAATTTATGACTGCCCCCTTGAGGTTGAGGGTTTTACCGTTAAACAGCACTGGCACGCTCGATATCATCATGACACTGGCAACCGATGGCTCCGAGAAGTTATCTATTCACTCTTTAGAACAAATAACTCACTAGGACCTGTTGACGTTTTGTCGTAAAGGCATTGAGGAACAAGAACAAACCCGCAGAATCGAGAAACGCTTCAATGCCTGGTCAGCAACAGGTAAGTGGCTCAAAGTTTTTAATGCCTTGCTTGAGGAGCCTGACTTTGATTCATCGACAGCAGCCTAACCTCCAAACTGATCACACACCTATCCTGTGCCGAAGTCATTGTGCAGACAAGGCTATGATAGTGAATGCCTCCGAGATCAGATCCAGCAGCAGAGAGGTTGTCCTGTCATTCCGCGAAAGCACAACTCAATCAAGGGCAATGCGGATCTGGATAGAGGCTTATACCGCTATTTGCATTTGGTTGAGAATGCCTTTGCACGGCTGAAAAACTACCAAGCGGTGGCTTTTCGATACGACAAACTGACGCACAATTATAAGGCTGTGGTTGCTATGGCCTGTGCCGTTCAATAGCTTCCCATGTGAAACGTCAACAGGCCCTAGTTAATTTTCAATGGGTCAGGGTTAATGGTTTCCAAAAAATTTGCCAGTTGTTGACTGAATAACTGCGGATCAATTCCTTTCTCACAGCGAAACTCAAGTTTTCCACCATCAACCTTAAGGACTCCTAATCCTTTAATAGTTTTAGAAAGTGTTCTCGGAGATACTTTACTTCCATTTTGCTCTGAGATTTTTTGAGTAATCCAGCGTAAAGCCTGAACTTGCGTGAAGCCTTGATCGCGCATTAACACGACTGCCTGTGTCAATAATTCAGAATGGCTCTTACCAAACTCAATAAACTCTTTAGCTTTTAACCCGCCAATTAAACCGGGCTTTTTATCTAAAATCTGTCGCACAGATTCTGGTAAATCCATTAACAACAAACAACGACTAACGATAGAAACATTCACGCCCAGTCGTCGTGCTAAAGCCCGCTGGCTAGACTCAACCCCTGAGGCCAGAATATCCGCATAGCTTCGACCACGCTCATATTCCGTTAAGGGCTCTTGGCCTTCGTTATCTGTTAAGGCCAGAACCTTTGCCGTAGCATCCTCTATCGGACGCACGTAGGCCATAATGGTTTTAATGCCGATCAGTTTATGGGCTCGCCAGCGCCGCTCTCCGCCAATCAACTCATATTCAGTATTTCCTAGAGGACGAACCAGTAAAGGCTTAATCAGACCAATAGACTGAATAGAGTTTGCTAGCTCCTCAATGGCTGCCTCATCGAGGGTTAAACGAGGCTGATAAGGTGATGGTTTGATGGAGTCAACCGAAAGCTCCATCAACGCCATAGGCGTATTATTTAAATCAGTATGTTCAGAAGTTGAATCATTATCTTGAGTCATCGCTAACATCTGAGCCCTAGATACTGGCTCTGTTATTTTTGGAGCTACAGCAGGTGCCCGCAACCCCATCATACCTGCTGTTTTTTTACGGCCTGGATAGTCTTCCGACTTCATTGTTTAACCTCCAAATACAACTGTTGCTTCAAGCAACACCCCTTCAACAACAAGATTTAAGACTGCCAAAATCAGCTCATAGCTCGCATACGATCAAGTACTTCACCAAAAACAGCCCGTGCTGAGTCTAGGGTTTTACTTGAGGTACCCTTCCATAACAAAGTTGGAATGCCTTGATCCAGAGCCTTACTATAGTCTTCCGAAAAATAAAGTTTCTCGTCCGTCACTCGCCCCGGAAATAAATCATTCAGGATGAGCAAGTTTCCAAGGAGTCGTTTGCGATTTTTAATAAACATGGTAGGTAAAGCGGCAATCTCTGGAGAACGCTTGTAGTCTTGCGCAAATCGAACCACCCAATCATGCAGACGCATCAGTGCCCGAAAAGAAAATTTATCCATTCGCACGGGGCATAACAAAAGGTCACTGGCGGCCACGGAGTTTTTGGTCAATCGGGAAGCTGCTGGAGCGTTGTCGAAAATAATCACATCATAGCCAGACAAATCACAGTTGATCAGTCCTCCTGTATTAGCTGCCTCAATCCATTGGGCGTACCAGAAATCACTGTTATTGGCAGCATCCAGAGCAACGCCCAAATCATCTAAGTAACCGTCAGAGGGAATAAGGTGGATGCCCTGCTCACCAAAGGGTTTTTTGATGACATCAGCAAGGGTTTTTCCAGGAAAAGGCCGCATACGAAGCAGAGGGCTGACCAGATTGCCTAAATGCCCATCCACCAAACGATCAATAGGAATTCCCATTGCATCTAAGTCGGCAGCACTCAAGTCGGGATCATAACCCAGCATGCAGGAGGTGTCCCCTTGGGGATCATTATCAACAATCAGGGTTTTTAACCCCGCTAACTGCAAGTAAAGCGCAAAGTTGACTGCTGTGGTTGTTTTGCCCGTTCCGCCTTTTTGCACGAAGGTAGAGATCACGATCTGCTTGTGCAAGCCTTTAGTATGTCCCTTGGCGCGGCGTAAAGCAGCGATGGTAAAAATATCCTTCAGTGTATAAGCGCGCGAGGTCACGGTACCTCGAGGTACACGACGGATTTCAATTCCATTTTCTTCCTCAATGTCCTTCAAGCGTCGAGTAGTCAGATTAAAACAATCGGCGGCAAATTGAGGAGGATAAAAAATTGATTCGAAATCTACAAAATTGACGCTTTCATCAAGAGGTTCAGTCTGGATAGCCATTAAAATTCCAACATAAACGTACAAATTTTTAAAATTACAGTATAGCTGTGCATAATAGTTAAAAATTCAGGTTTTGTGGTTTTTTTTATTAAAATTCCTGAATTAATAGAGCGGTACCTGCATTTTTTTAACAGTTGTCAAAAATGACAGGATTTGACCTTCTCCCCAAGTTAGTACCAATACTTGGATGAGATTCCTTATATGGCTTATCTTGCATACTGCTCAGGTGGGACGTAGCCCAACGCACTATGCGGTCTTATTTGGTTATAGTGGGTTCTCCATAAACCAATTTCTACCCGTGCTTCGTCAAGTGTTCTAAACCGCAGAGCGCTCACTAAGATGGTGAGCCTGCATGAGGTACGCAACCACCTACCTTCTCTGAACAGCCCTCACCACTTTTTTGACAGTACATCCTTCATGGCATCGACTTCGAGCAGTTTCTCCGCCAGAAGTCTTCTGAGTTTGTTGTTTTCGGCTTCGAGGTCTTTCAAAGGTTTGGCCTCATTAACTTTCAGTCCTGCGTACTTGCGGTGCCCGTTGTAAAATGTGCCGCCAGCAATTCGAAGCCTGCGACAGAGGTCATCAACTTTAGTCCCTGTTTCATGCGCTTTAATCGCCTTGATGATTTGTTCTTTGCTATAACGCTTTTTCACTATCGCTCACAGGTTAAGTGGAAATCTCATCAAACTCGTGGTGCTAATTTTGGCGGATAGGTCAATGTTATGAAGTGAGACAAGTTAAATTTGTTGGCTGTTAGCACAGCTATCGGCTGTACCTATGGCTCGGAACACAGCAAGATTCGCCCAATGTCAACAGCCCTTAAAACAAATCAAAATGCTTTTGCAGCATCTCTTGCATGATTTTTTCTGGGCGCTTGTCATAGCGTTTGGTGGTTTCAAGCGAAGAATGCCGCATCATACGCTGGACAGTGATCAGATCGACCCCTTTAGCCAGCATACTGGTAGCAAAGGTTCGGCGTAGATCGTGGGGACTGACCACCTCAACTCCTCCCGCTAAACTGCGTAGCTTTAATTGCTTGAATACCGACTGGGCTGAGATGGGTAGGTTAGTGATAGTGTCGTTACGGTAAAAGCGGACAAACAGGGGGCCGTTCTGCTCACCCCGTACTTGATCAATATAGTAGTACAGTCCTTTAACCGCACTGTTCGGCAGATACACTCTACGCTGTTGATTGCCCTTACCCATCACCAAGAGCGACTGATCCTTGGGGTAGTAATCTGCGAGTGTCAATGTGACCACCTCGGAGCGGCGCAACCCACAGCCCAGCATGACCATAAACAGTGCCTTATCTCGGACGCTGACCAAAGAGCCATCTTCATCACAAGCTTGTAGCAATGCCTTGATTTCTTTAGGTTCTAGCGCTCGACCTGAAGACTCACGAGAACCCCTAACGGCCGTCACTTCGCGAATATCCTGACAGTCATCGGCTGTCATCAAGCGCATGGCCCGAGCTTCCTTCATCACACCTTTGACGGCTGCAAGGATGGTATTGCAGGTGGCCGGGCTTAATTCTTGGCTCTGAAAAGTACGCAAAAGTGCGTGTACATGCTGGCGGGTTAACCGGTGCCAAGGGCAATCCTCAAGAGAGGACGCACCTAAGAAATGGGCCACGCGCTTTAAGTAGGAACCCATAGTGACCCGACTGCGTGGTGACTGAAGGCTCAACAGGTAAGCAATAGCTGGGTTATGGGCTGTGGAGATGATCTCAGGGAGAGCAGGCACGTGAGCTGAGTTAGTTAGCGATAGTGTGAGTTTCATGTGCGAGGATCTGTTGTGTGTTTAACGTCCGTTCAGCTTTAAAGCTTCGTCACGATTTTTTTGGTGTAAGGTTAAAGTATTTAAATATCCATTTAAAAAACCTATAAATCAAAAAAATAAAATCAGGGTTAGGTTCTTCTACTTTTGAAGGTATCGCAGCTCTGGCCTTGGCCACAGTGATTTTCGGGAGAACGCCCTATCCTCATCGGTTATGGGCTCAGCTCAAAGGAGTAGCGGTATTTATTCACCCTCTAATACGGCTTTTAAGTAATACCTGCTACGAGTCCAATAGGCGTATGCGATACCTTTTTCGAGTCGATTGAAGAGGTGCAGGATTCGGCTACACCTTGGCTCTGGACGTACCACCATGAACGGCCCAATATGGCGCTCGGTGGTATCACCCCTATGCAAAAATGGGCTTTAACCACGTAATTCCATTTTTGGTGACCGCTAAAAGCGGGAGGATTACCGTTATACTCAACCCCCTGTTTAAAAAATCTCTACCTTCATCGACTATAACCAAACAGAGGTTACACCAAATCTGATGGGGAGATTCCATGCTAATTCATATTACTCCGCGTTCTGCGTGCCGCTCTTCTGAGATCACTACGGAAACTGCTTACCTGTCTCGGCGACATTTTATGGCGGGTACGGGTTTGTTATTAGCAGGAGCGGCTTTTCCTAGCTTAGCGACGGAAACAGCCTCGCGCTATGAGGGGGTAACACCAGCTCCTGTTCCTGCTTGGCTAGCTCCTAAACTGGCAAAAACCCAGTGGCGTACCACTGAGGTTTCTGGTGAGGCCATCACCCCTTTCCGCGATGCCAGCCAATACAACAACTTCTACGAATTTGGGCCAGAAAAGCGTGATCCTGCAACCCATGCTCACCAGCTACCCACGGAGCCTTGGAGCCTGATCATTGATGGTGAGGTAGCTAAACCCGGTCGCTACGCATTGGAGGATTTATTTTCCCCTTTTACCTTGCAAGAACGTATTTATCGTATGCGCTGCGTTGAAGCTTGGTCGATGGTCATTCCTTGGCTTGGCTTCCCATTGGCAGAGTTGCTCAAGCGTGTTGAGCCCACCAGTAGTGCGCATTATGTGGGTTTTGAGACACTCAATGATCCCGAACATATGCCTGGCATCCGTTCCCGCTTCGCTCTAATCAACTGGCCTTACGTAGAAGGTTTACGGCTGGATGAGGCCATGCATCCGCTCACCTTGCTTGCAGTGGGTATGTACGGGCGTGTATTGCCTAATCAAAATGGCGCGCCTTTGCGTTTGGTTGTACCTTGGAAATATGGCTTTAAGAGCATTAAATCCATCGTCCGTATCAGCCTACTGAGTACACAGCCCCGTACTACTTGGCAAAGTATGGCTCCACAGGAATATGGCTTTTACGCTAACGTTAACCCAGATGTCAGTCATCCACGCTGGAGCCAAGCTCAGGAGCGACGACTGCCTAATGGAGTTTTTAGTTCTAATGTGCGACCCACACTAGTGTTCAACGGTTACGCCGACGAAGTGGCCTCGCTTTACAAGGGTATGGACTTAAAGAAGGATTACTAAATGGCTCAGCCCCTTTGGCGTTGCGGCGTATTTATGCTTGCTTTGCTGCCACTGTTGTTTTGGTTCTATCAGGCACAGCAGGGATTATTGGGACCAGATCCCGGTAAAGTATTGTTAGAACATTTGGGTGAGGGCGCATTGATCCTAATGTTACTCACCCTAAGCTTGACACCCTTGCAGCGTATTACCCTATGGAGTGGCTGGAGCCTCATTCGGCGGCAACTGGGACTCTGGTGTTTCTGCTATGCCTCTTTGCACCTGATGAGCTATTTAGCTTTTCTACTGAACTTTGATTTTAGTCGCCTAAACCATGAGCTATGGGAGCGGCCCTATATACTACTTGGCTTTGGTGCTTGGTTGATATTGTTACTCTTGAGCCTGACTTCAAACGCATTTAGCCGCCGCAAGTTAGGCAAAAACTGGAAGCTTTTACATAGGTTGCTGTACCTTGGCTTAGTGCTGGCCCTACTGCATTTATTGCTAATCTTACGTTCAGACTTTGGTAGCTGGATGTTATATGCTGGAGTTGGCTTGATTTTAATACTTAATCGCTTATTTGGGCTGCGATCTCCATGAGGAGTTGGCATGATACCTGTGATGTCCCACTAAGAACCTGCATAGATTTTAAACTAAATCTTTAGCCTTTTAATCTATGCAGATTCCACTGAGTCATTACACTCCTGCTTAGTTAGCTCATGAAAATATCTGTCGGTTTGGCAGATTAATACTGGGCAGTTGAGTAGATATACTATCTGCTAATTTTAAATCCGTAGCGCGACGATTTTTAGAGGGTAATAAGCGGCGTTTATTGACAATAAGCTCACCGATGCGAATCAGTTGTGCGCGAGTTACGTTGCGACTGAGCCCAAGTAGATTAGCTGTATGAACCTGATTGCAATGACAAAATCTATAGGCAGTACGCAATAATGCGGCCTCAACTTTTGCGTGTAAATCTCCGCCATCTTCTTCAAAGAGTTTGTTAAAGGCCCGTTCTAACAATAGCTCAGCAGATTCGTTGAGGTTTGAACTTGCTTCCTCCTGGCGATCAATGCGCAAATTGGATAAATGCAAATCGGCAGCATGAATTAAGTTATTTCGACAAATCAGCAAGGTGTGATGAATGACATTTTCTAATTCACGAATATTGCCTGGCCAAGAATAAGTCATTAGTTTATCTTCAGCCTCCTTACTGAGTTTAATTTCACTGTATCCTAAGCGTCGGCTGTACTCACCAATGAAGTACCGGATTAGCGGCAATATATCGCCCGGACGCTCTCGTAGCGGACTTAACCCAAGACTCACTACCGTGAGACGGTAGTAAAGATCCTCACGGAAGTTACCAGCATTAATCGCTTTTTCCAGTTGCACGTTGGTTGCAGCCAATACCCTTACATCAATGGGAATACTTTTACGCGACCCAAGACGTACCACTTCACGCTCCTGTAATACGCGCAGCAGCTTAACTTGGATGGCTAAGGGTAAGTCGCCAATTTCGTCCAGAAATAAAGTTCCACCATTAGCCTCTTCAAACCAACCCGCTTTAGCGTGAAGTGCCCCGGTGAAAGCCCCTTTTTCGTGGCCGAATAACTCTGCCTCTACCAAGGATTCCGAGAAAGCACCACAGTTCACTGCAATAAAAGGCCCATTACGGCGATTACTGAGGTTATGCACATGGCGTGCAACTAACTCCTTGCCTGTACCCGTCTCGCCAACAATAAGAACACTGGCATCACTCGGGGCAATCTGCTGTAGATGCCTAAGCAATGCCTGTGATTTAGGATCGGCAAAAACTTGTGCCGTTGCTCGTACAGAGGTCGCTAATGTCGGAGAATGAGGCAAAGTAATTAGTTGCATAATTTGGCAGCTATGAATAAAAGGTTGGAGTGGGAAGCGCTTCGTTCAATGCCCAATCACCCAGCTCATGGAGCTTATAGTCCACTGGATCGTGCAAAGTTTGAGTACGCAAGTTTCGCCAGAAACGATCTAAACCTAAGGAAGCATGGGTAGCCCGAGCGCCAGTGACTTCAAATAATCTGGCGGTCAAATCCAGCCCCACGCGGGTGGAGGCAACTTTAGCTGTGGCAATCGCAACGGCCAGATGTCCACGCTCGTCCGCACTTAAGGAGTCTTTTTTACTCCAAGCATCGTCAAGCAGCGTATTGGCTCGCTCTGTCAGTAAGCGCACGCTTTCCAAGCCCACCCAAAATTCGCCAAAGTGGCGTAGTGTGTACGGCTCTTCACTGATGTGTGCCACCTTAGACTTAAACCAAGGCCGAGCTTCTTTCAGGGTGTAGCTACGGGCCTCAAAAAAAGCTCCTTCAGCAATACCTAAAAATAAGTTGACGAAGGTAAGTTGAGCGATTAGCGGACGCAGACAGGCAAAAGGAGTGCTCAATGGGCCTGGATCAAGCAATAATTCGTTTTCTTCCACCCGCACTCGCTCAAAGGTGACGTTACCGCTGTCCGTCTGGCGCTGTCCTATGCTGTCCCAGTCATCGTGTAGCGTGATGCCTGTGCGTCCACTCGGCAAAGCGGCAATCAACAGCTTGTTTCCATTGTGCTCGTCAATGGCAGAGGCAATCAGCATTTCGGAATCCGCTGATCCCGAACAAAAACTTTTGCGGCCCGAAAACTCACGCCAACCCGCAAACTTTTTTGCAATCGTGCGGGTATCTAAAGGATTTAGGGCATTTCCCCAAAACCATTGATTGCGAGCCGTTTGCTCAAACCAAGGCTGCCATTGATCAGGGCGTGAAAACAGGCGTACCGTCGCCAACATCAAATGTTGGAAACCATACACATGGGCAATGGAACTATCGACGCGGGCAAACTCACGCACGACCTCTAGGGTTTCATACCAACTAGCACCTAACCCGCCGTATTCTTTGGGAATACTCATGGCCAGCAAACCACTCTGGCGTAAAGCATTACGCTGAGCTTTAGGGGTTCCGCCTAATAAATCGCGCTCAGCGGCGGTTTCAGCAAATTCTGCGGCTAATTTTCGAGCGATCTGTTGGGCCGAGAGTATTTTGGGTTGTTGAATGGCAGTCACACACTGTTCCTCTAGCTATGGTCTCATTGGTCTCAATGAGGGCAATCCTTATGCCACACAAAAACTTATTAAAAATCAAAATGATACAGTTTTAGCCATCCATTCTTTTCTGTTGCACTTGATGCTGTGCTGCTGAAAGACTGTTGCTAGATAAACACTTGATGAGGTGTTTCTTAATAAACAGTTGGCTCGTGTTGATTGAACAGCTCATTACTGGTTATGGCTCGTTTAGATTAGGTTTATCTAATCTAAACGACATAAAAACATTAAATTAAATACTTTTTTGTTATTTGCTTAAATGCTTGTCGATATATTGTTTTTATTTTTTGATGAGGTATTTACATCTGTTTATATAGCAACAGTTATTTCTCTTGATGTTGACAACGCAACACTTGGATCTATTAAAGAAATACAAGTGGTTTTCTATTTAGCAGTGCTGAGAGGAGATGCCGGGCAAAAGTTCGGCACCTCAAAACTTTATCCATTAATTATTCTTAAAACTGCTGCTTAAGGGACAACAGCAAATAGGCATCTTGCTGCTAGCAATATTGGAAAAAATCTAAAGTAAAAATATAACTGTTTGAATATAAAGCATTTATTTTGTGGCATGAATATTGAGCTACAGGCTGGAGCGCCTCTACGGAGGAAAACATTACCCAGCACTAGGAAGCCCATCCATGCCTGTCCCTGCTCGTCATCTGTCACTCTGCATTGTCTTAACTTTCCCACCACTGGCCATCGCTGATGGATTTTTCGAGGATTCTTCATTCAAGGTACTCAATCGAAATTTCTATATGCGCCAAGACTTTCGTAACGACAGCAGTTTCCGCAACCCGCAAACCGCTGAACGCAAGCACACCCGCGCTGAATGGGCTAATGGAGTCACAGCCAGTTTTGAGTCTGGATTCACTCCTGGCCCCATAGGGTTGGGTTTAGATATAAAGGCTTTATTGGGTTGGAAGTTAGACGGTGGCAACGGCCAAGTAGGTGATAGCAATGCGGGGAATGGTCTTATTCCAAGGCGTGGCTACCACTTCAACGGAAAACCTAAAGATGACTTCGGGAAGGTCGATGCGGCTTTAAAAATTCGTTTATTCGAGCATACAGAGTTGCGTTACGGTGACTATCGACCGGCCAGCCCTGTCATTAATGCCAGCGATACGCGCTTACTACCCCAGAGTTTTCGTGGAGCCTTCGTCAAAAATACCTCAATTAAGGGGCTTACTCTTGAAGGGGGTAAGGTGGAATCCGGTAGTGACCGTTCAGCTACTGCCCACAACGGGGATTTAGGTACTGCCTACGGTGGACGTTTCAAGGACGCTGAGGATTTCATCTATGGCGGTGCTGATTATAAGTACGATGATCGATTTTTCTTCCGACTGCACCACGGTCGGCTTGATAACGTATGGAATCAAACCGCTTTTTATGCCGACTGGATACAGCCCTTAAACGATCATTTAAGTTTTAATACAGGCTTCAAGTACATTGGTACGCGTGATACAGGCAAGTCCTTACTGGGCGATATCAACAACGACTCTTGGAGCGCCCATGTTGGACTAACCTCTGGTGCCCATGCCCTAACACTGACGCACACTCGAATTGATGATGACTCCCCCTTTGATTATCTGTGGAACACTTGGGATTTCTTCCTAAATACAGGGTCGCAAATTTCCGATTTTAATAACCCTAACGAGCGCACGTGGATGCTGCGCTATGACTACGATTTCGCGGCGCTTGGCGTACCGGGTTTAAAATTAATTACGCGCTATTTGCGGGGTACGGACATTGATGGCCGAGATGTTGGTTCAGGTTATGCGGCCTACCAAAATATCCGTAATGGCCGCCACTGGGAGCGCGACGTTTGGATCAGTTATGTGGTGCAAAGCGGATCAGCTAAAGATCTAACCTTCCGGATATTGCAAGCAACGCACCGAGTAAACGGCGATCATACCGCTGAAGCCGATATCGACGAGCTGCGTTTGATTGTTGAATATCCACTCAGTCTGCTTTGACTGTTAAAAACAGATGCTGCTGTGTAAACACTTAAAACTGTGTGTGGCTCGACAGCCAATCAGCAAACTGCATGCTCCAGCAATAGTTAAAATGGGTCGATATATTTTAATTTACTGATTAATAAAGATTTTTATCGTGGCACGATTTCTGAAAAAGGTACTGAGAGTACACACCCAATCTTCCAGTGGTGTGATCTGATCTACCTTCTAGGAGAATCCAATGTCCCGCAAAATCGTTCTTAATGCTTTCGAAATGAACTGCGTTGGCCATCAATCCCCCGGCCTATGGGCACATCCGCGTGACCGCGCTTGGCAGTACAAGGACCTAGAATATTGGACTGACCTTGCCAAGTTACTAGAGCGCGGCAAGATTGATGGCATCTTCATCGCTGATGTGATTGGCACCTATGATGTGCTAAATGGCAATGTTGAAGCAGCGTTGCGCCAATCCACTCAAGTACCGGTTAATGATCCACTGGCCTTGATAACCCCTATGGCTCAGGTCACTGAGCATCTGGGGTTTGGGTTGACGGCTTCACTGGCATTTGAGCACCCCTATCCCTTTGCCCGCCGTTTATCCACCTTGGATCATCTGACCAAGGGTCGAATTGGTTGGAATGTGGTGACTTCATACCTAGACAGTGGGGTACGCAATCTTGGTCAAGAGGCGTTGATTGATCACGATGCCCGCTACGACCATGCCGATGAATACCTCGAAGTAATCTACAAGCTCCTAGAAGGCAGTTGGGAGGAGGATGCCGTCATCCGCGATCCCAAGCGGCGCTTATTCACAGACCCTAGTAAGGTGCATGAAATTCACCACTACGGAAAACATTTCCAAGTACCGGGTATTCACCTGTGCGAACCCTCTCCCCAGCGCACGCCTGTACTCTTCCAAGCCGGAGCCTCTAACCGGGGGCGACGCTTCTCTGCCGAACATGCAGAGTGCGTATTCGTGGCCGCGCCTTCAAAAACCATCCTCAAAAATACTGTGGCAGATATTCGCCGTCGTGCTGTTGAAGCGGGCCGCGATCCCTATCAAATCCGTATTTTGAACATGCAGACGGTAATCCTTGGCGCAACCGATGCCGAGGCCCAAGCCAAATGGCGTGATTACAAACAATACATCAGCTATGAAGGTGCTTTGGCCCTGATTTCAGGCTGGACGGGTTTAGATTTTGGCCAGTATCAACCCGATCAGGTGCTTAAACACATACACACCAATGCGATTCAATCGGCGGTTGAGGCCTTTTCCAGCGCCGACCCCAACAAGCAATGGACGGTTAAAGAATTAGCTGATTGGGTGGGCATTGGTGGTTTTGGCCCTCTATTCGTCGGTAGCCCGCAAACGGTGGCCGATCAGTTGCAAGAATGGGTTGAAGAGACTGATGTGGACGGTTTTAACCTCACCTATGCACTGACACACGAAACCTTTGTTGATGTAGTTGAGCTACTGGTACCTGAGTTACAAAAGCGCGGCGTTTTCAAAACCGACTATGCCCAAGGCACCTTCCGCGACAAGCTATTTGGCGCTGGCCCTCGCTTACCTAGCAATCATCCCGCCGCCCGCTACCGTGACTTGGCGGCATTACGGACTCAGCAACCTGAATTGATCAGTGCTTGATGGCGGAGGGTGAGTATATGACGAGCCGAAGGCTTTTGACCTCGCTTGAAACGGAGCCCATCGACGAATTAGCCTTTGATGGGCCTTTATCCCTCGACTCCCCTGAATTAGAACGGCTGTTCATAGCGATTGCTCAGAATGCGGCAGAGCGTCGTGCAACGGGCCAAGAGGGGCATCCTTGGCACAGCATCAAGCTGATCCGCCAAGCACGGCTGGGAGCCTTGCGCTTACCCAAAGAACAGGGTGGAAGTGGCCTGAGTTTGCGCGAACTGTTCCAAGTGCTGATTCGTTTGGCCGAAGCTGATCCTGATGTAGCGCACATCCTGCGCGCTCATTACCTGCTGACCGACGAGTTTTTAAGTGCCCCGGCCAGTGCGCTGCGCAATGAACGACTGCAACGAGTGGCGGCTGGGCAACTCTTTGGTAATGCCTATACCGAATTGTCTTCTAAGCCCGTAGGCCACTATGAGTTTGAGACCCGCTTATCAGTGGATGGGGCGGGTTTCCGTTTGAACGGCAGCAAGTACTTCAGTACTGGAACACTGTATGCCGACTGGGTGTATGTAACGGCGGCGCTGGAGGATGGCACTCCGGTCGGGGTTGTTATTCCGACGGACCGAATCGGCATTCGCATCTTGGATGACTGGGATGGGATCGGGCAAAAGTACACGGGCAGCGGTACAACCCTTTTCGACAACGTGCGGGTTGAAGCGGAGGAGGTGATTCGGCGCGATACCGCGAACCAATTTAACGCCCTAGCACAGCTCTTTCTGTATGGGGTCATTGCGGGTATTTTACGCAGCGTAGTCACTGATGCGGTGGCCTTATTGCACAGCCGCTCAAGGACGTTCAGTCATGCAGCGGCCAGTCAGCCGTCACAAGATCCGCAACTGCTACAGGTCGTGGGTGAGCTTTCCAGCAGCGCCTTTGCGGCGGAGGCCATTGTACTCGCCGCCGCCGATACACTGGATCAGGCCTTTATTTCTCGCGTTGATGGAGAAGTGAATCCGCAACTGGGCCATGAGTCTTCATTGCGGGCGGCTCAGGCCAAAGTCAGTTTGGATGCTTTGGCTTTGCACGCCACCAGTTTGCTGTTTGAAGTGGGCGGTTCCTCGGCTACCCGTCAATCCGCACACTTGGATCGGCATTGGCGCAATGTGCGTACCCTAGCCTCACATAACCCATCGCTTTATAAGGCACGAGCTATTGGTGATTATGAGGTCAATGGGCGTGAATTACCCCGCAACGCCTACTTCTAATCCCGTTTCCATACGAGGCGACGCTTGTGCGTCGCTCGTCAATGTTGATCTGGCAACACAGGATCAACAGGCTGTGTGGCAGGCACCAACTGCATCGGGTTTTATCTACTAAAAATAGATATTAATCAATTAGTTAGTGTTTGGCACAAGGTCTGCACACCTCCCACTTAGAGATGCCTTATGGCATGGAGCACACTTGAGTTAGAACGGGCTTTAGCCCGTCGGGAGAACTGCTATGAGCCTGTCTGAGCGGCCTTTGCCTAAGGCAAAGATTCAGCTTGAGGATACGTTGAAACTTTTAGAGCGATGGGCCACCGAAAAACCCGCGCAAATCGCCCTGTGTCATAAACGGCGTGATCGCTGGAAAGCCTGGTCTTGGGTCGATGTGCAGCGGGAAGTTAAGCGTCTGGAAATCCTATTGCAGCGCCAAGGTTTTGGTTTCGGATCACGCCTTGCATTCAGTGGAGCCTTAGAGCCGACCCTGATTTTACTGGCCCTCGCGGCCCGTTCTGCCGGGGGCGATGTCGTTTGCATTTCTCGACATATTCAAGGCCAAGCGCTGCACCAAGAGCTGCTGCATGTACAACCCAGCCACGGGTTTGTTCAAAGCCGTGAAGGGATTTCTCAGTGGTTAGAGGCCGCCCATGATTTGCCTTATGAGCTGCCTATATTTTCTGTCCAGTCAGTGGCCCGTCAGCAAGGCCGCTGCCAAATACTGCCCCTCACCACACAGGATGCTGTTGCTGCTCAAGCCAAGGCATTGCCTTGGTCAGTCGTTCAGCACCAACACCTCCTTTGGGCAGAAGAGGGAACCGAGTGGCCCGAAGGCTTGGCTTTAGTGCTGCACCAAGGATTGCACGAGGGTATAGGGTTCGCCTTCCCTGAGAATACTGAATCCGCTTCCCGTGATCGCTGCGATATCAGGCCGGTGGGGGTAGTGATTTCAGAACAGCGGCAGCGCGTGCTCAGTGCCGAAATAGAACAGCGCTTAGCCCCTAAGGGAAGTTGGTCTCGCCGTTTGAGTGACTGGGCCTTGGAGAATGCCCACATTAGGCCCGCCCGCTGGATTGCGACCCGCTTGTTCCGTTTGCTCGGGCTGCAACGCCTTAAGTTTATTCTCCCCAGTGATCAACCAACCTCATTAGCGCCGGTTCGTTGGATGGTACAGGAGCAAGCCGCATGACTCCACAAATGGCAGAACCCATACTGCAAGTTCAGGCTATTTCCCTGTCTTTTAAAGGTGTCAAAGCCATCAATGACCTGTCCTTTTCAGTTCGACGGGGTGAGATTTGTGCGCTGATTGGCCCCAATGGAGCCGGCAAAAGTTCACTGCTGAATATTCTCAACGGCGTGTATCGACCAGACTCGGGGGAAGTGGTTTTTGAGCGTGAACACTTCCGCGGCATTCATCCCCTAGAAGCCGCACGGCGTGGCATTGGGCGCACCTTCCAAAACAATGCTTTGTTCAAAAAAATGACCGTGCTGGACAACCTACTCACAGGGCTGTCGCGGCATACACAGAGCGGTTTTTTTGCCCAAGCCCTAGGTCTGCCCCGTGCCCGCCACGAGGCACGGCAGTTTCGTGAGCGAGCGGAGAACATCCTAGAGTTTCTTGAACTGCAACCTTGGCGCAGTGTTGCGGTAGGCAAACTCGCTTACGGTCAGCAAAAACGAGTCGAACTGGGGCGGGCCTTGATCGCTGAACCTCGTTTGCTGTTGCTGGACGAACCCATGGCAGGGATGAACGCCGAGGAAAAGCACGAGATGAGCCGCTTCATTCTCGACATCAACCGCGATTTAGGAACCACAGTGGTGCTGATTGAGCACGACATTAAGGTGGTGATGGGCCTCTCCAACCATGTGGTGGTACTTGATTACGGGCGTAAGGTCGGAGATGGCACCCCGACTGAGGTGCAATCCAATCCTGAGGTGATTTCCGCTTACCTCGGCACTGTACATTGAGGGCGCACCATGACTTTTTTTCTGGAAACGCTGATCGGCGGATTGCTGGCCGGAACCATGTACTCCTTGGTCGCCCTTGGGTTTGTGCTGATCTACAAAGCCAGCGGGGTGTTTAATTTTGCCCAAGGGGCCATGCTGCTGTTTGCCGCCCTAACCTTTGTCAGCTTGCAGGAGCAGGGGCTGCCCTTTGCGCTAGCCCTCATACTCACAGTGGTTGTGATGGCTTTAGGGGCCATCCTGATTGAGCGCACAGTGTTGCGTCCCTTGGTGAATCGCTCACAAATCACGCTGTTTATGGCCACTCTGGGGCTGTCCTTTGTCATCGAGGGGCTAGCGCAGGGACTGATGGGCGCTCAAGTACGTGCCCTCGACTTAGGGATTGAGGATGTGCCCTTATTTTGGGGCGATGTGATGGTCAGCCAATTTGATCTGGTGGCTGCCGCCACGGCTGCCCTTGTAGTGACGGTACTGGCCTTGCTGTTTAACCGTACCCGCATTGGGGTGTCACTGCGGGCGGTGGCGGATGATACCCGTGCGGCCCTCTCCATCGGCATCAACCTTAACCGTATTTGGCAAATCGTCTGGGCGGTGGCGGGAATTTTGGGGTTAGTGGCGGGCCTGTTATGGGGTGCGCGCCAAGGCGTGCAGTTTTCCCTGTCACTGGTGGTACTCAAAGCCTTACCCGTTTTAATCATCGGCGGCTTCACTTCCATTGGCGGCGCTATTGTCGGTGGCCTGATTGTGGGCGCGGCTGAAAATCTCGCGGAGGTGTACATCGGGCCTTATATCGGGGGCGGTATTACGCCTTGGTTTGCCTATGTCCTCGCCATCGTTTTTCTCTACATTCGTCCGGCGGGGTTGTTTGGCGAACCGGCTATCGAACGGGTATAACCTTATGAATCAGCATTCCCATAGCCTGCCTGCCAGTTACGACGCTGCCCCCCTTGAGTTGACTCGACGCGCTTGGCCTTGGCCGCTACTCACCCTGCTGCTGGTGGCTTTTGTCTTAATCCCTGTGCTCGGTGATGATTATTGGCTCAACGCTATTTTGATCCCGTTTTTAATACTGTCCTTGGCCGGACTTGGTCTTAATCTTCTAACCGGCTACACCGGACAAACTTCTGTAGGCGCAGCGGGTTTTATGGCGGTTGGAGCCTTTGCTACCTATAGCCTGTTATTGCGCGTACCCGGATTGCCTCTGCCTTTGGCTTTAGTCGGTGGTGGGATCATTGCCGCAGGTGTTGGTTTTGTGTTTGGCATTCCCAGTAACCGCATCAAAGGGTTTTACCTGATGGTGACCACCCTTGCGGCGCAGTTCTTCCTCGAATGGGTCTTCACTAAGTTTCCGTGGTTTTACAACTACGCTTCCTCTGGAACCATTAGTGCGCCGCGTTTGGAACTGTTTGGCTACGACCTGCACAGCCCTTTAGGGCGCTATCTGTTGGTACTCACCAGTGTTGTGCTCTTGACATGGATCGCCGTCAACCTCGTGCGCAGCCAAATTGGCCGGAATTGGATGGCCATTCGTGATATGGACACCGCCGCCGCTGTGATTGGTATCTCAGTGGATCGCCATAAACGCTTAGCCTTTGCTGTCAGCTCGTTTTATTTAGGCGTAGCCGGAGCACTTTGGGCCTTTGCGTACTTAGGTACGGCCAGCGCCAGCAGCTTTGACATCAATCGTTCCTTTCAGATTTTGTTCATCATCATCATCGGTGGCATGGGCAGCATTGCGGGCAACTTTATCGGCGCAGCTTTTATCAGTCTGCTGCCGCTGTTGCTTAACCAGATCGGACAAGGGCTTTTGAGCGGCATGGTGGATGCGGGCCAACTGCAAAACCTGCAAAAAATCATCTTTGGCATGCTGATTATTTGGTTTTTGGTCAAGGAGCCTGAAGGCTTAATTCGTTTACTGGCCAATCTGGGTGAACGACTGAAAGCTTGGCCGCTGAGATTCTAAGTTTCAGCCGCCAGCCTTACCGCGAGCGGCTGAGTTTTTCCCCTAAAACGCCCTGATTTTGGAAACATCCATGCATTTACCTCTCAAGCATAAACTGGCTACGGTACTGCTCGTCCTCAGTACCGCTAACGCTGTGTCGAATACGGCCTTAGCCGCCACCAACGAACAGTTTTTTCCCCTCGCCAACTATCGAGTTGGGGCTTACGCCTCCAGCGGTATTCCGGTGTGGGCGGGCATGATTGACTATCTGCGCTATATCAATGAGGTCGAAGGCGGCATCAACGGTGTCAAGCTGGTGTGGCAGGAATGCGAAACCGAATGGACGGCTGAAAAAGGCATCGAATGTTACGAGCGCTTTAAAAATGGTCTCAATGGTGCGCCGGTGGCGGTTTATCAACCCAACGGAGCCCCAGCGGCCTATGCGTTAGCGGATAAAGCCGCCGCCGACAAAATTCCGCTGATTACCCTCGGCTATGGCCGCACAGAGGCTACTGACGGTAGCGTCTTTCCCTACAATTTCCCAGTAATGCTGACCTTCTACAGCGAAGCCTCCGCCGTCATTAACTACATTGCCCAGCGTGAAGGTGGGCTGGATCGGCTTAAAGGTAAGAAGATTGCCACGGTTTACCACGATTCTGCCTACGGGCGAGAAACCCAAAGCCCGCTGGCCTTGTTAGCGGAAAAGTACGGCTTTGAGAATATTCAAATTCCGGTGGCCGATCCGGGCAATGAGCAGTCAGCCCAGTGGCGACAAGTACGCCAACTCAAGCCGGATTGGGTTTTTCTGCGCACTTGGGGCGTTTCTACCCCCGTAGCCATTAAAACTGCGGCGCGCTTTGGGTTCCCAGTGGAGCGCATTATTGGCGATATTTGGGCCAGTTCGGATGAGGACGTATTACCGACCGGCGAGGCGGGTAAAGGGTATTTAGCACTCACACCCTATCCCGGTGGCTCTGAGTTTGAGATCCACAAAAGGATTAAGCAGCACATCCTAGACCAAGGCAAAAGTGACCTCAAAGACCCGAAAAGCTTTGGCAGCGTTTATTACAACTCCGGCCTTGTGAATGCGGCCATTGCGGTTGAGGCCATTCGGGCGGGCCAACAGAAATTTGGCCATCGTCCGCTGAATGGCGAGGAAGGGCGCTGGGGCTTAGAACACCTGAACATCGACGAGGCCCGTCTCAAAGCCATAGGGTTCTACGGTCTGATGCAGCCTCTCAAGCTATCTTGCTCCGACCATGAAGGCGGTGGCGCGGCCAAGGTACAGCAGTGGGATGGCAGCCGCTGGACGCTGATCACCGACTGGGTGCAAGCCGACCGCGAAACGCTGCGGCCATTAATCGAAGCCAAATCCAACGCTTATGCCAAAGAAAAAGGCATCACTCCGCGTTCCTGTGCCAGCGAAGATTGAAACACCTCACTTTCCCTCAACCCGACCACGGGACAGGAGTAACCCAACAACTACTGTAAACCTCTGGAAGTAACCCATCATGCACAACTCTGTACGCCGCGTTTTTGTCGGTGTTGCCCTAAGCCTTAGCTTGCAAACCCCGCTGATCAGCCTAGTCCAAGCGGCTCCCAATGAGCAGTTTGTTCCACTGGCTACCTATCGGGTTGGCCCCTATGCCTCCAGCGGCATTCCCTGGTGGGCCGGTACGCTGGATTACTTGCGCTACATCAACGAGGTAGAAGGCGGCATCAATGGAGTCAAAATCGCGTGGCAAGAATGCGAGACCGAATGGAGCACCGACCGCATCGTCGAGTGCTACGAGCGCTATAAAAACGGCAAAGACGGTGCGCCGGTTGCCTTCTTTCTCACCCACAGCACTCCTGCTTCCTATGCTTTGATGGAGAAAGGAGCCGCCGACAAAATCCCCTTGATTGACCCCGCCGGTGGCCGCACCGAATCCAGCGATGGCCGTGTGTTCCCCTATGCCTTTCCGCTGCTTTTGACCTATTACGGCCAAGCTTCCGTAGGCATTAACTACATTGCCCAGCGTGAAGGGGGCTTTGACAAACTCAAGGGTAAGAAGATAGTCACGGTTTATCATGATTCCTCCTACGGTCGGGAAACCCAAGCCGCCATTGAGCTGTTAGCAAACAAATACGGCTTTGAGAACATTCAAATTCCGGTGGCCCATCCCGGCAACGAACAATCGGTGCAATGGCGGCAGGTACGCCAATTGCAACCTGATTGGGTCTTTCTCAGGACTTGGGGTGTATCCACTCCGGTAGCCATTAAAACTGCCGCCCGCTTTGGTTTTCCGGTGGATCGCATTATCGGCGATGTCTGGGCGGGCTCTGAGGCGGATGTCATTCCCGCTGGCCCTGCGGCTAAAGGCTATCAAGCGCTGGCTCCCTTTCCCGGTGGGGATAGCTTTGAAATCCACCAACGCTTACGCGAGCATATTCTGAATAAGGGCAAAAGCGACCTTAAAGACCTGAGCTATTTTGGCAAGGTCTATTACAACATTGGCCTAGTCAACGCGGCCATTGTGGTGGAGGCCCTGCGGGCAGGCCAAGCTCACTTCGGCCATCGGCCCTTGAATGGTGAGGAGGGACGTTGGGCCTTTGAGCATCTCAACGTGGATGAGCAGCGCCTGAAACAGATCGGCTTTAGTGGCCTGCTGCAACCCTTGCAAGTGACCTGTGCCGACCACGAAGGCGGTGGCGCGGCCCGTGTACAACAATGGGATGGAGAAAAATGGGTGTTAGTCAGCGATTGGATACAGGCCGACCGTGAAACACTGCAACCCCTGATTGAGGCCAAGTCCGCCGCTTACGCCCAAGAAAAAGGCATCACCCCGCGCCATTGCCAAGCCGAACGCTAGATCATCCACCTTAACAGAGAGGAGCCTTGCTTACTGTGGTTCCTCCCCGTTTTTTGATCCAAGGAACCCCCATGAATACGCAACCCCAAACAGCTCCCAGCCGTCTATTAGCTGTTCACGACATTGAAGTCATTTACGATGGCGCAATTCTCGGCGTGGCAGGTGTCTCGTTGCACGTCGATCAAGGCGGCATCGTGGCGTTACTGGGCGCAAACGGTGCTGGTAAAAGTACCACCCTAAAGGCCATTTCAGGTTTAGTCCAAGCTGATCGAGCACAAATTAGTCGCGGTCACATTCAGTTTTTAGGTGAAGATACGGCCGGTATTGCGCCCAATGTGCTGGCACGGCGGGGCATTGTCCATGTGCTGGAGGGTCGCCATGTGTTTGCCCATTTGACCGTTGAGGAGAATCTGCGCAGCGGTGGATTTTTACGCCGCCCCAGCCGACAAACCCTAGAACAAGAGCTGGAACGCATCTATGCGTGGTTCCCACGCCTTAAAGTCAAACGCAGGACGGCAGCGGGACTGACTTCGGGGGGAGAACAGCAGATGCTGGCCATTGGTCGAGCGCTGATGACTCAACCTACCCTAGTGCTACTGGATGAGCCGTCAATGGGATTGGCTCCGATCATTGTTGAGGAGATTTTCGACATCGTTGCAGAGCTCAATCACAAGGAAGGTATGAGCTTTCTGGTGGCGGAGCAGAATATCAACGTTGCTTTGCGCCACGCACACTATGCCTACATCCTTGAAAACGGCCATGTTGTCAGTGAGGGTGCAGCGCAAGACTTGGCCGCTCGGGAAGATTTACAGCACTTTTACCTTGGTGGTCAGGTCAGCTAAGCACTAAACAAGGACGGCGCAAACGCGCCGCCCATCAAATACCGCTCAAACCCACGGATGACGTGCTGGCTTGATGTGGTTGAGGTAGTAATTGCCGATGATGTTGAACTTCCAGCGTACCGGATCGTGCAGCGTGTGAGTACGTGCATTACGCCAATGGCGGTCTAGGTTGTACTCTTCCAGCGTCGAGCGCGTACCGGCCAGCTCGAAGAGCTTATTGGTGGCAAGAATCGCCGCTTCTGTGGTCAGCACCTTGGCTTCAGCCACGGCAATGGAGGCGGCGGCCACCCTATCCTCGTTGGGATTGGCCACCGCACTTTGAATGGCATCAGCCGCCAAGTCCAGCACCGCTTCAGCCGCGCGTTGGCGGATGTGTAAATCCCCGATTTGTTGCAGGCTGTAAGGGTCTTGCCAAGCGTGTTCTTGGCCAGAATCCAACCAAGGACGCGCAAACTGACGCACCTGTTCTTGAGTATCGGCGATGGCGGCCCGTGTGATGCCCGCATCAATCGCTGCCTGCAAAAACTGAGAAATCGGGCCCGCCGCGGTGGGACGCTCGAAGGCTTGATGTACCGGCAATACCTGATCAGCGGAAACCCGCACATTGTTTACCAACACGGTGCCGCTGGCTGTGGTGCGCTGACCAAACCCTGACCAATCGTTGATCACCTCCAAACCTTCGGCATCGCGGCGGATAAAGGCTAAGAAGGGACGTTTTTCGCTGTCCACCGCTACGGTGGGCACCCAATGCGCGAGCAAGGCACCGCTGGAGTAGAACTTTTGCCCATTGATGCGGAAAAAACCTTCGCCATCGGGGGTAATCTGGGTTTCAAATTCAGCGACAGTGCGGCTTTTACGCTCAGAAAAGGCATTGCCAAAACGAACACCCTCCAGTACCAATCCAAACAGACGGTGTTTTTGCGCTTCGCTGCCGTCCAAACGAATATGGTCAACAATGGCCAAGTGGTTTTGTGGCAACTGAGCTAAGGAAGGGTCGGCGGCGGCAATGGTCTTAATGACCTCGCCTAACGTCCGGTAGCTGACTTCAGCGCCGCCGTAGACTTTAGGTACGGTGATGCCCCATAGACCGCTTTGGGAAAAGGCATTCAGCTCGGCGATGGGTAAGCGCCGCTGTTGGTCGCGCTCGGCGGCCTCTTTAGCAAAGTCTCTGGCCAAGATGCGGGCGATCTCAATCGCTTCGGCATCATCTTGAATACGGTGGGCCGCTTGTTGAGGTAGGGGTTGTAGATAGGGATCTTCCCGACGATTTGGGGTGTACAGTTCGCTCATGCCGTTTTCCTTACGCAGATGAGGTTGATAAAAAAAGAGGGAGGTTAGGCCGCCGTCGAGCCGTTGCCGATCTGCCAGATATAGGGCGGCTCGGTGCCATTGACTTCCCAGTCACCGATGATGCGCTCTTTGTAAATCAGCGGGTTGTGTGAGGCAGCGGTACGCGCATTCCGCCAATGGCGATCCAGTTGCTTCGTTTCGCTGGTAGCCGAAGCGCCCAGTGCATTGAATAGATCATTGGCGGCCCGTAGCACCAATTCAGCAATCACCACCTGAGCCTGAGCCGACTCCAGCTCGGCAGCTACATTGGCCTCGTGTTCGGCTTGGGCATTACCTTCGAAATGGCTTTCGTAAGCCCGTTGCGCCGGAGCTGCTGCCCGCAAAGCCGTGGCTTCAGCGGCATACACCAGCGCCGAAACCTTGCCAATCACTTGCAGGATCTGGGGGTCTTGACTGACGCGGGGCGCGTTACCGTGGCTGAAAATCCGGGTGCGCTGGCGTACCTCGTGGGAAAAGTCTCGCAAGGCCGCCCGCCCTGAACCGGCGAGCACGGCAATCAACACCAACTGATAGAGGGCGGTCTGATACTTAAAGCGTGTGGAAAAGTCGATGATGTTTTCTTCACTCACTACGGCGTTATCAAACACCGTGCTGCCGCTGGCGGTGGTGCGTTGGCCAAAACCGTCCCAGTCGTCGCTTTGGTGTACGCCGGTTTGATGGGTACTGACGGCCGCAATCACGTCGAGGCCATCGTCGTCGCGCTGGGCGTACACATCAATCCAGTCTGCAAACAGGCTGCCGGTACTGTAGTACTTGTGGCCGTTGACCACCCACTGATTGCCTTGGCGGCTGACTCGGGTTCCTACTTCTCCGATTTTGACCGCCCCGATTTCAGTCCAAGCATTGCCTACTAGTTCTCCAGCCACAAAACGCTGAAACCATATTTCCTGATTGCTGGTGGCATGGGCATTGAGGCGATCTTCAACAAAGGCAACATGGCCGCGCCACGCTTGGGGTACGCTGGAATCGGCTTCGGCCAGCTCAATTAATAGCTGTACCAACTGAACTAAGGAAGCACCCGCGCCACCGTATTCCACTGGAACGCGCACTGCCCCAAAACCTGCTTCTTTAAGCCATTTAATCGGCTCATAGGGCAAGCTGCGTTGACGCTCCCGCTCGACCGCGCCGTCAGCAATGCGCGCAAAAATAGGTCGGAAACGCGCTGCCAGTTGTTGGTAGTCCGCTCCGGTGGACAGGGGGTGATGTTGCTGGACAGTCATTAAAGAACTCCTCAGTTGAGCCAATGGCCGTTTGGCCTATTTCCCTGTGCTGTTGCACAAGCCATGCCTCCTGCGCTAATCCAGCATTGGTGCGGGTTTTGGCGCTGTATCTGTGGATATTCCCTGTTGTTAGCGGGACAAACTGCTGGCCAACTGCGGCCTGAGCAACAGATGTTGATGAAGAAGCAGAGCGGTAGGGATGAAGGGAATGTCTGTCCAGCAGCAGTTGTTCAGCAGCTTGTGTTAAGAGCAACACAGCAAAGCCCGCCGCAAAAATATAACATACTGATTATTAAGTAGTTTTTATTGGCACGACTGCTGCTATATAGGGTTAAGCGGGTGCTTTTTTAGAGGCGGCCCGATCAGTTCCCCAATACACCCTAAATAGCTGGAGCCAATACCATGAGTCAGGATGCAATCAAGTTCGCCTACTGGGTACCCAATGTAAGCGGCGGCCTTATTATCAGTAAGATTGAGCAGCGCACCCGCTGGGATATCGACTACAACCGCGAATTGGCAAAAATCGCTGAAAAGGCCGGATTTGACTACGCCCTATCACAGATTCGTTTTACCGCAGGTTATGGCGCGGAATACCAACATGAATCGGTAGCCATCAGTCACGCACTCCTCGCCTCTACTGAAAAACTGCGGGTGATTGCCGCTATTCTGCCGGGGCCTTGGCATCCCGCTGTGCTGGCTAAGCAAATCTCCACCATCTCCCACTTAACCAATGGCCGCATCGCGGTGAACATTGTTTCCGGTTGGTTTCGCAGTGAATTTACCGCCATCGGTGAGCCTTGGTTGGAGCACGACGAGCGTTACCGCCGTTCTGAAGAGTTTATCGACGTACTCAAGGGCATTTGGACTCAAGATAACTTCAGCTATCAGGGCGACTTTTACCGCTTCCATAACTACAGCCTGAAACCCAAACCGCTGCAACAGCCACGCCCGGAGATTTTCCAAGGCGGCAGTTCACGGGCGGCGCGGGATATGGCCTCACGGGCGGCTGACTGGTATTTCACCAATGGCAATACGCTGGAAGGCATCAAGGCTCAAGTGGATGATGTGCGTGCTAAAGCCGCTGCAAACAACCATCAAGTTAAGATTGGGGTCAACGCCTTTATCATCGCCCGGGACACGGAAGAAGAAGCCAAGGCCGTATTGGCAGAAATCATCGCAAAAGCCGATCCTGAAGCGGTGAAAGCCTTCGGCCATGAGGTACAACAAGCCGGTTCCGCCAGCCCAGAAGGCAATGGCATGTGGGTGGAGTCCACTTTCGAAGACCTCATCCAATACAACGATGGCTTTAAAACCAACTTGATCGGCACGCCGCAACAAATCGCCGAACGCATCTTGGCGCTGAAAGCAGTGGGTGTGGATTTAATTCTCAGTGGCTTCCTGCATTTCCAAGAAGAGGTGGCCTACTTTGGTGAAAAAGTCTTACCACTGGTTCGTGCGTTAGAAGCGCAACGCGCCGCTGAGAAAAACGCAGCCTAAGGAGCGACGCTATGGTTCGCTTCGCGGAGCAAGAAGAACGCACGCCGGCCACTTTGCCACAATGGTTACAGTGGCAAGCCCGACAGCGCGGCAAAGAACTGGGTCTGCGCCACAAGCGTTTGGGTATTTGGCAAGCGCATAGCTGGTCACAGCTCGAAGGCGAGGTGCGCCAGTTGGCCCATGTCCTTTGGGAGCATGGTTTTAACCCCCGTTCCCAACTGGTCATCCTCAGTCGGCCTCGACCGGAAGCCCTGTTGGCCGCGTTAGCCGCGCACTGGTTAGGTGGCGTGGCAGTGCTGCTCAATCCGCTGGACGAACCGAGCACGCAGCAAGGATTGCTGCACGCCTTACCCCTTGAGTTCAGCTTTGCTGAGGGCTTGGAGGAACTGGAGCGCTTACGCCGCTCCAAGTCTCCTTTCCGCTTGAGGCTGTATGCAGAAGCACGCGGTGTACAGGCTCAAGCCCATGAGCTGGACTACAGTGCACTACTTCGAAATGGGCCTTTCGTGCAACTAGAGCCCCAAGCCACCCCAGAACACCCGGCCTTTATCTTTTATCGCCAATCGACACAAGGACAGATCCAACAACAGCCCCTCAGCCATCGCGCCTTGTTACAGCAGGGCCAGCAACTGGTGACGGCGGAACAGCTCAGCCCTCAGGAAGAGGCGTTAGCGGCGCGCACCTTGGCGGCAGCAGGCCAGGCAGGTTATCTGTTAGCGCCTTGGTTGATGGCTGGATTTCGTTTGAATGTTCCCGAGCGTTTGGCTACCCGCGATCAGGATCGGCGCGAACTGGGGCCAACCCTTGTGGCCGGGACTCGGGAAACCTATGGCCGTCTGTATGAACAGACTCAGGCTCGTTTGCCGCCCTTAGGAAGCCTTTCACGACGGTTTGTGGATTGGGCGTTGGCGCGTCCTCGTAGTTACTTGAGCCAATACTTGGGGGAGTGGCTCGTGCGGCGGCCTTTACGGGATGTTTTGGGGTTTTCCCGTACCCGCGTCCCTTTGGTGCTGGGGGATACCTTACCTTCACACATCGAAGCTTTTTTTGGGGACTTAGGGGTTTTTGTGCGTGCTTGGCCTGACTCCTCCGACTGGCATAGCCATAGCCCACCAATACAGTCGTCTGAAGTAGCAAGCGATTGGATGGTGACGACTCAGCAACCTATCTGACGAGGAATGTCCTCATGCCGCATACAAGCGCCCAGCCCTTACTCCGGCTGAATCACGTTTCTTTGGCTTTTAAAGGGGTCAAGGCCATTTCCGATATTGGGTTTAGCGTTGCTCATGGCGAAATCTGTGCCCTGATCGGCCCCAATGGGGCGGGCAAAAGCTCGTTGTTGAACGTCATCAATGGCGTGTATTCCGCACAGGAAGGCTCCATTGATTTTGACGGCACAACGCATCGCCGCCTGCGTCCTCACCAAGCGGCTGAGCTGGGCATTGCCCGAACCTTTCAAAACATCGCGCTGTTTAAAAGCCTGAGCCTGTTGGATAACGTACTCACAGGCCGCAACCTGCTACGCCGCTGCCACTGGCTGACTCAAGCCTTAGGTCTGCCCCAAGCGCGGGCTGAAGAAGATGCTCAACGTGAAGCTGCTGAGCGCGTCATTGAGTTTTTACACCTACAACCTTGGCGAAACAGCATCGTAGGAAGGTTGCCCTATGGTTTACAAAAGCGCGTCGAACTGGCTCGGGCACTGGCGGCAGAACCGCGCTTATTGCTGCTGGATGAGCCGATGGCAGGCATGAATGCTGAAGAGAAACGCGAGATGAGCCACTTCATCGCCGAAACCAATCGTGAGTGGGGCACGACCCTTGTGCTGATTGAACACGACATCGGCGTGGTGATGGGGCTGTCCGACCATGTGGTGGTGCTTGATTATGGCCGCAAGATTGGGGACGGCACACCGGATGAAGTACGCCGCAATCCTGAAGTCATCGCCGCCTATCTGGGTACACGGCATTAAAGATTACAAGGCTCCCAACCTTCATCAACCGCCAATGACCTGCATGTGATGGCAGCGCATAGGTAATTACTGGGAAATCGAATATGGATTTTTTCTTCGAGGTATTGATTGGCGGCCTGTTGGCGGGCGTTATGTATTCCTTAATCGCCATCGGCTTTGTGCTGATCTATAAAGCCTCCGGTGTATTTAATTTTGCTCAGGGTGCCATGGTGTTGTTTGCGGCACTGACCTTCGTCAGCTTGCTGGAGCGCGGTGTTCCCTTTCTTCTAGCCTTCTTAGTCACATTGGCAGCCATGATACTGCTGGCGTTGCTGATTGAACGGGCGGTACTACGACCCTTGGTCAATCGTTCACCCATCACCCTTTTTATGGCTACCTTAGGCCTGTCCTACATGATTGAGGGCTTTGCTCAGATGCTGTGGGGCACTCAAGTACACGGCCTAGATCTGGGCGTTAGCGATGAGCCTTTAGAGGTGGGCGGCTTGCTGCTCTCGCGGTTCGATTTATTTGCCGCCGCCACCGCCGCAGTGTTGGTGGCGGTGCTGTCGGTGTTGTTCAACAAAACTCGTATGGGTTTATCGCTCCGAGCCGTAGCTGACGATCCCTTAGCCGCCTTAAGCCTTGGCATTCGTTTACAGCGCATTTGGGCCGTGGTGTGGGCTGTGGCTGGTTTTGTTGGTTTGGTGGCGGGCCTTTTGTGGGGTGCGCGTTTAGGCGTGCAGTTTTCCCTGTCGTTGGTGGTGCTTAAGGCGTTGCCGGTGTTGATCATCGGAGGCTTTACCTCCATCGGCGGTGCCATTGTGGGAGGCTTGATCGTGGGTGCTGCGGAAAAGCTTGCCGAGGTTTATCTGGGGCCATTGGTTGGCGGCGGCATCGAAAATTGGTTCCCCTATGGACTGGCTTTGTTGTTTTTGCTGGTACGACCTGCGGGATTATTTGGCGAACGCGCTATTGAGCGCGTGTAAGGAGGCCATGATGTTGTATCGAGAAGCAGGCCAGTTCAGCAGCCATTATGCGGAGGATCGGCGGATATTTCGTTTGCGGCAAGACCGCCTTGGCTTGGTTTTTTTGCTGGTCTTCGCGTTTATCCTGATACCTTGGTTGGGTAATGACTATTGGTTCAGTGCCATCTTGATTCCCTTTCTCGTGCTGTCATTGGCGGGATTGGGCTTGAATCTGCTCACCGGCTATGCCGGTCAATTATCCTTGGGTTCGGCGGCTTTTATGGCCGTTGGTGCTTTTGCCACCTATAACTTTGAGCTGCGCCTACCGGGCTTACCGCTCTTGGTGAGTTTTGTACTTGGGGGCTTGGTGGCAGCGCTGGTCGCCTTGGTTTTCGGCTTGCCGAGCTTACGCATTAAAGGCTTTTATCTGATTGTTTCGACCCTTGCGGCGCAGTTTTTTGTGCCCTGGGCCTTGACCAAGTTCAGTTGGTTCTCCAACGACAGCGCCTCAGGGGTAATCAGTGCCCCTAAATTGGAGGTTTTGGGCATCAGCTTTGATACACCAGCAGGGCGCTATCTGTTGACCCTGACGGTAGTGGTGGCTCTGTTTGGGTTAGCGCATAACCTGGTGCGCAGCGAGCTGGGCCGCCATTGGATGGCCGTGCGCGACATGGATACCGCTGCCGCAGTGATTGGTATTCCACTGTTTAAAACCAAACTACTGGCTTTTGCCATCAGCGGGTTTTTCTTAGGGATTGCCGGAGCGCTGTGGGCCTTCACCTACTTAGGCACCGTAGAGCCACAGGGTTTTGATCTGAACCGTTCCTTTCAAATCCTGTTTATCATCATTATTGGCGGACTGGGGAGCATCCTAGGTAACTTTCTGGGGGCCGCTTTTATGGTGCTCTTCCCCTTGTTGCTATCAAACCTTGCCAGCCTGCTGCCACAAGGTTTGATTGATGCAGGGCAGTTGGAGCACCTGCAAAAAATCATCTTTGGCGCGCTGATCATCATTTTTCTTATCAAAGAGCCTGAGGGACTAGCCCGCCTCTGGCAACGTCTGCGGGCTCAAGCACGAATTTGGCCGTTACGCCACTGACGATCTAAGCACTACCGGATGCCGATCCGGCCCAATCCCCATTCATTTTTAAGGACAATCCCGATGTTCCAGCGTAGTTTTGCCAGCAGTTTGGTGCTGGCACTGACTTTAGGCAGCGCAACCCTTAATGCACAGGCCGAAGGCGAGCAATATTTTCCCCTCCAAAGCTACCGAGTTGGCCCTTACGCGGCGGGTGGCACGGGTTTTTTTGGCGGTTTTATTGATTACCTCAAGTACGTTAATGCCAAGGGAGGCGTCAATGGGGTTAAGCTGACTTGGAGTGAATGTGAAACTGAATACGTGGTAGAAAAGGGCGTAGAGTGCTATGAGCGCCTTAAAGGAGGCTTAAAGGGCGCACCGGCAGCGGCCACCAATCCCCTATCAGTGGGCATCGCCTATGCGACCTTGGAGCGCTCCACCGCCGATAAATTACCGCTGATTACCATCAACCACGGCCGCACTGACTCCACCGATGGCAGCGTGTTTCCCTATGCCTTTCCGTTGCAACTGAACCCTTATTCCGAAGTTTCCGCAATCATCAATTACATCGGTCAGCAGGCCGGTGGATTAAGCAAACTGAAGGGGCTAAACATCGTCACCCTGTACCACGGTTCGCCCTATGGCAAAGAAACCAACGAAGTGCTCAAAACCCTCGCGGCACAATATGGTTTTACCTTGACCTTGTTGGAAGTGCCGCACCCCGGTAATGAGCAACAGTCCCAATGGCTAAACATTCGGCGCGAAAAACCCGATTGGGTGATCCTGCGCGGCTGGGGAGTCATGAATCCCGTAGCCCTTAAAACCGCGCAAAAGGTAGGTTTCCCGGTCAATCGCATCATCGGCAATATTTGGAGCAACTCTGAGGAAGATGCTGCACCGGCGGGAGCGGCAGCGAAAGGCTTTATCTCCATTACCACCCATCCTTCAGGAACTGATTTTCCGGTATTGCAGGGAATCAAAAAAGAGGTTATCGACCAGGGCCAAGGGGATTTGGCCGATCCCAAACGCTTTGGCACGGTTTATTATAACCTCGGCGTGGTGAACGGTATTTTGAACGTGGAAGCGGTACGCATCGCCCAAGAAAAATTCGGGCAGCAACCCCTCACCGGGGAGCAGGTGCGCTGGGGCTTTGAGCATCTAAAACTAGACGATGTCCGTTTAACCGCGCTGGGCGCTAAAGGCTTGGTGCAACCGCTGCAACTTTCTTGCGCGGATCACGAAGGCGGTGGGGCTGTGCGCTTCCAGCAGTGGGACGGTAAACAATGGAACCTGATCAGCGACTGGGTACAGGCCGATCGTGCTTTGCTGCGTCCAATCATTGAAGCCTCATCCCACAAATACGCACAGGAGAAGGGGATAACACCCCGCGATTGCTCCAAAGAAGATTGATACAAAAAGGGGGGATGAAGCCTTTGGAGTAATCCCCCTGTAATTAAAGGGCCGCAAAAGTAGCGTTTGCTCGGTACAACAGACAAAAACCCCAATGCTGTGCCAAATCAGTGACAGGGAGGCCTCGCCGCCTACCAAGGCTATCATCCGAACACTGAATTCAGATCTAAACTAAAAAACTTGCGACAATCCATCCCACAGCAGCTTTAAAGCCATCAAGGTCACAATCAGCTTGAAGATGAACTGAAAGCGCTCAGCAGGAATACGGTTAAGTAGCTTTAGCCCCAACCAAGTGCCCGCTGCTCCGCTTAAGATCATAGACAAAGTCAGTGGCAACCATTGCCAGAAGGCGAAACCAACACTAGAAAACACTAATATTTTGAGGCTGTGCTGAAAAGTCATACAGGCAGCCATAGTTGCGGTTATTCTCAATTTTTCATATCCAGTACGGTGTACAAAACCTGCCACCAAAGGGCCGGTAGCCCCCACAAACATACTGATAAAGGTGGTAAAAGCCCCCGATAATACTTGTCCTGAGGAGGAAACCTCCTCGGCCTGAGGTTTTGTCCCCCAAACCAAAAATAAAATGAACAGTGCCACGGAGATTTCGATCACAACCAAAGGAAGCTGAACGACTACTTGTGAAGCTAAAAGGGCTCCTAACACAGCACCGAGCGCAAAAAACCGCAGCATGCTCCAGTCAATATACTTTTGAGTCATCACGGCTCGATTGGCATTAGAGCCCAATTGTACTAAGCCATGCAGCGGAATTAAGGCCGAAATGGGAACTAAAGAAGCCATAGCCGCCAGTAATAAAGCCCCTCCACCGATTCCCACTGCGGCCGTCATGCAGGAGGTAAAGCCAGCCAGCAAAATCAGCAGGATGGCGGTACTAGGCTCCAGAACACCGGCTGTAATCCATTCCATATAGGCACTCTCGTTATGTTATTGGGCCGAGATAGCCTAACCGATAAACTCATCTTCAGCCCATGCAAAACTCTGTGCTCATTATTCCTTTCGGCGTTGATATAAAATATAAACCGCCATTTTAGGATGGCTGCTTGTTAAGTTTAATCGCGAATAATTTAGAGCGTAACCTTTTAGAATAGAGACAGTGAGTAACTGACAATTAAACGTTGCTCATCAAATTGGTTATTAGTACCAAAATTTCGGTGAATGGTGGTATTTCTCCAGCGAAATGCCATATTTTTTAAAGTTCCGCTTTGGATAACATAAGCTAACTCGCTCTCACGGTTCCACTCTTCACCATCAGTTTTACCGTTGATGTGAATATTATGGCCTTGTAAATAGCGCATCATAAAAGTTAATCCGGGGATGTTTAATCCTGCAAAATCGTAGTCATAGCGTAACTGCCAAGAGCGCTCACGGGCATTATCGTGGCTAGAATTATAACCATCGTTAGCCAAGGTACCTCCGCTGGTACCGTTTACCCGCAACCATTTGGTATCACCGCTAACGCGTTGTAGGCCTAGATAAAATTTATGATTACCTGAGGTTAACCAAAATAAACCGGACAGTACTTTGTTATCTAATTTTCCAGATAAGGCTTTACCATCGTCCTCGCCATCGAAGTAACCAATATTGGCATTTAATGACATGCCTTCTGATAAAATTTGCTTATGTTGAATTTGGAAATAGCGCTGTTTATAAACATCATCTAAGCGCGCATACCAAGCGCCAAAGGTAGTTAATTTATTATTGAAGTTATATTCCACCCCCGCAAAGTCAAAATCATCTGAGTCTGCACTACTGGTTCTAGGGTTGGTTCCAAATAAGGCCATCTTTTCCATCGAACCATCATCGCGCGGACTGTTACCTGTAACATGACCAAAGTATCCCGTTACTCCGGAAATTTCTTTAGTGGTGAGTACAGTGCCCCGGAATGTTTGTGGTAATGAACGGCCATCATCCGAACGGAGAACAGGATATATCATGGCCCATTCGCCTACTTTAAGTTCTGTGTTGGAGAACTTCATTTTCCCAGCTACCCCTAAACGGCCAAACTCTTTAGCAGGCCGCCCGTTAGAATCTAAAGGCAATAATTGAGTTCCGCCGGTGCCTTTTCCGCCATCCAGTTTATAAGACTGAAGCGCCAAGATATCCAAACCAAAGCCTACAGCCCCTTCGGTATAGCCGGATTTAAAGTCGAGAATAAAGTTTTGTGTCCATTCTTCGGCTTTACTACGGTTAGCATTATCGCCGACAAAGTTACGGTTGATATAAAAGTTACGGAAGGTCAGGGTGGCTTTGGAGTCTTTCAAAAATTCAGCTTGTGCACCTGTACTGGCAAGCGCAATAGCAGTAGCTAATAAAGAAACAATTTTGATTGAGGTGCGAGAGTTTTTATTCTTTTTGTTCATACCATGCTCCAACTCTACGGCCTCACAAAATGTGCTGGGGAGGCCAGTAGCAAGGGAATTGACTGGCTCTGGAGATTCCAGAACAGCCGTCCATACCCAACGGGGATGAGCACTCAAAACAACAAACAAACTGATATGCAACAGACCAAACAGGAGACTGTTAAAACACATCTTGGGCACAAAAGTTTTTGTTGTTATGGGCCCTGTAGTGTCCCGCTGGGCTAGGCGAATACTGAGAGGTGGCTTGTGTTTAGGCAATTTACTCTGATTGATAATCGAACAAAAACTAACTGGTTAGAACATTTTTAAGCATGATGCACTCCGTCACACGGATGGCCTCTTCTCTTTTAGAATTTTAGTTTTCTCTTTACTAAGAATAATTTTATGGCAGGCAGTCAAATTGAACGGGCTTTCGGGCTATTGGAAGCCTTAACGGGCAATCCAGAAGGTATGCCCTTGCAAAATCTAGCGGATCAATTGGAGATCCCTAAAAGCGCCGCCCACCGCATGTTGGGTGAGCTCATTCGGCTCGGTTATGTGCGACAGGATGTGCAAACCAGTCACTATCGCCTTTCTACGCGGTTAGTAGCCATGGGCTTTCGTTATTTGTCCCATACGGGGCTGGATATTGTGCAACCTATTCTGGATCGACTAGCAGCCGAAAGCGGGGAATTGGTGCGGCTCGGGGTTATTGAAGATCAGCGCCTGACCTGGATCGTCAAAGCTCAGGGAGCTAAAGCTGGACTGCGTTACGATCCCGATATGGGGCGAGAAGCCCCCTTAGCCTCTACAGCTTCGGGTCAGGCTTGGTTACTCAGCCTCACCGATGAACAGGCTCAAATTCTAGTGATGCAACAGGGGTGGGCACAGGCTACCGCTGAAGCAGGCCCCAATGCGCCTCAAGATATATCCACCCTGCTAGAGCGTTTGGCTCAGGCGCGTCAACGAGGCTATGCAGCCGTGGTTGAAAGCGCCTCCGTAGGGACTGCGGCTATGGCAGTTCCGGTTCAGTCTCCACGCACGGGCCAAACCATCGGCGTACTGAGTATTGCAGGCCCCAGTGCTCGTTTAACTTTGGAGCGTATGCAAGAACTAGCTCCCACACTGTGGAGCGCGCGGGATGAGCTGTCCGCTGCTAGTTTAGCCTCTGAATTTTTTACTTAATTTCAGAAAAGAGCAGGTGCAAGGTATTTTCCCTTGCATCCTGTCATGGAATTTGCCCAAATAAAAATAGAACATAGTTCCAGTTTTAATAGGAGTACGCCATGACCTCACCTGTTCTCTCTCTTGCTGCTCTAACCGTGCTTGAACTCTCTCCGCCTGATATGGTTGAAGTAGCCGCACAAGTGGGTTACAGCCACGTTGGCTTGCGCTTGATACCCGCTACGCCAGAGGAACACCACTTCCCTTTACTTGCGGATCTCAGCTTGCGTCGGAAAACCTTGGCTCGCTTGCGTGATACGGGAGTACGAGTGCTTGACATCGAAATCTTGCGCCTCAAGTCAGACACCAAAGTCGATACGCTGGATAATTTGCTAGAGGCAGGAGCGGAATTGGGGGCCAGCGAGCTGTTGGTAGCCGGTAACGACTCCGATTTTTCACGCTTGACCGATAATTTTGCAGCTCTGTGTGAACGGGCTAAACCCTATGGGCTACATCCTCACATCGAATTTATGCCTTGGACTGACGTTCCCGACCTTAAGACCGCCTTGCGTGTTGTGGAACGCGCTGGGCAGGCCAATGGTCGTGTTTTAGTGGATGCCTTCCATTTCAACCGTTCCAAATCCCAACTGGAAGATCTGCAATGCTTACCGGCTGATTTTTGGCGCTACGCTCAATTGTGCGATGTTGCTGGCCCTTGCCCGGATAGCATGGATGAGATTTTGCGCCAAGCCCGCAATGAGCGGCGCTTCCCCGGTGATGGTGACTGCGACCTTAAAGCACTGCTCAGTACCTTACCTAAGTCCTTACCTCTGAGTTTAGAGGTTCCTACTCGGCAACTATTAGAACAGGGTGTAACAGCCTTAGAGCGAGCTCAATTAGCGCGGGATAAAGCGCTAAAAATACTCGGTGAACTATAAGTTTTAAAAATTAACTGAGCAATTGTTTGGCCTAAATAACAGACGGCCATAGTTTATTTTATGGCTGTTTGTAACTTATAACAGTATTAGTTAATGTGCTTTACCTAAGCGTTGTAAGGCTTGATCTTTAGTTTCACCGGGAAGGGCCAGCTGACTTAATTCAGTTTCTGTTATGGGGTTTACTTTAATTCTTTTAGATTTCTTAATACTTTGCTTTGGAAAAAACTCAAACAGCAAATGGCTAATCTTTCGCCCCGTTTTGCGTTGTGACCAAGAAACTTGGAGTGGGCTGTACTGGTTGATTTGCTCAACGGAAGGTTCAATGACCCAACGCCTAAAATCCGCCATCAGTGGATATCGTGCTTCTAATTGAAGCCAAATTCGTAATCGATCAATTTCGATTTCTCGTTTGCCTTCTAAGTCCCATTGCACTAAAAGCTCATACAATCGAATAGCATGCGGACTGCTCATTTTGACTACGTCAGCTAAAGCATATTTGGTGAATTGGCGCGTTAATTCGGTCAAATAAGGCAGCATGTCTTTAGAAAAGCGCAGTTCCACCCGTCCTTCACCGTCGCAATACACAATAGTCTGTACCCATCCGGTGATGATGGTTCGGCGTTTTTTTCCGTTTCCATTCGGTTCGTGGGTTAGGCGAACTTCGCGCCTTTTAAGGCGTAGAGCGGCTTCCTTAAGCTGGCTGTAGGAGGACTCAATGGGAACCCCCGCCATGCTGGCAATGGTTTCAGCGCTCACTGAATACATAACTTCATCGGTGACGGGTTCATCCCTACGCACCTGAGCAATACAGGCCAAGATAATCCGCTGCTCTTGGACACTTAAGCGATAAGCCGCCTCAACCAATGCGTTGCTCTTATAAATCATCTGGGACTGATCCATCAGATTAGCCTCCCTTTTGTGCTCTAAATATGAGTTTGTATTTTATTCCACAAAAGCAACAAAAACCTCCACATTTAAACGCTGGAGACCGCGCCATCCGTGGCTTACAGAGCGCCTAAAAGTAAAAAGTAAAAAGGAGCAACGTGCTAATCCGAACCTGTGGATAACTCTGCCAAAGCCCCGAATTAGGGCCATCAAGATAAATCCATTAATTAATAACAATCCTGCTATTGATACGAGCTATTTATCTCAAAATGAGATATCTGATAGTAGCAAGCCATAGTGTTCAGCCACCGAATACGACCAGACAATCAGTGCCATCCCCATAAAGATCCGTGCAGTGTCCCACCCACTGCCAGCCGCAAAACAAAAGGAACTAGCATGATTATTGATATTCATGGTCACTACACCACAGCGCCTAAAGCGCTCGAAGACTGGCGTAATCGCCAAATTGCTGGCCTTAAAGATCCCTCTCAAAACCCTTCGGTGAGCGATCTTAAGATCAGCGATGACGAGCTGCGTGAGACCATCGAACAAAATCAGCTACGCCTAATGAAAGAGCGCGGAGCCGATCTGACTATCTTCAGTCCCCGTGCCAGTTTCATGGCCCACCACGTGGGTAACTTTGAGACTTCTGCTACCTGGGCCGCCATCTGTAACGAGCTGTGCTATCGCGTTAGCCAACTGTTCCCAGACCATTTCGCAGGAGCAGCAATGCTCCCTCAATCACCGGGTGTTGATCCTAAAACCTGTGTGGCTGAGCTGGAAAAATGCGTTAACGAATACGGCTTCGTGGGCATCAACCTCAACCCAGATCCTTCCGGCGGTCACTGGACAAGCCCACCCTTGACCGACCGTCATTGGTATCCGATCTACGAAAAAATGGTTGAATACGACATCCCCGCGATGATTCACGTTTCAACCAGCTGCAATGCCTGCTTCCACACCACCGGTGCTCACTACATCAACGCCGATACCACGGCTGTGATGCAGTTGATTCAGGGCGATCTGTTTAAAGACTTCCCAAGCCTGAAATTTGTGATTCCACACGGCGGCGGCGCGGCCCCTTACCACTGGGGACGCTATCGCGGTTTGGCGCAAGAGATGAAAAAGCCGCTACTGGACGATCACCTGCTAAACAACATCTACTTTGATACCTGCGTTTACCACCAACCCGGTATTGACCTGCTGACCAAAGTAATCCCAGTTAAGAACGTGCTGTTCGCCTCTGAAATGATCGGTGCAGTACGGGGCATTGACCCACAAACCGGCCATTACTACGACGATACCAAGCGCTACATTGATGGCGCTGCACTGACCGATGAAGAGCGCTATCAGATCTACGAAGGCAACGCACGCCGTGTTTACCCACGACTGGATGCCGCTCTGAAAGCCCGAGGCCGCTGATAGCCGGCGATCCTTTCCGACAACACTCTTCAGGTCAAAAGATTATGGAATTTACTAAAACGCCCGGTTGGCTTGATTGGTATGCCGGCCCAGCGACTCCTAAGTTCAAATTGCCCGCAGGGGCGGTGGACGCTCATTGTCACGTGTTTGGGCCGGGAGCTGAGTTCCCCTTCGCACCCGAGCGCAAATATACGCCCTGTGATGCCTCCAAACAGCAGCTCTACGCGTTGCGCGACCAACTGGGCTTCTCCCGTAACGTGGTAGTGCAAGCGACCTGCCACGGGGCGGATAACCGGGCTATGGTCGATGCCCTGATCCACAGTGAAGGTAAAGCCCGAGGCGTGGCCACCGTACGCCGCACCGTCACCGACGAAGAACTGGAAGCCATGCACGCAGCCGGTGTGCGAGGCGTGCGCTTTAACTTCGTGAAGCGGCTGGTGGATTTCACCCCCAAAGACGAACTGCTAGAGATCGCAGGCCGCATTGCCAAATGGGATTGGCACGTGGTGATTTACTTTGAAGCCGTTGATTTGCCAGAGCTGTGGGACTTCTTCACTGCGCTGCCAACCAAAGTGGTAGTCGATCACATGGGTCGCCCCGATGTGTCAAAGCCGGTGGATGGCCCTGAGTTTGAGTTATTCCTGAAGTTCATGCGGGATAATCCCAACGTCTGGAGCAAAGTCAGTTGTCCTGAGCGCCTATCCGTGACCGGCCCTAAAGCCCTAAATGGCGAACTGAATGCCTATAAGGACGTAGTGCCTTTTGCGCGCCGCGTGGTTGAAGAGTTCCCGGATCGGGTGTTATGGGGTACGGATTGGCCGCATCCTAACCTGAAAGATCATATGCCAGACGATGGTTTATTAGTCGACTTTATTCCACATATTGCTCCAACTGCGGAATTACAACACAAGTTATTAGTTGATAATCCCATGCGCTTGTACTGGCCTGAAGAAGTTTGAATTAATATAAAATCAATTAACTTAGAATAGAGTAAGCCGCATCGCAATTATTTAATAAATAACTAGATACTGCGATCGGTTATCTCGGAGGGTTTATGAGCCAAGTTGTTAATATTGCTCTGGTAGGTCCCGGTGCTTTTGGTATTAAACATCTGGATGCTTTAAAGAATGTCAAAGACGCTCGCGTAGTTGCTTTAGTGGGCCAGAATCTGGAAAACACTAAAGAAGTAGCCGCCCAATATAATATTCCTCAGTCCTACACCAGCCTCGACGAAGCCTTAGCCTCTCCTGAGGTTGATGCAGTGATTCTCTGTACACCCACTCAGATTCATGCCTCCCAAGCCATGGCTTGCCTGAAAGCCGGTAAGCACGTGCAGGTTGAAATCCCGATGGCTGACTCTTGGGCTGACGCTCAAGCCTTGCTGGAAATCCAAAAAGCCAGCGGCAAAGTAGCTATGGTGGGCCACACTCGGCGCTTTAACCCCAGCCATCAGTGGGTACACAACAAAATTACCGCGGGTGAGCTGAACATCCAGCAAATGGACGTGCAGACCTACTTCTTCCGCCGTAAGAACATCAACGCTTTGGGTCAGCCTCGTTCTTGGACGGATCATCTGCTGTGGCACCATGCGGCCCACACCGTTGACCTGTTCGCCTACCAAGCCGGTTCGCCCGTTGTGAAAGCCAACGTGATTCAAGGGCCAATTCATCCTGAGCTGAAGATTGCGATGGATATGTCCATCCAACTTAAAGCGGCTAATGGTGCAATCTGTACTCTGTCCCTGTCCTTCAACAACGAAGGCCCACTGGGGACTTATTTCCGTTACATTGGCGACACGGGAACCTACATTGCCCGTTATGACGACCTGTATAACGGCAAGGAAGAAAAAATCGACGTTTCACAGGTTGATGTTTCCATGAACGGCATCGAATTGCAGGATCGTGAATTCGTGGCCGCTATTCGTGAGGGACGCGAACCCAACGCCTCAGTAGCTAAAGTGTTTGACTGCTACCGAATCCTCGGTGAGCTTGATAAGCAATTGGCTGAATAAGGAGAATCCTCGATGCAAAGGCGGCACATTGGGCCATTTAGGGTCGGAGCCATTGGATTAGGCTGCATGAGTCTTAGTCATGCCTACGGCCAGCCGCCTGCGCGCGAGGCAGCGGCCAGCCTACTTAAGCTGGCCTTAGATCAAGGCGTGGACTTTTTTGATACCGCCGCTTTGTATGGCTTTGGTGCCAACGAAAGCCTGCTGGGTGAAGTCTTGGCACCCCACCGCCAAGACTTTGTTCTCGCCAGCAAATGCGGTATGACCGGAGTCGATGGTAAGCGGGTGATCGACGGTCGCCCCGAAACCTTGAAAGCCACCTGCGAAGCCGCCCTAAAGCGCTTGCGGACAGACGTGATTGATCTGTACTACCTGCACCGTTTCGACTTCAAAGTCCCGATTGAGGACAGCGTAGGTGCGCTCGCGGACTTGGTGAGCGAAGGCAAAATCAGGGCTATCGGTCTTTCAGAGGTGTCTGCTAACACGCTGCATCGCGCCCACGCGGTACATCCGATTGCGGCGGTACAGAGTGAGTATTCACTCTGGTCGCGGGAGGCAGAGATTGCCGTACTGGATGCCTGCCAAGCACTCGGTACCGCCTTTGTGGCTTTTAGCCCACTGGGGCGTGGCTTTTTATGCGGTGAATTAACCGATCCCGCATCGCAGCTAGTAGCGACCGATATTCGTCTGGCTATGCCGCGCTTTTCGCCCGATAACTACGCTCAAAACATCAGCCTACTCGCTGAGTATCAGAAGATTGCCCAAGAGCTGGGTTATACTTCGGCGCAATTGGCTTTGGCTTGGGTACTGGCGAGGCAGCCGCATATTTTGGCTATTCCGGGTACCTGTTCGCCTAAACACCTGATCGAGAACCTCACAGCAGGGCAGATTGAGTTAGCGCCAGAAGTCGTTGCTCGGCTGGATGCACTGATCAACCAAAATACCGTTGTTGGCCTGCGCTACAACGCGGCTACCTTCGCTGAGATCGACACCGAACGCTTCTAACCTTTGGCCTGTGCTTGGTAACACTGGGCACAGGATTCCCCACACCTAGGTATCTGCCAGAAGACCTTGCCTACATCATTGCACGCAATCTATATGTGTTATGCTGCATAACCTTTTTTTACGGAACTAGGCTAATTCCCGTGCCTAAAAAATCTAATAATTTGGCCATTGATGAGCCCTTAGACACCAGTACAGGTTGCATGCCCACCAAATTGGATGCCTTGGTCGGCTATGCCCTACGGCGTGCGCAGCTGAAGGTGTTTCAGCATTTAGTGTCCAACTTAAACAAGTTTGACTTGCGGCCCGCACAGTTCACCGCCCTAGCCATCATCGAACAATATCCCGGTCTTATGCAGGCTGATTTGGCCAACATTTTGGCCATTGAGCCCCCTCAGGCCGTAGTTCTGCTCAATAAACTGGAAGCGCGCAGCCTCGCCGTGCGTGTGCGTTGTAAGCCCGATCGACGCTCTTACGGTATTTTTCTCAGCAAGGCGGGGGAAAATCTGCTGAAAGAGCTTAAAGAAGTCGCCCGGTTGAGTGACGAAGAGAGCACCGCCGCCCTGACGGCAGAAGAGCGCGATCAATTGGTGGCGCTGCTGCATAAAGTCTATTTACCGGAAGCCTAAACGGGATCTGCTACAGCAGGCGAGTCGCTGTCACGTTTGAACATCACGATCCGCGACAGCATCTTCAGTACCACCGCATCCGCCTGATTTAGGGTCTGACTCTCCATAATCACGATGGCCCGATCAGGTTTAGAGCGGGATGGAATAATCTCCTTAACGCGGCTTTCCACGCGCAGCCAATCACCGGCTCGGGTGGGGGTAGGCCAAGATAATTCCACGCCCGCACCGACCATTCCGTTAGCCATAGGCACACTCTCTAAAAACAGGCGATGGCTGTGGGCAGCGGTATGCCATCCACTGGCGGCTAATCCAGCAAATAGACTGTTCTGAGCGGCTTCTTCGTCCAAGTGGAAGGGCTGCGGATCAAATTCCAGAGCAAAGCTTTTTAAGCGTTCTTCGGTGATAACGGCGGATCGACTGCAAAACTGCATACCTACGGCAATGTCATCCAAATACAGGCTGGGTTTCTCATTCAAGCTCATATATTTCCTCGCTTAAGTATTTTTCTAATGCGGATGCGTCTTCGCAAAGTGTGCGTTTATCGTATGTTTTAAACAGACTACGGGGGTATTGCATGCTTTTTGTGTGGGTAAAAACCGTTTTAACTTTATGATATAAATGGTTTTTATATAAAATTACTGGCCGAAATTAAAAGCCAATTCCTAAGTTAAAGGAAGCGCAATTTGTATTGACGTTTGAATAATGCTCTGCTGAAATCCTGCTAGATAGTTAATTTAAATAATTAACTATATAAACAATCCTCATAACAATGTGATAAGAAAGAGAGGTTTTCTATGGCATTGCCTATTTTGGGCTGCTGGAGCTATGCCCCCTGTACGGTTGATTGCTGGCATCTAGGTGATCACTATCCGATTCCTCCCCACCTTTTAGACCTCCCACTGCTTTAAACAGGCTGATGTAAACAATCAAGCTGCTCTTAACCCGTGTCGAGCCCGTGAATAAGCGCCAGATATCTAAAATCCGGCGTTGTTAATGAGCTTGTGTGAGTCTTAAGGTGATTTTGATGAAGACGATAGAACAGGGATCTCGCCGTACCTATGTCACCATTCTGCTGTGCTTTATTGTGGCACTGATAGAAGGTATTGATTTGCAGTCGGCTGGTATCGCCGCTCCGGGATTGGCGGCGGCGTTTCAACTCAGTCCGTCTATGATGGGGGCTGTTTTTAGCACCAGTATTTTGGGTTTACTTCCCGGTGCTTTGGTGGGTGGCTGGTTGGCCGATCGTTATGGTCGTAAACGAGTGTTGATCTGTGCGGTGATTTTGTTCGGTGTCTTTTCCATTGCCAGTGCGCTGGCTTGGGATCTGAGCAGTCTCTTGGCAGTGCGTTTCTTGACGGGGCTGGGATTAGGCGCGGCCTTACCCAATTTGATTGCCCTAACCTCGGAGGCCGTAGATACCCGCCATCGTGGAACCGCCGTCAGCCTGATGTACTGCGGGATCCCTTTAGGCGGTGCCTTAGCCGCTGGATTTGGCATGTGGACGGCGGATATCGTGGATGGCTGGAAGTTGATCTTCCATGTCGGCGGCATCGCCCCGCTGTTTATAGTGCCCTTGCTGATGTTGTGTTTGCCGGAGTCTTCGGCCTATCAGAAACGCCGTCAGCGGTCACAAGAAGCACTACCCAACTCCAGTTGGCAGCAGCTATTTCGCGAAGGAGTCGCCGTACCCACCCTGCTGCTGTGGTTGAGCTACTTCTTCACCCTGATGGTGGTGTACATGCTGCTGAACTGGCTGCCTTCTTTACTGTTGGGCCAAGGGTTTTCCAAGACTCAAGCCAGTACGGTGCAGATTCTATTCAACATTGGCGGTGCTACCGGCTCAATTGTCTTAGGGCTGTTGCTGGATCGTTGGCGACCCGTGGCGCTGGTGGCTTTGACCTACGCGGGTATTTTGGGTGCCTTGGCCGGATTGGGATTAGCGAATGGATTCGTAGGCCTCGTCGTGGCGGGCTTTACGGCGGGCTTTTTTGCCATCGGTGGGCAGTTGGTACTTTACGCCTTAGCCCCTGCCTTTTACCCGGTTGATGTACGGGGTACAGGTATTGGCGCTGCGGTAGCCATAGGCCGTCTGGGTTCCATCAGCGGCCCCCTAGTAGCAGGTCAAATGCTGGCTATGGGCACCGGAACTATCGGGGTCATGCTGGCCTCGACCCCCGGCGTGGTGGTCGCAGCGCTGGCGGTGTTCTACCTGCTGGGTCGGCGCGATCAAGTGCAGGCTCCAGTTCCGGCCTGATCTAACCAAAGCGGATTTCGGTCCGCTTTCTACCTCACCTGATTACACATCATGACTGTGCCCGACATGGGTTCACAGCCTAGGGCTGTGCCTGCGGTTTGGCCGGTCAAGGGTACACAACAATAATAAAAGGTTACTCGACACCATGCATAAGGTTCCGAAGATCGCTCTGATCTCCGCCAGCCTGCTGTGGATTCCTTTGCCCGCATTCAGTGGCGGCTTTATTGAAGACAGCAGCGGCACTCTGACATTTCGTAACTACTACTTCGACCGTGATTACAAAGGAGAGAGCAACATCAAGCAGCAGCGCGAATGGGCGCAGGGTTTCACGCTGGATATCAAGTCCGGTTATACCGAGGGGCCCATAGGTTTTGGTTTGGATTTCTTAGGGCAGTGGGGGGTGAAGCTGGATTCTTCCAAGGATCGTGCAGGCACGGGCTTATTGCCGGTGGGCACTGATGGCCGTGCTGATAACAGCTATTCCGAAATGGGTCTTACGGGGAAGCTGCGTTACTCCAAAACCGAACTGCATGTGGGGACGCTAAGGCCCATGTTGCCCGTTTTGATCAGCAGCCCCGCGCGCTTGCTGTGGCAAACCTTTCAAGGCGGCTATCTGCGCTCAAAAGATATTAATGATCTGAGCTTACATGCTGGTTACCTGAACCGCGTGAATCATCGAGACTCAACGGACAACGAAAAAATCGGCGTGGCGGCTCCCAACGGGCGTTTTAACGGGGCAGCGCGCTCGGATGAATTTCTGTTTTTCGGCGGTGATTATCAGGCCAAACCCAACCTCACCCTGAGCTATTACTACGCGCGCTTGAACGAGATTTATCAGCAGCACTATCTGGGCTTACAGCACAATTTTGCTCTAGGGCCGGGTGAGTTTAAGAGTGATCTGCGTTACTTCCTCAGCGATGAAGCGGGCGAAGGGAAGGCCGGTTCAGTGGATAACCAAAGCATCATAGCCAACTTTAGTTATCAGCAAGGTACTCACAAAATCACCCTCGGCGGCCACCTTCTGAGCGGGGACACGGCCTTGCCCTACATTAGCTCTTCAGAAGCGCTTCGGATGGCAGAGTTGGCCATGAACTCTGACTTTAGCAACCCCGATGAGCACTACTGGGATGTGCGTTACGACTACGACTTTGCAGGCTGGGGAATTCCCGGTTTAACCACGGTTGCGCGCTTTATGAAGGGCACCAACATTGAGCTGGCCGAGCGCTACGGCGGTAAAGGGCTGGAAGAAACCGAGCGCAGTTTTTGGGTGAGTTATGCCGTTCAATCTGGGCCACTTAAAGGAGTTAACTTTCGTATCAAAAATGCGCGCTATCAAAACAGCTTTGCCTCCAATGCCAGCTTTAGAGACGCCAATCAGACACGGGTTGAGATTTGGTACAGCATGAAGCTGTGGTAGAAAAAAGCAAAAATAGTTAATTGACTTAACAATATTCACAGCCTAATGTAGTGTTACACCAGATAACAATGAACAAGGGTGAATGCAGATGAGTAAATACCAAGGCCGTTGGAAAACCGTTGAAGTGGAACTGGACGCAGGTATCGCTTGGGTGATGCTCAATCGTCCAGAAAAACGCAATGCCATGAGTCCCACCCTCAATCGTGAAATGCGCGATGTGCTGGAAACTCTTGAGCAAGATGCTGAGGCTCGGGTGTTGGTACTGACCGGAGCGGGCAGCGCTTGGACTGCCGGCATGGACTTAAAGGAATACTTCCGCGAGGTGGATGCCGGCCCAGAAATCCTACAAGAAAAAATCCGCCGCGAAGCCTGCGAATGGCAATGGAAACTCCTGCGCATGTACGCCAAACCCACCATTGCTATGGTGAATGGCTGGTGTTTCGGCGGCGGTTTCAGCCCGCTGGTGGCCTGTGATTTAGCCATCTGCGCCGATGAAGCGACCTTCGGCCTGTCCGAAATCAACTGGGGCATTCCCCCCGGCAACTTGGTCAGCAAGGCGATGGCGGATACCGTGGGCCACCGTCAAGCCCTGTACTACATCATGACCGGCAAAACCTTCGACGGTAAAAAAGCCGCTGAAATGGGCTTGGTGAACATGAGCGTTCCGCTGCAACAATTGCGCGAAACCGTGGCCACCCTGTGCCAAGACTTGCTGGACAAAAACCCTGTGGTATTGCGGGCGGCTAAAAATGGCTTCAAGCGCTGCCGCGAGCTGACTTGGGAGCAAAACGAAGATTACCTGTACGCCAAACTGGATCAATCGCGTCTGCTGGACGAAGAAGGCGGACGCGAAGAAGGCATGAAGCAGTTCTTGGATGAGAAAAGCATCAAGCCCGGTTTACAAGCCTATAAGCGCTGATCTGCTGCAAAAGCGGCGTTAGTGCGCCGCTTTACGCTAAGACAGTCCGATACAACAAAAACAATAAGCCAAGGAACCGCCCATGTTTGACGTGCCCTTGTTAATCGACGGCCAAGCTCGGCCTGCCCGCTCTAACCGAACCTTTGAACGCTGCAACCCGCTGACCGGCGCGCCGGTATCCCGTATCGCGGCGGCCAGTGTTGAAGATGCCGATGCAGCGGTGGCCGCCGCTCAGAAAGCCTTTCCCGCATGGTCGGCTTTAGGGCCAGCCGAGCGCCGTGCTTACCTGAATAAAGCCGCTGATATGCTGGAAGCCCGCAGCGATGAATTCATGGCGCTGGCGGTGGAAACCGGAGCGGCGGCGAATTGGTATGGCTTTAACGTGCATTTAGCTGCCGAGGTGTTGCGGGAAGCGGCGGCCATGACCACGCAGATTACTGGCTCAGTGATTCCGGCCAATATGCCGGGTAACTTTGCCATGGCCTTGAGGCAACCCTGTGGCGTGGTGTTGGGCATTGCGCCTTGGAACGCGCCGATTATTCTGGCGGCCCGTGCCATCGCCATGCCTTTAGCCTGCGGCAATACTGTGGTGCTTAAGGCCTCGGAGCAGAGTTCGGCGGTGCATCGTTTGTTAGGGCAAATTCTACAGGAAGCCGGATTAGGCGATGGCGTGGTCAATGTCATCACCAATGCGCCGGAGGATGCTCCAATCATCGTGGAGCGCTTGATCGCTAACCCTGCGGTACGGCGCGTCAACTTCACCGGCTCCACCCATGTGGGGCGCATCATTGGTGAGCTGTCGGCGCGTCACCTCAAGCCTGCGGTTTTGGAGTTGGGCGGCAAGGCTCCGGTACTGGTGTTGGAGGATGCGGATTTGGAGGCAACGGTGAAAGCCGTGGCTTTCGGTGCCTTCTTCAACCAAGGGCAGATTTGCATGTCCACCGAACGCATTTTGGTGGATGAGCGCATCGCTGAGGACTTTATCGAGCGCTTGGTGCGCAAGGTATCGACCCTATCGGTGGGCGACCCTAGCGCGGGCCAATCGGTACTTGGCTCCATGATTGACGCGGTGGCGGCCACGCGGGTGCAAGCTTTGGTGGACGATGCGGTGGCCAAAGGCGCGCGGTTACTCTGCGGCGGCCGCAGTGAGGGCAGCTTAATGCAAGCCACACTGTTGGACGGTATTACCCCAGAGATGCGTCTGTACCGCGAAGAATCCTTCGGCCCGGTGGCCGTCATCATCCGTGCTCAGGGCGACGAAGCCTTGTTAGCGCTGGCCAATGACTCCGAGTTCGGTTTGTCGGCGGCGGTGTTCAGTCAGAACATCTCCCGCGCCCTGAATCTGGCCCAGCGCATGGATTCCGGCATTTGCCACATCAACGGCCCCACGGTGCAAGACGAGCCGCAAATGCCCTTTGGCGGGGTGAAGTCTAGCGGTTACGGCAGTTTTGGGGCTAAGGCTTCCATCGAACACTTTACCCAGCTGCGTTGGGTAACGGTTCAGACCAGCCCACGCGATTACCCGATTTAGGCTTGGCTCAGAATCCAAGCTGCCTGCGCGTGGCTTGAGTCTTCCCACAACAAGAACAACGGGGCAGTCCTAATACTGACCCCAAGGGGCGGCTGTCCCTTGCGGATGGCCAGCCGCTGGAGGAATTCATATGAGTGGCGACCTTTACCTTCCCTCCTCATCGGTAGCGGAAACCATCCGTTGGCGGCCCGTGGCTATTGGTCGTCCCGGCCTGGTGGTCAAGCAACAGGATGATGTGCTCTACATGCAAGCCGAAGAGCTGTTGCAGCCCTTGCCGGAGCGGTTTTTAGATCGCTTGGTACATTGGGCCGAGCACACACCAACGCAAATTTTGGTGGCTTGCCGCGATGCTCAGGGTGCTTGGCAACGCCTGACCTACGCGCAAATGCTCAGTTGCGCCCAGATCATGGGCCAGCATTTACTCAGCTATGGCCTGAGCAACGAGCGTCCTTTGCTGATGCTGTCCGGCAATGGGCTGGATCATTTCAAGCTGGCTATTGCCTGTTTGTATGCGGGGATTCCCTATTGTCCGGTGTCGCCGGCTTACTCGACCTTATCCAAGGATTTGGCCAAGCTGCATTACATCGTCGATTTGCTCAAGCCGGGGCTGGTGTTTGCCTCCGATAGCGCTACCTATGCGCGCGCCATCGAACAATGCCTAACGCCTGAGATTCCGCTGCTGTTTTCACAGGGCCAGATGGCCGGTCGTAGCAGCCGTTTGCTTAATGAGCTGGAACAGCCTGTGGATACCCAAGCCGTGCAGCAGCGTTTTGCCCGGATTGGCCCCGATCACATCGCCAAATTCCTGTTTACCTCCGGCTCGACTAAGCATCCCAAGGCGGTTCCCACTACCCAAAGAATGCTGTGTGCCAATCAGCAAATGCTGTTACAGACCTTCCCCATTTTCAGGGAGGAGCCGCCAGTATTGGTGGATTGGCTGCCTTGGAACCACACCTTTGGCGGCAGTCATAACGTCGGCATTGCTCTGTACAACGGCGGCACCCTGTACATCGACGATGGCAAACCCACGCCGCAAGGCTTTGCCGAAACCCTGCGCAATCTGAAAGAAATTTCGCCCACTGCCTACCTAACCGTACCCAAAGGCTGGGAAGAATTAGCCGCCGCACTGGAAACCGACACAGCCTTACGCGAGCGCTTTTTTGACCGAGTGCGGGTGTTCTTTTTCGCCGGAGCGGCCCTATCCCAAGCGGTACGCGAGCGTTTGGATCGCATCGCCGAGCGCCATTGCGGGCACCGCATTCGGATGATGGCTGGCCTCGGCATGACAGAAACTGCGCCCTCCTGCACCTTTACCAATGATCCCTTAGATATTCCCGGCTACATCGGTGGGCCGGCTCCGGGCTGCCAAATCAAACTGGTTCCGGTGGATGGCAAGCTGGAAGGTCGTTTTCGCGGGCCTCATGTGATGCCGGGCTACTGGCGCAACCCCGAGCAAACCGCCGCCGCCTTTGATGAGGAGGGCTATTACTGTTCCGGTGATGCCCTAAAGCTGGTCGATCCGCAGCGGCCTGAGCTGGGACTGCTGTTTGATGGGCGCATTGCGGAAGACTTCAAACTGACGTCTGGGGTATTCATCAGTGTCGGGCCTTTGCGCACCCGTATCATTTTGGCCGGTGCGCCTTACATCCAAGAGGTGGTGATTGCCGCGCCCAATCGCCCGGAATTAGGTGCCATGATTTTCCCACGCTTCCCCGAATGCCGTGTGCTGTCGGGATTGGGAGAGCAAGCCTCCGTAGCTGAGGTGCTGGAATCTCCAGCGGTACGCACTTGGTTAGCCGCTTTGCTGGAAGACTTAAACCGAGAATCCACCGGCAGCTCAACCTATTTGGCTTGGGCCTGTCTGTTGGCGGAACCACCTAGCATTGATCGTGGCGAGGTAACGGATAAGGGCTCGATCAATCAGCGCGCGGTATTGCAGTTTCGCGCCGCCACCGTGGAAGCCCTGTATGCCGGTACTGACTCCAGCCGCTTAACGGCAACGAGGATTTCCTGATGAGCACTGAAGGCTTATTCAGTGAATACCGCTTGGTCGCTTTATTGGCGGCGGTGCGCACGCCTTGGGTGGATCTGGGGGGGGCTTTGTCTCAGGTGTCACCCACGGATTTAGGCATTGCGGTGGCGCGGGCGGTGCTGGCTCAAGCCTCGGTTGCACCTGAGGCGGTAGAGGCAGTGATTGCGGGCTCGGTGGCGCAGGCCAGTTTCGATGCGTATTTTTTGCCTCGGCATATTGGTTTGTACGCAGGGATTCCCCAAGCCGTACCCGCTTTGGGAGTGCAGCGGATTTGCGGAACGGGCTTTGAAGTCTTGGCCCAAGCCGGGAGTTTGATTGAGCATCAAGGCCTTGGGGCGGTGTTGAGCGTGGCCAGCGAATCCATGTCGCGCAATCCGATCGCGGCTTATACCCACCGCAATGGCTTTCGGGTGGGTGCGCCGGTCGAGTTTAAAGACGTGCTCTGGGAGGCCCTGTTCGACCCCGCCGTGGGCATCGACATGATCCAAACCGCAGAGCGCATCGCCCAAGAGTTTGCCCTGAGCCGCATTGAGGTAGACAGCTTTGCTGCCCGCAGTTTTGCGCGGGCTCAGGCGGCGCAGATTGTCGGTTGGTTTCAAAAGGAAATTCTGCCGCTCACCAGCCAAACCTTTGCCGTCGAAGGCTATCAGCCCCGGCATTTGCGGTTGCCGCGTGGTGTGGAGCAACTGAGTACCGATACCCACATCCGCGATTCCTCATTGGCGGCGTTACAACGACTCAATCCCGTGCATGCTGGTGGCGTGCAAACTGCTGGCAACAGTTGTGCGCTGGTGGATGGGGCGGCGGCGGTTTTGTTGGGTTCAACCGCTATTGGCGGTACACCGCCGCTGGCTTGGTTGCGGGCCTCGGCGGTGTGTGGTGTAGCGCCGGAAACTATGGGTTTAGGGCCGGTGGCAGCCATCCGTTTGCTGTTGCAGCGCACGGGCTTGCACCTGTCGGACATTGGGCGCTTTGAAATTAACGAAGCACAGGGCGCGCAGGTGTTGGCCGTGCAACGCCTGCTGGAAATCGACGACCAGTGCCTGAACGTGCATGGCGGGGCCATTGCTCTGGGGCATCCCCTTGCCGCTACGGGGCTGCGTTTAACCCTGACCTTGGCTCGCCAACTTCGGGCCGCTCATCTGCGCTATGGCATTGCCTCAGCCTGTATTGGCGGAGGCCAAGGCATGGCGGTTCTGATCGAAAACCCCGATTACTCAGGTTAAGCCATCATCCTGAATGGAGATTGAACCATGTGGCAGTATCAGGCACCACTGCGCGATATGCGCTTTGTGATCGAAGAATGGTTAGCCGCGCCGAACGATTGGCAAAACACCGCCTCTTTTGCGGGGCTGGATGGAGAGCTGGCTGCGCAGATTTTGGAAGAGGCCGGACGTTTTAGCGCCGGAGTGTTAGCGCCCCTTAATGCTTCTGGCGATCAGGAGGGCTGCCAGTACGCCCAAGGCAAGGTGAAAACCCCGACCGGCTTTCCTGAGGCGTATAAAGCCTTTGTCGAGGGCGGTTGGGCTTCCTTAGCTTGCGCCGAGGCGGATGGTGGCCAAGGCTTACCCCAACTGCTCAACGCAGCCTTGATGGAAATGCTGTTTGCTGCCAACCACGCTTGGGCCATGTACCCCGGCATTGCCCACGGCGCCTATGAATGCCTGAAGGCCCACGGCTCTGATGCACTCAAGGCGCTGTACCTACCTGCCATTGTGTCGGGGGAAATTTTGCCCACCATGTGCCTGACCGAGCCCCAAGCCGGCAGCGATGTGGGCCTACTGCGTACCCGGGCTGAACCCAGCGCCGCAGGGCAGTATCGGGTGACGGGTAATAAGGTCTTTGTCTCCGGCGGGGAACAGGATCTTACCGACAACATTCTGCATCTGGTTTTGGCCCGCTTGCCGGATGCACCTGCCGGCAGTCGCGGTATTTCCTTATTTTTGGTGCCCAAAATATTGCCTGATGGCCGCCGCAACTCCATTAGCTGCGACGGCATCGAGCACAAAATGGGTATTCGTGGCAGTGCCACCTGCACCCTGAGTTTTGAGGGCGCTGAAGGCTGGTTGTTGGGGGAGCCCCATCGTGGCTTGGCCGCTATGTTCGTGATGATGAACTCCGCCCGCTTGCACGTGGGGCTGCAAGGCTTAGGGCATGCAGAAGCTGCTTGGCAAAATGCCTCAGCCTACGCTGCTGAACGCCAGCAGATGCGCGCCGTTTCCCGCCCCGAAGGTAAGCCTGAGGCCAAAGTCGATCCCATTCACTACCACCCAGCCATGCGCCGAACCCTGTTGGAGCTGAGAACCCTCACTGAAGGTATGCGGGCGTTAGGCTATTGGACGGCTCACGGGTTGGACTTGGCCGAGTACGCCGACACCCCAGAGCAACGCCAGCAAGCCCATCGCTGGACTGCGTTGCTGACACCGGTGATTAAAGCCTACTTCACGGAGCAAGGATTTCGGCTGGCCAGCTCGGCGTTACAGGTGTTTGGCGGCTACGGCTATGTGCGTGAGTACGCCATTGAGCAAACCCTGCGCGACAGCCGCATCGCTATGATTTACGAAGGCACCAATGAGATTCAGGCCAACGACCTGCTGTTGCGTAAAGTCATCGGCGATGCTGGTCAGGGGTTGCAGGATCTATTACAGCGGATGCAACAGGAAATAGAACAGTCGGAATCCATTCCCAGTTGCCAGACTTACGCCCGTGCTTTAGCGGACTACGGCGACAAAACCTCGGCCATCACCACGACCTTGATTCAAGCAGCCAGCACCGATCCAGAGCGCCCTTACCGAGCGGCGGGGGATTACTTGCGGCTAATTGGCTTATTGAGTTTGGGCTTTGTCTGGCTGCGCAGTGCGCGTTTGGCCGCAGGGCGCGAGGCCGATCCTTTTTACGCCGCTAAACAAGAGTCGGCGGCCTTCTACTTCAACTACCTGTTACCGGAAGCCAATCATCGGTTGGCTTTGTTGGGCGCAACGCGGCACGGCCTGCCGTTCCTAGCGGAATAACTGAGAAAATAACAATGAAAATCATGGTAGCGGTTAAGCGCGTGGTGGATTACAACATCAAAGTGCGCGTTCGAGCGGATCAAAGCGACGTGGATTTGAGCAACGCCAAAATGGCCCTCAATCCCTTTTGTGAAATTGCCTTGGAAGAAGCCATCCGCCTTAAGGAAAAAGGGCAAGCCAGCGAAGTCATCGCCGTATCGGTCGGGCCGAGCCAAGCCCAAGAACAACTCCGTACCGCTTTGGCGATGGGTGCAGATCGAGCCATTTTGCTGGAAACGGAGGCGGCCCTCAGCTCCCTCAACGTGGCTAAATTGTTGAAGGCCTTGGTCGATCGTGAGCAACCCCAACTAATCATCACCGGCAAGCAAGCCATCGACACCGACAACAACCAAACCGGCCAAATGCTGGCGGCTTTAGCCGGATACGCCCAAGGCACCTTTGCCTCTAGCCTTGAGTTACAGGGTGAGGAAGTGTTGGTGATGCGCGAAGTAGACGGTGGCTCACAGCAAGTCGCCTTGCAGCTCCCCGCCATTGTGACGGCGGATTTGCGCTTGAATGAGCCGCGCTACGCCTCCTTACCCAACATCATGAAGGCCAAGAAAAAGCCCTTAGAGGTGCTGCAACCTGAAGCTTTGGGCGTTGCTTTGACCTCCAACCTTCGAGTTCTGCGGGTCGAAGCGCCCACCGAGCGCCCGCCCGGAATTCGAGTGGATTCGGTGGCGGCGCTGGTGGATAAACTCAAGCACGAAGCACGGGTGATTTGATATGACGATTTTAGTGATTGCAGAACACAATAATCGTGAGCTGGCCAGCGCGACCCTAAACACCCTCACGGCAGCGCAGAAGATTGGGAGCGATATTCATGTGCTGGTGGCCGGTCATGAATGCCAAGGGGTTGCCGCAGCGGTGGCGAAGATTTCTGGGGTCTCGCAGGTTCTGTTGTCGGAGAGTCCCAGCTACGCACAAACCCTAGCCGAGCATCTGGCTTCTTTGGTGGCGCGTTTGGGGCCTGATTACAGCCACATACTGGCCCCGGCGACCACTACTGGGAAAAACTATCTGCCTCGCGTGGCGGCGTTGTTGGATGTGGAACAGCTTTCGGAAGTGGTTGAAATCCTAGCCGCCGATACCTTTAAACGGCCCATTTACGCCGGTAATGCGCTGGCGACAGTACAAACTTGTGCGCCAATTAAGGTGCTAAGTATTCGGCCCACTGCCTTTGCCCCCGCAGCCTATGGAGATCACAGCGCTCCGATTCAAAATCTAGCACCGGAAGCGACACCCGCCTTGTCACGGGTGGTCGCCGAAACGCAAAGCTCATCCGATCGTCCAGATTTGGGCAGTGCTCGCATTGTGATTTCTGGCGGTCGGGGTTTGCAGAACTCTGACAGCTTCCAATTGCTGTACCAACTGGCGGATAAGTTGGGTGCAGCGGTAGGAGCTTCCCGCGCGGCGGTGGATGCGGGCTATGTCTCCAACGATTTGCAGGTGGGACAAACTGGAAAAATCGTTGCGCCGGATCTGTACATTGCGGTGGGTATTTCCGGAGCCATTCAGCATGTGGCTGGCATGAAAGATTCGAAGATTATCGTCGCTATTAATAAGGACGAGGAAGCGCCGATCTTTCAGGTGGCAGACTATGGATTGGTGGGGGATTTATTCGAACTGCTGCCCGAATTAGAGCGAGCGCTCTAGGCTCGTAAAAAAGCTGCCTTACCCACCTAGAGTAAGGCAGAAAGCTAGGGGAAGCCTGCCGAAGCATTCTTCCCTACGAGGCATCTGTGTATTAGACCGGCTCAAGCAGCATGGTGGCTGCGGCCGTATTGGAAATCGGGATATGCAGGTTGGAATGCACCACCCTCACTGGGCCGGGAATGGTGCCGCGCGCTACCAGCCAATTCAGCAGTTCCACGCCTTCGTTGCCGGTTTGCTCTACCAGATCAAGGTCAGAGAACTGGGTAGCCCACTGTGGATCAGTGACCATACTGTCCATGAACTGGAGGTCGAATTCTTTGTTGATGAATCCGGCGCGCTCGCCTTCCAGTTGGTGCGACAGGCCACCCGTGCCGATCACCAGAATTTTGGTGTCTTCTGGGAAGTTAGCAATGGCGCGGCCAATGGCTTCGCCCAGCTTGTAGCAGCGGCGAGCGGAAGGCAGCGGGAAAATCACTGTATTCACGCACACGGGCACCACTTTAACCGGCCATTTCTGATCCGGCCACAGCAAGGCCATAGGGATGGTGAAGGCGTGGTCGACGGACATTTCTTGGCAGGTAACCATGTCAAAGTCATCACGCACTAGGCTGTCGCGTACGTGCCAAGACAGGTCTTCCGCGCCGGGGAACTCGGGCATGGTGGGAATGCCCCAGCCTTCGTCTTCGCTGGTGTAAGTCGCTGCCGTACCGATGGCGAAGGTCGGTTGCTTATCGAGGAAGAAGTTCAGGCCGTGGTCGTTATAGCAAGCCAGCACTACATCGGGCTTCACTTTTTCCAGCCATTCACGAATGGGAGGAAAACCATCAAAAAAGGGTTTCCAGTACGGATCTTGCTGCAGACCAAGATGGATCGCTTTACCAATCAGAGGTACGTGCGAAGTGGTCATGATGCCTACGACTTTTGCCATGATTATTTCCCCGATGCGACCAATTTGGCTTTGAATTCTTCTTTTGTCATGCCGGTTTGCAGAGCGCCGATGTCTTGCATATCAAGACCCAGTACGCCGCTGGCCAGCTTGCCCAGGAAATAAACGCCACCCCCCACACGGATTAAGGACAGCACATCACGCTCTAAAATGGCTGTAGTCTGGCTCTGATCGAGGCCGAATTTTTCGCAGTAAGAGCGCTCGTCACGCAGAAAGTCGTCACGGTTGGCTTTGCTGTTGAAGGAGTAGCACATTTTGTTCAACAGGTAGCCACGGCGGGCTGCTTCGCTATCGAAAATGGGCGCACCCGGAATGGTTCGCTTAGGAGGACGAGGTATCATGTGGCGCTTCCTCAAAGTAGTGAGAATTATTGTTCTGTAAGGAGCCTTAGTCCGTACTGAGCGAGGATTCTCCCCCTCTGAAATAACAAGATAAACGGGGCATTTGTAATACAAAGCATGAGTAATTTCGATTATTTGGACATTGACGGACGCTTATTGCGCATACTGGTTGCTGTGTATGAGGAGGGTTCAATTACTCGGGCCGCCCAACGCTTGGGCATCACCCAATCCGGCGTGAGTCACCTGCTGGAAAAACTGCGCGGTATTGTGGGTGATCCGCTGTTTGTTAAATCTGGGCGCTCGGTAGTAGCTACAGCGCGCGCCTGTGTGCTGGTGGTTGAGGCGCGCCGGTTGCTGGATGAGTTACACGATTTTGGCAGCAAAGCGGAGTTTTCCCCGGCCAGCCTTGAGCAAACCTTGACCATCGCCGCCAACGATTTACAGCGCGACCTGTTGCTTCCGGCGTTATTTGCCTTATTGAAACAGGAGGCTCCCGGCCTGTGTTTTCGGGTGATTCCGTCCAATATTCCCAGCACCGAACTGTTACGCGCCGATCGCTGCCAACTGGCGATTTCCCCCCGTCCACCGGAGGGTACGGACATTTTGCAGCGTCGATTATTTGATGACCGCTACGTGGTGTTTTTTGACACTGAAGTACGTTCCGCTCCCGATGATCTGGCTGATTATCTGGCCGCCGAGCACGTCACCGTAGTTTATGAGCCGCAACGCAGCCTCGATATTGATGATTACCTGAAAAATAAAGGCATTATTCGTCACTTTGGGGTGTGCGTAGCGGGATTTGCAGGTATTCGCTCCTTTTTAAAAGGTTCCCAGTATTTGGCCACTCTGCCACAGCGTCTGGGGGCTAATCAGTTAGCAGGATTTGGTCAGGCTGAAGTGTTGTTTGATTGTCCAGCCATGCCCATGTATGCGATATGGCACAAGCGTTATCAACATGATCCTATGATGCGCTGGCTATTAAATAAACTGTACCAAGTTGCCACTCATATTTAGACTTAGAGCCAATTAAACACAGTTATTGCATAGAATAAAAAGTGAGTATTAATGTATGGATCTCAAGCAACTGGAATATTTTGTTCGTGTCGCTGAGTTAGGTAGTTTTACACGAGCTTCTATTCTGTTAGATGTTGCTCAATCAGCACTCAGCCGACAAGTGCGCTTGCTCGAATTAGAATTTAAGCAAAGTTTATTACTACGCAATGGGCGCGGTGTAGTCACTACCGATGCTGGAAAGTTAATGTTGGAATACGGGCGCGGAATACTGCACCAAGTAGAGCGCATGAAAGAAGAATTAGGGCGCGCTCGAGGTGCTTTAGTGGGAAATGTAGCCCTTGGATTGCCCCCCAGTTTGCTTAAAACCTTGACGGTACCCATCTTTCGAGAGTTTAAAGAACAATTCCCCGCCGCCACGCTGGCTATCCGCGAGGGCCTAACTACCAGTATGCAGGAGTCTTTGGTGTCGGGGCGCTTGGATATTGCCCTGCTGTATAATGCTTCACCCTCTCCCGATATAGATTTAACGCCCTTATTTGAAGAAGAGCTTTTTTTAGTCAGTAGAGCCGTAGATCATCCCTTTAATGATCCTATTTCTATTATGGACTTAGTGGGATATCCCTTAATTATGCCCAGCCGCCCCAATGCCATTCGCATGTTAATTGAGAGCGAACTGGCTAACTATGGGCTACGACCTACAGTAGCATTCGAAGTAGATGGAATTAACGCCATATTAGACTTAGTAGGTGAAGATTTTGGATATGCTATTTTAACTAAAACTGCTGTTATAAACTTTGCCGGCAATCGTCAGTTTCATTTACGCTCGGTAAGCGATAGCCATTTAAAAGCTAAGTTATCACTGGCGGTTAATTCACATCGACAAATAACAGCAACCCAACGGGCGTTAATTGATTTAATTCGGCGGGTGGTTGTGCGTCACTTAAGTTGCTCGGTTTAGCCGCCGTATTGATGGCCCGCCAAGGTACGTCCAGCCAAATAACCAAAAGTCATGCCCGGCCCTAGGGTGATGCCGCCACTGGGATAATAGCCCCCGAATGCCGTATTCATGTCGTTACCCACGGCGAATAAGCCGGGAATAGCTTGGCCTTCCGTGTTTAATACCCGCGCCTGAGCATCCGTTTTTAGGCCGGCAAAGGTGCCTAAACTGCCCGGCAGCAGCTTGACCGCATAAAAAGGCCCTTGTAACGGACGTAATGAAGGATTAGGGCCATGCAACACCTCGCCTTGGGCTTTGTTGTAAGCCGAGCGACCGCGGCCAAAATCCGGATCTTCGCCTTGGGCTGCGTACTGGTTGAAGCGTTTCACCGTGGCTTCAAGACCGGCTGCGTCAATGCCACAGGCTTTAGCCAACTCCGCTAAGGTTTTACCCCGGAATAAATAGCCTTTGTACTGGTAATAACAAGCCCAAAACGGGAAGGGTTTGGCCCAGCCAATGCCATAACGGTTGCGGGCTTTGTGGTCGCAAATCAGCCAAGCGGCATAGGGTTTCCCGGCGGGTGTGCTGGCAAACAAGTGGTTCATAAAGTCGTGGTAGCAGTCGGCCTCATTGGTGAAGCGCTGTCCATCGGCACCTACGGCTAAAAAGCCCGGTTTGGCGCGGTCAATCAGGTGCGGGAAGTTTCTGTACTGCCCATTTGAGCGCGGCACTAAGGAGACGGGAGCCCAAGCTACCGCATGGACTAGATCATCAGCCACTTGGCCACCAACCTGCTCGCCCAAACGCAGCCCATCGCCGGTGTTTTCGGGCGGTGCTGCGGAGTAATGGGGCTGCTTGGGCGTTGTTTGAGCGGTTAATTGAGCAAGGCGGGCTTGATTATGGGGGAAACCACCACAGGCTAATACCACGCCGCGTCGAGCCAGAACTTCAACCCGTTGGCCTTCTATTTCTAAAACCGCGCCACTGATCTGTTTAGCCGTGCCGATTAGTTGCACAGCGGGCGCGCTGGTCAAAAACTCAACCCCCAAATCCAGCGCGCTGCGCAGCAGACGGGCTACTAACGCATTGCCATTCACCAGTTGTTGCCCACGTCCATAACGCAGCACATCCCAGATATGGCGCGCTAATCGTTTAGTAACGTGTTTCATGGAGGCCAGCGAGGTAGTGGCATTGAAAAAATGGCCTAAATCCACCCCACCGGCAATGCCCATACCGCCCAAGCTGATGACATCCAGCGGCGGGCGCAGTTTGTAGATCCAATCACCCAAGGCGCGGCCATCGTAGGGTTGTGCGCAGAGGGAACGCCCGCCCAAAGCGGCCCCGGGGGCATCGCGCATATCCGGCATCCGTGTACCGGAGTAAAAGCGCACGGCGGTGTGCTGCTGGAAAAAATCCACCATCTCCGGGCCGCGTTCTAGATAGGTACGTTGCAGCTCATTGAGCTGATCTTGGTGTACCTGTGAGCGCAGGTAGCGGTCGGGCTCTTCAGCGCTTTCTTGCTGACCTTCGGCCTTGGCTAAGGCGTTACGCGGAATCCACAGCCAGCCACCCGACCAAGCACTGGTTCCGCCCAATTGTGTAGCTTTCTCCGCCACTATGACTTTTAAACCGTAATGGGCTGCCGTAACAGCGGCCGCCAGCCCCGAAGCACCGGAGCCAATCACCAATAGGTCACATTCGAGCATTCGAGGGCCGTGCATGCCGGTGCTCCTTTTATTGTTGGATTGAGATGGGGAAGGATGAGCGGCGAAACCCAAGGCTTCGCCGCTGTGAAGCTATTTCAGCGGGGAGAAACCGGTGGGACGCATCAGACGTGAATCCAGATGCTCTACGGCATCCAGCTCACGGTTTTTACGGCTAAATTCTGCCCAGCGCGGATCGGCAGCCATGCGGGCACGGCGGGCAATGCGGTCGTCCAGACTTTCGTAAGCCCAGATATGCACCACCTGATTGGCTTCACCAAATTCAGTGGTAAAAAAGCCCACCAATTGGCCCAAATGTTCGGTTTGTACGGCCAAAGCATCGCTTTGGTATAGAGCTAACCACTCAGCCATACGGGTGGGTTTCAGGGTGTAGGTGCGCAGTTCGTAATACATAGTCAAGCCTCCAAAGGCTGGATTTAAGCGCGTAGGCGCTCGGTGACGTGGGTGGCAGCGATGTAACCGAAGGTCAGACCGGGGCCAATGGTGATACCGGGGCCGGGGTAAGTGCCGTCCATCAGGGAGTTCATTTCGTTACCGGCGGCGTACAGGCCCTCAATGGGCTGACCGTCTTCGCGCAGCACTTGGGCTTGGGCGTTGGTGACTAAACCGCGAGCGCTGCCTAAATCGCCGGTAAAGACTTGCACCGCGTAAAAAGGTGCTTTGAGTAAGGGCGCTAGGCAGGGATTGGGCTTGTGGTAGGGATCACCCAAGGAGCGGTTGTAGCTGTTACCGCCCTTAGCAAAGTCTGGATCAACACCGCGCTCGGCGTTGGCGTTGTAATCGGCGAGGGTTTTGCGCAGTCCTGCCGCATCTACGCCGATTTGTTGCGCCAATTGCTCGATGCTGGCGGCTTGATGCAGATAGCCGGCTTTAATCAGTGCCGAATTATCCACCGGGCTGGGGCGGGCCAATCCAATGCCGTATTTGCCCAAGGAGTCCGCATCGGCAATCAACCAGCAGGGTGCATTGCCCGACGTGAACATGGCCTCGACAAAGGCGTGGTAAGAGTCGGATTCGTTAACAAAACGCTGGCCTGCTTTATTGACTGCGATGATGCCGGGTTTAGCGCGGTCAGTAACCAAATGCGGGAAGCGCTCTTTGCGGCCATCGGCATGGGTAACTTCCGAGACCGGAGCCCAGAAGAAATTGGCCGCCATGTGCTGGCCAGTTGCGGCCTGTACCTGACTGCCAAGGCGCAGACCATCGCCGCTGTTAGCTTCAGGGGACATGGTGAGGTGCGGCGTTCTGGTATTGGGACGCTGGCTAGCGGCGATGGAGCCCGCTGCAAATCCGCCCATGGCGCAAACCACACCACCAGAAGTCAGTACCCGCTCAGAGCGACCTTCACGCTCAACCACCACACCAATGACTCGGCCCTGTTCCACGATCAGGGACTCAGTGCGCGCGTTTAGCCACAGGGACAATCCCTTGTCAAAGGCTGTAGTAGCCAAGCGCGCAATCAACGCATTACCTACCGTGAGGCGCGTGCCCCGTGGATAGCGTAGCCGGTCGCGGCCATAACGAGCCATCAGGCGCAGACAGTGCCAAAGGGATTTGGGCGAGCGGCGAAAGCTCAGAAAATGCTGAATATCCACCCGGTTGACCATCATGCCGCCAAACAACAGCATGCCGGGCGGTGGGCATTTGAGGTCTTTAAAACGGGCACCTAAACGGCGACCATCGTACTCGATCATTTCCAGCGCACGGCCAAAATCAGTGCCGCCTTCAACCTCAGGGTAATAGTCGGGCGATAGCGGGCGCAGGCTGTAGGCCAGTTCGGTATTTTTTTCCAGAAAACGCAGCGCCTCGGCACCGCGCTGGACAAAGGCATCCACCAATTCCGGGTTGTAGTTAGCGCCAATGATGTGCTTGAGGTAGGTACACACGGCTTCGGGCGAATCCTGCACCGCTGCCGCCTGCGCCTGATCGCTGCCGTAAATCCACACCGCGCCCCCGGACACGGCGGAAGTACCGCCAAAGGTGTCGGCTTTCTCGATCATCAGCACCCGTAAGCCTTTGCACACTGCGGTGGTAGCCGCTGCAAAACCAGCGGCACCGCTGCCGAGTACCACCAGATCGTATTGACTCGTCGGTGCCCCTTGTGGGGCCGAAACAGAAGTTGTCATTCATCAGCCCTCAGATATCCAGCGGAGTTACGCCCATAAAGGCACCTAAATTACCCAGTTGAGCGCGCGCCATTTGCGGGCCGGTCTGGATGGCACAGCCTTTGGACTGAGCTAAGGCCAGCAAGGGGGTGATTTCAGGGGAGGTCACTACATCGGCGACCCAGGTATGGGCAGAAAGGCTTTCCAGCAATTCGCGGGACAGAGGCAGTTCGCCCGTGCCGCCCATGCCAACAGGGGAAGCATTCACCAGTAAATTCAGCCCAGCCAAGGAGGTGGGGGCACGTTCAATGGAGAGGCTGGGGAAGTGGGTTCGCAGTACGTTAGCCAAGGCTTCGGTACGTTCTGCGCTGGGATCTGAGAGTGCCAAACGTGCTACGCCAGCGGCGGCCAGCGCGTAGGCAATGGCACTGCCGACACCCCCTGCGCCTACCACCAACACTGAGGTGCCAGCCGCTTGGAAGCCGTTTTTACGCGCGGCATTTAAAAAGCCTTCACCGTCTACGTTATCGCCCAGCAGCTTTCCGTTGGCTTCACGGCGAATCACATTCACCGATTTTAGAGCAGCTGCGCGCTCACTCAGGCTGTCCAGCAAAGGTACGAGGCTTTGTTTGTAAGGCACGGTTACCACGCAACCGTCTAAGTTATGCCAACCGCGTAAGGCTTGAATAAAAGTTTCTAGGGACTGGCCATCCATATCAATCGGGATCAGCACTTGATCCTGATTTTGGCTGGCAAACCAGGTATTGAAATTCTCGGGCGATTTCACCTGCGCAATGGGGGTGCCCAAAATGGCCACCAATCTCGTTGTTCCACGAACCATGTACACCTCCACTCGGTGTTGTTGGATTTATTGTGGAACTAGCTTGCTTGGACTGATTGCGCTATACCATTCGAATAACGCGCTTTTAATTCGATTATCAGAGTTTAAATGCGATTATCGCAATAAATCCCCCATTCCCAGAGTCGATATGGACAGCCCTAATATTCACCCTCGCGATCTGATTGCCGGTCTGCAAAAAGGCTTGGCCTTGATGCAGTTGTTTAATGATGAGCGTCCGCGCCTATCCGTGCCTGAGGCGGCGCGGTTGTCCGGCATGACGCCCAGCGCCAGCCGCCGTTTTCTACTGACCTTGGTGCATGAAGGCTTTGCTGAGACCGATGGCCGCCAGTATTGGTTGACCCCAAAGGCGTTGCGGATTGGTCAGGCTTATGTGGATTCAGCCCAGCTGCCGCGCATGTTGCGGCCCATCGTGGAACAAACGGCGCGCACTACGCAGGAGCATGTGTCCGTAGGGGTACGCGATGAAGACCACATCGTGCATGTGGTGCGCAGCCGCTATAGCCATATTGCATCGCTGTCCATCCGGCCCGGATCGCGGGTGCCGCTGTATTGCGCGGCCAGCGGTCGGGTGTGGTTGGCCTTTTCGTCGGCTTTAGCGCAGGAGGAATACTTAGAACGCACGCCACTGCGCGCCTTAACGCCCTATACCCAAACCGATAAGGCCCATATTCGCGCTGAGCTGCAACAGGTGGCGATACAGGGCTTTGCCTGTGTGGATCAGGAGTTTGAAATCAATATGCGGGTGCTCAGCGTGCCGCTGTTCGACAGGGCAGGCTTGTTGAAGGCTACCCTGTCCATCACCACCCATGCCTCACGCTTAACGCTGGAGGAAATGCGCCAGCGTTACTTAGGCCCGCTGTACGAGGCCCAAGCGTTGCTGCGGCCCATTTGTTAATCCAGCTTGGCTTCCGGCTCAGTGGCTCCAGCGATGTGGCGTGCGGCCAGATAGCCAAACACCATCGCCGGGCCGAGGTTAATGCCGCCGGAGGGATAGTGTCCGCCCATAATGCTGGCCATGTCCGCGCCAGCCGCATATAAGCCAGAGATGGGCTGGCCTTCGCTGTTCAACACCTGCGCATGGGCGTTGGTACTGAGTCCGGCAAAGGTGCCAAAGCAACCCGCTTCCACCTTGACCGCGTAAAATGGCGGCTTAAGGATCGGCGCTAGGCAAGGATTCGGCCCCTTGTGCAAAGCATCGCCCTGTTTACGGTTATAGGGTGTGCTGCCTTTGCCAAACGCAGGGTCGAGGCCTTGGGCAGCGTGCGGGTTATAACCCTCAACGGTGGCTTGCAGCCCCTTAGCATCAATACCGCACTGCTGAGCTAAGCCCGCCAGCGTGGGCGCGCGTTTTAAATAGCCCGTGCGTACTGCCCCCGCCAAAGGAATGGGGAAGGGACGCGAAAAACCCAGCCCATAACGGCGTTGGGTCGGATGGTCACAGATCAACCAAGAGGCCACCGGCTGATCGGCGGGACTTTGAGTCACCATCGCTGCCACATAGTCGTAGTAACCACCGGCTTCATTCACAAAGCGCTGCCCGTTGGACAGTACCCCAATCACACCGGGCTTGGCGCGGTCGATGATGTGGGGAAAATGGCCAAGGTTACCGTCCCAGTGCATCAAGCGCGATACCGGAGCCCAAGCTACTGGGGAGGCCAAATCAGTGAGCATCTGTCCACCGGCAGCACGTCCTAAAGCAATGCCATCGCCCTCACATTCGGCAGGCGGCAAGGGCAGATGCTCGTTACCTGTGGGTGTACGGGGAAACAGCGCCTTACGCTGGGCTTTGTCGTGGGGAAAGCCGCCGGTGGCCAAAATTACGGCTCTGGCCTGAATACGCACCAAGCCCTTGGGTGTACTGACTTCAGCGCCGGTGACGCGGCCTTGCTCCATCAATAAGCGAGTGACCGGACTGGATTCCCAAAAACTGACCCCCAAAGCCTCGGCCGATTTCGCCAGACGGCCCACCAAAGCCACCCCGTTGACCAATTGCATGGTGCGTCCGTGGCGCAGTAAATCCCAGCCGTGCCGCGTAATTCGACGTAGCACATGCAGCAAGGATTTTGGCGAGCGAGTCACGCTCAAAAATGCGCCTAAATCCGGCCCGGCCATGATCGGCATGCCGAAAAAAGAGGTTTCGCGCATTGTGCGCCGCAACCGGCTCAGCAGGGGGCCAAGTTTGCGGCCATCGTAAGGCGCGGCCACCACCTGATGTCCGCCGGTAGCGGCACCGGGCACACTGCCGTGGATGTCGGGAATGGCATTGCCGTCTCGAAATTGCAGTTCGGTGTGTTGCTCGAAGAAGGCCACCATGTGCGGGCTGGCGGCTAAAAAGGCTTCAATGCGCGGGGCATGGGCGGGGTAGCGCGCTCCCAACTCATGGCGCAGGTAGGTGAACGGCTGTTGTGGGTCTTCGTGGATACCGGCGCGGCGGGCCAGCGGATTGCCCGGTAGCCACATCCAGCCCCCAGACCAAGCCGTGGCCCCGCCGAGCACTGAGGCTTTTTCCACCAAAATCACCCTTTGCCCATGCCAAGCGGCGGTTACCGCGGCTGAAAGCCCCGCGGCTCCGGAACCTATGACCAGTACGTCACAGGTCTGGCTGTTACCTGCTGTGGTTGTATCCATGCTGCTACCTGCGTTGTTTTTAGAACCATGTTCCAATTTTATGAGATAGACCGACGCGATACCAGCCCCAAGCACAGGCTTAGGTTAAAAACTGCGACTTTGTTTAAAGATCAAAACCTTCTACACGGGTATTAAGCTCATGCGCCAAGCTGGCAAGTTTCTGACTGGTGTGCTGGATCAGAGCGGCGGCTTCTGCACTTTCAGAGGCAAAATCACGGATCAAACACAGGTTACGGTCAATTTCACGGGCTACTTGGGCCTGCTCTCCAGAAGCACTGGCGATCAGCAAGTTGCGATCCATCACCTGTCCCATAGCTTGGCAGATGGCTTCTAACACCTGCCCTGTGCGCTCAGCCGCTTGATGAGTTTGGGAAACCCGCTGATGGTTGCCCGTGATGGCCTGCACCACGGTTTCCGTACCGTTTTGGACGTTGGCAATCATGCCTTCGATTTCGCGGGTGGATTCTTGGGTTCGGTGAGCTAAGGCGCGCACCTCATCAGCCACCACTGCAAAGCCGCGTCCCGCCTCACCCGCTCGGGCGGCTTCGATGGCCGCGTTCAGGGCCAATAAATTGGTCTGTTCGGCAATGCCTCGAATCACGTCCAATACTTTGCCGATGGCGCGTGTTTGGGTGGCTAGCTGTTGAATCTGAGCGGTAGCGACTTCGGCTTCTCCAGTCATCTGCTGAATGCAATTTAAGGTTTCCCGTACTTGGCGTGTGCCCTGTTCCGCCACCGTGACGGATTCGCGGGTGGCTTCGGAAGCCAGTTCTGCATTGCGCGCGACCTCTTCTGCGGTTACCGACATTTCGGTCACCGCAGTGGCTGCTTGGCCTACTTCATCGTTTTGCTGAGACAGACGCTGACTGCCGTGCTCGGTGGCTTGGGTCATTTCATGGCAGGACTGACTCAGTTGCCCTGAGGCTCCGACGATGAGGGTCAGGGTGTCGCGCAGGCTGTCCTGCATATGAGCAAGGGCTTCCAGTAACCGAGCCGCTTCATCTTGGCCACTGAGGGGAATCGCTTGTGACAGTCTGCCCTGAGCCACACGCTCTGCAACAGCAACCGCCTGCTGTAACGGCTGCACAATGCTACGAATCAGCAGCCAAGCCATGACTAGGGTAAACAGAATACTGCCCCCGAAAATTACGGCCATGCTCAGTTGAATGTTTTGGTAATGCCCGTCTGCCTGCTGAGCCGCTTTCTGATTAACACGGCTGCTGTAGGTCATTAAAGCGGCATATTGATCCCCAAGGCGCGTCGAATACTCCTGTAATGGCCCATTGAGTAACACTTTAAGATCCTCTAAACGGTTATCGCGTGATAACTGGCGATAACGGCTCAGTTCTTTGAAATACTGATCAATAGTGGCCATGAAGTCTTTGTATTCATTCACTGATTGAAGGGTATTCAATGTACTGAGTTTGGATAAGGCTTCACGCAGCCAATCTTCCACAAGATTTAATCGATCTTGTGTGGGTTGAAGTATGGCGGGCTCGCGGTTAAGCACCATGCGCAGGGTTAATACCCGAATACTCAGAATATAATCCCGAGCCTCGCCCAAATAACGCACGCTGGGTAATAGTTTCTCTTCAGTATGGCGGCCGGTATCCCTGATTTCGCCTATTTGATGCAGTGCGTAGACTCCTTGAGCTATAGCAATTACCACAATAAGGCTAAAGCTGATGAGTGCGCGCCGCGCAATACTTAAACGCCGCAAACAGTCAATAACGAGTTGAGCCATAACAAACCCAGAATGGTATTTAACAGGGGCAATGAAAAAGGCCCTGAAGGGCCTTTTTCATTGCAGGCGATAACTTAGTCCGAAGTCTGTACCAGTTTTCGGGGAGCCATCAGGAACATCCAGGTCAGAGCAATAAAGTACATGACTGGAATCATGGTGAAGAGGATTGAGTAGTTGTTATGGGTGGTGGTCAGAACATAGCCCACGATCTTGGTCATAAACATGCCACCGATCGCAGCGATCATGCCGCCGAAACCAAAAACACTGCTCATCATATGCTTGGGCGTATAGTCCATGACCATACTCCAAATATTGGCAGTCCAAGCTTGGTGAGCACCCACTGCCACGGAGATAGCGATGACTGCCATCCACAAGCTACTGGCGTTAGCGGCTAGAATTACGGTGCTGATACAGCAGGCGAAGCACAGCATGGAGATCAAACGAGCCCGTACCGGAGCCACACCGCGTCCAATCAAGAAGGATGAAAGGATGCCGCCACCCACACTACCAAAGTCAGCCGTCAGGTAAATAATGATCAGCGGGATACCCATCTGAGTCACGCTAATGCCCAAATCGTACTGTTGGTTCAAAAACGGTGGCAGCCAGTAGAGGTAAAACCACCATACAGGCGCTGTAATTGAATAAGCGAGTGCAAAGGCCCAAGTACCGCGCATGCGTATGATGGTGCTGAGGGACGCAGGCTTTCCTGAGTCAGCTTCACCGCTTTGCACATATTGACGTTCAGCATCTGAAACTTTGGGGTGCTCTTCAGGGTTAAAGTAATTCAAACCCCAGAACACCAACCAAATCAAGCCCAAGGCACCCATAAACATAAAGGCTGCTTGCCAACCCCAAACGGCCAAAATCAAGGGCAACAGCATGGGGGTCAACATGGCACCGACGTTAGTACCGGCGTTAAAAATCCCCGTGGCGATGGCGCGCTCTCCGGCTGGGAACCACAGGCGTGTGGTTTTAACACAGGCGGGATAGTTGGCCGCTTCGGTCAAGCCCAGGAAAAAGCGGCACACCATAAAGCCTACGGCAGAGGTGGCCAAACCGTGTAGCCCGGTAGCCAAACTCCACAGCAAAACAGCTAAAAAGAAGGCGCGCTTGACCCCAACCCTGTCGATAAAACGACCTTGCAGCAAAAAGCCAATGGCATAACCGGCTTGGAACCAGAAGTTGATGTCTGCGTAATCCTGCGCAGTCCAGCCCATTTGCTGCGATAAAATGGGCTGCATAATACCGAGGGCCGCTCGGTCAACGTAATTAAGGGTCGTCGCGAAAAAAACCAGAGCGAGCATGTACCAACGTGTATGGCCAACAGCCATGGAGCCACGAATTTTGCTCCAAACACTTTCATGGGGAATAGGAGTTGGCATAGGGTCAGCCGCTGTAGACGCTGTAGAAACGTGGTTCATTGAAAAGCCATCCAATTATTGTTGTGGGAAGGCAGAGGAGGTCTGCTGGAACAGCCTATCTTCGGAAAAAATCAGCCAAAAGTAGCCGAAATACTAAAAATTAAGGGCGATAATGGATTAACTTGCTCGATCAACATGGCACCACCTTTTTTGAAATTGTTATGGAGGACTTGGAGTACAACAAAACGGCTTCCCCAAATACCTATCTCGATCTTTGTGCAGCCGCTTAGGGAGCGTCAATCAATAAACTCTTGTTTGTTCGATAATAGAACACTAAACTCACCAGTTAGTACATTACTAATTGCTTACCTATTAATCGCCCGCGAATAATCCCTGCATGTGGACTTCAGCCACTGACTTTCTGGGCACAGGGTCTCAGTTTTGTTAAACCGATCACCCAAAACACCCTGCCATTGGGTAGGAGCTAACCTATGCATCGCTCGATTGCCACCGTTTCTCTGAGTGGAACCCTTCCGGAAAAGCTTGAAGCCATTGCAGCCGCAGGTTTTGACGGGGTAGAAATCTTCGAAAATGACCTTCTGTATTACTCCGGCAGTCCGCGTGAAATCCGGCAGATGTGTCAGGATTTGGGCATCGCCATTACCCTATTTCAGCCCTTCCGCGACTTTGAGGGCTGCCGTCGGGATCGGCTGGCTAAAAATTTGGATCGAGCCGAGCGTAAGTTCGATCTGATGCAGGAATTGAATACTGATCTGGTACTGGTGTGCAGCAACGTAGCTCAGGACTCGCTCAGCAATGAGTCCATGCTGGTTGACGATCTGAGCTTACTGGCTGAGCGGGCCCATACTCGTGGCCTGCGCATTGGTTATGAGGCACTGGCTTGGGGACGGCATGTCAATACTTGGCAACAGGTATGGAGCATCGTCCATCAGGCCAATCATCCAGCGCTGGGCGTATTGCTCGACAGCTTCCATACCCTGTCGATCAAAGGTGATCCCAGCGCAATTGACCAAATTCCCGGCGATAAAATCTTCTTCGTACAGATGGCCGATGCGCCTTTGTTGGCCATGGATGTGCTGGAATGGAGCCGCCATTTCCGCTGCTTCCCCGGACAAGGAGACTTTGATCTGGCTAATTTCTTAGCCCCGATCATCCGCAGTGGCTACACAGGCCCGCTGTCTTTGGAAATCTTTAACGACGGTTTTCGCGCTGCACCACCGCGCAGTACGGCTGCAGACGGCTTGCGCTCCTTGCTGTATTTGGAGGAGAAAACCCGGCGCGTATTGGAAAAAGACCCAACGCCCCCTGCTGCATTGGATATCCTATTCCAGCCGCCCAAGGCCAGCCGTTACGCAGGCGTGGAATTCATTGAGTTTGCGGTAGACGAGCCTCAAGGTGCCCGTTTGGGCCATTGGTTGGAGCGCTTAGGCTTTAGCTGCACCGGCGCGCATCGCTCCAAGGCGGTTAAACTCTGGCAGCAAGGAGAGATCAACATTGTGCTCAATGCTGAGCCTTACTCCTTTGCCCACGGATTTTTCGAAGTCCATGGTTCCTCCCTTTGTGCTACGGCATTCCGTGTCAAGGATAGCAATGCGGCTTTAACCCGAGCTCGTGATTTCAAAGGTCAGCCGTATCGTGGGCTGGTCGGCCCCAACGAGCGAGAAATCCCCGCTGTACGCGCTCCAGATGGCAGTCTGATTTATTTGGTGGAGCCTTCTCAGCCCGGTCAGCGGATTTACGATACCGACTTTCAACTCCAAACCAATGCCAAAACTTCCTGTGGTCTAAATAGTATCGACCATATGGCTATGGCCCTACCGGCGGAAAGTTTGGATAACTGGGTGCTGTTTTATAAGTCCCTGTTTGACTTTGAAGCCGATGACGAAGTAGTCGTACCCGATCCCTATGGTTTAGTAAAAAGCCGAGCGGTACGCAGTCCCTGTTCCAGTATTCGCTTGCCGCTGAACATCTCTGAAAGCCGCAATACCGCCATTTCTAAGGCCGTATCCAACTATAGAGGTTCAGGGGTACACCATATTGCTTTTAGCTGCGACAACATTTTTGAAGCTGTGAGTCGCGCTAAGGATGCGGGCGTACCTTTGCTGGAAATTCCCCTGAACTATTACGACGACTTAGCGGCTCGCTTGGATTTTGAACATAAATTCCTGAGTGAGTTGGCCTACTACAACGTGCTGTATGACCGCGATCCTCAAGGCGGGGAGCTATTTCATGTATACACAGAACCCTTTGAGGATCGGTTTTTCTTCGAGATCTTGCAACGCAAAAATAACTATGCGGGTTATGGTGCCGCTAATGTGGCTGTTCGCTTGGCTAGTTTAGCCAAATTACGGGCCAACCGCTGACTGGGTGCCTTTTTATCGCTTTCCGCTCAGGGACAGGTGCCCGCATAATGGCGGGCATCTGTCCCTTAGGTGCCCCGTCAATATGACTTATCACACCTCTTCTTCACTTGAAACTTCTACTCGTAAGCCGCGTAAAAACAATCCTGATAAAACCCGTGAGGATATCCTTCAGGCTGCCATCACCGAATTTGTCCAACAGGGATTATCGGGAGCACGGGTAGACGCTATAGCAGAACGTACCCGTACTTCAAAGCGCATGATTTATTACTATTTTGGTAGTAAAGAACAGTTGTATTTGCGGGTATTGGAAAAGCTTTATGGCGATATTCGCCAAACAGAAGCTCAACTTAACTTAGCCGCTTTAGATCCGATACAGGCTATTTGCCGTGTAGTGGAGTTCACTTTTGACCACCATGAACAGCATCAGGATTTTGTGCGTATTGTGAGTATTGAAAATATTCACTACGGTGCCTATGTAAAGAACTCAACCACTATTCGCTCCCTGAGTAACAGTATTTTATCTGCTTTAGAAGATATCTTGCGGCGAGGAGCGGAGCAGAAACTCTTTAAATCTGGAGTTAATCCGTTGGATGTACACTTACTGATTAGTTCGTTTTGCTTTTACCGAACCTCTAACCAATATACTTTTGGACAAATTTTTGATTTAGATTTACAAGATGCTGAAGTCAAACAACGCCATCGAAAAATGATCATTGAGGCGGTACTGGGTTATTTAAAGTTATAAAAATGCTTTTGATACAGTAAATATAATGGAAACATCAATCAGAGTCCACCTCCTAAAACTTGTACGAATCTTTAATTAATGAGATATATAATATTTTAATCCAGATGACATTTGGAGAAATAATCCTCCAAATGTCTGTATATGATTATGACCGGAAAGTACTTTAAAAACTAAAGCTGATTGTATAGCTGAGCACTTAATTCACGGCTAGCTTGCAATAAGGTGGGTAGAAAACGACTTTCTAGTTCTTGGCGGCTAATGTAATTAGTCTGGGTTCTTACATTTAAGGCTGCTAATACCTGACCGCCCGAGCTACATACGGGAACGGCTAAAGAACGTAAGCCAATTTCCAATTCCTGATCTACGAGAGACCAACCTTGTCGGCGTACATCCTCAATGCAATGGCGCAAAGCATTTACCGAATGCAAAGTCCGGTTTGTTTTAATATGTAAGTCTATATTGTCTAAATATTCGTCTAATACTACATCATCTAAGGAAGCTAAAAGAATGCGCCCCATAGAAGTACAATAGGCAGGTAAACGGCTACCCACGCTTAAATCTACGGTACTTAATCGTTGAGGGGTCGATGAGCGCGCAATATAGAGCACTTCGCTTTCTTCTAAGGTAGCTAAAAAGAAGGTTTCGTGGAGTTGTTCACTTAATCGGTTAAGAATAGGTTGCGCTGTTACCGTAAGAGGATTTGAGGATAAATAGGCGTGTCCTAAAGTCAGTACCTTAGGTAACAGTGAGTAAGTACGCCCATTTGAGGTGGCATAGCCCAGCTTCATCAGCGTATGCAGGCAACGACGCACCGCAGCGCGTGGAATTTCTGTACGGTGGCTAATTTGGGCAATGGTTAATTGACGTTTACGCTCTTGAAAAGCATGGATCACCGCCAAACCACGAGCCAGTGAAGCCATAAAATTAGGATCACCGGTAAAACCTTTAATACGCGCAGCGGGTGAGGTTACAGTAGGCGGTGCAATCGTTGAGAAGCTAGGGCGTTGAACGTCAGTCATAAAAAGCCTCCAATCAAAATTGCCTGAAAACAAGTCACGGAACAAACATTGATTTATATTTATTGTTTCGAGCTTCGTTTTCATGCCTTATTAATATTTATTTTATAGATTATTATCGTCGGACAAAACTTATAATAGCTTTCGCCAAGTTATATATTATTAATCAATCAAAAACTTAAAAAGACCAGCTAGCTATAAACTAGCTGGTAAATTAGAAGAACACATCCCCCTGAGATGTTTCCTTCTTTTGCTGCTTAGCACTAATAGGAAAGAGGCAATACTAAATCAGCTCTGCCCATTCCATATTCTTTTAGGGATGTATACATCCCCTGACATTAATAGTCGGGCTGTTCTTACAAGACCACATCCAAGAAGCACTCCATTCTTTTGCTGGAGTTCAACAGTAAATTCGCCAGTGGGGTGTTCAACAGATATTCTAACTCTTTCCTCATCCGTTACATGAGCTATGCCCTGTGTGACCGAGTTTGGAATCAGGCAAGCAGAAGCAAGACTAACAGCCCCAAATACTCCAATAGCTGTATGGCAACGATGGGGTATAAAGGTTCTGCTGCAAATATTGCCCCCATTAGTAGGTTTGGCAATTAATGAGATTTTAGGTACCGTTCTACTCGTTACGTCTCCCAAATTCATGGCCTGTCCTGCTTGAATTCGGATGGATTCGATAACTTTTTTTAACTCTTGATTTGCATTGAGCTGTTCAGCACTTTCGTAGCCCGTACACCCCAAATCCTCTGCCTTAATAAGGATGACTGGCATTCCATTATCAATACAGGTTACTTCAATGCCACCAAATACATCTTTTGCTTTTCCTGTAGGCAGCAAACTGCCACAACTCGAACCGGCGATATCTTGAAATTCAATAATAATCCGGGATGAGGTTCCTGGTACGCCATCAATACAGGTATCGCCCTCATACTCGACGGTTCCGTTAGGTGTTTTAACTTTGGCAACAGCAATTTGACCCGTATTTTCCATAAAAATACGAACCTCTGTTACATCCCCAGTTACCTTAACTAAACCTGACTCAATCGCAAAGGGGCCAACACCCGCTAATATATTTCCACAGTTTTGGCCGAAATCCACAGTAGGAGAATCAACTACTACCTGAGCAAATAAATAGTCAACATCAACCTCTGGTTTTTGAGAGGGCTTTATAATAGCAATTTTGCTGGTAAGTGAATCAGCCCCACCAATACCGTCAATTTGCCTTTTATCTGGGGAGCCCATGCAGGTTAATAAAACTTCTTTAAGTAAATTTTGATCCACCGGCAGATCTTTAGAGTGAAAATAAGCTCCCTTAGATGTTCCACCGCGAATCATCATACAAGGAATACGAGTTTGGGACATTACTGTATCTTCCTCTATTTACTTAAAATAGAGCTAGAGAAAATTAATAGTTATTTTTATAGGTAAACACTATTTAAACGGCTACTCTCTAGCATTTTAGAGTATTTAATTAATTTAATACGGAATTACAGCTCATCTATAGTGTCGATATAACGCAGCCCTTTTTCTGCTAAACGCGGGCGCATATTGTATATATCTAATCCCAGTTCGCCGGCTGCTAAACGGAGGCGCTTTTGCTCTTCTAAATCCGCGCGTTTTTTAGTGGCTTCAAGTACCCTAGCGGCTTCTGAATGTCGAACGACTACCACACCGTCATCGTCTGCGATAATAACGTCACCGGGATTAACCAACTGTCCGGCACAAAGTACGGGCAAGTTGACAGATCCCAAGGTTTCTTTAATAGTGCCTTGGGCATTGATGGCTTTAGACCAAACGTGGAAACCCATTTCACGCAAGGTTTTGGTATCCCTAACCCCTGCATTAATCACTAATCCACGCACACCACGAGCCTTTAGTGAAGTAGCGAGTAAGTCACCAAAATAGCCGTCACAGCAGGCTGAGCTTGGGGCAACCACTAAAATATCACCCGGCTTACACTGCTCAACCGCAACATGGAACATCCAGTTATCACCGGGAGCCACTAAAACCGTTACCGCTGATCCGCTGATAGAAACGTCGCTTTGAATAGGGCGGACATTATAATCGAGTAGACCTTTTCTACCCTGAGCTTCATGAACCGTAGCAACGCCATATTGGGCTAACTCATCGACAATAGATGAGTCAACTCTATTAATGCTTTGAACTACAATTCCTGTTTTTCCGACTAATTCACTCATGGGAAAGCGCTCCGTGGAGTAATTAAATCTACTTTTAATTATTAACTTATTTGCATAACTTAACTTATTCTCTAGTACCAGAGGTTGACATTTTATGCTTAGGCGGGATAATACTTTTATCTAAAGTAGGTATACGTTTTTTTTATGCAAAAAACCCAAATCCTGCCCGAAAGCAAAAAGCATCTAAACTTAATGCACATAAGGGCTTTTATTAAAGTTGCGGAATGTGAGTCTATATCTAAAGCCGCTAACACTTTATATAGATCTCAGCCTGTTATAACACGCTCTATTTCTGACTTAGAAAAAAGATTGTCCGTTCTTTTATTTGAGCGTCATATACAGGGTATGAGACTTAGTAACTATGGAAAGCAGATTTTACCTAGAGCAAAACAGGCAATATCCGAATTATTGAGCATTGCTGATCTTATTAACCAAACACATGAGCCTATTTATTTATACAATACAAAAAGACTTGAGTTATTTATAAAACTATCAGAAACCTACCATGTGCAAACGGTCGCCAATCATTTTGGATTGACCCAACCCGCTGTTAGCACTGCCTTAAAAACCCTAGAGCAAGGATTTGGATTTCCATTGTTTGAACGTACCCCCAAAGGGCTGCAACCCACAAAAATAAGCGATGAAATCAGTGTTTTTGTGCGCCGGGCTTTAAACGAGTTAAAGCATATCGACAGTGATATTGCAGCGTTACAGGGAGAAATCAGCGGGAAAGTAGTGGTTGGAGCCTTACCCTTGGGCCGAACCCGAATTCTCCCTGAAGCCATTGTTAGAATGGTCAGTGCCTATCCAAAAATACAGATAGTAACCATCGAAAGTCCCTTTGATTTATTGGCTAAGGACTTAAGAACAGGAGATATTGATTTTATTTTGGGGGCATTAAGATCGACGGATTATGCCAGTGACTTATTTGGAGAAAAATTGCTTACCGAAGACTTAGTGATTCTAGTACGAAAAAACCATCCGCTACTAAGCCAAGAAAATGCCTTAGATAATCTGAGTTTATCAAAATGGATTTTACCCAGAGCAGGATCTCCGTCTAGAGAACAAATCGACCATTACTTTGATACTATAGGTATGAATCCACCAGACCCTGTTGTTGAAACAGGAGATTTGGCTATTATCCGTGGAGTTCTAATTCGCTCAGATATTCTAGCAATAGTATCAAACCATCAATTAGAGTATGAGATTAAGTCTGGTGATTTAGTAAAGCTACCCATCTATACAAATCATACCAAAAGAGATATTGGTTTAATTTATAGGTCTAAGTGTTTGCACTCTCCTGCTGCCAATATTTTAATGGAGTTCATTAAGTCGGTCGTACAGGACAGTAAACAGCACCATGAGTTTATTTGAACAGCGCTTTAAAATCATACCAACAAGGGCTTCTTAACCATGTTCGTTATAGAAGCCCAAACAGCTATTGAGTTAAAGATTAAGTATTCATCTGGTGAAAGTGAGTCTGCATCCGTTCTGCATTCGCGGGACTACCAGAAAACAGCTCAAAGGCTTTAACCGCTTGAAACACTGCCATATTACTACCATCCAAAGTACGGCAACCCATTTGGCGGGCTGTTTTTAATAGCTCGGTCTCCAATGGAAAGTAGATGATCTCAGCTACCCAAAGCTTAGGGTGTAACAGTTCAGCAGGCAGCGGCATTCCGGGCAATTTAGCCATGCCCACAGGGGTGGTGTTAACCAGTCCATCGGCTACTGCAACCGTAGCGGCTAAGTCGGTGCCTACCACTGCACGATTGGCTCCGAAGTGCGCATTCAGGTTACTCACCAGTTCTTGGGCCTTGGTTGGGTCTACTTCAAAAATCGCCAGTTGTTGAACGCCTTCCGCCAGCAAGGCTTGGGCTACTGCTGCGCCTGCTCCTCCTGCGCCCATCTGCACCACTTTTCCCCGCGCAACATCGGACAGCCCACGACGAAAGCCTTCACCAAACCCTAAGCAGTCAGTGTTATAGCCGATACGTTTACCATCGCGGAATACCACGGTATTTACTGCTCCGATGCTCCGAGCTTCGTCGGAAAGCTCATCAAGCAGCGGAATAACCGCTTGTTTGCAGGGAAAGGTGATGTTCAGTCCGGTAAAACCACCCACTTCGGCGGCCCGAACTAAATCAGGGAGGGCATTGCTATCCAACTTGAGGGCATCCAGATCCAGTAAACGATAAATATATCGAATACCCTGAGCATCACCTTCATGCTCATGGAGGGCTGGAGTGCGCGAGGCTTGAATGCCCGCGCCAATAAGTCCTGCTAAAACGGAAGAGTTTTTATTGTTCATGCTATTCACGCGTTGAGCAAGTGGGCGAAATACTCCAGTCCCAAGCGATAACTCTGGGAACCGAAGCCAGCGATGACACCAACGGCAATAGGTGTCACAAAAGAGTGATGACGAAAGCTTTCGCGCTTATGGACATTGGATAGATGGACTTCGACAATGGGTAGTTCACTGGCTACCAAGGCATCACGAATGGCCACCGAGGTGTGCGTCCAAGCGCCGGGATTGATCAGGATGCCGCCGTATTGGCCACGAGCTTCGTGAATCCAGTCAATCATTACACCTTCATGATTGGTTTGGCGAAATTCGATACTCAATCCCAGATTATCGGCACTGCGCTGACAGAGCGCTGCTATATCCGCTAGGGTTTCATGGCCGTAGGTAGTCGGTTCGCGAGTACCTAACATGTTGAGGTTGGGGCCGTTAAGTATAAGAACGGAAGTTTTCATTATTTTTGTCCATTGCTAACCTGAATGTACTATCTAGTTAATACAGTATCATTCGGTATACTCCAGAGCTATTAGTGTTTGCAAGGTAAATTTTCTGGGACTGGCTCATCAAAAAATATCTGTTCGCCCCCAAAACGGTGAGCCAGATAGACTGCCTAAGTGGTGAACACTGCTTATCGAGTCTTGCTTGCGAAGACTGAGACGAGACTGAGAGCGCCTCTCCCCAAAGTCTTAACAACACAGGCTGATCAAAGAGATGAACGGGTTAATAAAACAGGCTCTAGGCAAGCTAAACCAGCGGTATGGCTGACTGAGCTGAGGGCAATCGGAGCTCCTCTTAGTCCGACATGGTCTCGCCATAGGTTGTTGGAGCTTTTTGAACCGTCGTTCGTACTGTTCCCGAACATCTTTGGGTTTAGTCCGCAAGCGTTTTCTATGCCTCGTTTGGCATCGGCCATCCAGCTTTCGGTCAGATCCTGGATTCGGCGGGCCTCATGTGTGCAGCTTTCTAGTCGGTTATTACAAGTGAGATACCGAAATCGTATTTGTAAGAAATTGTCCGTAAGTTGCTCGATTAATATGGCTCTATCACATTCTAGTTATAGCTTTGTTTAACTAGTTTTAATGTTAAGGCTTTACTGATGGCTTGAGTGCGGCTAGCTACCTGCAATTTTATGTATAAATTTTTTAAATGCCATTTAACCGTTTCAGTAGAAATACTTAAAGATCTAGCCATTTCTTTGTTAGAAAGCCCAGAAGCTAATAAGCTGAGCGTTTGTAACTCACGCTCACTCAGAGGGCAAGAAGTATCAAGATCACTAGTATCTTCGCCACTAAGTTGTTGAAATATATTATGAGTGTAGTTAAATAATTTTATATTTTCTTTTATATTGGTTAAACACTGACTTAATATAGGCAATAATGGACTACCATAATCCAAAATACTGTGCAGTAAGCCCTCCCGGTATCCGAACTCTAAAGCGGACAGCAATGTTTTTTCTGCATCAAGGGGTAGTCCCTTTTTCCATAACAAAATGGCTTTTAAGGGTTTGAGGCGGGCTATCTCTAACCCGCAACCATAATGCTCAAACTCTTTAATTAACTCAGAGATACACTCATCTCCCATATCATATAAATTACGAGCTAATAGTAAATGTGTATGAGCTATCTTTGCATAATGGTGACAGTTAGGGATACTGTGCTCTTTACTAGGAAGCATCTCTATTTGCCAGAGCAATTGCTCAGCCATTACCAAATTATCACGCTGAATATACATAATAATTTGTTCAAGCAATAACCCCGCATGTAAACGCTCCCAAGAACGCTGTACAGCAATGTTCCGCGCACTTTGTATCAGCAATAAAGCCTGGTTATCCTCTGATTGCGCCACAGCCTTTCTAAACAAAGCTCTATACGCAGATAAAACTCCCTCTAAAGGAACCCATTTATCTATTTGCTCTTGTCTTTGGATGACTAAATATTCTAGCTGATCCCAACAACCTCGCTCATAAGCTAGCTCGGCCAAAAGGCTGGCAAGAGTAGCACTTCCGGTGGAATAAGCTCCGGTGAGCTTTTCAACAGACTCTAAGGAGTCTAATAAATATTGTTCAGCGATGTTAATACAGCCTTGCTTTATATAAGACAGTCCTAAAATAAAATTTCTATATACCGTGACAAAAAGATTTTCCATAGGGGATTGTGGGGTTGGCATATAACACTGAACGGATTGAACTAAGTGTAAATCCCCACGCAATAAATGACAAAAACTCAATATATTACATATTAATCCATCTACCCAAATATGGCCCGTTGGAATTTTTGATAATAAGGGTTGAACATAAAACAGTGCTTTATCAATTTGCTCCGCAAAGGCCTCACAAATGGCTTGAGTAACATTTAATCGAATAATCAGTAGCTCTTGAGATATTGATGAGTCTTGAAACCACTGATTGAGCTCATTCAATAAACTTCTTGACTCGTCAAAACGAAAACGGTGGGCCAATGCCCAAGCCATATTCAGCTGGAGATCAATGCGGTATTGGTTATTCGTTATGGGTAACTTCTGTAACCAGCGCAATAAGGTATCAATATCGCCCTGTTCTGCTAAAGATTGGGCACCTGACTCTGCTAAAGTCGGATCGGATGTATTACTTAATCGGCCCGCAGATAAAGCATGGCGCACTGCTTCAGCCCATAAGCTGTGTTTTACGAACCATTGACTGGCTCGCTCATGTAAATCTATAGAATTTACATCAGAGCGCTTTTGTAAGCGCTTTTGCAAGGCTTCAGCAAAGAGTTGGTGATAACGAAACCATTGCCCTTGAGTATCTAAGGCCGCTATAAATAAATTATGCTGTTCTATCCAATCCAGCATGACATGAGCATTGCCTGATCCTGTAACTGCATTGCACAAATCAGCATTTAAACGGTTCAAAACAGAGGTAAGTAATAAAAACTCTTCTACCTCTTTGGGCAGGTGCTCGAAAATAACGTCATGCCAATAGTGATCAATACTTTTAATACCTTCCTCTAAATTTTTTATAGCTTGCTCTGGATTTCGTTTAATCGAGGGTATTAAAGTTACCATTTGCATGCCCGCAATCCAGCCCTCTGTTACCCTCAGTAAGAGCTTGCTTTGAGCTTTATCTAAAGCAAGATCGGCAATCTTTTCAAAGTAAAAATAAGCCTCTGCTGAATCGAATCGTAGTTCGGATGGCCCCAGCTCAATTAACTGTTTATGAATTCTCAACCTACCCAAAGACAAGTCCACAGGACTACAGCGAGTCCCTATAATCCAATGTACATGGGATGGACTTTTCTCTAGCAAAAAATTAATTAACTTGTGAATACTCAAATTATTAATAATATGAAAATCATCTATAAAAAAATAGACCGGCTTTGAGTACTGATATAATACATTTATAAGCGATGCAGTTAACTGCTCTACTGATTTGGAGCTTGCTACAATATCTCGCAAAGTATTGATGTAATTTGGAGGAAAAGCTTGGCTTAGTGAGCCAATTAAATAGCGATAAAACGTATTTATTTGGTTATCTTCAGTATCTAAGCTTAACCAAGCTGCACAATACTCTTTTTGCTTAAGTAAATTATACCATTGAGTTAATAGGGTTGTTTTTCCAAATCCAGCCCCTGCACAGACTACAGCCAAGGTCCAACTTTTTGTTTCTGCCAGTTTACTCTGTAATCGAGGTCGCTCTAACAATCCACCCGTTGAGCGGGGTGGATTTAACTTTGTTATAATTAACGGAAAATCCTGGGTAATATCATTCGAGTCTTGACTATATATTGAGCTTAATGCAGTGCTTGAATTTTTTCTGTTCATTGCATAAACCTTATAATTATTTATTATAATTTCGCCTAGTATAAGGCCTATATAACCTACGTTCCAGATTACTGTCAATGATAACAATTAAAAGCTGAGTGGATACTCGACTAGTATTCGCAACTCATCAATATTGGATTCTGCGGTATGATCACCACTCACTCTATGGGTGGCTTGTAACATTTTAATAGCCAAATCTTTAGCGGCTCCACTTTGAACCACATAACTTACCCAAAAGTTACGCTCCCAATGACGGCCATTCTTAATATTTTTATAGGCTGAATACCCAGAAGCCACTGAAGTGCCATCAATATCCGTGCCTCGTACATAGCGGGTGATGATTGATAATCCCGGTATTCCCAATGCTGCAAAATCATAATCGTAGCGCATCAGCCAAATACGCTCATTGGGATTATTAAAATCCGATACCTGAGAATTGGTATTTAAAAAGAAGTCCCATGTGTGCCATAGGTAGTCAAAAGGGGAGTCTTTATCTATTTGAGTATGGGCTACCACAAAATTATGCGGGCCTGCCTTTAAACCTATCTGGCTGCTCCAAGAGTTATTAGAGAACTGACCTAGCAACTTTTGCCCGGTATCACGGGTACGGTAGTAACGCAGATTAGCATTTAAGGTGAAATAATCGGACAAAGGCTGAACCCAATCAAGATATAAGGAAGTCTGATTCCATATGTTATCTAAACGTCCGTGATGGAGCTTTACAAAAAACTGATCTTTATGATTTAAGTCAAAACCAAAGTATTTAAAATCATCGACTTGTTTAAATCTTCCTCCATAGGCTGTGCCTAAATCCTGATTATGGCCTGTATCGGTGCGGTCACTTTGAGACTCCAATTTTCCGGCCTGAATACTAATGCCTTTGAAAGAGTCGTTAACCAGAGTTAAGCCTCGAAAACTTTGGGGTAATAGTCGTATATCACTGGTATGTACCACTGGATTAATGGGCCGAACATCGCCGTACCTTAACTCAGTATCCAAAAATCGGGCTTTCAATTCGTAGTCCAGTTTACCAAAACTGTCTTTGGGCTTACCGTCACGATTATAACCTCGTCGGGGTAGTAAGCCGGGGCCACTGTTGCCATCCCCCGCCAGCCCATTTCCGCCATCTAATTTAAATCCATATAATCCACGAAGATCCAAGCCCAACCCTATCGGCCCTTGGGTAAAGCCTGAACTAAAACTGGCGATAACGCCATTGGCCCATTCTGCCCGTCGCCCTTTTCGTTCTTTGGTATTCGGGTTAATGGTAGCGTCACCATTTTTAAAATCTTGGGAAAAATAAAAATTTCTATTCAGTAATTTGATATCAGCATCTTCAAAAAAACCGGCGGCATGGGTTTGCATACTGATACATAATGCGCAGGCCGAAGCGACCGAAATACGGCAGGCTCTATCGAGCATAAAGGACACCCGTATCATTAAATTATTTTTATTAAGTATTGAGGAGTTAACTATTGACTCAATAGATTAAATATTCGTTAAAAGCATAATTCGTTCACTGAGGAAATAGCGCTCGATATATATTGTTATTTTTTTACTCATAGAAAGCTCCCGATAAAGCTATTGTTTGTCTTGTTGAGTTATTAGCTTTATGCAGCCCTATAGGGATAGGACTCCCTAGAGGTTAATCGCTCCCCCCCTTAATGGCTCCCCCCCATCTGGGTAGTTATCTGGCGTTGTGTTAATTCCCTACTCTAGGTCTGCCTATCGGCACGAGCACTGAGTTCACAACAATTATTTAAATAATAATGAGGCAAACGCCATGTCATTAACTAAGCCAGAACTTCTTCAGGCTTATCGAAAGATGTACGAGATCCGTGCCTTCGAAGAGCGACTGCATTTAGAAAACACCGGCGGCGATATTCCGGGCTTTATTCACCTCTATACCGGCGAAGAAGCCATCGCCGTAGGGGTGTGCGAAAACCTGACTCCTCAGGATTACATTGGCTCAACCCATCGCGGACATGGCCATTGCATTGCTAAAGGCTGCGATATTCGCGGCATGATGGCGGAAATTTTCGGCAAAGAAACGGGATTATGCCGTGGCAAAGGCGGCTCCATGCACATCGCCGATTTGGAACAAGGCATGCTGGGTGCCAATGCCATTGTGGGCGGCGCACCACCCTTAGTGATTGGAGCCAGTTTGACCGCTAAAACCCTTGGAAACAAAGGCGTTGGGGTGTCTTTTACCGGAGATGGCGGCTCCAACCAAGGTTTAGTGTTTGAAGCTATGAACATGGCCGTGGTACTGCAACTGCCCACCATTTTTATCTTTGAAAACAACGGATTTGGCGAGGCCACCGGCCACGATTACGCCGTAGGCGGACGCAACATCACCCGCCGCGCCGAAGGTTTTGGCATGCCCGCCGTGCGTGTAGATGGCGTGGATTTCTTCGCCGTGTACGAGGCGGTTAAAGAAGCGGTGCAACGTGCCCGTGAGGGTGGTGGCCCCACCGCGATTGAAGCCATGGCCTACCGCTGGCACGGTCATTTTGAAGGCGACCCTATGCTGTACCGCGCCGAAGGCGAAGTAGAACGCCTGCGCGCCGAGAAAGACCCTCTGAAAATCTTCCGCAGTAAAACCCGCAAGCAACTCAGTGATGCGGAGTTGGATGCCATAGAAACCGAAGTAAACGCCCTAGTCGATGAAGCGGTCAGCAAAGCCAAAGCCGACCCCTATCCACCGGCTGAGAACGTTTTAACTGACGTATACGCATCTTACTGAGGAATTTGTACATCATGGCCATCAAGACCTATCGGGAAGCAGTAAAAGAAGCTCTGGCGCAGGAAATGGAGCGCGACGAGCGTGTGGTACTCATCGGTGAAGACGTGCGCGGCGGACAAGCCGGTACTGCCAGCCCGGAAAAACTAGCCACCATCGAAGCCTTCGGCGGTGTACTGGGGGTGACTAAGGGTCTTTGGACTCAGTTTGGCTCATCGCGGGTCATCGACACTCCCATTACAGAGTCGGCCATTGTGGGTATGGCAGCGGGCGCGGCTATGACTGGACTCCGCCCTGTGGCCGAGTTGATGTTCATGGACTTCTTCGGCGTTTGCTATGACATGATCTATAACCAAGCCGCCAAGTTCCGCTATATGTTCGGCGGCAAGGCCAAAACCCCTCTGGTGATGCGCGGCATGATTGGCGCGGGCTTTTCAGCGGCGGCTCAACACTCCCAATCCCCTTACAACATCTTCGGCAGCACACCGGGGGTTAAGGTGGTGGTTCCTTCCAGCCCCTACGACGTTAAAGGCTTGCTGATCCAATCCATTCGCGACGAAGATCCGGTAATTTTCTGTGAACACAAAGCCCTGTACGAGCTGAAAGGAGAAGTTCCGGAGCACGCCTACACCATCCCGCTGGGCGTAGCCAACTACACCCGCGAAGGCACCGATGTCACCATCATCGCCCTGTCAGCGATGGTGCATAAAGCCAACGCAGTAGCCGACAAGCTGCTCAAAGAAGGCATTTCCGTTGAGGTGGTTGACCCACGCACGGTGTCACCGCTAGACGAGGAAGGCATCCTCGAATCCGTTGCTTCCACCGGTCGGGTGGTGATTGTGGACGAATCCTCCGCCCGCTTTGGTTTTGCCCATGACGTAGCGGCTCTGATTGCCTCCCAAGCCTTCCACCACCTGAAAGCCCCCATCGTACTGATTACCCCGCCGCATACGCCGGTTCCCTTCTCACCGCCCCTCGAACAGGCGTGGATTCCCAGCGTGGAGCGCATTGAAGCGGCTGTTCGTAAGCTGATGGAGGCCTAACATGAGCAGCCTATTTGCCATTGAAGTACCCAAGTGGGGGCTCTCTATGGAGGAGGGCACTCTGAGTCGCTGGCTGATCCAAGAGGGCGACTCCTTCAAAGCCCATCAAGAACTGTGCGAGATCGAAACCAGCAAAATCGCCAACGCCTTGGAAGCCCCCAGTGACGGCGTACTCTGTCGCATCATCGCCCAACCCGGAGTCACCCTGCCCGTAGGCGGACTGTTGGGGGTAGGCGCTCAGGGCGAAGTCAGTGCGGCGGACATCGAAGCCTTTATCGCCAGCCGAGGCGGAGCACCTAGCGCTGCTGCAACGCCAGCACCGAGCACAGCCGCCGCGCCGGTTAAAGCCTCAGCCCCTGAGCCTCAGGCAAAAGCTTCCCAAGCGGTAGCGGCCCCTGTGGCAACTCCAGCGCCTCAGAGCACGGCCACCCAGATTCCGGCCACGTTGCAAGGGCAAACCGATGAGACTCAGGTTCAGGCCACACCCCATGCCCTACGGATGGCGCGTGAACTGGGCATTGATCTGGCCAAAGTCACCGGGCAAGGACGCAATGGCCGCATATCGCAAAAGGATGTGGAACAGGCCATTGTGGCGCAGGGCGGACGACTGGCAGCGCCTCAATTGGCAACGCCCAACCGTCAGCCGTTGCGCTCTACCGAAGATGACAGCCGCTTGGAAGCAACACCTCTGGCCCGCCGTTTGGCCAAGCAATGGGGCATTAATCTGCACGATTGCCGCGCTACAGGGGCACGGGGCCGGATTTGCCAAGCAGATGTGGAGGCCGCGCAGCGCACCTATCAGCCTGCCACCTCTACAGTGGCAGCGGCAACTGCTCAGCCGACCGCTATCCCTCAGGCCGATTTTGAGGTTCAGCCGTTGTCGGGGATGCGGCGGGCCATTGCTCAGCGTCTACAAGAATCCAAACGCAACGCGCCCCACTATCGGCTGAGTCTGGACTTGGATCTGGAAAACCTGATGGCCCTGCGTCAGGAAATCAATGCTTCCATTCCACAGGTCAAAGTATCCATCAATGACTTGCTGATTAAGGCCTGCGCCCAAGCCTTGATTCGTGTGCCCGAAGTGAATGTGCAGTACGATGAGGCGAGCCAAAGCATTCGGCGCTACAGCGATGCGGATATCTCCGTAGCCGTGGCCTTACCCGGTGGGCTTATCACGCCCATCGTGCGCGCCGCCAACCAAAAGTCCATTGCGCAAATCTCCACCGAGATGCATCACCTTGCCACCAAAGCTAAGGCGGGCACCTTAAAGCCGGAGGAGTTCCAAGGCGGAACCTTCAGTATTTCCAACTTGGGCATGCTGGGCATTCGTCAGTTCGATGCCATCATCAACCCACCCCAAGCCGCCATTTTAGCCATCGGCAGCAGCGAGCAACGGGTGGTTGCCTTGGATGGGCAAATGGTGATTCGGCAACAGGTTACGGTTTCCCTATCCTGCGATCATCGGGTTATTGACGGTGCGTTAGGCGCTACCTTCCTGCGCGAACTCAAGCGACTGGTGCAAACCCCAGTGCTGATGTTGGTCTGAGGAATTAGCCATGAATGATTACGATGTTTTAGTCATTGGCAGCGGCCCCGGCGGTTATGTAGCCGCCATCCGCGCCGCGCAACTGGGGCTCAAAACAGCCGTGGTTGAAAAGCAACACTTGGGGGGAATTTGCCTCAACTGGGGCTGTATTCCCACCAAAGCCCTGCTCAAAGGCGCTGAAATTGCCCATACCCTGACCCACTTAGATCAGTTCGGTTTCAGTGTCGAGAATCCGCAATTCAAGGTGGAGCGACTGGTTCAGCACAGCCGGGACGTATCCGCCAAGTTGACCGGCGGCATTGCTTATCTGCTGAACAAAAACGGCGTTGAAGTGATCCGAGGCCGGGCTCGGGTGCTGGATAAGGGCGTGGTTTCGGTGCTGGAGGAAGAAACGGAGTCGGTGTTTAAAGCCGCTCATATCATCCTCGCCACCGGCGCACGGCCCCGCAATCTGCCGGGAGTTCAGGCCGACGGGCAGCGCATCTGGAATTACTTTGATGCGCTGGTTCCCAAAGCTGTACCCAGCTCCTTGCTGGTGATTGGCTCGGGCGCGATTGGCATGGAATTCACCAGCCTGTATCAGGATTTAGGCAGCCAAGTCACCTTGGTGGAGCTGAATAATCGCATCATGCCGGTTGAAGATGCCGAAGTCGCCGCCCTAGTGCATAAAAGCTTTGAGCGGCGGGGTATCCAGATTCATACCCAAACAGCGGTTACGGCAGTGGATACGCAAAATCCGCAGCATTTGGTATGCACCCTGCGTCAAGCCAACGGGCAGGAAACTCAGGTCAGCGTCGACCGCGTGCTGATCGCTGCCGGTGTACAGCCTAATATCGAAGATTTGGGGCTAGAAGCCTTGGGCGTGGAGCTGGAAACCGGCTTTATCAAAACCGATGCTTGGGGGCAAACCAATGTGTTTGGTCTGTATGCCATCGGAGATGTAGCCGGTGCCCCTTGTCTGGCCCACAAAGCCAGCCATGAAGGCGTGCTCTGTGTGGAAAAACTGGCCGGTGTGGACTCAGCCCATGCCTTGGATTACGACTACATCCCCGGCTGCACCTACACAAGGCCCCAAGTCGCTAGTTTAGGGCTAACGGAAGAACAAGCCCTCGCTCGAGGTTACCAAGTCAAGGTAGGCCGCTTTCAGTACCAAGCCAACGGCAAGGCCTTGGCGATGGGTGATAGCGAAGGCTTCGTGAAAACCCTGTTTGATGCGGCCACCGGCGCTTTGCTGGGTGCGCACATGGTGGGGCCAGAAGTCACTGAGCAAATCCAAGGTTTTGGTATCGCCCACACCTTGGAGGCTACGGACGAGTTTTTACAGCAGGTGGTATTTGCCCATCCGACGCTGTCGGAAGCCATGCACGAAGCCATCTTGGCCAGTAGCGGGCGGGCATTACATCACTAACGTCGGGTCATTGCTGATACATCCCTTGGTATAAAAATAAGGAAAACGCTATGTCTGTGCAGACCAAATCCGTCACCTCACCGCCTAAATTCTTCATTGGTAAGAACTTTCTGGGCCAACTGGGAACCTACGTTTCTGATTTAGGGAGTCACGCCTACGTTATCTGTGACCCCTTCATTCTGGAGCGCGCCCTGTGCGAGGCTGCGCCTTCTTTTGAAGGTAAAGGCCAAGCGATTTTTGAGCGCTTTAATTTGGAATGTACTCAGCAAGAAATTGATCGCCACTGTGGATTGGTAACGGCAGCAGCGGCCAATGTAATTGTGGGCATTGGCGGCGGTAAAACCCTCGATACCGCTAAAGCAGTGGCTTATGAGCGCAATCTGCCGGTGGTGATTTTCCCAACAATTGCCTCAACCGACGCACCCTGCACGGCATTGGCGGTGTTATATACGCCCACTGGAGAGTTCGACCGCTATCTGTTCTTGCCCCGTAATCCCGATTTAGTGCTGGCCGACAGCCGTATTTTGGCAGAAGCCCCTTTGCGCTTGTTCTTGGCTGGAATCGGCGATGCCTTAGCCACCTATTTCGAGGCGCGGGCCTGTTACCGCGCCAACGGTGAAAACCTAACCCGCCTGAAAATGAAGCCTTCTCGCACCGGTTTAGGATTATCGCGCCTGTGCTTAGACATCCTGCTGGAAAACGCCGTGTCTGCTTGTGTAGCGGTGCGGGAAAAGCGCGTTACTCCAGCGGTTGAGCACACCATTGAGTCCACCATTTACCTAAGTGGTGTGGGGGTTGAAGGCGCAGGGATTGCGGCCGCCCACGCTATTCACAATGGCATGACCCAAGTGCCCTCATTGCATGGCGCTCAGCATGGTGAAAAGGTCACTTTTGGCGTGATTGCGCAACTGGTGTTGGAAAATGCGCCCCAAGCTGAACTGAATTTAGTGCTGGATTTTATTAAAGCCGTGGGCTTGCCCCTGACTTTAGAGGATTTAGGATTGGATCAGTTTGTGGAAAGCCAGTGGCGGCAAGTGGCTGAGTTGGCCTGCTCGGAACAGGATTCCATGGGCAATATGCCCTTTACCGTTACCCCAGGTGATGTGTACGACGCTATCGTAACCGCCAATGCTTTGGCGCATGCCCATAAGGCGTTAGCGCAGGTTCGATCGGTGTTTGATCCTAGCCTGATCGCTTAAACCGCTTCCTATCTGGTACTTCACAGCTTTTGCTGTACGGCTCGATGTGCTCCTCAGTCGCATCGAGCTTTTTTTAGGCATTCAATCAGTATCTAAGTCTTTATAAGCTCCCTCAGTGTGACGACCTGCATTTAGTCACTGCTAAAGCGCCGCAGGTCATTCCAGTTTAAATCTGAAGCTATGAGTGGCAGTTTGCCTATGATCTGGCCTCAAGGACTCAGGCCACCTTGATTCCCCTGTGAAGCTTGTTGAAACCCTGCCAGTGACCTCAGGGGTAAATGCAATGCAGGGATTAACGCCACATATAGAGTTTATTATTTGTTTATTGTCCACTTAAAAATGACAAATAAATCCATTTGTGCTCATTAATATATATCAATAAAGACAGTAATCTTCTCTCCATCGCGTCACTGATGACACATTCCCCTCTAGGAGAGTCCCATGTTTACCAATGCCCACACCGCTATCGCCCTGTTATCACCAGTTTGGTGATCAGAATCAACTGATCCACTTTTTGAGAAATCTAGCGATGGCCGGCGGATTGTTACAGGTAGCGCTCTACGCCGATCCGCAAACCCGCTCAAAAACCTCTGGATACACCCACGCCTAAGCACCGGAAGAGAGCATGAATACTTTATTGAAATCCAATGATCGCGGCTTTGCTGATCACGGTTGGCTGCAATCACACCACAGTTTTTCCTTCGCCAATTACTACAATCCAGAGCAACTGGGCTTTTCTGATCTACTGGTGATTAACGACGACCATGTGGCTCCCGGCAAAGGCTTTAAGCGCCATCCTCATCAGAATATGGAGATTTTCTCCTACGTTTTGGAGGGCACTTTGGAACACCAAGACAGCATGGGTAATGGCTCGCAGATACAGGCGGGTGATGTACAACTGATGAGTGCGGGAACCGGAGTCACCCACAGCGAATTTAATGCTTCGCCTCAGGCTGAAGTGCATTTTCTGCAAATCTGGATTTTGCCCGATACTCAGGGGTTACAACCTAGTTATCAGCAAAAACGTTTTTCCACCGAGGGCAAACGCGGACGCTTGCAACTGATCCTTTCCCCCGATGGCGCGCAGGGATCATTGCGGATTCACCAAGAGGCACGGGTTTACGCCGGACTCTTTGATGGCACTGAACGCACCTCTGTGCCTGTACCTGCACAGCGTTATCTGTATGTTCACTTAGCGCGGGGTAGTCTGACCGTGAACGGCCAAAGCTTACAAGCCGGTGATGGGTTGCGGATTCGTCAGGCAGAATACTTGGAGTTAGCAGGAGGAAACCAAGCTGAGGTGCTAGTCTTTGAGCTACGCCCCCAAGAACTTCCTCATCGAATCTAATCCATACTCAATTCATCCATTAAGCATCTCAAGTTCAGGATTTTATTATGAGTCAGTCTATTCCTAACATTCTCGGTATCTGCGGCAGCCTGCGCAAAGACTCCAACAGCTTGGCCATTTTGAACACCCTAGCTGAGTCGCTTAAAGATAAAGCCCACTTCCGTATTCAGCGTTTGGATGATGTGCCTTTGTACAATCAGGACTTGGATACGCCAGAAGTATTACCCGGTGTGGCTGTTCTGCGCGCCGCCATTGGAGCTGCTGATGGTATTGTGATCGTCACCCCAGAGTACAATTACGGCCTTCCCGGTGTGGTTAAAAATGCGCTGGATTGGGCCTCCCGCCCCTATAATCAATCCACCTTGACGGGCAAGCCAGTGTTGTCGGTGTCCTCATCTCCGGCCTTTACCGGCGGCGTGCGTGCTTTGGCTCAGCTCAACGAAACCCTGCTGGCGATTGGCGTTCAAGTTCTGTCAGGCCCACAGGTGGTGATCGGCACGGCCCATGAAAAAATCCGTGACGGACGATTAGTCGATACAGCCACCCTGAACTTTTTGGATGCCAGCTTTGAGCGACTCTTTGTAGAAATCGCCCAGATTGCACGACGCTAAACTTAAATATCGCCTAAGCGCCTTAACCAAGGTGCTTAGGCGATTTAAAACCGCGTTTGACTGAGGGTCTCGTGCAAGTAATTGCTGAACACCCGAATCAGTAGTGATACCTGACGATGTTGCGGATACAGCGCATAGATGGTTAACGGTGGGGGCCGAAAATCATCCAGTATCCGAACTAAAGCTCCCGACTCCAGATGCCGCCCCACGATAAAGGTGGGTAGTAAGGCCACGCCCAAACCAGCCACCGCAGCATCCCCAATCAGCTCACCGTTATTCACCCGATAACGTCCCCGCACGTTGATGCGCTCCGGTTGCCCCTGATTGCGATACACCCATTCCACGGATTTACTGTGCCCATACAGCAAACACTCATGCTGGGCTAAATCAGCAGGCTCCTGCGGGGTTCCTTTGCGGTTCAAATAGCTGGGGCTGCAACAGGTCACCATATCCGATGCGCCCAAAGGACGGGCCACCAGCGACGAATCGGCCAATACGCCGATCCGCACCGCCATGTCGTAGCCTTCATCCAGCATATCCACCCGACGGTCGCTCAGATCCAGCTCAATGGAGATTTCGGGATAGCGCTCCAAAAACCCCGGTAACAGCGTGCTCAGGTACAGGGTGCCAAAGGACATAGGAGCGGATAAACGCAGCGCTCCTCGTGGTGTGGCCCGCTGCTGGGAGATGGCCTGCTCAGCATCCTCCACTTCCCGCAGAATCTTTTTAGCGCTCTCGTAATAGGCTTGTCCCAAAGGAGTTACGTCCAACCGGCGCGTGGAACGGTTGATCAGACGTACTCCCAAGCGGGCTTCTAGCTGCATTAAGCGACGGCTGACAAATTGCTTGGATAACCCACTTTGTTCTGCGGCGGCGGTGAAACTCTTGCATTCCAGTACGGTAACAAATAACCGCATGTCTTCCAGTTGGCTCATTGTCCTATCCTAGTTTACTGAGTAAAGCCAATTAGCTGCTTATTCTAACCTAAAAGAGACAGTAATCTAGGCTCCAAGGCGCTCAACACCGCGCCACCCACAGATTAAGGAGCTTGACATGACCACAATCCACTTCCCCAAACCTGCTATCAGCACACTGGGCTTACTGGGACTGTTTTTAGGCAGCAGCTTTGCCCACGCAACCGAAGCTACAGGGATCTTTGAATCTCGCCCTTTGTATGTAGTCGTCAACGCTGCCAAAACGACAGAAGCCGAATCCTCAGAAATAGAGTCTTATCACTACGGTGAAACTTTGGATGTTCAGGAGGTGATTTCAATCACTAAGGACAGCTCTGTGACCTGCGCCCCGGTTCCCGTCACCATGCTGTACAAAGACTCTCAAGGCGTTTTGCGTAAGCTGAATTATCAAGTGTTCGATAATGGCTGTCAGAGCGGTTGAAGTGCTCCTTTGTGCCTAGGTGTGTAGTCCCTCAGAAATATGGGTAAAACAGAGCAAGGCGTGAGCCCTATCAGCCAAGACGATAGGGTCAGTCTGTGTTGCAGTTTTTCTCTCTGCGTACAAGGCTTATTTAGTCACCTTAGTCAGCACCCCATAGGCTCTAAAGTCTGAGCAAGGCCTAATCTAAGTTAACCGGCGTAACTAACTTACCCTGATTGAAATAGCTACTCAGATTAGTAAATACCAATTCCGCCATGGCTTGGCGCGTCTCGTAAGTACCACTGCCCAGATGCGGTGTCAGCACTAGGTTATCCATGCTGAAAAATTCAGTGGGAACCCGGGGTTCATCCTCAAATACGTCCAAGGCGGCACCGGCGATTTCACCTGCCTGCAAAGAGGCAATCAAAGCCTGCTCATCCATGACTGAGCCCCGTGCCACGTTAATCAAGTAGGAGTCGGAGCCCAAGGCTTGCATCACCTCACGGTTAATCAAGTGCTTGGTTTCTGGGCCTCCGGGCACAATCACCACCAGATAATCGGATTGGCGTGCCAGCTCTTTAAGGTCTGAGTAGTGGGTATAGGGCACATCTGGATAGGGCTCACCCCGGCGAAAATAGGCAATTTCCATATTAAAAGCCGCCGCACGCTTGGCAATGGTTTTGCCGATTTTCCCCAAACCCACGATGCCGCAGGTTTTACCAGTAAGGCCACGCCCTAAGGGAAATTTAGCTGACGTCCATTTCCCAGCCCGCACAAAGCGCTCGGCCTCGCTGATTCTACGGGTTAGACAGAGCATCAGAGCTAAAGCCGTTTCCGCCACCGCATTGTTCAAAACATCAGGGGTATTACTGAGACGGATGCCGCGTTTAGCCAGATACGCAGTATCAATGGCATCGTAACCCACACCAAAGCTGGTTACGACCTCAAGGGAGGACAGGCGCTCTAGTAAGGCTGTTTCCAGACCATATACGCCACTGGTAACAACCGCTCGCACATGAGGGCCCCGATCGGCCACCCAAGCATCCAAATCCTTAATCTCCCAACGCTTGTGTACTTTGAAATCGCGGGCTAGGGCTTGCATCAGAAACTCGTGCAGCGGGCCCCAAACCAGTACATCAATAGTGCTGTTGGTCATCAGTAACTCCTGTACGACCTCTTAACAAGGCCGTAATTAGTGGATATCAATCAACCAAGTCCCTAAGACCGCCGTCTCCCACCAGTGATAGTAACTTAAGCCGGGTTCCTAAGCAGAAAACTCAAGGGCTGTCCCCACAAAAGCACGAATGAGGCGATCAGGAACGAACTTCTTTAGAGCTACCACTTTATAGCCCATCCACCTCGAGTATCGACACTGATGCGGCTGAGATTTGGCTAAAGACATATTGGGGGAGCAAAAGTGACAGTAGGCCAATACTTGTGCCTGCTAAAACCTTACGGCGACTTAAGTGGCTGGAAAACATGACGGCTCCTATTTTTAAAAAATAATAAAAACTATATTACTTATTCTATTATAGAATAATATTTTTCCGTGATAAGCCGCAGGCTTTGAAGGTTTGGGTTGAGTAACCTGTATTTTTTATCTGGTATAAAAATTTATTTTTAGATATTTAAAAATTAAATTTTTGCATAATTAATTTATTCCTAAAGAATATTTATCAAAGCATTTTTATACGGATATTCTCAATCCAGACCGACCCCTTTCCAGTGGAGGTGTTAGCTTTCAACCCCCTTGAAGAGGTCGTGTATGCCGAATGTTCCCGTCTCAGCTCAGCGTTTTAATCGCCCCATCAGTCCCAACCCGAGGGGCTCTGTCTTGTTAGTTATCCGCTCTCCTCAGCCTTGCACAGCCTAAAGCAGCCACGCCTTTTCGGAGACACTGCCATGAGTCTATTTCAACCCGCCCAATTAGGGGCTTTTAAGCTCCGCAATCGCATCCTGATGGCTCCACTCGGACGCGCTCGCTCCGATAAGGAACTGCGGATTCCCTTACCACGCGTAGCCACCTACTACCAGCAGCGCGCCAGCGCGGGCCTGATTATTTCCGAAGCCAGCCATGTATCGCCCTACAGCGTTAGTCGGCCCGGTGGTTCGGCCATTCATACGGAGGCCCAAGCCCAAGGCTGGAAGCCCGTCACCGCAGCGGTACATGCCGCAGGCGGGTTGATCGTACAACAGCTATTCCACCTAGGCCGTAAAGCTCATCCTTCGCGGCTACCGGGTCACGCTTTACCTGTAGCGCCCTCAGCCATCGCCGCTCAAGGGCTGGCCGAAACGGCTGAAGGGCCGCAAGCCTTTCCCGTCCCTAGGGTGTTGGATATCAGCGAAATTCCCGGCATTGTTGCAGAGTTTCAGCAAGCGGCACGCTATTCCAAACAAGCGGGATTCGATGGCGTGGAAATTCACGCCGCCAATGGCTATTTAATCGACCAATTCCTGCGTGATGGCACCAATCAACGGACGGACGATTACGGCGGCTCTGTAGAAAACCGTGCCCGCCTACTGCTGGAAATTGTGGATGCGGTGCTGGAAGTTTTTGGCCCAGATCGCCTAGGCGTGCGCCTATCACCGCACTTTGATTTGGATGGCATTCAGGACAGCAATCCTGCGGCCCTGTATAGCTATGTGGCCGAACAGCTACAGGCGCGGGGCATCGCCTACCTACACTTGATTGAGCCAGACAGCATCCCCGCTGAACGACGTTTAGCGCCCCGTCTGCGCGAACTGTTCCAAGGTGCTTTGGTATTGGCCGGTGAATTTGACCAACAACGCGCGCAACAAGCGTTAGAACAAGGCCGCGCCGATTTTATTGCCTTTGGCCGCCTGTTTATTGCCAATCCCGATCTGGTGGAGCGCTTCCGCCGTCAAGCCCCCTTAAATACACCGGATACTGCCAGTTTTTACATCGGCGAGGATCAGGGCTACATCGACTATCCCTTTTTAGCCCCACAACGGGCCAGCGCCTGAGGAAGTGAGCCGCCATGACAGAATCTCTGAATCAGTTGCTGGCCGATCTGCACACCGAACGAGAGCGCACTTGGGATGCAGCGGATTTACAGGTCAACATCGACCAACGCCGCCGCTTGGTGGAGGAAGCTCCCCGCAGACGCTTTGTTCAATCCGGCGACTTTGTGGCTCCCTTTGAGTTACACAAAGTGGGCGGCGAACGCTTAACGCGAGACGGCCTATTGGCCGATGGGCCAGCGGTGTTGGTGTTCTTCCGTTTTGCGGGCTGTCCGGCCTGTAATCTGGCCATTCCCTATTACGACCGTCAGTTGTATCCCCAGTTACAGCAATGGGGCGTGCCTTTAGTGGCCGTCAGCCCACAGGTGCCAGAACGCCTCATCGAGATCCAAACCCGCCATGCCTTAAAGCTGCACGTGGCCAGCGATTTGGGCAATCAGCTCGCCCAGCGCTTTGGCATTGTGTACCAATTTGACCAAGCCTCCCAACAAGCGGCCCTAGCCAAAGGGCCCGGCATTGGTGTGATTACGGGCACAGGGACTTGGGAGCTACCGCAACCCACCGTAGTGGTTATTGGCCAAGATCAGCGGGTGCATTTTGCCCAAGTCTCCCCCGATTGGCTGGTTCGCACCGAAGCCAGCCCCATTTTGGAGGCCGTACAGGCTTTGCTACCTACCCAAACCAACGGCCCACTTCGTAACGCCGTTGGCTATTAACAGAACATTGCCCCAATCCCTAAAGGAGTACCCCATGAGCACGGAAAAAGTCGTCAACCTGTCTGAAATCCTGAAAGTCACCCCGCTGGAGCCCACCCTTGGGGCGGAAGTCAGCGGTATTGATCTGAAAAAGCCCCTCAGCCCGGCAGTGCGCGACCAGTTAAAAACCCTGTTACTGCAATACAAGGTGCTGTTCTTCCGCGATCAGTTCATCAACACTCAGGAACAGGTAGCTTTTGCCCGTAATTTTGGCGAGCTGTATGTGCATCCCACCACCCAGCAAGCCGATCCTGAGTTACCGGCCGCCCATTTAATTCGCGCCGAAGAGTCCCGTGCCCTGTACGGTGAAGCGGTGAAAGGCCGTTGGCATTCGGACACCAGTTGGCTGCTTAAACCCACTTATGGCGCGGTGTTACGCCCAGTGACCCTGCCGGAGTTTGGCGGCGATACCATTTGGGCCGACAGCGGTTTGGTGTACCGCAATTTGCCGGATGAGGTGAAAGCCCGCATTGAGGATGCCTATGTGGTACACAACTTCAAGCCCTCGCTGGATCGCGTGGGTTATGAATACCCCATAGTGTCCCATCCACTGGTTCGTACCCATCCGGAAACCGGCGAGGATGTGCTGTTCATCAATTTCTCCATGTTTCCCTACATTTTGGGTTGGAGCCCAGAGGAAAGCCGCGCGCTGGTGGATTACCTACTCAAAGAGTTCAGCCACCCTGAATACCAAGTGCGCTTTAAGTGGCGCGAGGGTTCGGTGGCGTTCTGGGATAACCGCTCGACTCTGCATTACCCAGTGACCAACTACGGTGACTTCCCGCGTGTCATGGAGCGAGTGCTGATCGCCGACGAAGACATTCCCCACCGCGCACGCTTGGCTAAAGCGGGCTAATCCATCGTCACGGAACGCGAGCGATCAACGCCTTTTGGTCGCTCCTGTTTTTAATTGGAAGGAGGGGAATGGATGTCAGAGGATCTTGCCGCATCTTTGGTGGAGCATGTACTGAGCTTTCCAGCAACGGGTTTAACCGATGAGGTCAGCCAGCATCTGGGGTTGGATTTGGCCGATAGCCTAGCCGTCACTCTGGGTGGGAGTCGGGCGGAAGGCATTGCCGCTTTGCAACAGGTCGTGCAGCAACAGTATCAAAGCGGTCAGGCGCGGGTCGTCAACTCCAAGCTGTCTCTGCCTGCGGTGGCGGCCGCCCAGCTTAATGCCTCGGCGGGACACGCGCTGGATTACGACGATACCCTCGACGAAGGCGGCGGTATGCACGCCGGAGCTTTGGTGCATAACGCCGTGCTGGCCGTAGCCGATGAGCTGGGCAATGTCAGCGGCGCAGATTACAGCCTAGCCGTAGCCCTCGGTTTGGATGTGGCCGTGCGTTTAGCCCTCGCCCCGACCCAAGATTTTGGCTGGCACCGTACTTCAGCCTTTGGCATTTTTGGCGTGGTCGCAGCTCTGGGGCGCTTGCTCAAGCTTGATCACAGCCAACTGCACAATGCCTTTGGGATCGCTTATTCTCAAGCCAGCGGCAATCGCCAATGTATTTTGGACGGTGCCCTATCTAAGCGCTTGCAGGCCGGATTTGCCGCCCGTGATGGTATTACCGCTGTACTCCTAGCCCGCGCTGGCTTAACCGGAGCGCAAGCAGTCTTTGAAGGCCCCGATGGATTTTTCAACCTCTACCAGCGTGGCGCTTACCGCCCTGACGTGATTACCGAGGGTTTAGGAACACAGCTCTTAAGTGCGCGCATCTCCTTAAAACCCTACCCTTGCGGGCGTAATGTGCATGCTTTATTGGATGCCAGTTTAGCCGCCCGTCCAGCGCACCAAGGACGCAGTATTCAATCCATTCAGGTGTATTTAGAAGAAGCCGCCTTAGCACGTAATCGCACCCAATACCCGGAGCACAGTGTACAGGCCCAGTTCAGCATTCCTTTTTCCTTGGCACTGAGCACTCTATCCGGCCAAACCCGTCTACAGGATTATGCCGCGCCCCAATCCGCTTCTGACGCGGTCAAGGCACTGGCGGCTAAGGTGGAGTTACGCTCCCAAGGCAACCAACCGAGTCGCTTAGTGTTTGTGTATGACCAAGGGGGCAGTCACACAGTACCCCTGATTACCCCCAGCCTTGGGCATCCGCACAACCCCTTAACCGCAACCGATATTCGCCGCAAGCTGTGGGATTGCAACGCCTTCGCGCACAACCCCTTGCGGGATGAAACCTTGGAGCAACTGCTACACCACAGCCTATCCATCCGTAACCTAGCCAATACGCAAACACTGACCCGCCTATTGCAGATTGACCACTGACCTTTCTTGGAGCCCAGTCTATGCCAAACACCAATACCCTATTGCAACAGCGCTATGCCCTCCCTGCTGAGGAACAACCCGCTTTTATCGACAACGCCATTACCCGTTTTTTGCTGGAGCACCGCAGCGTCCGGGCTTATCAGGATAAACCTTTGCCTGAAGGTACACTGGAAACCCTGCTGGCGGCAGCGCAGTCGGCAGCCACCTCCTCTAACCTGCAAGCTTGGTCGCTGTTGGCGGTGGAAAACCCTGAACGCAAAGCCCGTCTGGCGGCTTTATCCAACGATCAAGCCCACATTCGCCAAGCGCCTTTATTTTTGGTGTGGTTGGCGGATTTTTCCCGCATTCAGCGCCAAGCCGAAGCACAGGGAGCAAGCCTAGAAGCGCTGGAATATCTGGACAGCTTTCTGGTGGCCAGCACAGACGCAGCCTTAGCAGCGCAAAATGCGGTATTGGCGGCGGAATCCTTAGGATTGGGTACGGTGTATATCGGTGCCTTGCGCAACAACCTCGCCGCAGTGATTGATGAACTGGGTTTACCGTCTTGGGTGTATCCGGTTTTTGGTTTGGCCATTGGTTACCCCGATGCCCAAAAACCAGCAGCCATCAAGCCTCGCCTGCCGCAATCGCTGGTACTGCATCGGGAAACCTACCGAATTCCTGAGGACGAAAGCACCCAAGTACAGGATTACGATCAACGTATTGGTGCGTTCTACCAGCAACAGGGGCTGAATACGCCCAGTTGGACGCGCCAATCCATCGAACGCCTGAGCCGCCCACAGATATTGAGCGGACGTGAACACCTACTGGCCACCCTTCAAGCCCAATCCTTTCAACTGCGTTGAGGGTTCATCGGTACATTTTTGTACTTACATATAAGTAAAAAGAACTTCACAGTATTTTTTTATAGCATTAGTGTCTCCCTGCGTGTGCTTTCGATCAATCGGAAACACCTAAGCGGCCAGCCTCAAAGGTTGGCCGCTGGTCGTATTAAGGCTTGGAGAACCCGATGGGCAGTCCCTCATCACTCAAACTCGGTGTGCAAATTTGCGGCGTTGGTTACGGCTGGGGCGAATGGCGGCACCCGGATGTGCCCGCCGATGCCAGCATCAGCCTCAATTTTTACCGTCAGCAAGCACAACTGGCCGAGGCGGGTCGGCTGGATTTTCTGTTTATCGCCGATAGCCTGCACATTCACGAGAAATCCAACCCGCATTACCTGAATCGCTTTGAGCCCCTAACGTTGCTGTCGGCCTTGGCCACAGTAACCGAGCATATTGGTTTAGTAGCCACCGCCAGCGTCAGCTATACCGAGCCCTTTAATCTAGCGCGCCAATTAGCTTCTTTGGATCATCTCAGTGGCGGGCGCGCGGGTTGGAATGTGGTCACTTCTTGGCTGTCTGGTACGGCGGATAACTTTGGCAAAGCCGAACATCCACCCCATCGGGTGCGCTACTACATGGCCCGCGAGCATTTGAGCGTGGTGAAAGGGCTTTGGGACTCGTGGGAGGACGATGCCTTTGTGCGCGATAAGCCCAGCGGGGAGTTTTTCCTACCCAGCAAACTGCATCGGCTGGATCACAACGGCGAGTTTTTTCGGGTTAAGGGGCCACTGAATATTGCTCGCTCGCCACAAGGCCAGCCGGTGATTTTTCAGGGCGGTACCTCAGTGGAAGGGCGCGAATTTGCGGCCGGTCACGCCGATGTGGTGTTCCTAAACCCAGAGTCATTGACTGAAGCTCAGTGGCGATACCAAGACATTAAGGGACGAGCCGCATGTTTAGGGCGCAATCTACAGCAGGTGCAGGTACTAGCCAATATTCGGCCTGTGGTGGGACGCACCGCCAGCGAGGTAGAGCAACGTTACCAGCACATCTGCCAGTTCATCACTTTGGAAGATGCCTTAGTCACCCTAGGGCGGCCCTTTAATGACCACGATTTTTCGCGCTATCCGCTGGATGAGCCTTTCCCGGATGTGGGGGATCTGGGGCGTGAACATCTGCAAGGTCACTCCGAGCACATCAAGCAAGTAGCGCGGGATGAAAAACTCACCTTACGTCAAACCGCATGGCGCTTTGCTTTGCCGCAGCGGGAGTTCACTGGTACTCCAGAACAGCTGGCGGATCGACTGGAACATTGGTTCCAACAAGGGGCCGCCGACGGTTTTGTGATTAACCCTTGGCCGGGGGGCTTACAGCACTTTGTTGAGCTGGTGATTCCTGAGTTACAGCGGCGCGGTCTGTTTCGCCGTGAGTACAGCGGCCACACCCTGCGCGATCATTTGCAGCTTTCCACACCCATCAACCGCTATGCACCGCGCCGGGAGCTGATTTAATGCTTCTCTAATTCATTCTTGGTTGGCCCCAGCAACACTTTAGCACGCTGGAATACCGAGCCCATCACCCAGTGCCGATTGGGGTGCTGCCCTGCCCATTCGTCCCAACCGGAATAACGCCGGTAATAACCCAGAGTTCCAGAGGCCTCAGCCGTCTGCTCGTCGATGCCTTCTGGCTGCTCACAGTTGGGGCTGACGTATAGGGCATCGCTTGTGCAGTACAGCTCGCACATATAGCAGCTTTGGCAATCCTGCTGGCGGGCAATGGAGGACAGCCCATCTACACCTAACTCAAATACCTGCGCTGGGCAGACCTCAAGGCATTTCTGGCAGCCGGTGCAACGGTTGCGGATCACTACTTCGATCATGCGGGAACTCCTGCGGCAGGCTCTGGGCGTACCCATAGCTGATCTAAACCGCCGGTATTCAGACGGTACTGATAGGCCTCCGAAGAATCTGGAATGTCTTGGCGGTAGTGCAGCCCTCGGCTTTCTGGGCGAGCTAAAGCACTGCGGTAACACCAGCGGGCACTGGCAATCAGGGCGGCGGCTTCGCGGGCTTTGACTTGTTCAGCGCCCTGCCCTGTTAGCTGTTGTCGCGCTTCTTGCCAAGCCGTCTCTAAACGATCCAAGGATTGATTCAGGCCCACTTCAGTACGGAAGAAGTTTTTATCGAAGGGCAGCATTTCATCACGCACCTGCGCTACCAAACGTGCGCTTAAACCGGAGTTTTTAGCGGCTGTTTGCGAGCCTAAACCCACCTGTCCTGCGCCATCGGCGGTTTCGTGCAGACGGCGGCCTTGGCTGAGTGCTTGCTGGGCTAATGCCTGCCCCGCCCAAACGCCAGAAGACAAAGCCCAAGCCGCATTGACTGCACCGCCGCCGGTATTGGCTCCGGCTACCAGCTCACGGGTGGCTGTGTCACCAATGGCGTACAGTCCGGCCACCAAGGTTTGACAGAATTCATTGATTATGCGTAATCCTCCCGTACCGCGAATGGTACCCTCGGCACGCAAACTGACCTCAAATCGCTGTTGGTAAGGGTCAAGCCGAGCGCGATTGAACAACAGGGGCACATTGGGGGAAATCTCCGCCAGTTGACGGCGAATATCTTCCGGCACGCGGTGCAGGCTGCAATACACCGGGCCTTCCAGCAGGGCGGTGGCTAAATCAAAGGTACGCACTGAGGGATCGGCCTCGCGTACTGGAGCAATCTCCCGCCCAGAAGCATCGTAGTAGGTGGCGAAGGCGTAGATCATGGCGCGGGTCATGGTGGTTTGGCCTTGGGCCACGCAGTAGGCGTTGGAAAACTCCATTCCCGATAAATCCGCGTCCACTTCGGCGGCCATCAGCAAACCGTCGCCGGTGTTGTTGCCGCTGCCCAGCAAGTGGGATTTAAAAGCACAGCCGCCGGTGGCCAAAATCACCCCGGCCGAGCGAATCAACCATTCCCGCTGCTGACGAATTTGCCAACCCCGAGCGCCGCCTACAGAACCATCGGCGCGAACCAGCAGTTCCAAGGCTGGGCTGTGATCCAAAATCCGCACCCCCGAAGCCAACATGCGCTGACGCAAAGCGCGCATGTACTCCGGCCCGCGCAAAGCCGCGTAGATCGGCTGACCTTGCTCGTTACGGGCAAAGTCGTACCAAGGAGCCAGGGTAGGAAGTTGTTGCCAGGTTTCGGCCAAAATGCGGTGCATCCAGCTTTTATCCGCCAAGCCAAGAGTGGGAACGGCACGGGCATCCACGGCGGCCTCGCGCTGTTCGGGAGCTACCCACCAATGGGTCGGGCCTGCGGTGGCGGTCACGCCACTAGTTCCACAGTAGCCCTTATCCACCAAAATCACTTCAGCTCCGGCTTGGCGGGCGGCGATGGCGGCCCAAGCCCCAGACATACCACCGCCGATAATCAGCACATCCGTATGCAATACGAGACGCTCTTGGGCCTCGCGGGTTTGAATACTCATAGAGCAGCGGTCTCAGGTTCACGGTAAAAGGCGGGGGGATCGAAGGCTTTAATCTCCGGCAATTCTGCTTCCCAGCGTTCGATATCGACGTAGCAGGTATGGGCGGTGCAGCCTTGGGACAGGCTGGAAGCGCCCACATCCTCGGTCAGTACATTGGGGTTGCCGTGGATTTCGAGGGTCTGGCTGTCCTTGGCTGACAAAGGGTCATACCAAGCGCCGGTAGCCAATTGCACCACGCCGGGGCGGATGTCTTGGCTCAGAATCACGCCCGCCAATAAAGCGCCCCGCTCGTTGTACACCCGCACCACGTCACCTTCGGCAATGCCTCGTGCAACAGCATCTTGAGGATTTAGGGTGATAGGTTCGCGGCCTTGGATTTTTGAGGCACGACTGTAGCCCCCGTGATCGTACTGGCTGTGGAGGCGGGTTTTGGGTTGGTTAGAAATCAGATGCAAAGGATAGGTCGGGGCCGGTTTTTCCAACCAAAGTGGATGGCCGGGGCAATCGGCGTAACCAAAGTCGGCGATGCGTTGGGAAAACAGCTCAATACGGCCTGAGGGTGTGGGTAAAGGATGAGCCTCTGGGTCGTTGCGAAAGTCGTTTAGCAGAATGGTTTGCTGTTCAGGCTTGGCGATCTCAAAGCGACCCTCGGCCCAAAAATCCTCAAAGGAGGGCAAGTGGATGTTCTGTTCTTCAGCACGGGCAAAGGAGTCTTGGTAGATGTAGCGCAGCCAGTCCATTTCGTCGCGGCCTTCGCTGAAGTCCTCACTAAAACCTAAGCGCTGGGCTAAGTCGCAAAAGATCTGATAATCGTCCCGTGCCTCACCCACAGGTTCGATGACCTTTTTCATGGCAATCATAAAGCGGTCGGAACTGGCGCTGCCGATGTCGTTGCGCTCTAAAGCGGTAGTAGCGGGCAACACCACATCGGCATGTTTGGCCTGTGCCGTCCAGTATTGGTCTTGCACAATGATGCTTTGCGGTTTCTGCCAGGCTTGGCGCAGTTGGTTCAGGTCTTGATGGTGGTGGAAGGCATTACCACCGGCCCAGTAAATCAGCTGAATATCCGGGTAATGTAGATGCTGTCCGTTGTAATCGAAGGGTGCGCCGGGGTTGAGCAGCATGTCCACAAAGCGCGCCACGGGAATAAAGTCCCGCACCGGGTTTTGCCCCTGAGAAAAGCGCGGCCCGGAGAAGGGTTTACGCCCACTGCCGGTATTATTCATGCAGCCGTAGCCCACGCCAAAACCGCCGCCCGGTAAACCGATTTGGCCTAATAGCGCGGCTAAAACCACGGTCATCCAAAAGGGTTGTTCGCCATGACGTGCCCGTTGCAATCCATAAGCCACGTTGATCATCGTGCGGCTGGAGGCCATGCGCCGTGCCAGTTCACGGATGTGCTCGGCGGGAATGTCCGTCACTGGGGCGGCCCAGTCTGGGGTTTTGGGCTGGCCATCGCTCAGTCCCAACAGATAATCGCGGAAGGGGGCAAAACCCACCGTATAGCGCTCTAAAAAGGCCTCATCGTGCAAGCCTTCGCTGACCAACACATAGGCTAAGGCCAGCATAAAAGCGGTGTCGCTGCCGGGACGTAGGGGCCACCATTCGCTGTTGTCGCTTTCCAGATCGCTGCGCAAGGGGCTGATGTTGATAAAACGCACCCCCGCTTGGGTCAGTTGCTCTAAGGCCGGACGCAACAGGTGATCGCTGGCTCCACCGGGGCTGTTCTGGGCGTTTTTGATCGGCAAACCGCCAAAGGCTACAAACAGCTCGCAGTGTTCGGCCAAATTATCCCAACTGGTATGTTGGGACAGCAACCAATCCATCGGCGCGACGATGTGCGGCATTAGCACCCGCCCCGCACCGAGACTGTAGGTATCCACACTGTACACATAGCCGCCAAAGCCATTCAAAAAACGGTGCAATTGGCTTTGCGCATGATGAAAACGCCCCGCGCTAGCCCAGCCGTAACTGCCGCCAAAAATAGCTTGATTGCCGTATTGGTGGCGCACGCGTTGTAACTCAGCGGCGACCCAATCCAAGGCCTGATCCCAACTCACTTCCACAAAGGGCTCTTGGCCTCGGCGTTCTGGGTGACTGCCGGGGTTTTCCAAGGCGCTGCGGCGAATAGCCGGGCGACGAATACGGCTGGGCGAATCAATGGCTTCGGGTAAAAATAGGCCGATGGGCGAGGGATCCTGATCCCATTCTGCCGCTAACATGCCTTCTAAGCGGCCATCGCGTACCTGTGGGCGGTATACACCCCAATGCAAAGCGGTATAGCTCATGCGGTATGGACTCTCTCAAATAGGGTTACGACCAAAATCCCTTCACCCACAGCGGGCGTACATCCAAGCGCTGACTCAGCACTCCTGCCTCATGGAACAGGTCGGCTACGGCCTGTTGGGAGGCAATGGCTGAATCGTCCACCGGAATCAAGCGATAGGGCTCGCTTTGGGCGCGGAATTGGTCGAGGAATAAAGAGGCATCCAAGCCGGTGATTTCCGAGCTGCGCTTGGCCCATTGCTCTGGGTTAGCCTGAATCCAATCCCAAGTGCGCTGTTCGAGGGCCAAATAATCCTGAATAGCGGCCACCTTGGCGGCGTCTTCCAATACGGAGGTGCGGGCGGCAATCACATAGTTACCGGACAGATAGCCCAAGCCTGTTTTTAGGACTCGTGCTTGGAGCCGTGCTAACGCAATGCGAATGTAAATGCCGTAAATTACCCACGCATCCAACTGACCGCTTTGGAAGGCGGAAAAACCATCCTGTGGCGTTAAACCGACCGGAGTGATATCGGCAAAGCTCAACCCCTGCTCTTTGAGGGCTTTGATCAGAAAATAATGGGCGGTGGTGGAGCGCACAAAACCCACCCGCTTGCCCTTAAGGTCAGCCAAGGATTGGATTTTGGAATCCTTAGGCAACAGGATGGCCTGATTACTGTTCACATCGCCGCGCAGCACCGCAATCAGCTTGATCGGCGCTTGGCTTTGGATGGCAAAGATGGGCGGAATCTCACTCATGCTGCCGATGTCCAGACTGCCCCCCGACAGGCCCTCGACAATCAAGTTACCCCCTGCCATTTCTGCGTGCTTCACCTGATAGGGATTAGGCTTTAATCCAGCATCGGCAAAAAAGGACGAAGCCTGTCCTTTATAGGTACCCACGTTGAGCAGCACTTTGGACAGGTCCGGCTGATTGGGCGCGGCTAACAGATTCCAGCGTCCAGTTAGGGTTGCACCCAGCAGCAGAGAGCCACCCAGTACCAAGTCGCGCCGCCCAAGATTCAAGATTGTTTTAGACATGGAATATCCCCTCAAAAATCGTAGGCCAGCTTGGTGTACCAAGCGCCGCCACCGGGGTGGAAGGGCGCATCGCCGTACATGGCTTGGCTGCCGTTAGCATTGCGCACGCCGTTTTTATCCGGGCGTACATCAAAAATATTGGTGCCGCCGACACTCACCGTCAGGCTGTCCATAAAGGTGTAGGAAACGTCTAAATCGGTGATCCATTTGTCGCCAAACTTGCGATCTTGAGCGGCGTTCTGCTGCCAAGTCTCCACTGAGCCATAGCGGGTATGCATCAAATTGACGATGTAATTACCCACCGTCCAATTCGCCCCCAGCATCAACTTGGTGTGGGGCGAAGCGGCTACTAAAGTACCCTCAGCGGCATGGCCAATCAGGGTAATCCCAGAACCTAAGTTGCTTAAGGCTGGCGCTTTACGGCTACGAATGGTGGTGTTATTCCAGTTAAAGCCCAGCGTCCAACGCACTTCTCCAAATCCAAACTCGGTGAAATCAGTAGTGTGATCAGCCACCAGATCCACGCCTCGGGTGCGGGTATCGAAGGCGTTGGTGTAGAAGCTGGCCCAAGTGGTACGCGCCAGACCGTTGGCGGCCAGAATATCGCCCAAAGCGCCATTGCCCCCAGAGCGGTCGTACAGGTTTTCCGACAGGGCAATGCGGTCGTCCACGTCAATGACGTAGGCATCCAGAGTGACGTTAGTGCGCGGCGTAGGTTGCCAAGTCAAACCCAAGCCCAGATTTTTGGTGCGCTCGGACTTGAGTTCTCCACCACCCAGCGCAGTGGCCAGAGCACTATCCGGTTTCACCGTTTTGCGCAGAGCCGGAACCACATTACCGTTGGCATCCACCGCCGTCCGGTTATCGGTCACACTGTAGCCAATCTGGGTCAGAGAGGGCGCGCGATAGCCCGTACCAAAGTTACCCCGTACCGCTAAGGTGTTGGTCAGTTCATAGCGCGAGTTAAGGTTAAAGCTGAAGTTCTTCTTCTGATCCATGTCGTCGAAGTGCTCCAGCCGTCCGCCCAAGCCCACCGACCAACGCTTGGTAGGCCGCAAGTTGACACTGGCATACAGCGCCGTGGTATTGCGCTGCTGATCGGCTTCATCCTCGGGGCGGATGGTGACAGCGGCCTGCGCACCCACCGCCGGCTGTCCGGTATAAGCCGTGTATAAAGGGTTGAGGGAACCATTGGCCAAATATTGCGGATAAGTATAAGGCCCCACAGTGTAGGCCTTGGGGTCGCCATCAAAGGTGCGAAAGCGCTCCCAGCGGTTTTCGATGCCTGCCTCAATGTCTACCGGGAAATTTAACAGCGGGAATTTTTCCACCGTCCCTTTAACATCGAAGTTGGTCGAGTTTTGCTCAAACTGAAAAGTCGCTAAATCATCAAAAGAAGTGGGAGACTCAGGCCCATAGGTGGGGTTAATAGTCAGGTCGCTGGAGTGCTGATTACGGTTGCGGCCATAGGTATTACTAAAATCCCAGTCCCAGTTGGATACACTCCCTTTAACCCCAAGCAAGAATTGGTAGTCCTCATCCTGAATATTATTCAGTGGGAAATAACCATCAGGAAATAACTCTGGGATAGAGGCATTGCCATTGGGAAGACGTTTGTTATTCAGTGCTTCGGTACGGCGCTCTCCATAACTGCCGTAGGAATAAAAGCGGGTGTAATCTGTAAGAGCAAACTCGGTGTTATAAGACCAATTATAGGCCTTGATTTTGGGATCACCGTTTTTGATCGCTCGATGATCCCAAGTTGCTTGGCGGGCATCATCAAAATAGGCCCGATAGTTGGGATCAGCCTTATCCAACCAATAGGCCATGCCGCGTTTACGGGCATCCAGCGAAACTTGTAGAAAGCCATCCTCACCAATGGCAAACCCGGTATTGCCTTCGAATTTACTGGTTTCACCCATGCCCGAATACAACTGGCCGTAGCTGGTTCCCACATGGGTGCCTGAGGGCGAGGAGCGCAAAATAATGTTAATCACCCCGGCGATGCCGTCCGCGCCGTATTTGACCCCGGCCCCATCGCGCAAGACTTCGATACGCTCCACAGCGGCAATAGGGATCATGTCGATGTCCACCGGGTTATGACCGCTGTTATCGGTAGAGCCACTGGCCGGAACCGAGCTGTTATGGCGGCGCTTACCGTTGACTAACACCACGGTATAGGCCGGGTTCATGCTGCGGTTATTCAGGGGCCGGACGTTGGATTGATAACCGGCCATGTTGGTACCGAAGTTAAAGGACGGCAGCAGCTTGGAAATGGCTTCTGAAAGTTCGGCGCGTCCGGTTTTCAGCAGTTGTTCGGCACTGATGATGTCTACCGGCGTGGGGCTGTCCACCACCGTGCGCAATTGGGTACGGCGCGTATCTTCCGCCGCCGCTGCCGAACGTTTCGAGCTGACGGTTACGGTTTCTAACTGAGTGTCCTTACTGCTGTCCTCAGCTAAAGCGCAGGCCGAGGCCAGCATAAATCCTGACAGGGGTAATAAACTCCAGGTTTTAAATTTAAAGGGTATTAAATAGCTACTCGGTACACTTTTCCTATAACGCTCAACACTTAACATAGCAACCCCAGAGACAGGTAATCCCCGTCGATTCAATGAGATCAATTTAATAAATTGGATGAATAATTTAATTATCGAGATAAATCTAAAGCGCTAGTTATTCGGATTAATAACCCGTGGTACTTAAATTAGTTGGCTGAGTTAATCCCGAACATTCCGGCCCTTGCTCACTAAATATATTTTTATCCGCTAATAACTGGGTATTAATCGCATGGGGAAATATTCCTTTAGCTACGAATAAATCATCAACATCCTGTAAGGTCTGCACATCCTGATCGGTGACGGGACGTACAATCTCATCCCCCCAAGAACGCAAGCGCTTGGAAACATTCAGCGGCACGGAGTTAGCTGTTGCAAAAATCTGGGCATATTCTTCTGGGTGTTTTTGTGCCCAATCAAAGGCTTGGCTAAGGCGAACCAATACATCACTCAACGCGCAGCGTTTTGAAGGGTCAGCCAGAGCCGAATCGGCAGCGGTAATAAAGCCTAAACCACTGTTAATGCCTTCCCCATGAATCAGCACCCGAGCACCGGCCTCTTCAGCAAAGGCTTGGTAAATACCAAAAGTGGCCCAAGCCTCAATTTGTCCGGCATTAAAGGCGGCTAAGGCATCCGTAGGTAATACAAACCCAACATTGACTTTTTGCTCATCCACACCTGCCTGCGCTAAAGCGCGAATTAGCAAGTATTGAGCAATACTGCCCCGAGCTGAAGACACCACCACATTACGGCCTTCTAAGTCTTTAAGACTGTGAATGGGGGAGTTTTCCGGCACCAAAATGGCAATGCTGCGCCCAGTACCACTACGGGAGGCGATGATTTTCAGCGGTGTGGCTCCGGTAGCTGCTGCTAATACCGGAGTATCTCCCGCAGGTGCTAAATCTACCGCTCCTGCGCGTAAGGCTTCGAATAAAGGCGCTGCGCCTTGGAAATTAGCCCATTCAATACGATAAGGCGTGTCTTTTAAGGTGCCTGCGGCCTCTGCAACCGTAAAAAGAATCTTAGATTGATCTCCTAGGCGCAGGGTTAACTGAGACCAATCCCTCTGCTGAGTATTTGTTTTAGCAGGAGTATCCGTATCAGAACATCCGGCTAATGCCGTACATAAGGCAAGGGTTAAATACCGATATCGCCACCTCATATAATAAGCCTTACTTAAGCGCATCATTAAAAATTCCCATTTAAACGCAAAAAAATCCTTAGCCTCTAACTCATAAGTTATGAGGCTATGCTGCATATATATTGATGAACGAGTGCCTTATTTAAATAAACTTACTGAGATCATAGTTATCCGTAAGTTTTAAATACTATTTAACCATTAGCGACTCGACGTAACTCTGCGTGCTCTATTGCCGCTTCCTGTAGGGCATGGCTTGCGGAGGTTTCAGGAGCGACTGCCGTCACCTGAACGCCCAATAAACTCAATAGATGCTTACGCAGCGCCTGAAAACCGGCTTGGCTGCTGTCCCTAGGTCGAGCTAGGGGAACGGAAGCGGCTTCGGCGATGCGGCCTTCTTTCAGTACAATGATGCGATCCGCCAGCAAAATGGCCTCGTCTACATCGTGAGTAACTAGTAACACCGCCGGGGTGTGGGCTTGCCAAAGGTCGATAATCAGCCGGTGCATGCGGATACGGGTTAGGGCATCCAAGGCGGCAAAGGGCTCATCCAGCAATAAGAGTTTAGGTTCGCGCACCAAACCCCGTGCCAGAGCTACCCGCTGAGCTTCGCCCCCAGACAGAGTAGCGGGATAAGCATTTAAACGATGACTCAAACCCACTTCGGTCAGAGCTTGAATGGCCAACTCCTTGGCATTGGGTGCGCGCACGCCTAAGGCCACATTGCGCCAGGCTTTTTTCCACGGCATTAAGCGCGGCTCTTGGAATACAGCGGCGCGCACTTCGGGTACGGCTAAATGGCCGCCGTCCAGCCGATCCAATCCAGCTAAGGCACGCAGTAGGGTAGTTTTCCCCGAGCCGCTGGCCCCAAGCAGGGCCACAAACTCGCCGGGGGCAATGTCTAAATCCAAACCATCAATGACGCGATTAGGGCCAAATTGGCGTACCACTTGCCGCAGGCGCACCGCCGGTTCGGCAGGGGAAGAAAGCCGCTGTGTCATGGTTTAATTCCTGATAAATGAAGGCCGCCATGCCAGAGCAAAGCGCTCCAACACCCGGATGATTCCATCAATGAGCAGCCCCAAAAGGCTGTAGATCAACAGGCAGATGACGATCACATCGGTACGCATAAAGTCGCGGGCATCGCTGGCTAAATAGCCCAGTCCGGCCGAGGTGTTGATTTGCTCCACAAACACCAGCGCCAACCAGGAAATCCCCAGCGAGTAACGCAGGCCCACAAAGAACGAGGGCAATGCACCGGGCAAAATAACGTGCCAAATCAGCTCGCGTCGGGTTAAACCCAGCGTCTGTGCCGCCTCAATCAGCTTAGGATCAATGTTGCGAATCCCAGCAAACAGGTTCAGGTACACCGGAAAGGTGGTGCCCATCACAATCAGGGCTACCTTGGTAAATTCACCGATACCAAACCAGAGAATAAACAGCGGAACCAATGCCAAAGAAGGAATGGTGCGCAACATCTGCATGGGAGAATCCAGCAGAATTTCACCCCGCCGCGACAACCCAGCCACCAGTGCTGCCGCCGTGCCAATACTGACACCGATGAACAGCCCCAAACCGGCTCGCTGTAGGGAGGTCAACAGATGCCGCCCCAGCTCACCGCTGGCGATCAGCGTCCACAGGGTTTCGGCGATGGCACTGGGCGCGGCGATGATGCGCGCTGGAATCAAACCCGCGCGTGAAGCCAGCTCCCAGAGGCACAAAATCACCAAGGGGCTGATCAGGCGTAGGACGAAATCCGGGGTCTTCCATGGGCTCCGTCGCCATGCCCAAAGAGGGCTAAGGCTTAAGGGTTTAACATTCTGTTCAGCCACGGGTGATTGCTCCTGGGTAATCCTAAATACTTAACGGCGGTAGCCATCGCCTTGGCGTTCCAGCAGACGAATCAAAGCATCCCAATGGCGCTGGGTGATGGGCTGCTCAGCCTCTTCAGGGCGCTCAGTCTGGCGGCGTACCTTGTCGATGGCATCCTGAGGTGCAAACAGCAAATCGGTATTGCCCCCTGATTGCGCCGCGATCTGGATATTGCAGGCGTATTCCAATACATGCAGGCGGCGGAAGGCTTGCTCTACAGTACTGCCTCCAGCCAACAGACCGTGATTGCGCAGAATCAGCAGGCTTTTATCCCCCACATTGGCAATCAGACGATCCTGTTCTTCTACATCCAGCACAATGCCTTCGTAGGTGTGATAGGCCACACGACCGTAAGAGGCCAAAGCGTGTTGGGACAGCGGCAACAAACCCTCTTTTTGCGCGGAAACGGCGGCCCCGTCACGGGTATGGGTGTGCAAAATAGCGCGCAAATCCGGACGCACCCGATGCAGGGCGCTGTGAATCACATAACCGGCTTGGTTAATGCCCAGCTCCAAGGGGTCTTCAATCACGGTGCCATCGATGTCAATTTTCACCAGATTGGAGGCGCTGACTTCATCAAACAGCAGGCCGAAGGGGTTAATCAGGAAATGTTCTTCCTTACCCGGAACCCGCACCGAAAAGTGGGTGTAAATATGATCCGTCCAGCGAAACAGGGCGGCCAATCGATAGGCTGCGGCCAATTTAACCCGCACCTCCCATTCATCAGCAGGGATGTGAGCGGGGCGAGCGCTGGCGGCTTGTTCATTAATGTGGCGGTTTAAGGCGGTCACGGTGGTAGTCCTCTGTTGGGGTTAATCCAAAAAGTCTGGTTCTTGGCGCAGTACGCGATCCCAAAACGGCAAGAAGCTGGCCCAGTTGGCGTACTCACTGCCGGTTAAAGCCGCCGTGCGTTCGGCGACTTCCGGGCGAATCAATTGCGGAGTTCCGGCGGCTTCGGCCAGAAGCTGGGCTTGGGCGGCGTTTTCAAAAGCGATGTAGCGCCAAGCCGCGCCCTCAACGGTTTGAGCTACAGTCAAATGACCGTGGTTTTTCAGAATCACTGCTTTACGGTGGCCAATGGCTTCGGCAATACGGCGGCCCTCGCTGTTTTCCAACACCACTCCGGTGAAGTCATCAAACAGGGCGTGATCCTGATAGAAGGCGGTGGAGTCTTGAGTGAGCGGGTCAAGCAAGCGGCCCAGAGTTGACCAGCTTTTGCCGTATAAGGAATGGGAGTGGGCGGCAGCGTTTACTTCTGGGCGGGCTTTGTGCAATTCCGAGTGAATGGCAAAAGCGGCTTGGTTCAGGAAGCCTTCCCCTTCCACAATCTCGCCCGCGTGGTTGACCAACAACAAATCCGACACCCGAATATGCCCAAAGTACACACCGTGGGGGTTGACCCAAAAATGATCCTTAAACTCAGGGTCGCGCACGGTGATGTGACCCGCGCTGCCCATATCAAAGCCCAGCCACGCAAACACCCGAAAGGCAGCAGCCAAGCGCTGTTTACGGTACAGGCGCTCCTCGGCCAATGTGGCTTGCTGGGGCGGCTGTTGCCAACGCTGTCGCACCGTACCTTCGCGGGCCAAGCTATAAGCGCTGGGTTTTAAGGGTGTTTTGTAGGAGACGGGACGTAAAACACTTACGGAAGAGGTCATGGCAAGATTCCTTAATTCAGTAACCACGCTGGCGGTCGACGGGATACAGCAAAGGTTGTCCAGTTTTAAAACGCTGGAGGTTGTCTAAAAAGCGCTCAGCGATACGACGCTGACCCAGCGTGGAAATCCCCGAGGTATGGGGCGAAATCCGTACCCTAGGATGCAGGTAGAGGGGATGCCCATCCGGTAGCGGCTCAGGATCAGTAACGTCCAAGGTGGCCAGCCCCAAGCGTTCGCTGTCCAAGGCTTCCAACAGCGCGGAGTGATCCAGCAGCGGCCCACGGGCGATGTTGATCAGATGCTGCCCCGGCTTGGCGTGGGCCAACAAGGCGCGCCCCACTAAGCCTCGGGTTTCTTCGGTGAGGGGCGCGGCAATCACCAGATGATCGGCGCGGGCGAACAGTTCCTCTAAACTGGCAGCGGTTTCCACCCCAGCTAGCTCAATAAGTTGCTTGGAGCGGCGGCTGGCAATCACCTGCATGCCTAGGTGCTGCGCCTGCTCGGCCAAATGCTGTCCAATGCTGCCAAACCCCAAAATACCCAGCGTGCTACCGCGCACGGGCGTCTGAGGTATAAAACTCCAGCGCGAATCCTTAACCCACAGCTCAGGGATACGCTTGGTGGCGGAAAAAATCGCCGCCAGTACATACTCGACGATGGCCTCAGTGGCCGTACCCTGAGCACTGGCTACCGGGCGCTGAAACAGCCATTTTGGATAGGCATCAATGCCCGCCGAAGAAAGCTGTGTCCACTGCACCTGAAAGGGCCAGCCCGCTGGCGGCTGTGGCTGGCTGAGTCCGCGAATTTCGATGGGCCGCACCAAGAGCGCTGCTGTTTGTTCCGGTAATTTCGGCAACAAACCCAGTGTAATGCCGATGACCTCGTCCTGCGGCAACTGGCTCTGCAAAAACCGATTCGTGGCCTCGTCCAACTGGCTGGCAATCAACAGGCCGCTCATACAGCAGGACTCGCGGCAAAGGCCTGTTTGCCCACGGAGGAAAACACCACATCGTCCTGAGGTGTATGTACCCGCGCGCAAAGCACATCGCGGTAGTGGCGCTCCAGTGGAAATTGACGCGATAGACCGGGATTACCCGCCGCCTCCACCGCTAAGGACACCGCTTCAATAGCATTTTGGGTGACTAGCTGTTTGATTTGCCCCGCATGCTGAGCGGGCACCTGTCCCGCCGCCGCGTTATCCAATAGCTGACGATTGGCAAACAGCAGCGTATCAATACGACCTACGGCCTCCTGAAAGCGTGGCAAGCTGGACAGCGGTGCGCCCAAATTGGACGGTGTACGCACTTGCAACCAGTTCACCAACCAATCCCGTGCCGCAATAGCAATCCCATCGTACAGAGACGACAACAGCACCGACATCCACAGCGCGCCCTGCGGATCAAACTCCGGGGTAGGGGCACTCCAAGGGCTGACGCTCACCGCATGATCCAGCGGCACGCGAACCCCTGAAAACTCGACCTTATGGCTGCATGTAGCGCGCATGCCCAAATGATCCCAGTCCTCGACGATACGAATACCGGGGGTGTCCTTGTGTACCAACCAAGCACCGACCAGAGGATCAACATCATCACTGCGCGCCCAAACCAGATACCAAGTCACGCCAAAGCTGCCGGTGGAATAGATTTTGCTGCCGTCAATAATCCAGCCTTCGGGGGTACGGCGGGCAATAGTGGCCGGAAGTCCGCCGCGTACTGGTGTTCCTAATTCGGGCTCCACGCGGAAAGCATTAATCAGCGCCCCCTCAAGTACGGCTTCGCGGCTCACTCGTAAGCGCAAATGCTCCGGCCAGCGCGTGTTGAACTGCAAACGGTGCAAATGCAGGTATTGCATGACCAAGATCAGTGCTGTCGAAGGCTCACCCTGTGCCACGGCAGAAATCACCTGACGGGCTTCAGTCAAATTGGCTTCTGCACCCCCTAATTCTTTGGCTACCGTTAGGCCCAACAGGCCCCGCTGCTGCAACAGGCGGAAATTTTCCCAAGGGAAGTCACTGCTGCGATCCAAATCAGCAGCTCCTGAAGCCAAAATAGGGGTCAATTCAGCCAGTGTGGCCGCCAGATCGCTAATACCGCGATGTAGGGGGCTGATGTTGCTGGCGGTCAGCGCGCCGCCTGTCTGCACAGAAAAACTCATGGGCTACCTTTGCTTTGAAAAAGCGGTTACGGAAGCCTGGGCGGACAGCAAGGTGGAAGTAGGCTGAACACCCAGATAGCCTCCACCTAGAGGGGTCGGTCTTTTAAGAACCGTATTCTTATGTTTTAGCTCTGTAAAATTCTTTTTGGTTATTAACTAATTATTAACCAATCACATTTTTAGTCATTCAAAAAATGCAAAAAAATTATTTTAAGCCGCGCAGGCTCCAGCATGGCTCTGTACAGCGCACGGCTCACCGCCTTTTTTTATAAAAATAAAAAATAATATAAACTTATTTCTATAAGTTTTTTGCATATACATTCGCCCTGTGTCTAACATCCGTACATCCCCTGCCGCGCAGTGCAGGGAGCCTAGTAAATTAGAAGCGAATGGATAGGAGACAACATGAGTCTGGAATTTATCGGCTTTATCGGCCCACAAGAAAGCAGCGAATCACTCTCCCCTCGTGGCCCCATTGTGGACGTGAACTTCATTAACGCCTTTGCCCAAGCCCAGGAATACGGCGGTTTCGATAAGGTGCTGCTGGCAGTTAACACAGCGGCACCGGATTCGCTGGTATTGGCCAGTTATGTAGCGGCGCAAACCCAAAAGCTGGGACTGCTGGTAGCGCACCGTCCCGGGTTCCAAGCGCCAACCTTTGCCGCGCGCCAATTGGCCACCCTTGACCAACTGACCCAAGGCCGTGCGGCAGTCAACATTATTACCGGCGGCGACAGCGGCGACCTGCAACGCGACGGCGAAACAGTGCTGAATAAGGATGAGCGCTACAAGCGCACCGATGAATATCTGGAGATCTTCAAAAAGACTTGGACCAGCGAGCAGCCCTTCGACCATCAAGGCGACTTCTATCGCATTGAAGACAACCTGACCCAGGTTAAACCAGTGCAAAAACCCTATTTGCCCATCTTCTTCTCCGGTGCTTCCGATGCAGCGGTAGAGGTCGCGGCCAAACACGCAGATGTGTATATGATGTGGGGCGAGCCAGTGGAAGAAATTCGCGCGCGCATCGCTCAGGTACGCAAAGCGGCGGCTAAGTACGGTCGGGAAAAACACATTCGCTTCAGCCTGTCCCTACGTCCAATTCTGGGAGCCACCGAAGCCGTCGCTTGGGATCGAGCCAACCAAATTTTGGAAGATGCCAAACTGCGCGTAGGTGAACAGGGCGGCTGGCGGCGCTTTAAAGAAGGCGCTAAAACCAACATCGGCTCCGAGCGGCTGGTGGAGTTCTCGCGCCAAAAACGCGTTCACGACCAACGCCTGTGGACAGAAATCGCCGCCCTAACCAGTGCCAGCGGTAACTCCACTTCATTGGTGGGCACGCCGGATCAGGTTGCCGAAGCCGCTTTGGAATACTACAAAGTGGGCGTAACCACCTTCCTGTTCCGCGGCTTTGATCCGCTACGCGATGCGGTGGAGTACGGTCAAGAATTGCTGCCACGCATTCGGGCCTTGGTAGAGCAACAATCCGTCAAGCCCGCCTTAGCCAGCTAAGAAGCTGGCCACCCTATGCGGGCTATCTCAGCATGGCCCGCTTGCCTAATCAGCTACAACCCTTGCTCAAGGTAGGTCGGTGTAATCAGCACCGGGTAGTGTTCCAAATCCAGCAAACGTGCTAAATCGTCCCCGGTTACAGGCAGTAACAGCAGCCCGTCAACCAACACACTCAATTCGTTCACCGAGTCCGGTGAGGCCGCATTCACCACAAGGCCCGTGGCTTTTAGGCGCTGGAGCAGGCTTTTATTTGCTCTGAGCCAATTGCGCGACAAACTGTCGTTACCTATAAGAAAAACCGGATTTAAACCCGGCATATCAATCGCACGATCCTCAATAAAACCGGGGGATAAACGCATAGAAATCACAGGAAATACGTCCGCTATAGCCGGTGATTCTTGCTGGAATAGGCTCCAGGTTGCATTAAGCTCAGGGCTATCTGATCCCTTGTGTGAAGGTTGAGCGGCCACAGCCCAACTGGCACATAGGCTAACCAGAATACTAAAGATCATCCGAGGTATCGGGGTCACAGGCTGTCTTCTTTCATTCTGTCTGATGCGTTGAGTATCGCACGATCTGAGGCAGCTAAATAGGTTGTTTATTTGGGTTTCACCCCATGTAAATACCTCGATTTTGAGCGCTTTAGTGTTAAGAAGATAAGTGGGCCTTAAACACCTGAGTCAATATATGGTGTGGAAATTTATGGATGCGTTAAGGTAGGTGGTGCTTGAGGAACTAAGACTGGCGTTGGTCTTGAAGACCTAAGCACATATAAAGAAGGATCAGTATGAAGCTGTTTCAATGCCAACATTGTGGTCAGACACTGTATTTTGAAAATGTACGCTGCCTGCGTTGCAATCACACATTGGGCTATCTCTCCCCTTTAAACCGAATGGCTGCCGTTGAACCTGATGGCTCTGTATGGCGGATTTTACCGAACAATGGAGCAGCTCCTGACACACAGCGCTGGCGATTTTGTCGTAACTGGGAAGTCAGTGCCTGTAACTGGATGATACCTGTGGATGAACATTCGGGCGAGGACGCAGAATTCTGTCCCGCTTGCGCACACAACCGCACTATTCCAGATTTATCAAATCCCGAAAACCTAGCGCGCTGGCAGAAAATTGAGGTGGCGAAGCGGCGGTTGCTCTACACAATTTTGCGGCTTAATTTACCCTGTCCCTTACCGGGTAGTGATCATCCTGAGCCGCTGGTGTTTGACTTTCTTGCTGATGACCCTAAGGGGGGTGCAAAGGTCATAACAGGCCATGCTGATGGACTCATTACCATTGCCTTGAACGAAGCAGATGATGTCCAACGTGAGAAAATGCGCCAAGATCTGAACGAGGTATACCGTACCTTGCTGGGCCATTTTCGCCATGAAGTAGGGCACTATTATTGGGACATCTTAGTGCGGGATGGCGGTGACTGTGAATCTTTCCGTATTTTATTTGGGGATGAGCGAGCAGATTACCGTGCTGCGCTAGATCGCCATTATGAGAAAGGCCCTCCTGTAGGTTGGAAAGACTCTTATGTATCCTCCTACGCGACTATGCATCCTTGGGAGGATTGGGCAGAAACTTGGGCTCATTACCTGCATATCGTCGATACCTTGGAAACTGCTGCGGCACTGGGCATGCAGATTGAGCCAGAAATAGACGAGCATCATGAGCTAACGGCGGATGTTAATTTTAACCCTTATCAAGGTTTAAACGCAGATAGACTAATTTCAGCTTGGGTTCCACTAACAGTTGCACTCAATACGCTGAACCGATCAATGGGACAATCTGATCTCTATCCTTTTGGGCTACCTGAACGGGTGAGACAGAAACTGTCTTACATACATAACCTTATTAAAAAACACAGCCTTAATAAATGATTTTGTATGCATTGGTGCTTTGTTAATTGTCACTATTAAGTTGACAGTATTTCAGAAATATCCGGCTATTTAAGCTCGTTTAATGACGCTAAAGTGGGACCATCTGTTAACCACTCTGCATCAAACATCACAGGTAGCCTTTCATGAACACATTGAGCACAGTATCCGCCGCCTTATTCCTCGCTACTGGCCTTGCTGTTTCTGCCAGCCCCGTTTTTGCCGCTCCCGAAACTTATACTCTGGATAGCACCCATACCTTCCCGCGCTTTTCATACAGCCACTTTGGACTTTCTACTCAACTCAGTCGCTTTAACAAAACCACAGGCACCATCGTTATTGATAAAGCAGCTAAGACGGCCAAGGTAGATATCCTCATCGACACCACCTCGGTAGACACGGGCTTTGCCACCTTTGACGAACATATCCAAGGCCCAGATTTCCTAGATACCGCGAAATACCCCACCGCTACCTTTAAATCCAACAAGGTACGCTTTGAGGGCGATAAGCCCGTGGCTTTAGAGGGTGATCTGACCATTAAAGGCATTACCAAGCCCGTAACCCTGAGCATCACCAGCTTCACCAACATGCCGCACCCTATGCTGAAAAAAGACGCTATCGGTGCTAATGCTCAGGTAGTGATCAAGCGTAGCGAATTTAACGCTGGAAAATATGCGCCCAATGTCGGGGATGAAGTGACCATAGATATCGCGGTCGAAGCTGTTAAAAACTAAGGCTTTCCCTGCCGCGGGGATTTTTACTCAGCGGCAGTTATTCCCTCTTAACTAAGAACGACTCCTATGGACACATCCTCAGCTCGTTATACTCGTACGGCTCAATGGCTACATTGGGGCATGGCCGCCCTTTGGATATTGAGCTGGGTACTGGGAATTTTAGCTACTCACTGGCGTGAAGCCTTAAATCCCACGCATGGCTTAACTATTTTGCACAAAGCCTTGGCCAGTAGCCTGCTGATTCTGATTGTGGTGCGGATAGCCTGGCGTTTGACTCATCCAGTGCCTGCTTTACCGAGCCATATGAGCCCGCTGATGCAACGTGCTGCACATATGGGGCATCTGCTGTTGTACGTAGTAGCACTGATTGCTTTGCCTGTATCCGGTTGGTACTGGAGTTCAGTCGCTGATAAACCCATCCTGCTTTTAGGTTTGGTTCAACTTCCCCCATTAGTTGCTCCAGACCCTGATCTTTATGGGTTAGCTAAGATAATCCATCAGTGGACGGCTTGGTTTTGTGGAGCTTTGATCGGCGGCCATATCTTAGTGGCGCTCAAGCATCATTGGGTAGATAAGGATAGCGTATTACGCAGTATGCTTCCTAAACCCTCTTCTGATTAAGGTATGTTTTAAAGGCTTTGGTGGTACCTACACAGCAGTTAGGTACCACCTAAATCAATCGACACCCTTATCCATCTCTTGAGTATGCTCCAGTTTTAGCCAGAGCTTGAATAAAGGTTCTGCACAGAGCATCACCACAACCAACCGCATATCTACATAACCGTCACCATTCCCACCCCTAGATGTAAAGCTTCAGCGGTTAGGTACATTTCTGCGCTGCTTCCGGGCATCATGCCGAGCGCTAGAGTAAATACGGGAAACTCGAATAGAGCACCGACTCCCCAAGCACAGACAAAGGTGCTACCAATCATAGCCAAGATAAACAGAGCTACCTTGACTAAAAAGATTGGGGCCGACTGAAAAACTTTCGATCAAAGAAGCCACCCAGAGTACAACCAATCATTAATTGGCCGTAGTTGCTTAATTCAATGGGCAATGCTGTATGCAGATCGAAACACGCCGTGACAAGAGCACAGAGAGCCATAGGCCCAAATATCCAAGGGTTAGGCAGTTTTAAGCGTTTCCAGATAAGGGCAATGAGGACACCTCCGACCAACATAGGCGCTAACCAATACCAATCTGTAGGAAGGCGGGTATGATTAAGAGTCGGCGTAGCCATATGGGCTCATAAACAAAGACTCTTTTGCGTTATTTGGTGTCCTTCATGTTTATACTTAAGTCTCTTTGAGTTGAGTTTAAGATCTGTGCAGGTTTTTAGTGGGCCATTACAAACTTTCGTATAAAATGCGCAAAATGTAGTGCTCTATAACAAAGCATTCTTTATACTAAATAAAATATTTATCGGACTCACTAATAAATTTTTGATAAAATTTCATGCCCAATAAACCAAAACCAAGACTGAGTTTCAATACTATAATATTTTGGTTTGCCTTGCTATCAGCACTGGGAACCCTTGCAAATGTATTTTTCGTAGTCTATGAAGTTCAAAAAAAATATATTGTAGATAGAGCAAAGGATTTTAATAAGGCTTATTCTGAAAAAGTTGCCAGTGGGATTGATGTTTTTATTAAAGCTAACATGGCTAGACTATCTTTTAGTGCTAGTGAAATTTCAAAAAATATTGATCACCCTAGTTTTATACAAGAAACCGTTTCACGCCTTGAGCAACAAGATGAAGATTTCAACTCAACTCTAGTGGCAAACGCCTATGGCGTTATAACACAGGCATCGCCAGAAACTTTATCTATAAAAGATAAAATTTTACAAGATTTGACACCCATTGAGACAAAGCTTCCAACAGTAAGTGATGTCTTTAGCTCAGTGGCGGGGAATTTAATTATATTTATTTCACATCCCATTTTTAGCGATACAGGAGTCTATCAGGGTCTAATAGGTGGAACGGTCAGGTTATACGAAAATAATACGCTGCAAAATTTAGTTAATGGATATACTCGAAAAGATGGCGCGTATATGTTTATTATTGATCGCTTAGGAAGAATTTTATATCACCCTGATCCTAACCTGATAGGAAGTATTAATCCAGATAATAAAGCGGTAGCCGCAGCATTAAAGGGCGATGATGAGTTTTTTTCTGATACTGAAAATGAGTCTGGTCTTCTTTCATCTTATGCTATAAGCCAAAAAAATGGTTGGCGCATAATTGTACAACAGCCCACTAAGATGGTGGATCAAGAACTGCATTTACTCATGGAAAAAATAGCATTGGGAATAATGCCCATTGCAGTTCTTGGTATATTACTTATATGGTGTGTAGGGGTATTAATTTCTAAACCTCTGACACAACTAGCACAATATGCACGCTCATTAGATACATTTGAAAGTTATAAGCTGATAAAATCAGTTCCCGCTCGTTTTGTAGAAATATGGTTAATTCGTTCAGCACTTTTATTTAGCTCATCGAAATTAAACGAAAAAATACAAGAGCTTCATAGACAGGTTGGTGTTGATGCCTTAACGGGGTTGGCAAATAGGAGAGCAATGCAGCAACAAATTGATATTTGGAAGGATGAATGTAAGAGCTTTTCAGTAATTTCGATCGATATTGATCATTTTAAAAGAGTAAACGATACCTATGGCCATGCCGCTGGTGATATAACTTTACAGTTTTTAGCCAAAATTCTTTTGCAAAACTGTCGCGCCGAGGACCTAGCCTGTCGAGCTGGAGGTGAAGAGTTTATATTGCTGACACCTACCACTAGCTTAAAAGTCGCCTCTGTGATTGCAGAGCGATTAAGAAAAACAATAGAAACTACACCTGTCGGAATTGTAGGTTCTATAACAATATCTGCCGGTATTGCCATATGGATGCCAGATGGCCCATCCGTGGATAACGTATTTGAGTTGGCCGACAAACTTCTTTATGAGGCAAAACAGAATGGGCGAAATAGAGTCATAACTCAAAGTGAGTAATTTTATATAAGAACTTAAACGCCTAGCACAGTAGAGTAATACTGTATATTAGTTAAGCATAATTGATCTTGCCCAGTGCCAGAAATTTTCCGAGGAACTTTTAAACCTGTGTCCAGTATTGCCGGGTAAGATCAATCTACCTTTTGAGAGAGATTAGGCTCAACTGACAGAGACAGAACCCAGCGTTATTCTGCAAACCTGTTATCAAACATCCAGAACTTGACCATTAGAATCTGAAAGTGAGGCCTGAAGCTGCTCTAGATGATCAAAAAGCTGGTCTGCTAAAGCGACCAAGTGGGGATCGAAATGTTTTCCAGATTGTTCATGGATGTAGTGGCGGATTTCTTCATTTGTCCAAGGCTTTTTATAGGGGCGCTCAGAGCGCAGTGCATCGTAAACATCACAGATGGCAACAATGCGCGCCGCTAAGGGAATTTCTTCGCCTTTCAGACCTTGTGGATAGCCAGTGCCATCCCATTTTTCATGGTGATGAAAGGCAATGTCAGCGGCCATCTCCATCAGCAGTGAGCCTTGAAAGTCATTCAGAATCTCATGACCGATGCGAGCATGGTTAGACATCACTTGGCGTTCTTCGTCAGTCAAACGACCGGGTTTGCCCAAAATTCCGTCGGGAATGGCGATTTTACCAATGTCATGCATGGGGGCAGCTTGGCGAATAGTTTCTACCCACTCTGGGCTTTGGCACAGCATTTTGGCAAAGAGGGCTGCCGATTCTCCAATACGCAGAATATGGTTGCCTGTTTCGTCATCTCGATAACGGGCCGCCCGACATAAACTGCGCAGCATGGCTTGATAGGTTTCAGTGAGTTGCTGGGTGCGTTCTTGAACGCGTTCCTCTAAGGCATTGCGCTCTTTTTGCACTGCTTGGCTGGCCAAGCTCAATTGGAGGGTATTGCGCACCCGAAGCAGTAGCTCTGACAAATCAACCGGCTTACATAAATAGTCATTAGCCCCCAATTGCAGACCCTTACGCCGGTTTGGGGCATCGTTTAGGGCCGTAATAACGATGATGGGCTGGCAGCTACCATCTCTGCACTTTAAGGCTTCCAAAATATCAAAGCCGGTAGGTGGAGGCATGTTGAGGTCGAGTAGCAGCAGATCCCAAGGGTTATTTTGCAACCATACAAGGCCGGCAGCAGAGTCGGTGAATGCCTGTACTTGGCGCAATCCAAAGGTGCGTAGTCCCGACTCCAAGAGGCGTAAATTGGGTGCGATGTCATCAATGACGACTACTTGGGCATCTCGGAGGGATTCGGGAAGCATTAAATGGAATCCTCAAGCAAGGCAGCAGCTTGGTTGTATAGGTCTTCTTCAGTAAAGGGCAGCGGCAAAATACCTTGGAAGCTTAGCCCCATTAAAAGCTCTAAATCCTCTGGGGCGGCCATAAAGATCGTTGGAATGTTCTGCAAAGAGGGATGTGCTGCAAAAGCATCCTGCAACTGCTCTGCTGTGATATCAGCCAGTTTCGTGGAAAGAATCAGCAATTGAGGCGGCTGTACTAGGGCTTTTTGTAATGCTTCTTTCCCGCTGTCGCCCAAGTAGGTTATTCCTAGCGGATTGAGTACTTTCTCTGCAATATCTCGCCTTTTGGCATCCGGGTCTATATAGAAAATACGCGCTTGAGCTGTGCTTGACTCTGATGGGGTAGGTTCCATTTGGGGGGAGCTCAGGGGCAACTCAATCCAAAAGCAGCTGCCAACACCCAGCTCGCTACTCAAACCCATTTCCCCCCCTAGAAGACTGGCATATTCGCGGCATAGGGCCAGACCAATCCCAGTACCTTGAATAGCTGTGTTTTCTTTACCTAAGCGTTGGAAGGGCTCAAACAGCTTGCTTTGCAGCTCAGGACTAATGCCAAACCCCGAATCCTCTACCTGCAAGCGAATTCGTTGCTGTTGGGCAAACAGCCGGTATCCCAAACGAATATATCCTTGAGGACGGTTGTATTTGATGGCATTAGACAGCAAATTCAGGAGAATCTGGCGTAGCCTGCGTGGTTCAACCCAAACCTGAAGATCGGGATTAGGAGCCTCTACCGTTAGCTTTAACTCTTGGGCAAGGACTTGTAAACGTACTAACTCTCCACACTCTTGGAGTATATGGGCCACCTCGGTTTGCCTAAGCTTCAATTTGGGTTTTTCAGCCTGAATGTTGGCCCAGTCCAGTAAGTCATTGACCAAATCACCTAAGTGTTGGCTGGCAACGAGGATTTCGTGCAAATGCGTGGGGGCATTGTGCATTGCCATTGTGGGATCTGTTTCACGTTCAAGCTGCATCAGTTGAGCAAAGCCATGAATAGCATTGAGCGGTGTGCGCAACTCGTGGCTAACGCTGGAGATAAAACGCGATTTGGCTTGGTTGGCTGCTTGGGCTTCTAAGCTGGCTTGACGCAGATCTTCTTCTGTTTGTTTGAGGGCATTGATGTTGACGTAGGTACCAGCCAACATGCTAGGAGTATGAGAATTGGGATCAAAATCCACAACCTGTCCCCGCCCTAATAGCCAATGGTAACGCTGCTGTGCGTCTCGAAAGCGAAATTCGGTTTCATGCAATTGACCATTTTTATCTGGCTCTGTGTAGGCACGACGAAAACGGGCACGATCTTCAGGGTGCAGGCGCTCTAAAAATTGAGCTTCACTGATGCTATCGTTACTCAGGCCAAAGTGTTGACAGAATCCTCCGCGCAGACTGATTACCCCCCTTTGTAGGTCATATTCCCAGAGGCTTTCCATGTCTCCGCCGAGGACAATTTCTAAGCGTTGCTGGATGCTGTTGCGCTGACGTTCACTTTGTTTTAGCTGAAGTCCCACGGCAGCGGTACGCTCTGCCATGTCATTCAGCTCTTGGATGCCAGACTTAGGCACTTCGGGTTGCCACTGCCCTTGGCCTATTTTGGCCATCATATTTTGGATATTGAGAATGGGCTTTTGCAGGGCGCGACTTAGGCCTCTGGCTCGCCACCATTGAAAACTGAAAAACATTAAATAAAACACCAACAGTCCTGCAATCATCAGGTAGCCGATGTGCTTGTAGTGTTGGCTTAATATCTCTGTTTCAAAGTAAATAGCGTGCTCGTCCACCACCATGAGCAAGCGCCAACCTGTTTGTGGGATGGTGTGCCAAGAGATAAGCTTTTTGCTGCCATTGAGTTGGGTTTCCATCAAACCATCGGGGTGGGCATAAAGCGCGGCAGCAATTGGGCGTGTTTCTGGACGATTTTGCAGATTGAAATCTTCCGGCTTGAAAAGCTCCTGACGAATTGCTTCATCATATGAATGATGTGTCAGCTCATGTAAGCCAAAATCTCGTTCCCCTGCTTTAGGCAGAGCCATGATATCGAGCTGATTACTGACCAGTACCCCGTATCCATTCCAAGGGGTGCTCAGGGTGTCGATGGCTTTGAGCACATCATCCACTGTGATGTCCAGACCCACTACCCCCTCTAAATGCTCACCTTTGTAGACAGGGGATATGGCAGACATCATCCAGCCATTGCCCGCAGGATCGAGATAAACTTCAGTCCAAACCGTTTGGCGCTTGGGATTGTGCTGCGCATCCGCGAGGTAATAAAAATTGAAGTCGGGAATTTTAAGATTGGGTTGATACTGGCTGGCAGTATGAAACCACGGATAAATGTGGTTGTAGCTATCCCATGAGTTGAAGTACACACTAGCAACCAAAGGCTCCCGTTCTTTAAGTTGCTTCATCAAAGGATCTAGGGTTTTTAATTGGGCGACTTTGTGCAGATCTTGCTGCTCGGGAGGAGTGATGCCTGAATAAAAGCTAGCAGCGCCTCCAGTATCTTGGGGGCTATAGCGAACGCCAGAGGGTAGCAACTCCAGTTCTGGCGGAGGTTTTTGTATTTCAGCGTTCTCAAAAGCAAGGGTTGTGAGGTTGCGGTAAAGCTCAGTGGCAGTATGGACACGACTCAACTGATCGTTAATCAACGAAGATTCACGATGTGAAGCGTCCTCCAACTCTCGGAGGGCAACATCATGCAAGTATTGGATTTGCGCATCGTGAATACTGGTATTAGACAGCAAATAGACTGCAATGAGCACAGTCTCTACCAAAATCAGGGGGATCAGCGAGCTGCGTACAAAGGCTTGCCAGATCCACGTCTGTAGGCTGCAGGGACGCATATGTTTTGTTTTGCGTTTGAACAGCATGAATTAAGAGGCTAAAGGTAGCAGTATGTGGTTTAAAATTTGACAAATATTTTAGGGGAAGGTGTGTTTAGGGGCGATGCTGCTTTGATATCGTTGACACCTTTACTGGGTTCGAGTTAAGGAGTCAACTTCCCAGTGCAATGGCAGTATGTGGAGTTTGAAGATAACAGATATAGCTCAGCTTTGTGATGACCCAGCGGAATCTACGAGGTGTCTACTGAAGCTGGGTAAGATCAAGCTAACGCCTAAATAACCGGCAGCCAACCACGAAGCAGTGTTTTGGCTGTCCGGCTACCAAAGGGAGTGAGGTTAATCTATTTGTTAAGTACTAAGACTGCAAATATACTCACGCTTTAATAAGAGGTATAAACATGAACTATTCAATCTTAGTTGGGCCGTCACCAACCAACTCTTCGAGCAATTTATAACCTTCAGCATTTGCAGATTTTGAAAGGGCTGGTTTAGCCAATTGTGCTGTAGTCAGCGCTTGTATTCTACTCAGATAAGACTCGGTATCTTTTAGCGTAATAAACAATACTCTTTCATATTCTTTATTAACTTCAATGGTGAGCCCCATTGGACATGTAAGTAAAATAAGACCTGTAGCCCCAGCCTCTACAGAAAATGTTATATTGTACTGATAAGTTGTTTTATGAGCTTGTTTCTTCTCCCAAAATATCCAAGCATCATCTTTTTTTTCGTTAAGCCCAACATACGCACCTTCGATTGCAGCTTGTAATTGTTTAGCTGGTTCAGGTGCTAGAGCAATACCAAGAACAGTATTTATCGTTTTCAAGACCATTTCAGTCATAACTGATGTTCTTGAATCACTTGTTTCATGATATATGTCTGTAAAATTTGTTACGGAAAGATTAGGATCAGACTTAGCTAGCTCCAGTCCTTTCTGTACATCAAACCTTAAAGAGTCATTCTCTGCTGGAACTAAAGCCTGCTGGAATAGGTTTGCTGTCTTTAAGGCTAAAATTAATACATTTGGATCTGTAATTGATACAATGTTATCAAAATTATTACCGTCAGCTTTTAATCTGATAAATAAGTTCTGTGTGATAACAGGGCTGGTAATTAGGCTTTTCATTAAATGTCTATCCTTTTTCATTAATGTAATTTTTTATTGTAAATTTTGCCTAAGCAGGATTTACAATAATCTAACTGTAGCCAAGAAAAATATTATTTCCTGTTTTTTTATATTGATATTTAAATCAAATAGTTACACAGATTTATGCCTATAGCAGGAGTCCGACACCCTGTCTGAGTTTCCTCGTTTGCTGAATCAGGGGCGTGCGGTCATTCGTATGTGTCATTACTCGTTGCGAACCGAGCACAGCTATTGCGACTGGATTTGTCGTTTCATCCGCTTTCATCTGTACCGTCACCCTACGCGATATTGGCCATGCTGAAATCACAGCTTTTCTTTCACACTTGGCGGTAGGGCAACAGAGTCTGCTAGGGTACAAAATCAGGTATTAGCAACCTTGGCTATTTTCATACCGAGCGGAACTTGAGATGGATCTGCCGTAGCTAAATGAGGTTATACAGGCAAACTCTTCTGAGCGTTTTTCAGTAGTAACGCCCGTATAAAAAGTTCAGCAGCATTAAGCCCTATGAAGGAGGCTGCTCTTGTCGCGTTCCGTTAGAAAACACTGTTACCACTGGCCCCTAAAATGAATCCTTGGGTATGCAAGTTTTCTAATAATTCTAAACCGAAGGCAATCAATTGCTGTGGACTGGGGTGTGCCATTTCAGTGGCCAGTTGCTGCAGAGCCTGTTGCCCAGATAATAAATTTGAGCTGATCAGTTGTATCAGTCGAGCGGTCACGGCGTTAAGCTCTATAAATCGGATCTGCATCGCTTCGTTGCGATACGCCAATAAAAAGGTCAATTGCGCCACTTGAGGTTGATATTCCGGGCTAATCCGATGGACGGGCCATTGATAGCTTAGCAATTTGTGAGCGGGTGTCAGCACGAGCGCTCCTAACAAACTACCCTGCGGATCGTAGTGCAGCGTGGAATTGGGAGCGATGTCTAAAGCCAGCTCAACCCATTCGTAGTGAGCCAGCTCCGGTAGCCATTGGGGTAAGGGTTCGGAGTAGAGTCCTTGTTGTAGATACTCCACCCATGCCTTGGGAATTTCATAAAACCAAGGCGTGGTGAGCGGCCAATCCCTCAAAAAGTGCCGGTTAAGACGTTGCCAGCAGCTATCGCCTAACACTCGGCGGCAAACTGGAAAGCAGCGATTTAAAAAGCCCAATACATTGCTGAAGACTAAATCCGCATAGAGTGCCATGCGCGGTGCATGGATACCCTGAGGCAGGGGAGCGCAATCTGGATTACGCAGGTAATTCGCCATTTGATATTGGAATTGTTGAAACGCGGGTATCGCTTCCCTGTCCATTAGGCGCACCTCGGTTTGCACTCGACATATTGTTGTTGGATGTGGCGAATGCGTTCAACTTCCGGTAGTAGTTTGTCTAAGGAGGGAATATTGAAGTCGCGCTCTAAGCAGGTGGGTATCGAATGGCCTAGGTGTTGATAAGTGATCTCTAGCAGTTCCCAAACAGGATCAATTACTGTTGTGCCGTGGGTATCAATTAAAAAACCGTCAGCCTCTTGGTAATGTCCCGCTACATGCAGGTAACAGGTACGTTCTAAGGGTAGAGCCTTCAAGAAGCTTAGGGGATCAAAACCGAAGTTTTGACTGTTGACGTACAGATTATTGACGTCAAGGTGCAGTAGGCAGTCGGCTTCCTCTAAAACATGAGTGATAAACTCAGTCTCGCTCATCTCAGCGCCCGGAGGCTGAATGTAGTACGAGGCGTTCTCTATCGCTATGGGCCGCTCCAAAATCTCTTGGGTCTGACGGATGCGTTGAGCCGTCCAATGTACCGCCTCTTCAGTCAGCGGAATGGGCAGTAACTCATACAGTTGTTGGTGATCGGCGCACCAAGAGAGGTGTTCGGTGTACAGCTCTATGCGGTGCTCCGCCATAAAGCCTTTGATTTTGTGCAATAACTGGGTATTCAGTGGGCCCGGCCCCCCTAAGGACAGAGACAGCCCATGACAGACAAAGGGATAGCGCTCTGTGAAAAAGCGCAAGTCTTTCTGGCTTTGTCCACCCAAATCAATCCAATTCTCAGGAGCTAGCTCAAAAAAATCGATGGCACAAGGGGTAGTGTTTTTCAAGGCATCAATCAGTTCACGACGAAAGCCAAGCCCTGCTCCTTCAACAATGCGATTTTGCATGGAAAAACTCCAATAACCAGAAGTGAAGGAGCGAACAGACTGGGCTCACCCCTAAGCGCTAATAAGCAGTTTAATGTTTTGCGCCGCATTTAGCTTCACCGCATTTACCCTCCGCTTTTTGTCATTTTGGGCTACTTTTCTGATTGGAAACCCTTCTCCTCGCTGTCCGTATATGGTGGCGATGGATACTTCCGGTTCCATGAGCGGCGAACCCATCCAGCAGTTCCGCGGAGGCTTTAACCGATTTTTGCAAAGCCTGCTGAAGGATGAAGTTACTCTGTACCCGATAGAAGTAGGTTTGATTACCGCACAGTGGCCGTGCTCAACAGGTATTACCCTTTACTAAGGTCAATCAAATTGGCCATGCAGCGTCTCGAAGTCCCTAAAGCCGAATACCGTCGAGCTGGTGTAGCCTATGCTGATCATCATCAGTGACGGTATGCCCACAGACGACTGGCAGATGCTGGCCAGTCAAGCACAGGAACTATCTCGGCGGCGAAAGCTAGCCAGCCTTCCCATCGATGTTAATCAAGCCGATATCAATGTATTGGGGCGTTTTTCCAGCCATTCAACTGCAAGGCTTACGCTTGGCTGATTTCTTTGAGCATCTCTCTCTCTGCATTCAGCCTCTAAATTCTACCCTCGCTGGGGTAAGCTTTTCGCTGATGGGAGGGTTGGATCAGCATGGCTGTTGAGCGGATGTGATGTGCCCGTGGAGTAAGCGGGCACATCCCTCCTAAAGCCAATTTCAAACCTACTTTTTAGCCTCTTCAACCCTCTTTATTGAAGGTTTTAGAACCCCTGAACTACGGGCTCAATCTCGACAGATGCTGTCAGTCAGTACGGTCTGCCATTACCAGAGGAGTTACAAACTTATGATTGAAGTGGAGCCAGTGGGTAAGGCACTGATTAAGGCGGGTCAAAAGCTGATCGGTTGGATTAAAAGTTGGTTTTAACCCTCCCCTCGTTAATTCATAAAGTAAAGAGGATTCCACGCTATAAGGGGCCGTGCAAGCTTGGCGCTATCCAGTCTGTGGGATCAGCAGCGCAAGCATTTTATCAATAGCGTGCCCAATTCAGTGGCATGGATGCCTCGCTGATAAGCCAGATGAAATCACCATTGAGGGGTTTGCGTTGTGCTTTTTGGGCACCTAATGCCCCACCAACCTGCTCGCCAAAGTTAAATCAGGACATAATTATTCTTATATTTTATTTTTATATTTAAAAATATAAATTTATTTAATTAAAATAAAGGCATTTAAATTCAAAAAGTTAAGATTTTTTATTCTAAAAAGAAATTAACAAATCAATAAAAATTATTTTAAGTGATTAGTAAAAAGATTCAATCATCTTAGCAAGCTCTCTCTATGACATCGGCTTTAAGGCTTGATGGCCATTTACTGTGTTTTGTTAAGGAGTTTGACTCATGGGTAGCGTTCTTGAAGCCACCACGCAAAGCCACGGACTTTGGTATGAAGCACGCAGTCCTGCTGAGCTGATTGAGATAAGGCCGCCCAGCATCCAACAAGCACTGCATCGCATTAGATTCAGCGCTCCTAAGCCCAGCTTAATCGGACGACGTGAGGCCATTTTGTTGGGGGTGTTTGCTTTGATTCTGCATACAGGCGCTCTGTATTGGCTGAGCCAAAGACCCACGCCCGTGTTACCCGAAGTGCCGGTGCAAATCCCTCCTATGGCGATTGAGTTCAGCAGCCCGGCCCCTGCGGCAGAGGCTCCTGCGGTTTCTGTGCCAACTCCTCCTGTAGTGGATACACCACCGCCTCCTCCCGTGGTGGATGAGTTAGCCGCCCGTAAGCCTCCCAAGCCCGTGGTTAAACCCAAAATTCAACCACCAGCGCCCCCAAAACCTAAACCGCAACCTAAAGCGGAATCCAAACCCGTGGAGCCTAAACCTTCGCCGGCTCCCCAGCCCCAAACGGCGGTGCCCGCTCCTAGTACTCCGAGCACAGCTCCGGCGGCTCCTGCTAGCAGCTCGGCACCCAGTTCCAGTTCGGCTCCCTTAACACCTGCCTCAGCCACAGCGGGGTACCTGCGCAATCCTGCGCCGGAATATCCCGCGTTAGCTCAGCGGCGCGGTTGGGAAGGCCGGGTGCTGTTACGGGTTCGGGTATTACCCAGCGGTAAACCCAGCGAGATACAGATACAGACCTCTAGCGGGCGTGATCTGTTGGATCAAGCCGCTATTCAAGCGGTACAGCGTTGGAGTTTCGTGCCCGCCAAACGCGGTGATGTAGCCCAAGAAGGCTGGGTCAGCGTGCCCATTGATTTCAAGTTGCACTGAGTCTGTGAAAGCAGACCGTTTTTTATTCGATCATTAAGGAGTGGTTATGAATCTATTAGAAGATCCCTTTGCTTCCGTAGAGCATGTGGTTATTTGGGTACTGGTTGGATTTTCCATTTTATCTTGGGGACTGGCTCTGATTAAAGGGGTGCAGTTTGCCCGGCTTAAACATCGAGATCGGCGCTTTTTAAAGGCTTTTTGGGCGGCTCCGAATTTAGACTCCGCCGCTCGTTTATTGAGTCAGCAACAGGGAACAGGAGCCGCAGCGCATTTGGCTCAAGCCGGATTTGCGGCCATCCAAACCCAAGAGGGGCCACAGGATTTAGCCCATGCCATCAATCATCAAGATCGTTTAGAGCGCGCACTACGGCAGCAAATCCAACGTGAACGCCGTTCTTTAGAGTCCGGCTTGGCGGTATTGGCTTCCATCGGCTCTACCTCGCCCTTTATCGGCTTATTCGGCACCGTGTGGGGGATTATGGAAGCACTCAATGGCATCAGCGCCGCCGGCTCCGCCAGCTTGGAAACCGTAGCCGGGCCTATCGGTATGGCTCTGGTAGCTACAGGCGTGGGTATTGCTGTCGCGGTGCCTGCAGTGCTGATTTACAACTACTTCCTACGTCGTCTAAAGCTCGCCGCGGCTGATTTGGACGATTTTGCCCACGACTTCTACAGTCTGGCTCAGAAAACAGCCTTTAAGCTGATCCCCTACCCCAAAAACGCTATCAACCCCTCTGCTCATCCGGTTAAGGAGGCGAGCTAAATGGCCTTCTCTACTCAAGAAAGCGATGAAGTGCTCAGCGAAATGAACATCACGCCCCTAGTGGATGTGATGTTGGTATTGCTGGTGGTGTTTATTGTCGCCGCCCCCATGTTGACTAACGCCATTCCCATCAATTTGCCTAAAACCGAAGCCGTAGCTCCGGCGAATCAGAAAGATCCTCTGATCGTCAGCATTGATGGTTCAGGCAAATTGTTCTTGGATAAAGACGAAATTCAACCGGAGTTATTGGAGTCAAACCTACGTTCAGCCAAAGAACAAAATGCAGATCTACGGGTACAACTTCAAGCCGATGATCAGGTGGATTATGGGGTAGTGGCTAAGGCTATGGCTTCCATTGAGCGGGCTGGCATCACCAAATTGGCGATTATCACGGCACGTTAAAACCGCAAGACACCTAGTGCATGGAGCCCAGATGCACTAGGTAAAACCCAATTGAGCGGTAGCCTATTTAGGCTGTGTGCGTATCGGCCATGCAGAGATCAGTAACAGTAACAGGCTAATCAGCAGATAAGGCAGATAGGGAGCAAAGGCATACACTGAACTGCCGAGCAGTGGCCCCAGTACAACACCTAATCCCTGAGCGGCTCCCACAGCACCGGCGGCCGATCCTTGTTCATCAGCATTCACCGCATTGGCCGCTAAGGCCGAAAATGCCGGAAATACCCAGCCCATACCCATAGCGGCTACGAAATAGCACAGCCAAAGTTGCCAGACCTGTGAGACAAAGCACACGCCTGCAAAGCCCAATCCAGCCACTGCCGCTCCCACATGCACCATGCGCCGTGCAGGCCACTTTAAGCGGGCAATAATCAGTTGGGTCAAAATGAGAGAAACGCCCACCAAAGTCAGAGTAATACCTGCTGCTTGGGCCGCCGCTGCGGGAGGCAGCGCTAAATGATCAAGGGCAAAAAAGCCTACGGTAATCTGAGCCACCGCCACCGATAAGGTAGCGATAAAAGCCACCGCCAGCGGATGACGCAAACGTGGGTCGCTCAATCGAATGGGTTGAGCACGTTGCCCTAAATGATGTTCTTGAGCAGGCAAGTAGATAAACAGCAACACAAAGGCTAGGCAGGGTAAAACCGCCATCACATACAAAGGCAAACTGAGGCTATATTGCGCCAACAGTGCAGCCAAGGCTGGCCCAAACACCATACCCACCGCGTTAGCCACCCCCATCCGAGCCATAGTTGCAGCCCGCGCATGGGGTGGGAAATTGTCGGCAATCAGTGCCTGTCCTGAAGCGGGAATAGCGGCATAGAAAGCCCCGACTGCGCCTCGCCCAATCAATAATCCAGCAAAAGAAATGGCACTGACGGGCAACCAATACAGGGCCAAATCCACAAAGAGGCTGAGTAAGGCATAGGACACCGCCACCCCAGCACAACCGAATAGGAGTATGGAGCGCCGTCCTAAACGATCACTGGCATTACCCCAAACCCGCGCCAATAATAGCCACAGTAAACCGGCGACCGTCACCGTAGCCCCGGCCTGCCAAGGCGCTAAACCCAAGGTGCGCGCAATGGGGCCGATTAGGGGAACATAGGCGATCATTGCCATGGTGCAGGCAAGATTGGCGAACAACAGCGGGCGCAGGTCTAAAGCAGGTGTACTGGAGTAAAGCTCTGTGGTTTCCGATGACATGGAGGCTCCCAAAAAGTCATGAGTCGTTTGCTATACAGCACGGAGGGCTGTTCTGAGCCCCCTTTTGTTGGGTTGAACCTAAACCCATCACCTCAAACATCACCTGAGTTTGCCAAGAAAAGTAGGGGTTATAGGTCAAGCGAGCGTGGATCTTTCCAATCTCTCGATAGCCCCAATCTGAGAACCACACGGGGGCTCCCAGCTCACAGGCATGGGTGGCTTGGGCGTCTTGCCCATTCCAACAAATTCTTAGGCTCCCCTGTTCGCCGTACAGAGGGTTATCGGGGGAAAACAGAGGGCTCATGTGCGAAAACTGGCTGATATGGCGTGTCGGTAAGGCATCGGGCTGCACCAAAATACGCGGATCTGAGTCTGCACTTTTGGGCACTTGTCCGTACCAGATCAAGCGGCTATCTGGATGTGTAAAGCGTGCTTGAAAAGACTCCAGTAAGTAATGGGTATTCAATACCGAATCGTGTTCCGCCACGACCATCAAAACCGGCTTGGTATACTGCGCGTCATCCAACCAGGCGCGAACGAGCTGGCTGCTGCGGTAAAACTGAGCAAAACCATTAGTGGGCATATTCATGTAGCGCACTGCGTTTTGCGACCGCTTATCCTCAGGACTGCGTAGCCAAGGTTTTACCCAACTGATAAAGGGAGCCAGCCAATCGTAAGAGGTATTGGCTTGAAAGGCCGGTGAAAACAACAATAGCCCAGCGATCTCAGAATGGGTTGCCGCGTATTCAAAGGTTAAATTAGCCCCAGTTGAAAACCCACCCAAAAAAACCTCTGGGACTTCTCGTTCTAAAATGGCCACCTGTTCAGCAATTAACCTCTGCCAATCTTCAAGACGGACGTACAGCATGTCCGCAGGCTGCGTGCCGTGGCCGGGTAACAACAGGCTACGCACCAAAAAACCCTGTTGTACCAACTGAGCTCCCAGGTCATAAAAAGACCAAGGTGAATCTCCCAACCCGTGAACCAGCAAAACACCCCGAGTTGCTGGACTAGTCGGTCTCCATTCGCGGGGGGCATTCCAAGCTAACTCAGCCTTAGGGTCTGGAGTCTGAAACGCGCGTCTTTGCTCCATCCAGTGCAAGGTTTGACGGCGATAGTCTTCGAAGCTGGATTGACCCAGAGGCGTGATTGAGGTCTGAGTCGATGTGCAGGCTAGGCTCGTCAGAACCAACAAGAGGGCTAATAGCGTACGAGCTTGAGAAGGCAGGAAGACCATGATGCAGTAGCTCTTGACTGAATTCACCCTGAGCATAAAACACTGACTGAGCCTTTGAGGAGGCATCTGAAATTGGCTCCCACCCCTAAGGGCTAGGAGCCAGCTGAGAGAAGCGCTCTATTTTCCTTGTTAAGCCGCTAAGGTCGCGCCTCCGTCAATCACGATATCCTGTAGGGTAATGTGACTGGCCAAGTCAGAAGCCAAAAACAACACAGCGTTGGCGATTTCCTCAGGCTTAGCAATTTTACGCAGCGGAATGCCCAGCTTAAATTGCTCCAGAGAGCCATCAATCAAGCCTTGGTAGGCCTCTGTACCCCGTGGCATCCCGCGTAACATGGCCGTATCCGTGGAGCCCGGCGACACCAGATTGCAACGCACCCCATAAGCAGCCAACTCCAAACCCACACAGTGGCTTAGGCTGACTAAGGCCGCCTTAGAAGTACAGTAGGCCGTCATCCCCAAACGAGGTACATGGGCCGCGTTAGAGGCAACGCTAACGATAGCCCCTGATTTTTGACGTTTAAACACCGGAGCCCACTGCTTCAATAAATAAAACACCCCGCTGACGTTGACGTTTAAACAGCTCTGCCAATCGTCCAGAGTCAGGGTTTCCAGATTGCCTAAACGCAATATGCCCGCTGCATTGACCAAGATATCCAGATGAGGCTGTTCCGCTTGCAACTGGGCGCTGACCTGCTCCACCTGTTGTGGATTACTGATATCCACCTGAAGCAGACGAAAACCAACTTCTGCATCTGGAGTATCGCAATCAAGCCCAATAACATCTGCGCCATAAGTCTGAAACTGCTCGGCAATACAGCGCCCAATACCACTGGCAGCGCCGGTAACCAGCACGCGCTTTCCGAAAAAATGTTGTTGTTCCATCTAAGTGACTCCCAAAGCGTCCGTTACTGGGGTTGGCTCTTGGACTCAATCAAAGTCCACCAAGCGTTGAGGGTTGGAGTCCGAGCCAGCTCCTCAAAACTCACTTGAACCCCAAGCTTTTTGAGTTCAGCGACCAGAGCCATGACTTGAATAGAATCCAAACCGTAGTGCATCAGGTTTTCGTTGGCATCGAAGTGACTTTCGTCTTCGTCGATCCAATGTAGGACGCGCGCTTTTAGCCAATCCTGATTGAGTGATTGGGCCGCACCAATCAACTGAGCGGTATTGACCACAGAACCACAGTAGGCTGCTACATACTGCACAGCCATTTGGTGATCTGCTTCAGAGAACGCAGCCACTGCATCATTGATCATAAAAGGCTGGATGTCGTTCATAAAGGCATCCATAGCCGTCACTAAACACCCGATCTGGGCATAAACCCCGCCAATAATCAGCTGATCGCGCCCCCAATTTTTCAGCAACGCCTGCAAATCGGAGCGCTGAAAAGCACTGTAACGCCACTTCACCAATATAGTGTCGTCAGCATCAGGAGCCAAAGCCGCGACCACTTGCTGCAATTTAGGATCAGCGGCGGTCAATCCAGGCCCCCACATATCGTTCAGCAAACCGCGATCGACGGCGGATTGTTCCGTGGGTTGAGCGGTATACAAAACCGGAATGCCCTGTTGCTTACACCATTGGCGCACACAGACCAAATTCTGAATCACAGACTCCATTAAAGGGCTGTTGTCGCCATAGAATTTGACGAAGTAGTCCTGCATATCATGTATTAACAGCACCGCGCGCTTGGGATCGGGTTGCCAATTGACGCGACTGGTTGGAACTTCTAGCGGGATGGAATACGGGGGCAAGGTAGGAATGGCCATGAGAGTACCTTAGACAGATTCAGTACAGGAGGAAGAGGCTTGCAGTTGGGCGCGTAATTGTTGTTTATCAATTTTGCCCACGGCAGTCAGGGGTAAGTGCTCCAGAAAGCAAAAACGATCCGGCAACTTATATTCAGCAATACCTTGGGCCAGCAGATAGCGACGCAGTGCTATAGGCCGCAGCTCGGAATGGGTAACGCTTAAGAAAGCACAGCTCTTCTCACCCATCAGAGGATCTGGCATCGCCACTAAAGCCGCTTGAGTCACATCCGGATGTTGCAGCAGCAAATGCTCGATTTCCTCAGCCGCAATTTTCTCACCACCCCGATTAATTTGATCCTTAACCCGCCCAACGACCCGCAGATAGCCATCCGCTGTGCGCTGTACCAGATCACCCGAGTAATAAAAACCCTCGGTGTCAAACACACGGGCATTGTGCTCTGGGCTTTGGTAATAACCCCTGAAGGTATAGGGGCCACGGGTCGCGAGTAAGCCGGTTTCCCCAAATCCCAGCTCAATCCCTGACTCATCTACCACACGAATTTCATCATCCGGGCTAATTGGGCAACCTTGGGTAGTAAATATATGCAGCTCGTCATCGTCTAATCGAGTGTAATTCACTAAGCCTTCGGCCATGCCAAACACTTGCTGCAGGCGACAGCCTAAAACTTCGGGGACACGACGTGCCAAAGACTCAGCAAAGCTCGCTCCGCCTACTTGAATCAGCTGCAACGATTTCAAACAGGCTGGGTAATCAGGTGCAGCCTGTAACCATAGGGCAACGGCTGGAGGCACTAAGGCCACCATACTCACAGCATGGCGTTCAATTAAAGCAAAACAGCTCGAAGGTTCTGGACTAGAGGCCAAAACTACGCAGCCTCCCACGTGGAAGACCCCTAAAGCACCGGGAGAACTTAATGGAAAATTGTGGGCCGCAGGCAAAGCACAAAGAAAACGAGTTTCCGCCGTTAGCTGGCAGATATCGGCACTGGCCCGCACACTGTAGTCATAGTCGTTGTGTGTGCGTGGAATCAGCTTAGGGGTTCCGGTACTGCCACCCGATAGTTGAAAAAAGGCCACTTCATCGGGAGCCGACGGGCCAGCAGACCAATCCAATCTGGCTGGGGTAGCCAAAGCCTGATTAAGACTGGTTTGGGGGTTTGAGTCATCCAACAATAAAGTCACTGACAGTTCAGGCACTAACTGATGCAGTTCGGATACGAAATCGTCGTTGGTAAACAACTCATGGTGACGACTGGCGATAACCAGTTGAGGCTGAATCTGACGCGCGTAGGCACTGAGTTCTAAATGCCGGTGATTAAACAGAGCATTAACCGGAGCAACCCCTATTTTCAGTAACGCAAAGAACACCACATAAAATTCAGCGATGTTGGGTAACTGTACTAAGGCTTTATCGCCGCACGTCAAACCTCGCGCACTGAGGTATGCGGCCAGATTGTTGGCTTGCTGATCTAAGTCAGCATAGCTGAGGCTGCGTTCACCACAGATTAACGCAATGGCATCTGGGCGTTCGCGACACTGCTGTTCCAAAATGCGGGTTAGGGGTTGATCAAGCCAATATCCGCACTCGCGGTAACGCTGGGCCAACTCATCAGGCCAACGGTTGTATTCAATACGCACAAAAATACCTCAGCTTATGCGGGAGTATCCAAACTATTAATCCAACCCAAGCCGCAGGCATTTAACATAGTGCCTAACTTAGCCTGAGTTTCATTCCATTCCGCATCGGGCTGTGAAGCCTCTACGATGCCCGCCCCAGCAAACAGACGAATATTTTTGTGCTGGACAATGCCACAACGAATGGTAACTACCCATTCACCGTTGCCCTGACTATCACACCAACCCACGATACCGGTGAATAATCCGCGCTCAAAGGGCTCTACGAGGTTGATCAATTTGCGCGCTTGTCCCGTCGGGTATCCGCATACCGCCGGAGTTGGGTGCAGTTGGCAGGCTAGCTGTAGAGCGTTCAATTCGGGATTACGCAAACGACCCTTGATCTGTGTAGACAGATGCCACAAAGCCGAAGTAGACATCAGCGAAGGATGATCTGGAATATCCAGCTCTGCACAATGAGGCTCTAAAACACGCCGAATTTCGTCGATGACCAAATGATGCTCATACTGATCTTTAGGGGAGGTCATCAAACGATCTGCTATGGCACGATCTTGCTCAGGATCGGCTTGGCGTTTAGCAGAACCGGCCAGAGGGTTCGATTCAATCTGTGCGCCCTGCTTGCGCAACAGCAGCTCAGGGCTAACACCTATAAGTTCTCCTCCTTCAGAGAGCGGTACGCGAAACTGATATCCGCTGGGATTTTGTACCCGCAAACTGGCCAACAACCGCTGTACGTCTACAGGCTCTGAAAACTCTAATTCGCAAATACGCGATAACACCGCTTTGCGAATATCAGAGTGTTGAAAATTAACAATGGCATGCTGCACCGCTTTTTTAAAGCCCTGCTCATCGGGGATGCTGCGCTGATTGAGTAAGGTGGGGCTATCTTTGGTTTCACGTGATACATGAATAGGTTCTGAGCGCTCAACCCATTGATATTGCGCTGGAATATACAGGCAAGAGGCTTGGGTCAAATCGAAGGGAATCGCGCCTACAACAATGGGATTGACCTGCCCTGCTTGTCGGGCTTGCTCCATTGCCCCACGCAGTGCTTGTTGGAAGTTACTGTGTTCGCAGCCACCTCCAAAAGCAGGAGTAATAATCTCAGCTACCTTACCGGTAGCACGCAGATCATGTTGCATTGATGTAAATAAGAATTCCGTTTCATTGGGCTGAGGTGATTCCGATAGGTACTCATATGCCTCCGAGGCCATACTGATCATAGGTTTCCTGTCTGCCAGTTAAATGATAAAACTTATCATTGTTATTTTTAACTGCAAATGTCAACATTTTATATAAGCTCACTCAATCAACACTTAAGGTATATTTATATACTGGCTTTTTGCTATTAATTATTTATATAAGCAAATATCAATCAATATTTTAAAAATGGAGAAGGAATACCCTCGGCCCTATTTAGGGGCTAGTCCGCGTTATTCCTTCGTACAGAGTTTTATTGCACAAATGTCCTCTAAGGTTTACATCATGTCAGAACATAGTCTGAGCACTCATGAAATGCGTCTAACGCTGGCCCAACTGGATTTTTGGGAAGAGTTTTCTCTGCACCCCGATCAGCCGGTATCAACCGTGGCGCACTATCTGGATATCCAAGGAGGCATAGATCCAGAGGCTTTATTTAAAGCCATTGAAACCACCGTGCATGAAACTGATGTACTGGCTTTGCGCTTCTATATTCCTGAAGGGCAAACCAAGCCCATGCAACACTGCGACCCCTGTCGTTTACCCAAACTGCAACTGATTGATCTGCAAGATCGCGCTGATCCCTATCAAGCCGCCAGCCAGATGATGCAAGCGGATGTGGCCGCTAAACTGAATCTGCTAACCCAACCTCTGTCTGTGCAATGGCTGTTTAAGTTAGGAGCCGATCGCTACCTTTGGTACATTCGCGCCCATCACATTATTCTGGATGGCTTTGGTATGGTGTTGATTGAACAGCGCTGTGCCAAGCTGTACGCGCATTATCTGGGTAAGGGAGATGCGGGAGCTCCATTCCATTCCTTCGCCCAATACCTCGATGAAGATCAAAGCTACTGCGCAAGTCCACGGTTTGAGAAAGATCGTGCGTTTTGGGACGACTACCTAAAGTCCGTGCCCGTAGCTCTGCCAATTCTGCATAAAGAAGACGAATACTACGGCGGCGAGGAAACTGGGCTGAGTTTTGAGTATGAGTTGCCCAAGCCCCTCATTAACCGTATGCACCAAATAGCGGCTCAAATGGAAATGGGATGGCCGGATTTATTGGTTGCGATCTCTGGACTGTACCTGTTCTATCATTACCGCCAACAAGATCACGATGGCCAACAAGCTTTGCCCCTTTGGCTCCCTTTTATGAACCGTTGGGGCAGTGTAGGGGCTTATATGCCGGCTTTATTGGTGAATATTCTACCTTTATTTATTCAACCTAAACCTGAAGCAACCTTAGGGGAAACCCTAAGTCAGCTCTCTTGCACACTGCGCAAACAACGGGCTCACGGTCGTTACCGTATTGAGCAATTGGCTACAGATCAGGGATTATCTGAGGGAACTCGGTACTTTTTCTCCCCATTGGTCAATGTATTGCCCTTTGATGCCCCTGAGTTTGAAGGTTGTACGGTGAAACACCAAGTATTAGCCAGTGGCCCCGGTGATGGGTTTAACATTACCTACCGTGGCCGCAGTGATGCCGAGGCTTTGATTTTAAGCATTGATGCAGACCCTTCTATGTTCCAACCCCAAGAGTTTGAACAACATTCCCAAGCCTTATTAGCTTTTTTAGAACAAGTATTGGATGGCTCAGCGATTAATATTCGTTGTGATCAATTACTGAAGTAGTATTTGTAACTAATTAATACAGGTTATTCCCTACAGTAGGGAATAACCCAATTACCTTATTAATTCGTCAACATCAATACAATCAGCTTGCCATAACTGAGCCAGCTTTTGCGCTCGTCCTAAAGTACGTGCTCCCTGATCAAAATCAATCAGGGTAGTCTGGGCTGCAAAACTAGGACGCGGGGGAAGCTGGCTAAAACGAACATCAGACAGCAGCCACAGTGCTATAGGTTCCTTATGTTTGGCCAAGAGGCGCTCTGCTAAGGCCAGCGCAGCTTGGATCGGCGTAGCACCTCCTCCCGTAATAGCGCTAATCCAAGCATGATTAAAGGCTGCGGCTTTACCTGGCGCTTTCAATACATAGGCTCCTTGTCCTGAAAAACCAATCAAGGTTAGAGATTCCCGCCGCTGATAACAGTGGTCAACCCAAGCCTGTAATAAACCTTTCGCCTTAGATAAACGCTGGCCCCGTAACATGGAGGCAGAACAATCCAGCACAATGCAATGCAATACGGCTCCTCCTGTGGGGGCCAACTGATAACGCAAATGCTCTAGTTTTAAAGTCGCCGCGCCCTTAGCTAACAGAGTCGGCAACCAATCAATACGCTGATTGATCTTATGTGCCCTAGCCTTGGCACGACTGAGTCGAACACTGCGTCCACTCGTTCTCTGACCGGGAACAGGTGAACGCGCTAGACTTTTTTTGTGGGAAGTGGCCTCAGAGATTTAACGGAAGTTATGGGGGGAGTCTCTGGTGGTAATGCCCCCCAATTTTCCATGTCCGAATTCGAATGAGCCTCCGGTTGAGGCTGCTGATTACTATGGGAAGGCGGAGTTTCAGGTGGTTGCTGTTGCGAAGAGCGCCGGTGGGCTAAAACCAGTTCAGCTACCGCCTCTATATCTACTACCTCCATATAAGCTCGCCCTGCTAAAGCCGCATGGGCGCGGGCGGCCCGCAACATCACCAAATCGGCCCGTACACCCTCTACAGCAGCGGCATAGCAACGCTCCGCCACCTGGGCATGACTCAGGTCGTCAAAGGCGATACTGGGTAACAAGGCTTGAGCTTGGGCAATACGAGCGGCTAAAGCAGTTTCATTCGCCGCATACTGCCTAGAAAAAGCGATAGGGTCAGCATCAAAGGCCAGACGAACACGCACAATGGCCTCCCGCTCGGGCGGACTTAAACGCGCTTCTAAGCGCACAAAAAGACCAAAACGATCCAGAAGCTGTGGGCGTAATGCACCCTCCTCAGGGTTCATAGTACCGATCAGGACAAGCCGTGCCGGATGACTATGGCTAATGCCATCACGCTCAATGCGGTTGATGCCGCTAGCACATACGTCCAGCAGCAGATCGACCAAGCCATCGGCCAATAAATTGACCTCATCCACATACAGCACACCTTCATGGGCACGGGCAAACAAGCCCGGACGAAAACGCACTTCACTACTTTGTAAGGCGGCTTCTAGGTCTAGGCTACCCACCAACTGCTCTTCAGTAGTGGATAGGGGCAGGTTTACAAAGTGTCCATTGGGTAAGAGTCCGGCTAAGGCTCGGGCGGCTGTGGATTTTGCCGTACCCCGTGGCCCTTCGATCAGTACCCCCCCAATCAGAGGATCAACCGTGGTTAACAGTAAGGCCATTTGCAACAGCGATTGACCTTGCAAGGCGGTAAAAGGAAAAGCCGGTGGAAAACTAGGATTCATCGTGCTTCCTGATGCTGTTCGGCATTAAGCAAATGCTGCTCTACACAATCTCGATAAATACCGGGTTCAGCCCATAGACCTCGATCCATTGCCTCCAGTAGGCGCTCACAAATTTCGGTCAAGGCATCGGGGTTATGACGCAGTAAAAAGTCACAGGTATCGGGATCTTGTAGATAAGCGTCAGTCAGACGGGCGTATTGATCGTCCCGCACCACGCGTGCGGTGGCATCGAAAGCAAACAGGTAGTCAACCGTAGCGGCCATCTCAAAAGCGCCTTTGTAACCGTGCCGCTTAACACCCGCGATCCATTTAGGATTAGTGACTCGACTGCGCACTACGCGGCTGATTTCCTCTTGCAGTGAGCGAACGGCTGGAGCAGAGGGGTTGCTGTGGTCTCCAAAATACAGCGTGGGTTGTTGACCACTCAAATGACGTACCGCAGCCGCCATACCGCCTTGAAATTGATAGTAGTCGTCGGAGTCCAGCAGGTCATGCTCGCGGTTATCTTGATTGTGTAGCACTAGCTCAATGTTGGCTAAACGCTGCGCAAAACTGGGCAATGCTGCCGTTCCTTCATCGGCTTGACCGTAGGCATAGCTGCCCCAATTTAGATAGGCTTGGGCAAGGTCTGCGTCTTCATTCCAATGTTTTCCGTCAATCAAGCCTTGCAAGCCAGCGCCGTAGCTACCGGGCTTTGATCCAAATACTCGATAACCCGCCTGACGTTGTGCTAAATCCTTGGGTATGCCCTGTGCTTCCAAAGTAGCGGCTTCGCGCAATATGCGACTGCGAATCGGATTTACCGACTCAGGCTCGTCAAGGGCCGCTACGGCTTGTACCGCTGCATCAAACAGCCGAATCACATTGGAAAAGGCATCGCGGAAAAACCCCGAAACCCGCAAGGTAACGTCAATGCGTGGTCGATCCAGCAGCGACATAGGCAAAATTTCAAAGTCGGCTACGCGATGACTGCCCTCAGCCCATTGGGGACGCACTCCAATCAGGGCAAAGGCTTGGGCAATATCGTCTCCGCCGGTACGCATAGTGGCCGTGCCCCAAACGGACAAGCCTATGGCACGCGGATAATCTCCGTGCTCTTGCACATAGCGCTCAATCAATCGCTCGGCAGAGCGCAAGCCCAGCACCCAACTGGTTTGGGTGGGAATGGAGCGCGTATCCACTGAGTAGAAGTTGCGCCCCGTGGGTAATACATCTGGTCGGCCGCGTGTAGGAGCTCCGCTGGGGCCAGCCGGAACGAAACGACCGGATAATCCCCGCATCAATTGGAATAGCTCTTGGGCTCCACAGACTTCCAATCGTGGTTGCAGTTCAGTCGCTACACGCGCCAGAACCGCGGAGGTGCTCGGCCACTGAGTATCCTGAGTTTCAGGCAAAAACCCGCACTCCAAAACCTGCAAAGCCATTAACTCTAAACGCTCGCGGGTATCTCCTGTGGTACGCCAAGGATCTGCATGAACCGATGCCAATACGGCTGGACAGGGGTCTGTCCAAGGAGCCGCCCAATCTGCTTCCAAGGGATTAAAATCCACTAGGCCCAAGTCCTTGGCTAAAGCAGTAGTTAATCCTTGGTTCCGACCCTGAGCATTGCCGATGGGATGACGTGCCAAGGCTAATAAAGTATCCCTGTATAACCGCCCCGTAGGTGAATGACCGAAGACATGCAGACCATCACGAATTTGTGCCTCTTTAAGCTCGCACAGATACGCATCAGTACGGTTGAGTAGCTGCTGTTCTTCCTCTGCTGAACGAGGAACCTTCAGCCCTAAATCCTGATGCAGGTTGTGACGCAGGATATGATCCAAAATTTGACGGCGCAGTAAATCGGCACGGCCGCGATCCAGCATTAAGGCTTCGTAATACTCGTCTACCTGTCGTTCTAAATCACGAGTGGGGCCGTAACTTTCAGCGCGGGTTAAGGGCGGCATCAGGTGATCAATAATCACCGCCTGAGCACGGCGTTTAGCCTGTGTACCTTCGCCGGGATCGTTGACGATAAAGGGGTACAGATGCGGCATTGGCCCGAAGATTAAGTCCGGCCAACACTCATCAGACAGGGCGACACTTTTGCCAGGTAGCCATTCCAAATTGCCGTGCTTGCCAACATGCACAAACGCATCGCTACTCCATACCTCACGCAGCCAATAGTAAAAAGCCAAATAATGGTGCGGCGGCACTAAGTCCGGATCGTGGTAACTGGCCATAGGATCTAGCTGATAACCGCGCGCCGGTTGAATCCCAATAAATACATGGCCACAGCGCAATCCCGCTAACATAAAACGCCCTTGGCGCAGCATGGGGTCAGCTTCGGGGGTTCCCCAGCGCTGAATAACGGCGGTTTGATTAGCTCGGGGCAGTTGATGGAACCAGCGCTGGTAGTCCTCTAGCGCAAGACTTTGCCGAGCAGGGCGCAAAGCCCACTGTTCTGGATCGTTGGTAATGCCTTCTTTAAGACGATCCATCAGGGCATCGCCGTCTTTTGGCACAGCCTCAAGCCTATAACCTTCCTCCTGCAGTCGCCGTAGGATTGCAATGACTGAGGCGGGCGTGTCTAAACCGACACCGTTCCCCAAACGTCCCTCGCGTGTCGGATAGTTAGCCAAAATCAGGGCAATGCGCTTTTCAGCATTGGCTAGGCTGCGTAAACGACACCAGCGTTGAGCTAATTTAGCCACAAAATTGAGGCGATTGGGTTGGGCGCAATAGCACACCACATCACTTTGCGTTAAAGGATTATGGTGGTCTAAGCCCTTAAAACTGACCGCTCGAGTAATGATGCGGCCATCCACCTCAGGTAGCGCAATATTCATAGCAATATCACGCGGAGCAAGCCCTCGTGTATCAGCCCGCCACTGCTCTTGATTATTACCAGAGAGGATGACTTGAAATACCGGAATATCTCCCACCAATGCATGATCCTCAGGATCATCCAAGGCAGAACGGGCAAACGCGGTAGTGTTGAGAATCAAAGCCACTTTGTGGGCCTGAGCCAGTTGGCGTACCAAATGGATGCTGTGCGCTTCCTTCAAGGAAGTTAAGGCAATGGGTAAGGGATTTAACCCCTGAGCTTTTAACACTTCACAGAGTTGTATAAATACGCGCGTATTGCCCGCTTGCAGATGAGCACGGTAGAACAGCAATAGGACACAGGGCGCATCCGGCTGCCATTCTGCCTGCCATACAGACAGTGGAGAATCCTCTCCAGAGGGATGAAATACGCAAGCCGCTGGCAAAGGGCTGGGAGGTGCAATGGAGCTGGTTTTCGCTAAAAAATGCACACCGATAAAACGATAGAAGTTGTGTGCATTGGTTAATCCCCCCTCGCGTAAATACCGCCACAGGGTGCGAGCTACCTCTATCTCGACAGTGCTTTGCAGCAACAAATTCAGGTCTTCGCTGGTATCACCTGAAAACATCACTAAGGCAATGTTACGGGCGCGACACAGCGTCCCAATTTGCTCCGTGCCATAAGGCCAATAACTTTCCCCACCTAGGTGATCTATGACGATCACCCGCGCCTGTTGCAGTACCTCATCCAGATAAAGATCAACGGAAGCGGGCTGGCGTAAATGCAGTAAATTGGCCAAACGCACGGTGGCAAAGTCCGTTGGAGGACAGGCCGCCGCCAGCAACGCCAAGGTAGTATCTGCTGCACTGAGGATGACAATATCCGCAGGATCTTGCTCAATACGAGTAACGACTGAGTCATCCTCAATAAATCCCCCCGGCTGAGCGGCGAGTAAATGCATCAGGCGGCCTCAGTCAACACAGCGGCGCTTAAAGCTTGGGTCAGCAATTTGGAGTCTAAATCCTCACCAATCAATACGATGCGGGTTTGACGTGGTTCACCAAGGTGCCAATGACGGTCAAAATACTGCTCAAAACGTCGCCCAACCCCCTGTACGACTAAGCGCATGGGCTTATCTTTCAACGCCACAAAGCCCTTAACGCGGTACAGCTTATGGGTCTGCACCAGATCGTTCAAAATAGCCAGCAGGCGCTCCAAATCAACCCAAGGCAAGGCCACAGAAAGGGATTGGAAGGCTTCATGGTCGTGATCATGTTCTTCGCCTTCCCCATGCTCATGGTGGCTGTGGCGCTGATGAATACTGTCTTCTGAAGCCGCCCCAACCCCTAAAATAACATCAAGATCCACACGACCCTGATCGCTGGCAATGATCTTGACTTCTGCGGGGAGCTCTTTGCGTACTAGGTTTTCGACCAAGATGCGCGCTTGAGTATCCACCAAATCGGTTTTAGACAATATGACTAAATCAGCGGCAGAGAGCTGATCTTCAAACAACTCGTGCAGAGGGGACTCATGATCTAGGTTAGGATCAGCACGGCGTTGTGCATCCACGGCCTGCGGGTTGGCAGCAAATTGGCCCGCCGCCGTAGCAGGTACATCGACTAGAGTAATCACTGCATCTACGGTGCATGCGTTTTTGATCTCTGGCCAATGAAACGCCTGAACTAAAGGCTTAGGTAGAGCAAGGCCTGAGGTTTCAATCAGTATGTGATCAATCTCTTGGCGACGTGCGATTAATTGTTGCATAACGGGATAAAATTCTTCTTGAACCGTGCAACACAAGCAACCGTTGGCTAACTCATAGATTTGGCCTTCTGGCTCGGTATCATCCCCATCACACCCAATGCGGCAGGTACGCAAAATCTCACCATCAATGCCTAACTCGCCAAATTCATTCACTATCACGGCAATCCGCCGCCCCTCTGCATGGGCAAGAATATGGCGCAGTAAGGTGGTTTTTCCGCTACCGAGGAACCCCGTAACAATGGTGGAGGGTATTTTGGTGTAGGTAGACATCTGTTTTTATCCTCGGAAAATCGCTTGGATACGGGTTTGACATTTTGGTGGACATGTTAAGGGGTACAGCGCCAAGGTAATACATAGGGCTGGGACTCATACTCGCCTTGCATCGCCTGCACTCGATAAACCCGCTGTAGATTAGCAGCAGTCAGTACTCGGCGTGGCGCATCACAGGCAATGGCCTGTCCTTGATGCATTAGCAAAATGCGATCACAAAACCGACTGGCCAGAGTGAGATCGTGTAGTACCACTATGACGGCTCGCTCGGCAGTGCATTGAGTACGTAATAGTTCCATAACGCTGAGCTGATGGTAAGGATCTAATGAGGCCACAGGTTCATCAGCTAACAACAGCGGCGCTTGTACGGCCAAAGCGCGAGCCAGACGGGCTCGTGCGCGTTCTCCTCCAGAAAGACAGTCCATACGGCGCTGGGCTAAGGGCTGTAAGTGCATCTGTGCTAAAGCCTGAGCGATGGCTTCTTGCCCCAGCTCATCTCGATATCCATAGGGTAGACGGCCTAAGGCGACAAAATCCTTTACTTGCAGTGGCCAAGTTACGGCATCTGCTTGAGCTAAGTAGGCTAGGCGTTTAGCACGAGCATTGGGTGCTAAATGACTCAGAGAGTCTTCTTCTAGGTAAACGGCCCCTGTGTGAGCTAATAACTGAGCGATGGCCCGTAGTAGAGTGCTTTTTCCGGCTCCATTGGGGCCAATTAGGCCAAACAACTCACCACGCTCAAGCGTCAAGGAAATCTTATCTACTAAGGTTGTAGTTTGGCTGTGTACCGACAGAGACTGAACCCGTAAAAAGCTCATAAGTTAGCCCCAGCACGTTGCCGTAATACCAAAATCAAAAAAAATGGGGCTCCAATCAAAGCAGTGACGACACCGAGCATGAGTTCAACCTCTGCACTGACCAAACGCAATACGACATCGGCCGCTAACAGCAATAAAGCGCCTCCCAAAGCACTGGGTAAAAGTAGGTAAGCCGGGCGATAGTTCACTAAGCGCCGCAGCATATGAGGCACGACTAAGCCGATAAAACCTATAGAGCCTGTAACGGCTACGCTAGCTCCAACACAGAGAGCCGTCCCTAGCACGATTCGAATGCGTAAGCTCGTTAGTTGAACACCTAAACTGGCCGCCTCATCCTCACCTAAAGTTAAGGCATCCAATGAACAGGCACAGGATAGCAGCAAACCTAAACCTAGGAGGATAAAGGGTAGGGCTAGATGAATGTCCTCAAAACTGCGATCCGCCAAGGAACCGAGTAGCCATAGCACAATGTCCTGAACATCCGTAGGATTAGGTGCTAGGTTGATTGCCAACGAGGTTAAGGCTCCTGCTAGAGAGGAGAGGGCAATACCTGCCAAGATTAGAGTTAGATTACTGCCTCCTCGGCAAGCGATGAGGTATAGCATCAGTGTTGCTAAGGCTGCACATCCCATAGCAGCAATGGGTAATAGCCATAGGTTCAGTGCGGCTAAGCCGAAATACAAACACAATACAGCCCCCAAGCTGGCGCTGGAACTAATGCCTAACAACCCAGGCTCCGCTAAAGGATTGCGCAGTAGCCCTTGTAAAGCAGCTCCCGCCATTCCTAAAGAAGCTCCTACAAGGATGGCGAGTAATACACGAGGCAAACGTATTTCAGCCACGATAATTTGGTGTCGGCGTGCTATTTCGTCAGCAGGAGCCGAGTTGATGGGCAGTAAGCTGTTGACGATATCAGTCAAGCTAATGGATACAGGCCCTAAAGTCAGTGAGTAGAGTGCCAGTAATGTCAACGTACCGCTCAAGATCAAATTCAAACGTAGCGTACTCAAGGATGTTGCTCCGGTAGCAATTTTTGGCGAGCAGCGGCAAGCTCTTCAGCGGCTTGAATCAAGGTCCAATTTGCGCAGCCCCAATCGTTATGGGTTAACTGAACGACCGGAACCGTTTTGGTTAATGCCTGTAAGCTAGGGTGGCGACTGAAGCGAGTACGCGCATAGGCCGTATCCCGTACGAGCGGTGCTGATACGATTAATTCAGGCGGACGGGCGATAACTTCTTCTAAGGCTAAACGTCCCCAACCGCTGCGTCCTGAATCAGCTTGTTGGTTAGTTAAACCCGCTGCTCTAAATACTGCGTCTATATGAGTCGTAGAACCCGCTGTTCCTCCGTTAGTCCTGAGGTAAAGGGCACTTATGGATTTGTTAGCTGTCTTCGCTTTTAGGTGTTCTAGGCGCGTTTTGACATCTGCAACTAAATGATTAGCGGTATCGCCACGTTTGAGTGCCGTTCCTAGATGTTTTGTCCCATCTAGTATGCCGCTCCAGTCTTTAGGGAAAGGAACATGAATGACTTGTATACCCTCACGAGTCATTAAGTGTGCTTGGTGGCGGCCTTTCCAACTGCGTGAAGCTAGAACCAATTCAGGATGAGCAGCGATCACTTCCTCCGCGCTGCTACTGTTGGCTGGAAACCGTTTGGCTTGAAATGCGAACGAGGAGTGCGTAGCTCGTTGGCTGAGTTTGGATATGGAGATGATTTGTTTTGGGTCGGCTAGGCTCAATAGCAGTATGTCCGCACAGAGATTAGTTGACATGACGTGCGGGAGTGGTTCATTGGCTTGGGTAAGTGGAATCCAAGTTAGCCAAAATACAAATAGTCGAAGCATTAAAAATCAATGCCTGCTTGGGCTTTAATGCCCGCTTTAAAAGCGTGTTTTCGGTCGGCGATTTCGCTCACTGTATCTGCTTGATCTATGAGCTCAGGTGGTGCTGCCCGACCTGTGATGATGACTGTTTGCATGGGAGGGCGAGTCTTAATTGCTGCTAAAACTTCGGCTGTATTTAGGTAATGATATTTGAGTATATAAGTTAGCTCATCCAGTATCACTAGACTGAGGTTTGGGTCTTTTAGCATTTGAGAGGCTTGAGTCCAAGCTTCATCTGCAGCTCTTTTGTCCTCGTCCCAATTTTGGGTGTCCCAAGTGAAGCCAGTGGCCATAGCATGGTATCGCACTGTGCTGGTGAGAGCTTGTTGTTGGAGAAAAATGACTTCACCGCTGGCTTGGGTTCCCTTGATGAATTGCACCACCCCTACAGATTGACCATGTCCTAAGGCACGGTACAGGGTGCCGAAAGCTGAGGTGGTTTTACCTTTACCGTTGCCGGTAATAAGAATCAGGGTACCGCGTGATTGGTTAGCTCTGTTGATGGCGGTGTCTACAACTGCTTTTTTACGTTGCATACGTAGGTTGTGCCGCTGTTTTTGATCCTCTTCCATTAGCTGATCCTCAGGGTTGATAGGTATTAATTCGGGTATTTTAGCCAAGCCTCTCTTGTTTAAATATAGTTTAAATATAGTTTAAGTCGTTTTTTGTGCTCTGGAGCCCTAGAGCCATGCGGGTTTTAGAAGGGGTGACTCTCAGCTATGCCAATTTTGTGCTCAGCTATGCCAATTTTGTGCTCAGCTATGCCAATTGGACTCTCAGCTATGCCAATGGCTGTGGATAACTTATAAAAGAAGTTTTTGTAACTTAAAAGTATAAATATATATTTATATATGCCTTATTATTTTTTATTTGTGCTTTAAAATTTATTACACTAAATATATTGGATTTTTAAGTTTAATTCGTTGGACTATTTTGAATATTAATTGAAGATTATTTATGAGTTTAAATAAGTTATTTCCTGCTTGTATCAGTAGTTTTTGTTTAACATTTATTCTACTTCCTGCACAAGGCCAGCTTAATTTATCCAATATGGCGTTGTTGTATGTACTTCTTGTTGTAGTTATTGGAAGCCATTATGGTCGGTTGGCTGCTGTATTGAATGCTATATTAAATGCAGTACTTTATGCTCATGTATTTGTTCCACCATTGTTTTCGCTTGCCATTACTGAGGTTCAACACCTGTTGTCAGCACTTATTATGTTGGTGGTTGCTATACTGGTTGGCCATCTTACTGCATCTTTAAAGGTACAGGCTGAGCAGATACAGGTTCGAGAAATTCAAGCTAGAACCTTATATGATTTAGCTAAACATTTAACTGGGACTAAGACACCTTTTGAAGTTGAGAAAGTTGCTGATCAGTTTTTAGGGCTAACCTTAGGTATTTTAAAAATTAAAATAGTCTCTTGTCATGAGACCAAAGCTAATTTCCCAGTTTCTTTGGAAGCTTTAGAATCAATAAAAAAAACACAGAAACCTGTAATTCAGATTGATAAAAGAATAGCATTATTACCACTAACATCAGACTATTTTTTATTATGTGAGTTATCAAATAATTTTGATTTACACAATTCGTCTCCAGAGTTATTAGAAACGGTCGCTTCAGTCATTCGAGTTGCTTTAGATCGGATATATTTTGCTGAAATAGCACGTGAAACTGAGATACGCAGATCGGCAGAATCTCTACGTAATTCCATACTTTCTGCCTTGTCTCACGATTTGAGAACACCTTTAACGGTGGTATTGGGCTTAACAGAGAGTTTAGCCCTTGGCAAAGCCTCACCTGAACGACAAAAAGCAATGTTGACATCACTGCATAATCAAGCACTTTCTATTAATCGATTGGTTACTAACTTGTTAGATATGGCTCGTTTACGTTCAGGGCAGATTGAGCTTAATGAGGAATGGCAGCCTATTGATGAGGTAATTGGAGCTACTTTACGTCAGATACGATCTCAGTGGAGAAATAGCGAGATTACTTTAGATATCCCCCCCGATTTACCTCCTTTGCGTTTTGATGCGGTGTTAATTGAGCGTGTATTATGGAATTTATTGGAGAATGCCATTAAATATTCTATGTGTGATTTGCCGATTGAACTTATTGTGCGTCGTACAGGGGATAATTTAGATGTTATGATCTGTGATTCAGGCCCTGGACTACCTGCTGAAGGTATTGAAGAGTTATTTGGTGTTTTTCAACGGGGACAGACAGAATCTAATATTCCTGGAGTTGGATTAGGATTGGCCATTGCACGTACTATTGCAGAGGCTCATGGTGGACAAGTAACTGCTGAAAATCGAACAGGGGGAGGGGCTTGTTTTCGTTTGCGGTTGCCGTTAGGCAACCCTCCTATGCTCAGTGAACTTGAGGATGATGTTTGATGGAAACCCAAACCATCTTAGTAGTAGAGGATGATCAGCAGATCCGAGATTTGCTTAAAGTAACTTTAGAAGGTGAGGGCTATCAAGTTGTAGAGGCTGCAACGGCGGCTCAAGCGGCGGTGGAAGTTAGATCTTGCAATCCCAACTTACTAATTCTTGATTTAGGATTACCGGATCGAAACGGTATTAACTTTATTCGAGACTATCGGCTGTGGTCTTTAATACCAATCTTAATTCTTTCAGCGCGTACTCAGGAAAGCAGTAAAGTAGCTGCTTTAGATTCCGGGGCTGATGATTATCTAACCAAGCCGTTTGGTGTATCAGAGTTAGTGGCTAGAGTGCGAGCTTTACTACGCAGAATGCCCGCTCAACCGGGTCAGCAGGCCTCAGTAATTGAGTTTGGCGATTTTCGGATTGATTGCATTAAGCGTTTAGTGACCCGTGGTGGTGAACTATTACGTTTGACGGATATCCAATATCGTTTGTTGATACTGTTAGCCTCTAATCCCGGACGGGTGATGACCCATAAGCAGTTGTTATTGCAGATTTGGGGCGGTAAGGCCGTGGAAAGCCATCAGTATTTGCGAGTTTACGTGGGCCATCTACGACAGAAAATTGAAGCTAATCCTGCTCAGCCACGCCATATCATTACGGAAACGGGTGTGGGCTATCGGTTTCAACTCTAAACAGTATTTTTCTTACATAAAAATCCCGACAAACTTAGAGCTTGTCGGGATTTCTTTTAACTATGGCAAATGGCTTAGAATTTTAAACGCTGTTGCCATTGACCGAGCTGAGTTACATGCTCGGCTTCTTCCTCAGCAAAATCGTTAGCCATCCGCTTTACCTGCGGATCGGTACTGGTATCGGCGATCAGGCGGTAGTAATTGCAAGCCCGCTGTTCGCCATCTAATGCCAGTTCCAAAGCGGCTGCCACGGTCATAAAGGCATCTACGCCTTCCCAAACCGCCGCTTCAGGGCTGCATCCGTCCGGCCAATCGTAGTCTTCGGGAGCCAAGTCAGGCAGGCTGTGGAATCCACCACGCTCCATGGCTTCCTTCAGATGCAGACGCGAGTAGTGCGCCATCTGCCGGAAGAAGTTGACTACCTCAGCATCGCCCACTGTAGTCATGGCTTCCGCCAGTTCCTCATAGCGACGGGCCGACTCTTGTTCCAGTTGAATGGCATGAGCCAGAAAGCGCTGGATTGTATCCATACCTCAATCCCTCAACCGAATTTAAACAGGATGCCGAAACCGCCCCGAGGCCATTCCCAGTCCAGATTGCCACTGTCTTGGCAGATGATACGGCAGGTACCGCACTCTAGGCAGCCGTCAGTTACCAGTACGACTTTGCCGCTGTCTTCTTTGGTGTAGCAACCGGCAGGGCAGCAAATAGTGCACTGCTTTTCAAGGCATTCGGTGCAGTGGTCAGGGTCTTTGATTTTGATGTGCGGACGGCCTGAATCTACCCGGTAGCGGTCTTGGAACAGCTTTTCTTCGATCTTAGACATGCTCTGTCCCCTTACTCAACCGCGCGCCAGAATTTAAACGCATCGCCGATCAAGCCAAAGATTGAACGGGAAGCCACGAAGCTCTTACGAATTTCTTTTTCCTTGGTCTTCTTGTCCATGCCATCCACACGGATGATGGATTGAACGGCCTTGGAGATCAGATCCGGGTAAGTGGTGAAGAACTGTTTGTTCTTGTGGAAGATATCCGGCATGCGACGGTATTTCTTCAAGTCCTTCATCACAAAGCTATCGTCCAGCTTGCGCTTGTACTCGGCTAAGTTTGATGCAGTGAAGGGTTTACCAGCCGCTTTCAGCTCAACCAAGGTTTGGGCTGCCAGCATGCCGGTGGTCATGGCCAAGTTGGAGCCTTCACGGTGGATGCCGTTGACGAACTGCCCTGCGTCACCGGCAATCATCCAGCCTTCACCAAAGACTTTAGGAATGGCGTTGTAGCCACCTTCGGGGATCAGGTGCGCGGCGTATTCTTTCATCTCACTGCCGGCGATCAAAGGCGCGATGGAGGGGTGAGCCTTCATCTTGTCCAGCAGATCGTAAGGAGTGATTTTGTTCTCTTTGAAGTCCGAGACCATGCAGCCTACACCCAGAGTAATAGACTCTTTGTTGGTGTAGAGAAAGCCGGTGCCCATCATGCCAGCGCTGATACTACCGGCCAGCTCGATGGCTACGCCTTCGTCTTCGCCGATGTTAAAGCGTGCTTCGATGACTTCTTGGGGCAGGAAGTGAATTTCTTTCACCGCCAGCGCCACGTTTTCGGGCTTGATTTCTTTCTGGAATCCGGCTTTTACGGCCAGACGTGAGTTAGCACCGTCTGCCAGAATCACCGCATCCGCGCGTACTTCGCCGCCTTGACGGTCAGTGCGTACACCCACTACCTTGCCGTCTTCAATCAACAGCTCGGTTACAGTAGTTTCGCAGATGGTCAACACACCGGCTTCGCGGGCTTTTTTGTTGAACCACTGGTCAAAATGCACACGGATGATGGTGTAACGGTTGTAGGGCTCTTTGTTGAAATCTTCTGAGCGGTAATGGGTACCGACAAAGGAGTTTTCATCCGTAACCCAAACCCGCTGCTCAATCAGATGGCGCTCTAAAGGTGCATCGTTACGAAAATCAGGGATGATTTTGGACAGGGCATCTGCATACAGAATGGCGCCCTGTACGTTTTTAGAGCCGGGGGTTTCGCCGCGCTCAATTTGCAGAACTTTGAGTCCGCCTTTGGCCAAGGTGTAGGCGGCAGCGTTACCCGCCATGCCCGCCCCAACCACGATCACATCAAATTTTTCAGTCATGGTTTAGTCCTCAGCCCGTTTGTTTCATCTGAGCCAGATGGCTACGGAAGGCTTCCGTCAGTGCTGGCAGAACGGTGTTGGCATTTCCCACGATGCCGTAGTGGGCAAAGTCAAAAATCGGGGCATTAGCGTCGATGTTGATGGCGATAATCACATCGGCACCGTCCATACCCACCCGATGCTGAATAGCGCCGGAAATACCCGCTGCGATATACAGTTTAGGGCGTACGGTTTTACCAGATTGACCCACTTGACGATCCAGCTCAGCCCAACCGGCTTGCACTACTGGACGGGAAGCACCGACTTCAGCGCCCAGCACGCGGGCTAGATCCCAAACGTGACGGAAGTTCTCTTGGTTCTTCATGCCACGACCGCCGGCCACGATGATGTCGGCGAAGGGCAGATTGGGTTTGTCACGGGTATCGTCGGCGATGAATTCCAGCACCTTAGTGATGATGCTGGTTTCGATCATGGAGAAGGCGACCTCGATGATCTCGCCATTACGGCCTGCTTCGGCTTCGGGCATGGCCATCACGCGCGGACGCACGGTCGCCATTTGCGGACGATGACGTTGAGTCATGATGGTACACAGCAGCGAACCACCGAAGGTTGGGCGGGTAGAGGCCAGATTGCGGGTGTCGGTATCAATGACCAACTCAGTGCAGTCGGCAACCAGACCTGTGCCGAGGGTGGTAGCCACCGAACCGGCCAGATCGCGACCTAAGGTGCTAGCACCCAGCATCAGAATTTCAGGCTGATAGGTATTCACCAGATCGGTCAGAGCCTTGGTGTAGGGCTCATTGCGGTAGTCGGTCAGAACATCGTCTTGCAGCAGGTAGCATTTGTCTGCGCCGTACTGGAAGGCTTCACCACAAATGGCTTTGCCGCGCTCACCGGGGCCGCAGATGACCACGCCGCATAGCTCTACACCCAGAGCATTAGCCAGTTTGCGACCTTCGCCCAGCAGTTCCCAAGAGACGGGATGTACTTCGCCACGTTCGCTTTCAATGCATACCCACACATGGCGGTAGTTGACGAACTGTGGCAGTAGCTCGACCTTCTTTTTGGTCGGTTTTTTCGCGTTTTCGCTCATCAATCGACTCCTTAGAGGGCGCGCTTGGCAATTTCTTGTTCCAGCTTGGGATGCTGGGTAAAGACTTTAGCCAGTAGGGTGATGGCTAAATCCTTAGGATTGCCGTCGTGAACTTCGATCATTTCTGCGCGTTTGCTGCGAGGCTTGGGCGCAAACACCTTACTCACCACCGTTGGGCTGCCTTTCAGGCCTACCATCTCGGCTTCGTCGATACCGGCCTGTTCGCGGTTCCATACTTTGAGCTCATGACGTGCTGCACGGAACAGATCGTCCAGATCTCCGAAACGCATTTCGTTGGTGCCTTCGAGCATGGTGATCAGGCAAGGGGTGCTGGTTTTCAGCAGTTGTACACCACCTTCAGCACGGCGCTCGACCAGAATTTCTTTCTTCTGAGGATTAACCTCAACCACCTTGGACACATAGGTCAGCAATTGGTAATCCAGACGTTTAGCGATGCCTGGCCCCACTTGAGCCGTGTCTCCGTCGATAGTTTGCTTGCCGGTGAAGATCAGGTCCACTTGCATGTCTTCCATGATCTTGCGAATAGCAGCACTCAGAGCGTAGGAAGTCGCCAGCGTATCGGAACCGGCAAACGCACGATCGGAGATCAAAATGGCATCATCCGCTCCGAAGGATAAGCACTTACGCAGTGCCGCTTCAGCCATGGGCGGGCCCATGGTGATCACGGTCACAGTGCCACCCAACTGATCTTTCAGGCGCAGGGCTTCTTCCAGCGCAAACAGATCATAGGGGTTGATGATGGCTGGAACCCCTTGGCGCATGATGGTGTTGGTGACCGGATGCACCCGAATTTGGGCGGAATCCGGCACCTGCTTAATACAAACGACAGAATGCATAAGAGCACTGCTCCTTAATTAGGCTTGATAACGCGGTAAGCTTTTATCGACGCGAATGCAATCCACAGGGCAGTTGATGACGCATTGGGCTTCATCGTGATCGCCCACGCACTCAGTGCACAGCTCAGAATTAATGGCGTAAACGCTGCCCTTTTCATAAATCGCATCGTTTGGGCACTCAGAGGCACAAGCAGCGCAAGCAGTACATTCAGAACCGTTAATTTTATAAGGCATTTGGGATATCTCTTCTAAGAATGGCTAATTCGGTACCTAAGTACAGAGCAAGTCATATGCCATGCGTGTAAAAGAGATTTTTATATAAAAACAACATAAAAATCGTTGTAAAACAATAGGATATAATTTGTTGTTTTTATGCTAACGACAAAATAAATATTTTGTTTGTTTTCTTTAAAACAAATATTTAGTTATTTTTAATCTTTATAAATATATTATTCTTAGTACAAATATTTGTTTTTAAAAAATGGATTAACCAAACTATTAGTTATCTTGATGAGTTGTTATGTATTTCATTTGGAGGTTTATTTTTAGACTAACTTAAGCGTTTGCTCCCAAAGTAAGGAGGTATGAATCACTTTTGAATTTTGATGGATCTGGTGTCATGACTCACCGAGTGGGTTCGCTATACTGCAATGAAAGATACTTCTAAAGTGCGCAATAGAAAAAATGGCTCAGGGCATTGAAGGAGTGGATTTTGTTTGCATGATCCGCAAGAGCGGTTCGTATTCAGCGTGACTGACCGAAGTAAAGCCGGTGGCATCTTGAGAGGTTAAAAACCCAGCTAAAGCCTGTGGATCGCCGAGTATGGCACTACGAATGCGAGCTTTGTATTCAGAACAAAGGCCACTGCTAAATACATAAGGATCGTAGTAAATGCGCTCTGAACGCCAAAGCACATTGAAGGTACTGGCCGAAATGCGGCCAGTATTGAGATAGGCATCAGCGCGTACACTGGCCACAAAAGCTGCCTCTACCCGACCCTCTAACAAAGCATCCAGTGACTTATCGTGGGAGCCGGTATAGACCACAGAACTAAAAAACTGTGTCAGGGGCATACCTACTTGGGCAGAAAACTCAACATTAGGCACCATACTACCCGAGGTACTGGCAGGATCACTCAAAGCTACTCGCTTGTTCCGCAGTGCTTCCAGATTACTGGCTTGCTCAAGGGGGGTTAGCAGTAAGGCTTGGTAATGGTGCCCTGCGGGAGTGAAATAGCCTCGATTGATGGTCAAGCTAGCAAAAGGCTCAATGTGTGGATCACGTTGGTAGGCCAGCAAATAAGAAGCCGGGCCCAGAAAGGCGATATCCACACCACCGGAAACAATCGCATCCACTACGCTTTCATAAGAGGAGGCAGCCACAATCTCTGCTGGTATTCCTAAAACATTACTGAGATAGGCCAGCAGCGGCTGATAATCACGGATCAGTGCTTCCATACTTTTTTTAGGTATAACCGAGATACGTAAACTCTGCTGAGTGCATTGGGCTTGGGCCATGCTAGATAGCATCAATGCCAATACCCAGCTCACCCAAAAACTGACTACGCGCATGTTGTCTCCATCGAATCCATGAAGGGAGGATATTTGTGTAACTGATCGGCTGTCATGGGTCGGCTAAAGTAATAGCCTTGGGCAATGTCGCACCCCGCCAAGCGCAAGTACACCAACTGTTCACGGGTTTCAATACCTTCGGCGATCACCTCTAGGCCTAAACGCTTGGCTAAGATAATGGTGGAGGAAACAATGGGGCTGTCATTATGGGTATTAGAAAGTTTAGTAATCAGCGAGCGGTCAATCTTCAAACGGGTTAAAGGGAGCATCTGTAGATGAGAAAACCCCGCATAGCCCTGACCAAAATCATCAAGGCTGATGTGCAAGCCGGCTTTGCGTAAACTTTGTAAGTGCTCAATAGCCTGTCCTTCGGCATCTAATACACAGGTTTCGGTCACTTCCAGTTCTAAGCAGGCTGGATCAAGGCCATAGCTTTCTAATTCGCTCAGTACACGGTCGCTGAAATCTGCTTGGCGCAATTGAAGTGGCGAGACATTAACCGCCATCTGAGCTTTTATGCCCTGACTGCGCCAGAAAGCCATTTCCTCACAGGCAAGACGTAAGACTTCCCAGCCTAGGGAAAGAATAAAGCCGCTGCGCTCTGCCAGTGTAATAAAGCGATCCGGATAGACTAAGCCAAACTCTGGATGCTGCCAGCGGATCAGTGCCTCATAACCTATAACCTGCATTGATTCCAAGCGCACCTGAGGTTGGTAATGGAGTACAAACTGTCGTTCCTCCAAGGCAGCGCTGAATGCTTGTTCTAAGACAAACTCTTCAATATCGGCGACATTTAATGAAGAATCAAAGAAGCGATATTGGCCACGCCCCGCTTGCTTAGCCGAATACATCGCCGCGTCTGCGTAGCGGATCAATTCATCCATCATTTGCCCGTCACGGGGGCAAATAGCGACACCCACACTGGGGCTGGTGTTCAGTTCATGCTCGTTTAGGGCATAGACTGCTGAAAGTTTGCTGACCAGAGTCTTTACCCAAGTATCAATTTGCTCTTCGCTACGATCACCGGCAAGCAGTACGACGAACTCATCCCCTCCAAAACGTGCGGCTTCATCTCCCGGCTCTAGTAGGTGAGTAATACGCCCCGCTACGGCCTGTAGCAGCAAATCTCCAACTTTGTGCCCAAGGGAGTCATTGATGGATTTGAAGCGATCCATGTCGATGAATAAAATCGCTGTCAGATGGCGTTTACTGCGTTGCTTGGCTAAGGTGGCCTCGGCTATTTCTATAAACTGGCGACGATTATATAAACCACTTAAGTGATCCGTAGCTGCTGCATGGCTGCTGCGCCGGTATTCCTCCTCCAAACGCTGGATCAGTTGTTGGTTGATCTGTTGGGCCTGTTCTAAGGCTAAGAACGCTTCCTGACGCTTGCCCAATACACGCCAAATCCAGACTAAACCCATCAAAATCAACAGGGTCATGCTTAAGTTTAGGTACAGTTGGCGTTCATAGATGTGTTGCGATGAGGACAGGATCTCGTCCCTTCTCTGACTGACCGTGACACTAAAACCCCGCTGCGGTAAACGCCGATATAGGCTTTGATACTGTCCTTCGAGGCTGTATTGGCTAAATTTACCCGCTAACTCGCTGTTATCTGGCAGATTGGGACTGAGCTGTTCACCCGCCATAACCACACCGCTGTTACTGACGCGCAAACGCTCGGCTCCTGCGCTATCTAGCAAACGCAGCAGGCCACTGTTGCCTAGGTCAATGTGTTGAAGTAATCCTGCCAAGTAACCAATATCCGACTGTACCAGCAAGATACTCTCCAGCTTACTCAGTGTGGAGTCGCTTAAAGGCAACAAAAAAGGCAGGCTCCAACTGGGTTGGTTGGTGTGTTGCGTAGCTAAACTTTGATTCGGTAATAGGGGTTTAAAACCATAAATTGCAATATGCTGACGTAATTGTTCCAGCGCATCCGTTGGTAACTGTGCTGGCTCATTGGGATGACTGGCAGTTAGCATACGGCCATTGGGCTCATAGAGTGCCATGCGCTTGAGGGCCGGATCTTCAGCCAGCATGCGCACTAAGCTCCAGTGCTTGCTGCCTTCCTGCCCCCGCAGATCTATCTGTATAACCTTGCCAAGGGCTTGGGCTCGGTCAACCAGTTGGCGCAAGCTCTCTGCTGTAATAGTTGCTAGGTTGAGGTGTTCAGCAGCTTTGGCGGCCAGTGCTTCTTGGCGTGAGATGGCTTTTTGCTGAAAAAATAACTCCCATAAAAATGCTAGGGTGGTAGTACAAAGCATTACCACTAACACTTGTAGAAAGGTGAGTGAGGAAAGGTATCGGCGGATCACTGCGCATTATTCTGATCATTGAATTGAGCAGAATACTATGAGTCGATAAAACTTCTATGACGGAAGGCCTATGGGAATCTAAATAAACCCGTGCGCTCACGTATCATAGAAGCTCTTACAAGCTGCATGGGATTCTATGATGACTGACCTTTTTATCACCGAAGATGAACTTGAAGATCTGTTGGATTACGAACGCCACGAGCACCCCAGCGATGCTTTAGTACGCAAGTTACTAAAAGCTATTGGTCAACAAATAGGATTTACTGAGAAAAGGGCCATCAATGCGTTTAGGGAAGGAGATGCTCTGATAACCGAGTTATTTTGGATCGCGTTTGATCGGGTTTTAGATACTCAAGGTATGCGGGAGACGATTGGTCGGGTCAATCGAGTGAGTTACTGTGCTCCTTGCAATGCCTTTCACCTGTGGTATGACCCTTTAAATTCTAAAGAATCTGATCCTTCCGTGGTTAGCAAGCTGCTTATACCTGCTTTGCGTACTCATTAAGTGTCTCTGCTTGCTAGACTTAATATCTAAAGAATAAGTCTTTGCACGATCCCGAACGGGATATTCAGATAAAACACATTAAAAACCTGACCTAGCATTGCCCGGCAGTATGTCAACCGGGCAATGGGGTTTTAAGCTAAAAACTCACTACTGACCCGGCATGTCTTTACGCAGTTTGACAGGCTCTTCCGGCACTTTTCCTTCGGCCAATTCCTTTTTCTTGCGAGCTGTACGCATACGGATGTTCAGAGCTTCCACCGCCAGCGAGAAGGCCATCGCAAAGTAAACGTAGCCTTTAGGCACATGCACCTCGAAGGCTTCAGCGATCAACACCGTACCCACCACGATCAAGAACGACAGCGCGAGCAGCTTTAAGCTGGGGTGCTTGTCGATAAAGTCGCTGATGGTACCGGCTGCTAACATCATCACCAACACGGCTACGATAATGGCTGCCACCATCACGGGAACATGGGACACCATGCCTACAGCGGTAATCACTGAGTCCAGTGAGAACACGATGTCGATAATGGCGATCTGAATGATGGTGCCGATAAAGTTGCCACCACCCTTAGGATTATTGGTTTCGTCTTCACCTTCCAAGCCGTGGAAAATTTCGGTGCTGCTTTTCCACAGCAGAAACAAACCACCAAAGAACAAAATCAGATCTCGACCGGAAATACCCTGTCCAAAGACATGGAACAGATCCGCTGTCAGACGCATCACCCAAGTGATGGACAGCAACAGCATAATCCGGGTGATCATGGCTAGTGCTAACCCAAATATACGAGTACGCGGCTGCATCTCTTTGGGCATGCGGCTGACCAGAATCGAAATCATGATGATGTTGTCGATTCCTAACACAATTTCCAGTGCAGTCAGGGTAAAAAAGGCAACCCAAATTTCTGGGTTGGTTATCCATTCCATACAAAAGCCTCGGTGATAAAAAGAACACCCACTTTGGGGTGTTCAAACAATAGAACCGTTCTATCTAACGTTTTGGTTTCAGTGTCCAACCAGCGGGAATACGCCTGTCAATAACGCAGCACCCAAAATAAAGAGGCAAATCAGCGTGGCCAGTTTTAAGGCAAAACGCTGTAAATCGCCCAACTCAATTTTAGCCAGCCCAACCAGTAGATAGGTAGAGGGTACCAGTGGACTTAACAGGTGAACTGGCTGCCCAACAATGGAGGCGCGTGCCATTTCCACTGCACTGATGCCATAGTGGGAAGCTGCTTCGGTCAATACCGGGAGAATTCCGTAGTAAAAGGCATCGTTAGACATGAAGAAGGTGAACGGCATACTCACTAGGGCAGTCACCACCGCTAGATAAGGGCCCATCTCTTCAGGGATCACCGCCAGCAAGCTTTTAGACATGGCTTCCACCATGCCGGTACCACTGAGCACTCCGGTAAAAACCCCCGCCGCAAAGATCAATCCCACCACCGCCAGAATATTACCAGCATGGGCAGCAATACGTTCTTTTTGCATCTTCAGACAAGGGTAGTTAATGATCATGGCGATACTGAACGCCAGCATAAACAGTACCGGCAAAGGTAAAACCCCGCCGATCAGAGCCGCCATCAGACATAGGGTTAATAAGCCGTTTACCAAAATCAATTTGGGACGACGAGCTTCAGGATACTGGGATACCGTGACTTCCGTGTGATTTTCTGGGGCATCGTCCAATTGCAGTACGCCTAAACGAGCCCGTTCGCGCAAACCGTAGAACCAAGCCATCCCCAGCAAGGCGATGCAACCAACGGCCATAGCCGGAATCATGGGTACAAATACGTCAGAGGGATCAACGTGCAGGGCACTGGCCGCGCGAGCGGTAGGGCCACCCCAAGGGGTCATGTTCATAATGCCGCCGGCCATGATAATCAATCCCGCCATAATGCGCGGGCTCATACCAATGCGGCTGTATAGGGGCAGCATGGCCGAAACACAGATCATATAGGTAGTAGCTCCGTCACCGTCCAGCGATACGATCAAAGCCAACGCCGCCGTGCCTACGGAAATGCGCAGCGGATCTCCCTTCACCATTTTGAGGATCAAGCGCACTGGGGGATCAAACAAACCTGAGTCAATCATCAGAGCAAAATAAAGAATGGCAAACATCAGCATTACCCCAGTGGGGGCCAGCTTAGTAATGCCACTCATGATCATCGGGCCAAGTTGGCTGGTGAAGCCACTGGCGATACCAAACAGTACGGGGATCACAATCAGCGCAATCAGCGCAGAGAGCCGCTTGGTCATAATCAGGGTCATAAAGGTAATGACCATGGCGAAGCCAAATAGGGTTAGCATGGGCGAAACTCCAAGCAAGGAAATGACTGAAATCCCATCCCCTTAATGAATTATGCAATTCAAAGAAGGACTCAGGTCACAGCAGATTCCTGTTGTATTTATTGTGGGCTAGAAGCTGTCTTGGAAAAGGCAAACTCCATACCGAGCCCATGCTAGCAACGCAAACTTTCAACCAGCTTTCATTGCCGAGTGTATAAAACTTTATTAACTACTCGAAACCAGCCAAGGTTAAACTTTGATTTTTGGATATAGGCCAATTTCTAAAAAATAGATCAACTCAAAGCGACGAAGGTTTGAACGAAATAACTCATTCTTATCGCTATTGAGTTGATCCTAGTCGAGCTAATTAAGGGCTATGCTATAATCTATTCTAACAAATACACCCTATGGGTTTAAAACAAGGCTTTATTAAAATAGCGAAATCGGGTAATTAATAACTACGCGGTTTTCGTTCCAACTGGTGTTAGTCCCCCAATTTGCCCTCTTGGTCGAATTACGCAAACGAATACTTAAATTCTTTAAGGCCCCACTTTGAAAGACATACCTCAGTTCATTTTCACGGCTCCAAGTTTCGCCATTCGTAGCGCCATCTCGGTGAACATTGCGGCCATCAATATAGCGGGTCATAAAATTAAGGCCGGGAATTCCCCAAGCCGCAAAATCATAGTCATGGCGAATTTGCCAAGATTCTTCTTTGGGGTTGTTAAAAGGGCCTGCATACACATCGTTAGGCAGTGGGTCAGCACTGGTACCGTTGACCTGTAGCCAGCGATCTTTCCCTGTGAGTTTTTGATAAGCCCCAGTAAAAGTATGAGCCCCCATTTTTAACGCAAACACACCAAAAAAAGTTTTGTTGTCCAAATCACCAGCGCGGGCATCACCATCTTCCTCCCCGTCAAACAGGCCTAACTTGGAACTTAAAGAAACACCCTGCGCTAAGGGTTGTGTATGGCGAATCTCAAAATAACGCTGCTTATACAGATTTTTTAGCTGGGCAAACCAAGCACTTACCATAGTTCGCCCCTCATTAAAGCTGTATTCTGCGCCACCAAAGTTGAAGCGATCCGAATGGCCACCAGAAATACCATCAATACTCATACGCTGCATGCTGGCATCATTACGAGGGCTAGTTTTATGCATTTGCCCCGCATAGATAGTTAAATCTTTAAATTCTTTTGAGGTGAGCATGCCGCCTCTAAAGGTTTGTGTTAAACCACGACCGTCATCTGAGCTAAGAATGGGCAATATAGGATTCCATTCCCCTCCCTTAAATTCAGTATTTGAGTAACGTGCTTTAAAGGCGATTCCCAAGCGACCAAACTCATCCGCGGGCTTATTACCTCGATGCACGGGTAATAGTTGAGTGCCATAAGTACCTCGACCACCATCTAACTTAATCGACCAAAGTCCTAATATGTCGACCCCAAACCCTATGGGGCCTTCAGTAAAACCTGATTTTAGATTCAAAATAAAACTTTGTGTCCACTCTTCAGCCTTACCTCGGGTGCCTCCGTGGTCATAATCACGACCCAAATAATAGTTGCGTAAATTCAAAGTACCTTTGGCATCGTTAAAAAACTCTGCATGAAGGGTTGCAGAATATATTGAGATTATCAAAGCAGCGCTAAACGCTACCTGATTAGGTTGTAGCTTAGGGAGCATTGAGGGGGTTCCTAAACAGCATGAAGAAAAAAATGCGCTGCTCGCTCCATAAAAAAGAGACGAACTTTCTGCGTTCTGATCACAAGCTGTTTAGGGTTTAAGTGAAGCGGATACGAATACTCATAGAAGTGTCGACCTCAAAGACTTTATTGTTTTTATAGGTATGCCTTTTGGCAAAACCGGGATTATGGGTCGTGGCTTAAAACAAGAGGAGCGCCACTAAACCAAGCCTAATAAAAGAAGCTTTCATTAGGCTTTCATTGAGGTACAAAGACTAAAAGCTTGAAATGAATTGGACTAAAAACCAAGCCGCCTCAATAAATTCACGCTATAAACTGTTAAACAACGCCCGCTTAACTGGCTTTTTACTGGATAAGACCAAAGTCTTTAGCGATGGCTTGATAACGAACAACTTCCCGACGAATATGGGCTTGTAGCTCAGGCCCTGTTATGGCGAGAGGAAAAAGCCTGTGCTGATCACGCAATATTGCGAAGTTTTCAGAGGCTAGGAGTTGGTCGAAGCTATCCTTCCACCACGCATAATCGCTGTCACTGGCTTTTGGGCCTAGGTAATAGCCTCGAATAACTGGCCAAGTGGTGTCTACCCTTGTTCTCTGGCTGTAGGAATGGAAGCCATACTCGGTTTATCCAAGCGCTCAGCCAATACCGCCAAAATTCGAATTCCTCCACTCTGTAAATGGGGCATAGAGTCGGAAATATCGGTACTGGCTACCTGAATATGGCCACTGAGCAAGGCTGTGGTGGTGGCTCCGCCACCCTCCAAAGCCACGTAGTGCAGCTTATGGGGATCAACCCCAATGGCTTTGGCCAAGAGTGCGGTCTATATCCAGTCTTGTCTTGGCTACCGATAGCGCCGCTTAAGCCAATAACAACAGGAGCCGGATTGGCTTTAAGGGCGGCTACCAAATCGGAGAGGGATCGGTAAGGCGAATCTGCGCGCACGGCAATAGCACCGTAACTGGCACCTACAGCGGCTAACCACTGTACCGCAGTCTCATCAAAACGGCTGAATTTCCCCAAAGCCAAACTCAACAGAGAACCCGTTGAGAAGGCAATTAATGTCCCTGCTTCCGTCGGACGTTGGGTCACTACTGTATTATAAGCCATTGCGCCCACACCACCGGGTATATAGCCGATGTGCAGCGGGGTTGAAAGTAACTGACCTTCAGCTAAAGCATTTCAGGCCAGCTTGCAGGTATAGCTTCTGAGTGGTTTTAATCACCTAGGCTTAAGAAGTCGTTTGGGCGTTGGAGGGATTAGACGTGCAAACCGCTTTAGGTTGGGTTAGCACCCAATAAGCAACGGAAAGCATGGCAATCCAAATAGCAGCCAGCCAACCGATGGTTCCGTCATAGTCTCCGACTAAAAACGCTAAAGAGGCGGTTTCATTATGGTCGGTGATTTTGCGGCCCAGCATGATGACGGCAACCCAGCCCGCATGTACCCCGATGCACCAACCAATATGTCCCGTGCGCTCACGCACTAAGCTTAAAAAGATCCCCACAAAAAATAGGGCCACTAAAGAATCTAGGTGCTCCCATTGGAAGAGGTGGCCCAAGGCGTAAACTACGGTCCACCAAGCTCCAGATAGGTCGTACTCCATGCCTTCTGGAAGCGGCTTGGGATCAATGAAATGCACAATGGAATACAGCAGGGCACTCCAAAATAGGGTAGCAACCAACGTATTGGTGCGGCGCATCGCGGTATGCAGGGCTCCACGGAAAATGGTTTCCTCTAAGAAGCTCACCAAAAATCCGCCAATGATTCCGTGCATCAACTTACCCAAAATACTAAGCCAAGCAGGCGGATTCGGATCAGGAATACGAACTTCCAGTACCATGAGGACTATCAATAATGCCGAGAGAATAGCCACTCCAATCAACCAACCTAAACCCAGTGAGCGGCGAAACTCCGAACCGGATACACCGTAACCAATGGCTGATCGCTGTGCTATCTGCAACAGTCGTAAAAAAGGCCAAGCGCCCAGCAAAATAAGTAACTGAGCCAAACGCCCCATCAAACGATGAGGCTCAAGCTCAAACCAAGTATTTAAAGGAATAGCTAGCAAAGCGGCACAGGTAAAACAGGCAAGCAAATAGGCAAAAAATAAAAGGGCAATGCGCATAAGAGGTATGACCTTAAAGTAGTTCCGTTCTTTAATTAGGATTTATCCAGTGTAATGGTTTCACTATATGCAGCTAAAACGGTAGAAAAATATTGTGTTGAGATAAAAACGAAGGGATTTCTCCTTTTAGCTTCTCTATGCAACCAGCGTTGGCAGACTCAAGGATGAGGCCACTTGATCTTTAAATAAATCAACCGCCCCTTGAAGGTTGCCTAAAAAACGAGGTTGTAACAACCAAAGGTCAATCACAGGTTTAAAGTCGCGTAGCTGCACAACCGATAGCCGTTCCCTATGCATGCTGCGTTTGAGTAAGGGTTCTGGAACTAATCCTAAACCCACACCCTGAGCTACCAAGCTCAGTTGCAGCTCAATGCCAAAGGTTTCCAAATTGACCCGCAACTCCAAGCCTTGCTCCAGCAAAGTACGGTGCAGGCTAGCTCGAAAACCGCAGCCGTCTGGATTCAAAATCCAACCCTGTCGGTAATAATCCATCAATTTGCCGGTACGTTTAAAAGCCATGTCTTGGGCACAGACCACCAGTAAGTTCATACTGCCCAGTGCCTCACCCAGTACTCCTTCGGGAAAGACTTTTCCCGCAGGGAATAAGGCTGTGGCGGCATCTAATTCCCCTTTTTCCAGTTTTCCCATCAAGTTACTGCCCCAACCTGTTACCACTTGGGTTTGTAGGTCAGGATAGACCTGCTTGAGTTGTTCAAAAGTATTGGGTAGCAGTACGTCGCCCAATGTTTGAGGAATGCCTAAACGCAAGGAACCGCTTGGTGGGGTATCACGGGCGACTAACTCGCGCAGATTATCCATCTCACGCACAATGGCGCGGCATTGCTCGTAAACACGCAAACCAATAGCCGTGGGTTTGAGGGGTTTGGTGTTGCGGTCTAATAATTCAACGCCTAAATCCTGTTCTAAATTTTGGATACGCCGTGTAATCGCAGGTTGAGTCAGTTGCAGGGATTCAGCGGCGTGGATGATGGACTGGCAGCGAACTGCCGACATAAAGGCTGCAATGTCGTCAAGCTTCATTCGCTATTCACATAAAAGGCTAAGGATAAAATGTCTAAAAATGATAATGACTATGGAGGGGTTCGAATAGTGCAAATTTGATGGCTGTATCTGGCTGGGTCTAAAATCTGCCGTTGTAAGCGGGGATGGTGGAGCCGACTTCACTGCAAAGTATTTCAACAAAGTGCGCAGGATTTTTAGCCATGCTGTGTTTAAAGAATAGCAGTCAGTGATTGCTCTTTCTCCCACACAGGACAAATCCATGAACAAGCACCTTCTTATTTTGCCAGTACTCTGCCTGTACGCTTCCGTGACTCTTGCTGCTACGGATACTCAACCTAAGAGCATTTTTTTGGCGCAAAGCACGCAGCCTGAAGGGGATGGCACTCGAGTGGATGACCGCACTGAGCGGCGTATTGAACGTAGAACAGCCATGCAAAATGCCACACCGGAAGAGCGTGCGGCCCGACGTGAAGAACGCCGAGCTAAAGCGGCGGAGGCTGCTGAGCATATTCGCAGTACAGAAGGAGGTGCTCGACGCATAGAACGCCGTCAAGAGCGACAGGACATTCGCCAACAAACCCGCAGTCAGCATAGTAACTAATTAGGGTTTAACGGATGCGTACCTATACTCGTTGTTTGATGCTGAGCCTGAGTCTTTTAGGTGCAGGCACGGCTTTGGCTGCCGCTCCAGATGGGCAACGCCTATTTGAACATCTGGATAAAGACGGAAACCAATATTTAGACCGCCAAGAATTGGAGCAAGCCAGTGCTAAGCGTTTCCAACGCTTGGATCAAAACAATGATGGCCACATCAGTAGGGCGGAGGTAGAGCAGGCCAAAGCGCGCCTTCGGGAACGCTTGGATGCACAAAACAATTTGGATACACAAAACAATAGGGGTCAAGGTCGTTTATTTCAGCATCTGGACACCAACCAAGACCAACAAATAAGCCGCGATGAGCTTAAGGTTGGTACTGAGCGACTGATGCAAACCCTTGATAAAGATGGCGATGGGCGTATCAGTCGTGAGGAGGCGCGGACTCAATTTGAGCAGCTTAGGGCACAGTTTCAGCCTCAAGCCTCTGAACACTGATGAAGCTGCTCAATCGACTCTTTTCCCGCAGCAGTGACGAAGCTTTAGTTGCTGCTGTGGCTCAGGGAGATGAGCAAGCCTTTTCGCGCTTGGTAGAACGCTATGGCCCCAAGGTATTGGGCTTGGCTCAGCGCATTGTGACTTCCAGAGCCGATGCTGAAGACATTACTCAGGAGGTTTTTACCAAGGCTTGGCAAGAAGCTGCGCAATGGCGAACTGGAAAAGCCGCCTATACGACTTGGCTGTACCGAGTCACCCTAAATTTGAGTCTGAATTGGAAACAACGAGTACATCAGCGTTTTGAGCCCTTAGATCCCCACGAGCCTTGGTTAGCTTGCCCTTATCCCGATGCAGAACAGCAATTGCTCTGGACACAAGCGACCCAAGCGCTGCAACAGGCGCTCAGCATCTTGCCTGAATCGCAACAGATGGCCATCCAACTGCGCTACGGCAGCGGGCTGTCGGTGGCCGAAATTGCTGATTTGATGGAAGTCACGCCGAAAGCCGTGGAGTCCTTATTGGTTCGGGCCCGTCAGGGGCTTCGTCAACATTTAGTTTCTTGGGAGCAACTCCATGTCATCAGCCCGAATGATGCGCTACCTTAAACACTACGGTACCGATTTACACTTATGGCCTTGGCCGACGGCGCTGTGGGCGCGTATTACCCTGCGTCGTTCACCGGAAGCACAACAGCTATGGCAGAGAGTCCATCAGCAAGAGCGACTATTGCAACAGCATCTTTGCCCTAAGCGGCTGCCAGAGACCCTGCAACAGCGCTTGAGGCGTATTCCTCAAACTTACCCTAAAACGCATAAAAATCAGACGCTAAGGCCCATCTGGTTGCCTTTAGGCATGACCTTAGCTTGCACCTGCACAGGAGTTGCAGTCAGTGCTGGACTATGGTCTGCGCCTAGCGATCTCGATACCACATACCTTGCCAACCTTTCTTGGGTGGTTCTAGACTTGATCTTACATCCGGAGGCAGTGTTATGAGTCGTAGTCTCATCATACTCAGCCTTTCACTGTGCTTAAATGGATTGCTGATTGGCTTATTTATTGGACAGAAATTGCACTCTGAGCAGCCTCAGTATGCCGATCGGCCATTGTTACAGATGATCCGCAATTTACCGCCTGAAATGCGTGCCCCTCTGCGCCAAGCTTTAATAGAACGTAGGCCTGAGCTGCAACAGGCGATTGGGGAAAGTCGCCAAGCCCTGCTACAGATACAACAACTAGCCCGTCAGCCTGATGTGCAAGAAGCACAACTACGCCAAGCTTTTGAGCAGTTGCATACCGGGCTTGAGCATCTACAGCAGCCTTTGTATCAGGCGATTATTCAAAGCCTGATGGCGACCCCCGCAGCAGTACGGCAAAATTGGCGCACTCCGTTAGCACCGCGCTCCAATCCACTGCCTGTAGAACCTTTCTTTGAAGCTGATTGAGCGTGCCGATTATTAGGTCGCAAGGACATTGAGATGGACACCGTGTTTTCGAGCCCATTACCACTGGGTTTTTTAGGCCCTACTTCGGGACTAGTGTTTTTAGTGCTTGCAGGATGTGCGTTGCTGGAGGGCGCAGTCTGGAGCTATCGTACTCCGGGAAGCTACGACTGGCGAGCCAGTACAGCATCTTTAGCCGATGCTTTGATTCGCAGAGGTTTGGATTTAGCCTTGAGTTTATCCCTTACTACCCACTTGTTTTTGTTGGCCCATCAATACCGCCTTCAAAGTATCGAAATGTCAGGTTTTTGGGCGTTTGTGCTGCTGTTTGTGGGGCAAGAATTTTGTTATTACTGGTTTCATCGGGCTTCACACCGTACCCGTTGGTTTTGGGCCAGTCATTTAGTGCATCACTCGCCGAACCAGTTGAGTTTGGCTACTGCCATGCGCTTAGGTTGGACAGGAAAGTTGGCGGGAACAGGATTGTTTTTTACTCCGTTAGTTTGGATCGGTTTTCCTATTCAAGCGGTCGCAGCGGCTATTGCCCTCAATCTTTTGTACCAATTTTGGATTCATGCGCCTTGGATACCTAAATTAGGTCCCTTGGAGTGGGTACTGAATACGCCAACGCATCACAAAGTGCACCACGGTAGCAATCCAGAGTATTTAGATGCTAACTACGGTGGGGTGCTGATTATTTTTGACCGGCTGTTTGGCAGCTTTTGTGAGCATCGTGAGGATATTCCAATCCGTTATGGTTTAACAGAACCTCTGTATAGTCATAACCCCATATATATTGCTTTACATGGTTGGGTTGAACTCTGGAAGGCTCAACAGCCTATCCGAGGGACTGGTGCGAAATTGCGGTTTTTATTAAGTCCACCTTGAGGCTTGATGGCTATCTCTACTTCACTAATAGGCTGATTTTGTTCAGAAACTATTGGAGACAATCAATTCGTTGACATCCTTCCTGCCCTGAAGGATAAGGACTTCCATAACTGGATGGTCATGCCCGACCGCGAGAATATTCTTGGTTGTGTTCACATCGCAATTATGCGTGACACCACAGGCTTCTCTTAAATCAACTCCAATTTGATCCATGCCTTGAGGCTCTGTGTAAGCACCAAGCGTAGTGTGCCGACTCATTCAGCTAAGGTCAGCGCTGTGTCCTTATTCTTAGATGTTTAATGCTCGCTAAATATATTATTGTGTATAGATTAAGCTGATAATTTAAACTACTTTATAGTGTTAATTTTGCTACGATTTTATTTATAAAGCCGTATCGAAAACCAGATCAAAATAAACTACTGTAAAAATTTAATTTATTGAGCGGTTCAGAGTTACCTTGGTGTTTAGTCTGCCGCTAAAAACATAGTTTTAATATTTTAAATAAAAATTTAATCGAAGATTATTGAGCAAACTAATTATAAATACCTAATGCTGCAATCTGTAGTACCGCAATAAAAATAAGGGTTCTAATAATTGAGATCAAAAACCCTAAGGTGAAGCAAAACCCTATTGCTTATTCAGAAAAATTGAGGGAATATTGCTTGGGAGTTTGTTACAGATGCAGTAACGATACGGAATTCAACTCAAAGATAAGAAGGAAGGTTGATGAAACGTAGCCCGTGGCGTCAAGCCTCATTATGTGAGGGGCTGATAGGCAGCCTCTGGTCATCCTTAGCGCTGTTTTCAGCACTGCTCATCCTTAGCTTTTTTTTGTTTGACCAGCAAATCCAGCAGCTAATCACCCATCTAAACCTATCCTCTACTACTTCTGAACCCTTTCAAAAGCTGTTGTTGGCCTTTTTATTAATCGCACTGCTGGCGTTAGATGTTATTTTACCGGTTCCCTCCAGCATGGTAGCACTGCTTGCTGTTGCTTCGTTTGGCGGTTTAGGAGGTTACTTACTGGTTTTTACAGGGCTTTGCCTAGGTGCAAATCTTGGATATTGGTTGGGTGCGGGCTATTTCCGACTTCTATCTAACTGGCTCAGTATTAAAGAATGGCAACAGGCAGGACGACTAGGAAAGCAATTAAGTACAATTTCTTTAATCTGTTTACGAGGTGTACCTGTATTAGCGGAAGCTTCCGTACTAGCTGCCGGAATGCAGCATTTTCCCCCAAAAAAATTCTTGTTAGTAACCAGCTTGGCTAATGCTGGTGTAGCTTTAGTCTACAGTGCCTTAGGGTCGTTTATTCAAGAGGATGATGTATTATTTTTAGCTGTTATAGCAGCTATTGTTTTACCCATTATATTTATGGGTGGAGCTCATCTATTAAAAATCTTAAAGTTGAGTTATCAAAAACAAGCAACTCGATACTCATCAGAGTTACTTGAAGGGCGTTTTGAGATCAGTTACTACTATCCAATAGTATTCACTGAACATATATTTGATCCAGTAAACCCCTGTTTATACCAACAGCTAGCCCAACCTCTTGTTGAGTCGCCAATAAAAATATTGTCCTTTATTGATACAGGATTATTACAGTCTGCTCCTGAGCTGAAATACCAAATTTACCTATACTTTAATAGTCATGCTTCAACACTTCATTTATTAGCCGATCCTATCCCCGTACCTGCTGGGGAATTGAGTAAAACACCGGAAGTATTGCAACAACTCTATGCTCAAATGTTAGATCACGGATTAGATCGACATTGTTATGTGTTGGCTATAGGCGGCGGGGCTGTATTAGATGCCGTAGGCTATGCCTGCGCTACCTTCCACCGAGGCGTTCGTCTTATCCGAATACCTACGACTGTACTAGCGCAAAATGACGCGGGCATTGGTGTCAAAAACGGAATTAATGCCTTTGGGTACAAAAATTTATTAGGGGCTTTTTATCCCGCCAATGCGGTCATTAACGATTTTCAACTGTTATCTAGCTTGCCACGACGTGATCAAATTGCCGGACTAGCTGAAGCGGTAAAAGTGGCAGTAATTAAAGACCAAGTATTTTTCCAATGGTTGGAACAGCACGCGGATGCCCTTGCCGCTTTTGAGCATGAGGCCAGTCGCTATGCCATTCGACGGTGCGCAGAGCTACATTTAGAGCATATTACACGGACGGGAGGCGACCCTTTTGAGCGTGGTAATGGCCGTCCGTTAGATTATGGCCATTGGGCGGCTCACAAATTAGAAAGCTTAGGTCAACACCGACTCCGTCATGGAGAGGCTGTTGCCGTTGGGATGGCACTAGATGCGGTCTATTCCTCCCTGTCTGGCCTACTGCCTAAGGCTGATGCGGAACGCTTATTACGACTGTTGCTTAAGCTTGGTTTTTGCTTATCTCCGCCCGAATTAAGCCTAAGAGATCCACAGGGAGGTTTACAGGTGCTACAAGGATTAGAAGACTTCCGCCAACACTTGGGGGGGCAGCTTTCTATTCCGATGCTGCATCAAATAGGTACGTCAGTTAGCGTACACCACATTGAGCGGTCATTAATGGAGCAGGCCCTACTGCAACTTTCAATGAATGCCGCCAGCGATTTCTCCTTGCTAACAGAGCAGTATGCAAAATGATTAACGCACATCCGAAGCTACAAACATGGATGACGTTAGGGCGTATTTCCAATCTGCCCACTGTGTGGACTAATACCTTTGCCGCATTATTACTGACCAGTAGTACTACCGCATTACCTATACCCTCTTCTGCCGCCTTGATACTCCTTTTAACCTTAGTATCACTGCTGTATTTAGCAGGCATGCTATTGAATGATTTCATTGACAGTGACTGGGATCAGCAACACCAAAATCCTCGTCCTATTATCTTGGGTTTAGTAAGTCGTCGGCAGGTTGGTTTGGCCATTGGTATATTGTTGTCACTGGCTCTGGCTGTACTGTTATACCTAAGTCAGCTTTTGGATCAGCCTCAATGGGTACTGAGTTTTAGCCTAGTCTTAATAGGGCTAATTTTTGCCTATAACTTGGGCCACAAAAAATATACCCACAGTGTTTGGCTGATGGGAGGTTGTCGTTCAGCGGTATATCTAACAGCTGCGTCGAGTTTAGCTGCTCCTCCTGAATTACTTTGGCTATGTGCAGTATTACTGGGTACTTATATCAGCGGCCTCACTTATTTGGCGCGGCAAGAACATCGTAATCAAATACTGAGCTATGCACCGATGCTCCTTATGTTAAGCCCAATATTATTGATAATCTACGCCGACAGTATTTGGTTTTGGTTGGTGTTATCTTTATGGTTAGGTTGGCTAGGATGGAATTATTGGCACTACTTAGCCTGTTCAACTACACGCCAAGTACGCACTTTTATTGGTGCAGGTCTTGCCGCTTTACCCTTATTTGATGCATTAGTACTGACCCTTGCCCATCAGCCATTGGGCAGTTTGCTATGTGTTCTTGTGTTCTACTCATTGCCTTATCTTCAGCGCTGGGTCAAGCCAACATGAACCTAGAGAATTCATTAGAAATAAAGCATCAAGCTTTGATCGACCTTCAAGAATACTTTATTAAGCATCTTGAACATGCTCTCTTACCTTGGTGGCAGCAGGCTTTAGATCAGATTCAGCAGACTCCTGATATACATAAGGTGATGCAGTTAAGCAGTCAGTGTAAACGCTATTTTAATGATGATCCTACTCTATCGTTATACAATAACCTTGTTTGGAGCCCGCTTAGATTAGCGCGACTGTTGTTATTAACCCAAGCATTGATACAACAGCCTGTTGATACTCAACAAACATTTCTGCACCAAGCCTTTGCATGGGTGGATGATCAAGAAAAGATTTCCATTTTAAAAGTAATAAATTGGCTTGATAACAGCGGCTGTTGTTTAGATTTAGTGCAACAAGCAGGTCGTACCAGTAATAGTCAACTATTTGCAGCCATTGCATTAAATAACGCCTATCCTATGCACCATTATACTGAGCGAGCTTTTCATCAACTCATATTGAAAGCACTGAGTATGAGCCTTGAGATTCAGCATATGGTGGGATTAGCTGAACATCGTGGCCCCGTTCTTAATCAACTAGCTTTGGAGTTACTCGAAGAACAGCTCGCGGCTGATCGAGCAATATCTGATGATCTTATTCATCTTGTAGCCTTTTCCTTATTGACTTCAGCACAGCGTAAGTATCTGGAAGATCTTTGTTTGCAACGACGCCTAGCCCCCATTTGGCAGGATCACCTTGTTAAGGTACGAGGTTCTGAGCGTCTTATCGTGTCCTAAAATAACGGCCAAGGATGTACTATGCCGAAATACTTTGATCCCCATATCCACATGCTCTGCCGTACCACGGATGATTACCAAAACATGGCGGCCGCCGGGATTTTGGGTGTTATTGAACCCGCTTTCTGGCAAGGACAGGCTAGAACCTGCGTGGGTAGTTTCGTGGATTATTTTGATACCTTACTTGGCTGGGAGCGTTTCCGGGCCAGTATGTTTGGCATACATCATTTCAGTGCCATAGGGCTTAATCCTAAGGAAGCCAACAGTCCCTCCATCGCAGCGGAAGTACTGGATATTTTACCGCGCTATTTAGGAAGGGATGGCGTCGTGGCGGTAGGGGAGATTGGATACGATGACATCACCCCTGAGGAGGATTTGTTTTTAGCACGCCAATTAGAGCTCGCTAAACAATTCAATCTTCCCGTTTTAATACATACTCCCCACCGTGACAAAATTGGGGGAACTAAGCGCACTTTAGCAGTGATCAGAGAAGTAGGTATCGCCGAACACATGGTGATTATTGATCACCTCAATGAAGTGACGCTGCCCCTCGTCCTAGAGAGCGACTGTTGGCGTGGGCACTCTGTGTATCCCAATACCAAAATGTCAGAACAGCGGATGGTAGCGCTGTTGCAAGAGTACGGTACTGAAAAAATGGTGGTAAACAGTGCCGCCGATTGGGGAATCAGCGATCCGCTTAAGGTGCCCAAAACAGGGCAGGCCATGCGGGATGCGGGTTTTACCGATGCTCAGGTCGAACAGGTACTGTTTCATAATGCGGTAGATTTTTTCGCTCAAAGTGGGCAGATGGATAAGCAGATCGTCAGTACCCCCTTAGCCATTGATCAACGCCGCCAATGGCAGAATAATTCTGCCCTGCGCGGTCAGGAGCCGGTCGTCGAATGAGCACTTATATGGGATGGAACCCAGCTCAAATCAGCTATTGCGGCAATGTACATCCCGCTAACCATTTGGCTGATTTTTGCGCTTCGATTGAGCACTTTTTTCAAGGAGTGCGCCAACAACGAGACCTCAATACGCAGGATAGTGGCTTATGGATTAGTGCTCAATCGGCTGCTGAACTGCAAGAACGCTCTGCTCGCGCCCATTTTTTGCACCTGTTGCAGCGCACGGGAGTGCGTTTAACTTCTCTTAACGGTTTTCCCTATGGTTCTTTCCACAAAACAGCGGTAAAGGCGGAAGTTTATTCGCCTGATTGGTCTGACCCGAGGCGTTTAGAATACAGTCTGCAACTGGCGCATATTTTAGCGGAAGCCTTACCGCAGGATTGTACCCAAGGAGTCATTTCTACTGTCCCTCTAGGATATGCAGCCTATTGGACAGGGGAGCGGCAACAACAAGCAGAGACTTTGTTACGCCAATTGACTCAGTCTTTGGCAGAGCTACATCAACAGACCGGCAAAAAAATTGTATTTTGTCTGGAAATGGAGCCAGATTGCGTACTGGAAAATACCACCCAAAGCATCGCCTTCTTCCAGCATTGGCAAGCTTTAGATCCACACCATGAATATTTAGCCCTGTGCTTTGATGTGTGCCACCAAGCGGTGGTTTTTGAGCATTGCTATCAATCCTTAGAGCGGCTGAGGCAGGCTCAAGTACCCATTGGCAAGATTCAACTCTCTAACGCTTTGATTTGTCGTTTGCCTGATCGCACCTCGGCTCAAGAACAGGTTCTCCAAACCTTAGAGCGCTTTGCAGAACCTGTATATCTGCACCAAGTGAGAGCTCAAGCTACTCAAGAGCAGCAGTTGGCTTGGTTGGATCTTCCTGATGCTCTGTGCTCATCCAATGAAATACTGTTGAGCTGTGCCGAATTAAGGATTCATTTCCATATACCGCTCTTTAGTGAGCAACTGCTAGTGCCAGAACTCAGTAGCAGTCAAGAAGCCCTATTCCATACGTTCGATTATTTGGCCGATCACCCTGAGTTCAGGCCTGTTCTGGAAGTGGAAACTTACAGTTGGAACGTTCTCCCCCCTCAAGTACGCCCGGACTCTGACCGAGCCTTAATTAAGGGCATCGCGGCAGAACTACAATGGGTTGAAGAGCAATTGTTACAGCGGGGTTTATTACGCCCTTGCGAATCAAGGCTAGAGGTGTAACGCCATGCACCCCACAAGCCGAAAGCCACTTCTTTTAATCAATGTGGTGGGATTAACGCCGGCCTTATTGGGAGAAGCAACACCCCGTATTAATGCTTTTCGGCAACGAGGGCAGATGGCTGAACTACAGCCCTCTTTCCCTGCGGTTACGACTACGGTACAGGCTTCAATGCTCACGGGATTGCCCCCCTCAGGGCACGGCATTGTGGGCAATGGATGGTACTTTCGTGATCAAGCGGAGATCCGCTTTTGGCAACAGTCGAATGCCCTGATTCAGGGAGAAAAAGTATGGCAAAGCCTGAAGCGTTACATACCTGATTTCCGTTGTAGCCAATTGTTCTGGTGGTACAACATGTATGCGGATGTAAATGCTTCCATCACCCCGCGTCCGCATTATCCCGCCGATGGGCGCAAGGTGTTTGGCCTATATTCGCATCCCGCTTCATTGCATGAAGCTATTGAACAGCACGTTGGCCCATTCCCGTTCCAGAACTTCTGGGGGCCTGCGTCCGATATTGGTTCCAGTCGTTGGATTGTTGATTGTGCCATCATCGAGTTCCAATTAAATCGCCCGGATTTACAGTTGGTCTATCTGCCCCATTTGGATTATGGATTGCAACGCCTTGGCCCTGAGCATCCTTCTGTCACAGACGAGTTGCGGGCCATTGATAAAGAAGTAGGGCGTTTATTGGATTTTGCTCAGCAACAGCAGGCCGCTGTGATGCTGGTATCTGAGTACGGCATTGAACCCGTGCAGCAGTCTGTCTCGATTAACCGAATCTTGCGCGCTGAAGGCTTATTAAAAGTGCGCAATTCCTTGAGTTGGGAATTACTTGATCCTGGCGCCAGTGATGCTTTTGCGGTGGCCGATCATCAGGTGGCCCATGTGTATCTGAAACGAGATCAGGATTTGGCGCGGGTTAAATCATTATTACAGCGTCAAACGGGCATTGAACTCGTACTGGATAAAACTGAACAACAAGCATGGCAGCTCAATCATCCACGCAGCGGCGATTTAGTGGCTGTAGCAGAGTCAGGTTATTGGTTCGATTACTACTATTGGTTTGATGACCGTAAAGCGCCCGATTTTGCGCGGACGGTCGATATTCATCGCAAGCCGGGTTATGACCCACTGGAACTTTTTATTGATCCGGCGATTCGTTTTCCCAAATTAAAAGTGGCTCGTCGCCTACTTCAAAAGAAGCTTGGGCTTCGTTACTACATGGATCTTATTCCATTAGATACCCGCATGGTGCGTGGTAGTCATGGACGCTTACCCAGTACCGGCCAGACAGGCCCGTTGCTCATTACCGATTGTGACCTAAGGTTATCGAACTGTCTGCCCGTTACCGCCGTAAAACAGTTGCTCCTACAGCATTTTTTGGAGCCTCTGCGTTGTAACAAAAACAAAGCCAAGGATAAGGAGATTTCATGCACCGAGTCATCCCCGCTGCACTGCTGAGTGTTTTAGCCAGTGCTGTTCAAGCCCAAACCTCATCTGATTTTAACTGTAATAACTTCTTTCGCTATGGAGATAACCCGGAAGCAATAAACCAAGCTTTTCTGAAAGATCCCGAGGCGATGGCGTGGAATTGGTTTGTATGTTTAAACCAATCTGCAACATCACAAAGCCTTGCGCGTGTGTGGGAGCAACTAAAACCCACCGATCAAGTATTTTTGGCGGATGGCGATAAACCTCTTCCCTATGACCAGCGTGAGCCTACGCCCCTTGCGGTTATAAAGCAGGCTACTGCCTTAGGTATGGATCCCAATCAGATATTCCATAATTTGGACAGTACCCAGCAAGTGGATGGCTTGATTTTGGAAATGGGCAATCAAGTACCAGCCGCGCAAAAAGGTCAACCGGTGCGTTTTCAACTGTTAATGGGCCAAGATACCTTCGATTACATCTTAGATAAGGGTGTTTATAACGCTAATGGCCAAGCGGCATTAACTTCGAGTCTGTCATTTCCTGCCAGTGCTTGGGAGCTTAAAACCTCTTGGATTTGGATAGGAACAGATGAAAACTTTAAAGCTCAGTTAGAAAAAGATGGCTATTACATCACACAGGCTTACTACTTACAAAACGGTAGCCAGTACCAAGTAGGTTATGCTGCTTTAAGTGGTATGCATGTGATTAATAAACTCACACCTGATTGGGTCTGGATGACGTTCGAGAACCGTAGTAACAGTAAATACACGGTCACCAATGCAATTCCACCCGCACCTATGACTAATACCACAGGCCCAACACCAGCAGCTCAACAAGCTAATACTAACTTTCAGGCTAGTTATCCCAGCCTGAGTCAGTACGAGCTTATTGGTGTGCAATATACTGCGGGGGGAGCACCTAAATTATTGGCTAACTCGCAGTTAGAGTCTGCATTCCAGAGTCAATCCTCTTGTTTAGCCTGCCACGGTACGGCGGCTTATTCGGCGCAAAAAGGTTACTTTAGTTTTGCGCTGCCTGAGCAGGATGGCATCGTCTATCCTACAGAGCCTTTACCAGACTCGGCTTTCGTTGGATACAACAAATTGGACTTTGTCTGGTCGTTAAAACGCGCCCAGTGGAAACGTTAAGGAGAACAGCCATGAGCGTATTAAACTTTCCCCGTATTTACTGCAATGGCCACATGTTCTGGAATCCACCTACGGCCAACAATAACGACGTATATCCGCTGTATGATGCGGTTAAAATGGATCTTAATTGGCCATTTTTGTCTTATTATGGTATCACTCCAGATAATGCTCGTACCCAATTAATGCCTTGGATTATTGCCCCTTTAGCAATAGATCAAGTACCAGATTATGTATTACAAGTTCCCGGCAATGCCTCTCCTAGTGCTTACCCAATGATCCCTGCGGAATGGGATCTCTTTGGCGATAATGCCTGCGGTGCGGTCAATTATAAAGATATTCGCTCGCGTATTATCGGCGGCGAATTTCAGGCAAATACTTATATTGATCAAGATGCTTTAGTCAATAAGGAATTCCAACTACTGGGCAATCCTTTTGGCAGTAATAGCCCCACTCCAGCGCGTTTTGTTGATGTTAGTCCTTGGCAAAATACTTTTACTGCTTTGTATTTCGACAAACTGGTATTAGGAGATAGTCAGTCTGGTTTAACTCTAAACCGTGAGTATCGCATGCTGGATCGCTTCCTAAACTTTAATTGGGGCGCATTAGGTGGGTTAAATTACGTTACTACTACTTGGCAAACTTGCTTCCCCAAAGACAACCTGCAATGGATCATCGGCGATTCGGTGCTGTTACAGACATTGCAACAGCAAATGGAGCAACAGCAGGCCCAAGGGCTTATGTTCCGCTTCTCGACCTACCTGACTTTCTACGACCGTAACGGTATTTTTAACGACTACCCACCGATCAATACGCGGTCACATAGTCCTGCAGATTTAGAAAACGTACAGGCGATGTACCAAAAGGGATTGGACAATGTCGCTGATATCTTTTTTAACCCAGCTTACAGTCGTACTGCTGGAACTTTAGGCTTATGGTTTGCTGATGAGTTTCCTACAGCACCTTCCGGCCGGCGTTTAATACCGCAATCAGCAGTACCGCTCAGCAATGATCAAACTAATACTTCAGCGGCCCTAGGTATAACCTCAACACAGATTCAAGGGAGCTTGTTGTCCTTAGATTTGGGAAATACATTCCCCTTTTATCCTCTGCCCAATACTACAGATACTGTTCCTGTGGCTGAAAAATACCAAGCTGGAGATTACCAAATCGGCTTCTCGGAGGCAGGGTTATTTATTCCTGTAGCCAAGTTTGGGTTTGATCAATATAACCAAGCAGCCTTTGATAAACGTTCCGGTATTTTGGACTTAGACTTAAAACTTGATGAAGAGCACTTAAGTAAATTACAGAGTCTAAATGCACCACCCTTGGAGTTAAGACTAATTACAGGCCAAGTTGCAGCCACTCAACAAAAATGGACAGCAGAAGTTATTGAAAGCGGTAGTTTTATTGATGTGGGCGATACTAAAACATTAAATATCATGGTGCAGTGTGATGGTAAGCCTGCTGTAAATACTACGTTATGGGTAGCAGAATATAATAACCCATTTATGTTAACTACCAGTAATTACTACTTAGCATTCGATAATGACATTGACTTTGTGTTGTTTTTTGATGATCCACAAGATCGTAGTCAGAATAAACCAAGCCTGCCCCAATTTGTAGGAACAGCTATCCCGCAAAGCTTTGCTACTTTGGGTAGTGGTCGCGATTTAGGGGCTATTGAATCAAGCGCTAACACAGATTTTACGCCTATCAGTTACCAGAGCTATTTAAAAACACCTGCTGCACTGGTATTAAGCCCTTGTTTAGAATTTGCACAGTCTATTGCTAAGGTTGGTACTCTGGATAACGGAGCCCAAGTTGATTATAACTTGGCTAAAGTACAAACTAACGCACAGGGTATTGCTCAAGTAACCATAACTGCCGTTGCACCGGGCTTCCCGACTTTGCGCTTTTTTGTGCAAGAGAGCAGCGATCAGGACCCAGCCACTCCCTTCAGTTTTAATTACATGGAGGCCTATACTGATTTTCTAGCTCCCCTACGGGTATTGCCTGAAGAGCCAAATTTAATGCAAGACTTCATTAACTATTGGAATAGTATCTATACTCAAAAAGATGCTAAGCAACAAATCTGGGATGGATTTATTTACCCCCAGATTTTTGAGCCTTTCTATTATCTGTATCCAATCATGGATAAATACATGCCCTTAAATTCTTTACAACGAATTGAAGGAGCTATTGATCAGCTATTGATTTTAATTAGCAAGTCCTACCAAGAGGAAAGTACACTAGCCATGCCTATTACCCGGGACTTACCTCAAAGTCGCCGTGCTGTGTTAGAGCGCTGGGCTAATGACTTAGTAAAACTTCAATATCCTCCAAGACCGCTCAGTTAATCGACATATAATAAAGTACACAGGATTATTTAATCCTGTGTACGATATAAAAAAGGAACATACCATGATAAGCCGCATTTCTGCTGGGTTGTTATCGGCAACTCTGCTGATTAATTATTCTCTCTGTGCTGCACAGGATCAAGGTGATGTGTACTTCACTAACGGCGTGCACAATAATCTAGGCTGTAATAAGTCCAATGGTAATTGTATTGCTAAACGCAATCCGGAGGATCCGAGTGATCCTTTCTTTCCGGCCACTTGGGTGAGTGATTGGATCATGTATCGAGTCACTCAAAACTATGAGCATAACCCACCACCTTATAGCAACCCACCTGAAACTTTAAAAGCTGAAGACTATACCGTATCTCACGGTACTAGTTATTATGATACTACTTATATTCCTGCTGATGGAGATGGCTATGGTGCGATGATGGAGCACTATGAGAACTATTGTCTGCCCATCTTTCCCATCAAAGATAATAACTACACCTGCTCGTTTATTTCACTGGGTAATAAGGCGTACTTTCTAACTTATGAAAAAGATCGCCCCAAAACCATGCCAGAGTGTTGTCTATTTTCACCAATGAACCATCCAGCACGACAGGACTTTATCCAGCATTTACCCTATAGCCCTGTGCGTAGCCAGAATTTGCAAGGCAGTGTGCAAGCCTATGCTCTGGATGTGGCTTCACCCCAGGGGCCAATCCTATTCGGTTATGCCTTTTATAAGCAGGCTACCCGCTCTGGTGTAGAACAATCCTTATTCCGTCATCCGCAATCCTTCTATTTTTCGGGCGATACCACCCTTGCTAATGCACCCATTGTTAGCCAGAACTACGTTAATTTCCGCATTGAAAAACCAGATCCAGCTAAAACATGGGATCTAGTTGCTCAAAAATGCCCTATAAACCCTGAACCCTGCCAATTATTTAACCCGCCGGAATCTTTGGCGAATGGTGCTAAACCCCAATGGAACAATCTTCAGCCTACTAATCCTTAAACGGGCAAGGAGTGCCACTATGAATAACCGCTTTCGTTTAACAGGGCTTGCTCTAGCACTATCTACCAGCTTGTCTGCGATCGCTCTTGAACAACCTCAACAGTCCAGTTCTGTCAGTACAGCCTGCCAACCACCTGCAACAGCTCCTGAGGCTGATGCCAGCCAACAGGATTTTGACCGCTATAGTTGGAATGTATTTGTTGCCCTCAATTGGCCCGCTCAAACTGGTCAGCGAGGTCAACCGGATTGCAGCCAACCTCTAGGCTCATCGGGGCCCAGTGTTTGGCAAAGTTATAAAACCCTGGATGAGATATTTTTACCCAATGGCCAAAATCCGGGGCCTTGGAATTCTCCACTGGAAACTCGAAGTCTGAGCCAAATTAATATCGCAGCCTTAAAGAATACTTCGGTGGTGGGTGCAATTGATCAGGCTGTGGGAGGTTGGTTAATTGATCAACGAGGTAATCCCACTTACTACGATATTGCAGCCAATCAAACTTCTTATGACTACATTGTAGAAAATAACTTCTATAATGCTGATATTGTCAGCAAAGCTAAGGATATCAATTTTCCAAATCAGGCTACAGAAATTAAAACCGCTTGGCGTATTCTTACTGCTCAAGATGATGCCAGCCGTTACCTAACTATGCAGGCTCAGGTAGCGCAATTTGATACTCAAGGCCAACCCACTGGTAATACTACTGAAGCAACTCTTGGGCTGGTAGGGATGCATATTATTGTTAAGGCTCCGGGGTATCCGCAGTGGATTTGGTCCACTTTTGAGCAAGTTGATAATGTGCCACCAAAGGTTAAGAATCCCGATGGAACATGGAGTAATCAACCCCAAGTAGGCATTAATTACAGTTATTTTGATGCCAATGCTCCGGCAGACAGCCTAAATCAATCGCCCTGCACGTGGCAGCAGCAAGGGAAAAATTTGATATGTACGCCCAAAGCAGGTACCAGTTTTCAAACTCCTAACCCCTTGGATCGTACTACGCCCATCATCACTGCTACCGCTGAGGTGAATGCTCAGTATCAGCAAGATTTGCAAAATACTCTGCTCAAGTACTACCAACTAATTACCACGCAAAGACCTAAGTATCCCGATAATCCCAGCAATCCTTTAGGGCAGCCCACTCCTGCAATCTCAGCGAATGTAACTATGGAAAGTTATATCCAGCCCAACAGTAGCTGTATGCAGTGTCACTCTATGGCCCAAGCAGTTAATAGTGTGTATCGGTCTGACTATTCATATCTGTTTAAATTTGCCAAATCCCCAAGTACTCTCAAAGACAACAAGGACGAGCAATAAGCTATGAGCATCTTAAATGGATCAAGGTTAAATTTTTGGGGTGGTATCCGCACCGATGTCAGTGTTCCTAATAACTCACCCAGCATTCCAGTGGGCTCGGAGAATGAGACACTTCAACTATTTGATTTAACTATTTCCCAAGTAGCCCAAGAAGCTCAGAGTTATACGGATGATCAACTTAATAATATGATCAATGCCCCCACGGGTGATTATTATACCGCTGGAGGTTGGAATCATTACGGACAGCATGTAGTGGACATGCAAAATGTATTAGTCAGCTCCCAGGGTAGTCCTAATAATATCAGTACTGTGGGTGATCTAGTAGGGCAGCCCGTTTATCTATTGGGTTCGGCTGATCCTATAACAGGCCAACCCCCTGTTTCTGGGCCGATGATGGTGGATTTAGATCCTACCAACGGTACCAGTACACAAATCTACATTGGAGGTTTATTAATAGGTACAAGCAGCAACCCCCAACTATTAATTCGCAGTGATGTGGTGGCCAGCAGTTTTGATGTTAATCAACGCTTGCTTAATGGTGAGTCTGATGCACCCGGATCATCAAAATTTAGCGGTACCTTTCAGGTTACTTTTCCGTTAACCAGCATTGTTAGCTGGAACCAAAACAGCCCCATCCTAAAAGATATTATCGAGGCACCTGAAGCAACGGGCATTGTCGTGCGTTTTGTAATGTTCGAAATGTGCCCTACCATGACGACCCAAGAACTGGATGATGATTACGCAGCCAATCAGTTCACTCCAAATCCCAGTATTGGGCGGGTCATCGGTACTCTAGCAACAGCCTTTGCTGATGAGCCATTAATTTGCCCCGTAGGCCGTCAGCTAGTTAATAAAGATATATCCAGTGTTGGCTATGCCCAATTAATACCCAGTGGTCTGAGTATTGATATGGTTAACTTAATTCCTAAGGAAAACTTTCGCCCAATACGTACAGACATTACCAGCCCTATCGAACCTAATATAAATTATGGCGATCTAAGCATCAATGCGGGTAGTACGCTAATAACCACCTTGGACTCTAATAGTTCAGTGCTAACTGACTATTACCTTTATGGTGGCATCGTCGATATCTCATTAACATCCGAGCAAACTAATTTACTACAAGAGTCTGCAATTTGTATTACGGGGTCAGAAATTGTTGCTGAGACCAGTCTCAATATATATGAATGCCCTTATCGTATCTATTGCGATCAACGTAACCTTTATATGAGTGATTATCCTCAAGGGATATCTCTCAGCTTACAGGTACGCTACTTGGGTGGCCCTATTCCTCATAATACATTCATGACTGTAGTCTCCTCTCCATCAGGTAGCTATAAAAAACCTGAATATTGGGATTTACTTGAACACCCTAAAGTTATCCATTTGATTCAGGGCCAAACCTCTGTTGAGGTGCCTATTACCCGTAAAGTCTCTAGTTATGGACAGGCGGGTTATACCTGTTTGACCTATTCTATTTGGGATGTTGAAAGCTTTTCTGGTTTTACTAATTTCCGTTGTTATGCAAATACTGATTTTGGAATTCCAGCAGGTAGTATGGTTACTTGGGAGCAAGTTTACCCCTATGTGCTGCGTTTCCACTATTTAGCCTTCCCTGCTATGTCGCGCTATATTCCTCTTAATCAGCAAGATGCTATTTGGAATGCTCGGCAAGCGATCCTTGCCCGAACATCAGATGCTTATAAGGGAACCACTCTGTATATGCCTGTAGTGCGCTCCATGTCCCCCAGCCAACGGGCCTTACTTAAGGCTTATCTCACTAATACGCCTTGGCAGCCCTTGTAAGTATTTTGATAAAGGATGATCAATATATGCAGAAATTAACAAACATCCGTATTCCCGCACAGCCTCACGAGGCTCTGTGTTCCAGCACTATTATTGCTGATGGATTACTCAATCCAAGGGGCATCAGCGTACAAGCTGATGGCAGCTTGCTGCTGATTGAGGCGGGCACAGGCCATACTGATACTCCCTTTAGTGGCCGTATCAGCCAGCTACAACCGGCCGCCCAAGGTTCTAGTACGCACTACTTGGCTCCTGAGATTTTAGTGCAAGGATACCGCTCCATGAATATGCAGCAGCGCATGCTGCGGGATGAAATCATGGGGTTATCGGATATTAGTTGCCTAGGCGGCCACTGTTTCGCCAGCCTGACCGACTATGTCGAAGGCTCAAAAGTAGTGGATTTACAACACAACCCCCCAGAGCCTGTGTTTTATAGCGAAGGCAACCTCAATGCTCTGTGCTATCACCCAACACGCCGTAGTTGGTTGTCAGTTAAACCTGACACCAACCAAGTCGTGGAATTTACCTTCGAGCGAGGTGAGCAAGAACTGGTAAAACTCCCTGATTTAGAGCAGGGTCAAGAGGCTGTCCCCGTCGTTTTAGTGTACGAACCCGCCACTGATGCACTCCTTATTACGCTTTTCTCTGGAGAAATGCGCCAAGATCCCAGCTTAGCCGGCATTGAGTTTATTAAAAATGCGGGCCAAGTTATCCGTGTTTGGCCTGATGATGGACGCATTGAGCCGGTCATCACTGATCTACAATTGCCTACGGGATTGGCCGTAACGCCGCAGGGCTCAATTCTGGTACTGGAATTATGCGACCAACTGCTACAACCACTGACACTGGACTGGGACGGAGCACCAGTACATGGCGGCTTTGAGCGTTTTAGCGGCCGCTTGCTGCACTGTGATCTAAATACAGGGGAGGTTTCGGTACTCGCTAAAAATTTAGACACTCCTTCTAACCTGTGTTTGCTTCCTGATGCAGTGCTTGTTAGCGAAGGTATGGGGTTAACGGGTCGCATGATACCGACTCCAAATAATGAGGTGGTACCATTAACCGGCAGGATCAGACGTGTAGCACTTCCATTCCTGCAAGGCGCTTAAAAGCTTTTTCAAAGTGAGCTACTATGCCGCTAACACTGGATTAATCCAGTGTTAGTTGGTTTCAGCTCATCTTGCTTGACCAAAGCCTTCACTCCAAACTGCTTAGTTTGCTTTGGAAGACTGGCCTAAAACCGCTTAAATATCGTAGAGGCGATGGTTTGGAATCGAAGTGCTTAAGAGTGCACCTAAAAAACAAAGTACCTCGATATATCATTTCACTCAAAATGCAGAAGTGTATTTTCCTGATAGTACCTAAAGTATTTTTTGACTGGCCTTATTGTCATTGTCCGCCTAGGGCATAAGTTTATGAAGCAAACTTCACCAGTATTATTCTGGTGGTTTTATCTGTTTTAAAACACAGTACTAAATTTGTATTATTCATAAGGTAATATATTTTTACCAAAATATCTGTATATAGTTCTATACGCTTTTTGACCCGTTTACCTCCTGTATGGCTTCCCTAGACTTTGTACCTATCGCATTAGCGACTGGAACTGAAGCTAAAGTGCAACGACTTCTGGCTACCGTTGTGATTGGGGGTATTTTGTCCTCCACTGTGCTCGCTCTTTTAGTCCTACCCGCTCTCTACCAATGAGTACATCGTGACAGGTTCTTAGATGAGCGGTAGGATCCTCGCTGTTTTTGATATTGATTATTATTTGATAATAATGATTAATAGCGTTTTAGCTGTGAGGATGATGAAGCAATGTTCAAATCGTGCAACAGACCATGCCCTGATTGCTGGAACTGGCAGGGCTTCATGATTCGTTGTGCCCTAAGGCCCAATGAACCCCGTTTAATCGACTGTTTTATGAGTTTGGGCATTAGCCTTGTCGAGCGAGGTCAAGTCAGCCCTTGGCATATGTCGTACAAAAGCTTGAATTTATTTTTCGATACGGCCTGTGACAGAGCCCTACCTTGGCATTGGCGGAGCCTATGTCTTGATCATGCATGGCAACCCCTATACAGCTTGCAGCGGCTGGCTAATAACCCCGAACGACAAAATCGCCTCAACCAAATGCGTTACCGTCTGAGTACCTTACGGCTACAACCCTCTTTATCCCCCACGGAACTAGCAGAAGGAAATCCCTATGAGTAACAGCAGAATAGAGCGTGACAGTATGGGCGAATTGGCTGTTCCAGTCGAAGCCTTATACGGAGCGCAAACTCAGCGGGCGGTAAGTAACTTCCCCGTATCCGGCTTGCGCATGCCCTTGGCCTTTATCAAGGCACTGATTCTGGCCAAAATTGCCGCTGCAAAAGCTAACGTCGAACTTGAGCAGCTTGCTCCAGAGTTAGGCCAAGCGATTGTGGGTGCGAGCCAGCAGCTACTGGAAGGGGATTTTATGCAGCATTTTCCGGTTGACGTATTTCAAACGGGTTCTGGTACCAGTACCAACATGAACGCCAACGAGGTAATCGCAACGCTAGCGAGCCGTATTTCTAACGATAAAGTCAACCCAAACGATCACGTCAACTGTGGTCAAAGCAGCAACGATATTATTCCCTCCTGTATTCACATCAGTGCAGCCATTGAGCTGAGCGAACAGTTGTTACCGGCGTTAGAACACCTAGTTGAAGTGATTCGCAAAAAATCGGTGGAGGTGCATCCCTATGTGAAAACAGGGCGTACCCACTTGATGGACGCGATGCCAGTGCGTATGAGTCAAGTATTGAATGGCTGGGCTCATCAAATTCAGTCAAATATTCAGCACCTTAAAGCTCTACAACCCAGCCTACAGGCTCTCGCTCAGGGGGGTACCGCTGTAGGTACAGGAATTAATGCTCACCCACAGTTTTCTGAGTATTTTTGCAAGGAGCTTCAGAGCGTAACCGGAATTTCCTTTACCCCTGGAGAAAATTTCTTTGCGCTGATCGGATCTCAAGACACCGCAGTAGCTCTATCCGGTCAATTAAAAACAACTGCTGTCAGTTTGATGAAGATCGCTAATGACCTACGCTGGATGAATTCTGGCCCTCTAGCAGGTTTGGCAGAAATCGAGCTGGAGGCCTTGCAACCCGGTTCATCTATTATGCCGGGCAAGGTGAATCCCGTTATCCCGGAAGCCACCGCTATGGTTTCGGCACAGGTCATAGGCAACGATGCGACCATTGCAATAGCAGGCCAGTCAGGAAACTTTGAACTGAACGTCATGCTACCGATTATTGCCTACAACCTACTGAACAGTATTGAGCTCTTAAGTAACATTAGTCTTTTGTTGGCTGATCGCGCTATTGCTAGCTTTAAAGTGAATCAGCCTAAAATCAAAGAAGCTTTAGATCGTAATCCGATTTTAGTCACCGCTTTGAATCCTCTCATCGGATATTTGAAAGCTGCAGATATTGCTAAACAAGCTTACCGTGAAGGTCGCCCTATTATCGAAGTAGCCTTAGAAAACACAGATCTTAAGCGCGAAGAATTAGAGCAACTATTGAACCCTGAAAAATTAACCGAGGGTGGTTTGTAACAGTTTGGTAAGGGTGAGCCGTTGCGGTCTCGGTTAAAAGCCTTGGCCGTTGAGTAGTTAACCTATGGGTATTTGTTGCTCCATTCAAATACTGCTGCATTAGGCGATCTTCAAAATTTGCTCCCCATGTACTACAACGCACGGAAAAACTAAAAGGATGCACCGCATCAGATAGCATCCAATCCAATGCGTCGCGCCGATGGCCGCTACTCACGTGAGGGTGAATCATTCACCCTCTATTTTATGGCCCTTTGATGATGGGAAGGATTACCTTTCATGATCCGTTTATTTATGTTTTACCAAAAAAACAAAGTGTTTTTACTGTTTGTTCATTAATAAATTGAAAATTAGCTTGTATATTAACCGCGATTGAGCTGATGCCTTTTGGGGATAATATGCAAAAAATTATATTTTTTATAGCATTCGTTTTTATAGGAATAAATGCTTATGCTTTAGAAGCTACTGAAGCTCACACCTATTTCTATGGAGATGATCTTGATATAGCCTCCGTTGTTTTAATAAAGACTTCGGACTCAATAAATTTTGACTGCGGAGCATTGAGTGAAGAAATGATATACAAAGATTCCAATGGAAAAGAGCATAAACTGATATACAAAGTAGTCTCTAAAAGTTGTCAGTGGTAAATTATTTTTTATCGATTAAGCTGCATCCAGCAAATAAACTACAGCAGACACCTGTTAAAACCATCATCCAATACATGGGTGTTGGTGTTCCGTCTTGAAGGCTACTCACTAATGCACTAAATAAAGCACCTAATCCAAACTGCACAGCAATGGCCAGTCCAGCGGCAGCACCAGATTGCTCTCTAAACTCCGTTAATAAATTAGCTAAACAGTTTGCTCCAAGCATGCCAGTAACACTGATTGATAGGAAGGATAAGACACTGCCTAAAAATAGCGGATACTGTACAAGAGCGATGCAGATAAAAAACCCAATACTTGATATAAGTGTAATAGCAGCCCCTGCTAGCAACATTTTCTTAGAACCAAATCTAAAAACCAGTTTTGAGTTTAATAAGGTTACACTAATAATTCCAAGACCATTTATGAAAAATATCCAAGAGTACGCTTGAGGAGATAACTGAAAAAACTCTATATAGATAAAGGGAGAAGCCGCAATGAATGAAAACATCCCCGCAAACGAAAATCCCATACACAGAATATAACTCATTGAGCGTAAGCTGCGTAATACATCTATATACCCAAGCATTGCTTTTAGTATAGACTGGCTCCGCTCATTAATGTTTTTTGTTTCCGCTACAAAAATATAGCTGGATATAAAACATAGAACTCCAAATATAAGTAATACGCCAAATACTATCCTCCAACCAAAGGCTAGTATTAGATATCCACCAATCACAGGTGCTGTTAAAATAGTCAGCATGGTTGTCACATGCATGATAGATAATATTCGTGCGGCAGAGGTGATGGGGTAAATATCTCGAACAATAGCTCGTGCTAATACAGAGGTTGCGGCTGCTCCTAGACCCTGTAGAAATCTAAATTTGATAAGATAGTCTGAACTGCTAGCAATAAAACAACCCATTGTAGCAAGTAAATAAACTACTATTCCAATAAGCAATAATTTTCTTCTCCCAAAATGATCTGATAGAGGGCCATATACAAGCATTCCTCCGGTCAGTCCGGCCAGGAAGGCGCTGATGGTTAACTGTATTTGTGGTTCTGAAGCATTTAAATTGGCTGCTATGAGCGGCAAGCTTGGTAAATACATGTCAATAGATAAGGGAGCTATTGCCACTAAAGCTGCTAGTAACACTAAGATATATTTAGGTTGGTTATTTAAAATGATACTCATGATAATAAAATCCTTTTCATCCTAAAAATCACCAAATTTTCCAAGTGTAATCAATGTTAATTCGAGTTTCATTGTCATCTCTCGTTGAGGCATTGGGCGCAAAACTGTTTTGGTATCGTGCATTTCTAAGGCGCAGTGCTAATCCTTTGAGCGGCCCGGATTGAAGGGCATAAGCAATTTCTATATCTCGTTCTGTTTCGCTTTGATTTTTTCCACCCAATCGCTCAGGAAGGTTAATATTCGTACCCTTCATAAATCTAAACATAGTGCGTAAACCCGGAATACCTAAAGCAGCAAAATTATAGTCGTAGCGCACATTCCAATAATGTTCATCATTGTTAATAAACTCTGAGCTTAGGGCATACTCTGAAATGGTATGAGGTTCTGATGAGGCTATATAAGGCATCGCTGTATCTCCACTGAGTAAGTGTCCACTTAACGTTAACCGATGCGGCCCCATGCTGTAGCTAAACGCCAAGCCCAGATTTTGATTGTCTACAGAGCCTGCTTTACCCTCACCTTCTTCATCACTGATAAAGTAACGCATCTCCGTTTTTAGCTCACCGGGGCCAATCTTTTTCTGATGAATAAAGGAAAAATAATTCTGTTGATAAATTTCATCTAATCGAGCATGAAAATAGCTCAAGGTTAAATCTTGAGAATATTTGTAATCTCCACCAAAGAATATAAATTCATCCGACTCGGCGGCACCGTTAAATCGTCCATTGGGAGCGGCAATAGTTATTTTTTGATAGTTGGTTGAATCACGCTGATTCATTCTATTTAAGTAGCCAGAGTGCAGAGTTAATCCTTGAATATCCTTTGATTGGAGATAACCACCTTTAAAGGTTTGCCAAAGTAATCTCGCTGGACTACTGATTAAAATAGGTAGTTGAGGGGCTACTGTACCAACATATAATTCGGTTTGTGAGTAGCGTAGTTTTCCAGTTAAGCCAAGTTCTGCATACTCATCTTGAGCTTTACCGCTGTGCCGATCAACAGGTAATAAATTAGTACCTGTTCGATCACGGGAGGAGTCTAACTTCACGCCCCACATGCCCTGTAGATCTAAACCAAAACCCACAGGCCCTTCTGTAAATCCAGATTTTATATTTAAAATAAACCCCTGTGCCCACTCTCGACGCGCTGAAACATTGGTTTCTCCCTTATAGTCTCGATCAAAGTAAAAGTTGCGAAACATCAATGTTCCATGACTGTCTTCAATAAATCCGGCGGCTTTTAAATTTTGTGGCGCGGTAGCCAAAAACAGCAGAACACTTGCTGTGATCTTTTTAGAGTTCAGCATTGAGATACCTGTTTTTATTTTTGTTTTTTATAACAACGATAAACAAGCCACAAAAAGGTTAAGGGGCGTTGTTTAGATCTAAATGTTTTGGGGTGGTATAAGATAAACTAGGCGCTCAAAGCGCCTAGTTTATGAGGCTTAGTTCAGCGCCAAATCTTGTCGGCGACGCTGTAGTAGAAGATAAGACATAGCGCAGGCTGCCAGCAAAATCCCCGGAGCTGAAGCGAGCATAACGCCTGCTGCCCCTGCTCCTGTAGCCAGCATGTGGCCTGCCACTAAGGGGCCTGTCATGGCTCCTAAGCGTCCAACTGCAACGGCTGAACCCACCCCTGAAGCCCGAACCTCTGTCTGATAGAAGAGAGGAGCTAACGCATAGAGAACCAGTTGGCCGCCAACAGCAAAGAATCCGGCAATAAATCCTGCCCCCAGCATACTGTTGAAGTTGGCAGCAGCTCCCAGTGCCATTAAAGCGGCTAAAATTCCTAAGTAGGTCAAAACGGTCATGAGCATAGGATGCAGGCGATCCATCAAAGCCCCCAAGGCCAGGGTGCCCAGAGTGGCGCCTATTTGCAGGGAGAACATGACTAAGTTGGCCTGATTTGCCGCAAATCCCTGACCAATGATCAAAGACGGCAGCCAGTTAATCAGCATGTACACCACCATGAGGGTGAAGAAGTAAGCCACCCACAGCAGCAATGTGGGAACAGCCGAGCCTTCTTTAAACAAGCCTTGCCAGAGGCTGGGTGGAGCTATTGCATTCTCACCCTGAGCCCGTTGTTGCTGACGCTCCCGGAATGCAGCCGATTCGGGTAGCCAGAATGCCAATAAGGGCGCGACCAACAGAGGAGCAATACCGCCCACGAAGAACACGGTTTTCCAACCCGTTTCAAAGCCCCCTAAACCAATGAGGGCTGCTAATGAGGCTCCAAGCGGAACGCCGCAATACATCAGGCTTACAGCCAAGCCCCGATGGCGTGGGCCCGCCGCCTCTGAGGAAAGGGCGATTAAGTTAGGCAAGGCCGCTCCCAGACCTACCCCGGTCATAAAGCGGGCAACCAGTAGGCTTATCGCATCCCAAGCGTAGGCGGTGGCGATAGAGAACACACCAAACAAAATGACGGCGGCGATCAGCACCCATTTGCGGCCAATGCGATCAGCCAATCGGCCTCCGACCAAGGCGCCCGGCAATAAGCCGAGAATGCCAGCTCCAAAAATCCAGCCCATCCAGGCTTTGTCTAGCTGGAAGGCCGCAGCCATACCTGGACCTGCAATGCCGGGAGCTTGTAGATCTAGACCCTCCAGCAGCGCGACAATGAAGCACAAACCAATGGTGGTTTTGGTTCGAATAGCTTGTGCGGGCGGTGCCGCTTCTAAAGATTCAGCAACAGGGTTCATAACAACAGTACCTTTGATTGTTTTTGTCGGTACAACATCAGGGGGTTGGTTGTGGGGTAAATCAGGGCTTCAGCAGATCCAGAGCTACGTCGACGATCATGTCTTCCTGCCCGCCGACCATGCGACGACGACCCAGTTCGACCAGAATATCCACGGTTTTGAGGCCGTATTTATGAGCAGCCACTTCGGAATGGCGCAGGAAGCTGGAGTACACACCGGCATAACCTAAAGCCAGGGTTTCCCGATCCACGCGCACAGGGCGATCTTGCAACGGACGCACGATGTCGTCGGCTGCATCCATTAGGGTGTAGAGGTCAGTACCGTGCTCCCAACCCAAACGCTCGGCAGCGGCAATAAAGACTTCTAAAGGCGCATTACCGGCTCCGGCACCCATACCGGCCAGACTAGCGTCGATACGGTCACAGCCCTCTTCCACGGCGACAATGGAGTTGGCCACACCAAGGCTTAGGTTGTGGTGGGCATGCATGCCGGTTTGCGTCGCGGAATCCAGTACATCCTTAACCGCACGGAAACGATCGCGGATGTCGTGCATGCTCATGGCGCCCCCCGAGTCCACCACATAAATGCAGGTGGCGCCGTAGCTTTCCATCTTCTTAGCTTCAACGGCTAGGTTCTGCGGGGTCGTCATGTGGCTCATCATCAAAAAGCCCACAGTGTCCATGCCCAGCTTGCGCGCATGTTCAATGTGCTGACGGGAGACATCGGCCTCGGTGCAATGGGTAGCTACCCGCACAATGCGGGCGCCGGCTTTATAGGCGTTATCCAGATCGTGAACTGTGCCAATACCGGGCAACAAGAGGGTCGCAATCTGCGCGTGACTGATGACTTCGGCTACGGCCTCAATCCATTCCAGATCGGTATGGGCACCAAAGCCATAGTTGAAGCTGGAACCCTGTAGACCATCCCCGTGGGCCACTTCAATAGAGTCTACCTTGGCTTTGTCCAAAGCGCGGGCAATGTCCTGTACCTGTTTGATGGAGTATTGATGGCGAATGGCATGGCTACCGTCGCGCAGGGTGACATCGGAGATGTAGAGTTTCTTTCCGGGCTTGAAGGTCATGGGCGACTCCTTAAGCGAGCAGAGATTGGGCCATACGCTCGGCAGTAGCCAGCGCAGCGGAGGTCATGATGTCGAGGTTTCCGGCATAGGCCGGTAGGTAATGAGCTGCCCCTTCAACCTCTAGGAAAATGGAGGTTTTCAGTCCACTCAAGTAGCCCAATCCGGGGATATTCAAGGGTGCTTCGCCAGAGATCACATCAAACTGAACCCGTTGCTTCAGGCGATAACCCGGTACGTAGCTCTGCACAGCCTTGGCCATTTCGTCGATGGAGGCTTCAACCTGAGCTTGATCGGCCAAATCTGAAAGGACGTACACGGTATCGCGCATGATCAACGGCGGTTCTGCCGGATTGAGTACGATGATGGCTTTGCCTTTCTGAGCCCCGCCAATCACCTCGATGGCTTTGGAGGTGGTTTCGGTGAACTCATCGATATTGGCCCGTGTGCCCGGCCCCGCGGATTTACTGGAAATCGAAGCCACAATTTCCGCGTAGTGCACGCGCGCAATCCGCGATACCGCCGCGACCATAGGAATGGTGGCTTGGCCTCCGCAGGTCACCATATTCAGGTTTTTGGCCTGAAGGTTGGCCTCTAGGTTCACCACCGGAACGCAATACGGCCCAATAGCGGCCGGGGTAAGGTCGATAATCCGCAGATCGGGTTTCAGTCCGCGCAAAAACACTTCGTTTTTCAGGTGTGCACTCGCAGAAGTGGCATCAAAAATCACGTCAATTTCTGAAAACACCGGCAAGCGGGTAAGCCCTTCTACACCCTCTGCTGTTGTGGCCACCCCCAAACGGGCGGCGCGCGCTAAACCATCGGACGCGGGATCAATGCCGACAAAGGCCCCCATTTCCAAAAACTGTCCGTGACGCATGATCTTAATCATCAGATCGGTGCCGATGTTACCCGAACCGATAATGGCTACCTTGAGCTTGTTTTTCATCGTTATTGTTGCCTCTTATGCACGCCACATGAGGGGTTAGTGAGGGCTAAACTCCACACTCACCCGTCCAATTCCTTCGATTTCTGCGTCAAAGCGATCACCGGGAGCGACATTCACCATGGGGCCTAATGCGCCCGTTAGAATTAAGTCGCCGGCTTTTAAGGGGTCGCCCAAACGCGCCATAGTGCGCGCTAACCACATGGCTGCATTCAGTGGGTGGCCTAGGCACTCCATACCGCTGCCTTGGGAAACTTCCTCAGCGTTGCGCGTCATACGCATGCTGGCCCGCGCTAAGTCCAATCCTGCTAAGTGTTGGACTGGCCCTCCTAATACAAAGCAGCCACTGGAGGCGTTATCCGCTACGGTATCGACGAAGCGAATATCCCAGGCTTGAATTCGACTGCCCACTACTTCTAAAGCGGGAAGCACCCAAGCCACCGCTTCCATTAATTCAGGAAGTGTGGTGTCGGGATGGGGTAAGTCTTTATTGAGGATTAAGGCAATTTCTGCCTCAATCTTTGGTTGTAATATACGGCTAAATGGAATTTGCTCATTGTCCCCATAGGACATATCAGCAAATAAAGTCCCAAAATCGGGTTGATCGACACCTAGTTGTTTCTGAACTTTAAGATTCGTTAATCCAATCTTTTTGCCTACCACTCTTCGCCCTTGGTTACAAGAGTAAGCAATATTTAAGCGCTGAATAGCGTACGCACTTTCTGTATCATGCTCGCTAATAATAGAACGGATTGGAGCACATGGTTCATTAGATAATTCTGCTGTGCGTAATAGTTCAGCTGCTTTCTCTAAGGCTAGCTTGTTTGACATAAATTTATTAGCTCGCTAGTTTAGTTGTCGTTTTTAAAAAGTGCGGATTAATACAGTATTATATAAATACTCCTTTAGTGCTTTCTTTGATTTTAGATTGCACTCTGTACCCAAAACAACAAAAATAGTCTTTGATGTGCACCTGATGCACAAGAAAATAAGAGCTAAAATAATGATTGAGCAAAATCAAACTGAATATAAAAAAGTACGCGGATTAATCAGAGGGATACAGCTTCTAAATGCCCTAAATAGACTGGATGGCGGAGCAACAGCATCCGAGTTATCCGGTATTACAGGTATTCATCGAACAACCGTGCGCCGTATTTTGGAAACACTTCAAGACGAGGGTTATGTTTATCGCAGCGCCTCTGATGACCGATTTAAACTCAGCATTAAAGTGCGGGAGCTTAGTGAAGGCTTTCGTGATGAACAGTGGATTGCCGGATTGGCTGCACCATTACTTGGAGATTTATTGCAAAAGGTAGTTTGGCCCACCGATATTTGTACTCTAGACATTGATGCCATGGTTGTTCGAGAAACAACGCATAGATTCAGTCGATTATCCTTCCACCGCTCTATGGTTGGAAGAAGATTACCCATGTTAATTACCGCAGCCGGAAGAGCCTATATTGCTCACTGTCCTGATTCAGAACGTGAAAAAATATTAAAAATACTGGCCTCCCGTAATGATGCCCAATCAGAGCTTGCGAAAAACCCTACCTTTATTGAAGGAATAATTAATAGAACCAGACGGCAGGGGTATGCAGAAAATAAAAATTATTGGCAGGAGGAACCTAAAATTTCGGCGATTGCACTGCCCATAAAACACCATGAGCAAGTGATGGGCTGTTTAAATCTGATTTATGTCGCCAAAGCAATGGCTACAGAAGATGCTGCTAAAAAATACTTACCCAGTATGCAAGCTATGGTTGCAAGGTTAGAACAAGATATTTGTGAATCTGACCTTTATTAATCATCATGACACCCAACCCATTTTATGGATTGGGTGTAGCTTTAGTTAAGCGGCTAATGCGCTCTGAACAACCAGCTTTCGCAGATCTTGTTTAGGATCTAGCAATAGTTCAGGATTCGACAGCTCAGCCGCTACTGAAATCAACTGTTTTGCGGGGCGCATTTCTTTACCGTTGTTAAAGGTAATAGCGCCCACAACGCAGCCATCACGTAAGCCAAATTGGGTGTAACGATCGGGCCGGTTACCGCGCGTTACCCACTCATCGACCTCTATGCTACCGGCTACCTGAATGTTGCTGCCGTATTGATCCGTCCAGTACCAAGGCAAATCCGGATCACAGGGCAAGCCGGTCAACATGGATCGCACCACCGATTGCGCCTGATTTTGGGCATTACTCCAAGTCTCTTGCCGTATGTAACGGCCCAGCTGTGGCTGCCACTGGCGAGCCACATCCCCTGCCGCATAAATACCGGGTGCCGAAGTCATACCGTATTCATCAATCAGAATGCCGTCTTCAACCTTCAGGCCTGAGGCTTGAGCCAGTTCAACATTCAGATGCACACCGATGCCGTACACCACCAAATCGCCGACAAAGACCTCTCCGTTTTGGCTGTGCAACTGTACAGAACCGTTGGCGGCATGATCGGCCTTGACCAGATCAACGTCAAAAACACAGCGCACGCCCTGATCGCGGTGCAACTCTAATAAGGCTTGAGCCAAATGTACGGGAGCCGCCCGCGCCATCAGGCGATCACCACGTTCTAACAGGGTGACTTCAGCGCCCAAAGTACGCGCACTGGCCGCCACTTCAAGGCCAATCACGCCGCCACCCACAACCAGTATGCGTGCCCCCGGTTGTATCCGCTTCGCCAAAGCTTGAGCGTCTTTCATGGAGCGCAATTGCAGCGCATCCTTACCTAAGGCATCCAACAGGGGGTAGGGTCTGGCCCGTGCGCCAGTGGCCAAAAGCAGTTTGTCGAAGTGAATCTGCTCACCCGAGGCCAGTTCCAACATATGGGTATGAATATCGATATGGGTTGCTGGAATACCAAAGCGACACTCAATATTTTGGCTGGAGTAGAAGGCACTGTCGAAAATCGTGGGTTTGGCCGTTGCCGGGGTCAGTAATACTTCTTTTGATAAAGGAGGGCGCTCGTAAGGAAGGTGCGGTTCATCTCCCACCAGAAGGATACGCCCCCCAAATCCCGACTCACGAAGACTCGACACGGCAACGGCTCCGGCCTGACCGGCACCCACCACGATGTAGCACTCTTTAGAGGTTTTTTGAGTCATGGTTGTGTCCTCAAAGACAGTAAAAGCTGCTGTTACAGCGTTAAGCCGCCCGCTACATGGCGAATGCCTCGAATGCCTAAACCGCAATCGGCATTGATCACTACGCCACTGAGGGTTCTGTTGTTGGCCCGTGAGGCCAAAAGCACAAAGGGGCCGACAAAATCCGCCGGATCAGGAAAAACCTGTAGGGGCAAAATAGCCCGAATGGCCTCCGGACTTCGGGAATCCATAATGGCCATGTCCTGCTGACCTAAGGCGCTGGGGCCGCGTAAATCACTGGCCATGCCGCTGGGGCCTACCGCATTTACCCGTACTTTGGGGGCCAGCTCGTAAGCCAGCTCCCGCATTAAGCCCAACACCGCGTGTTTGGAGGCAGTGTATAAAGGCCCGCCGCCGCCCGGATAAAACGCCGAGTTAGAAAGGGTGAAAATCATCGAGCCTTGACTGGACAACAGGGCGGGAGCCGCCGCTTTAGCACCCAACAAACAGCCCTTGACGTTGATGGCAAAGAGCTCCTCAAAGCCTTGGTTTAAGGCCTCCATGTCGGTGCCAACCAGGGTTGCGCCATGATCCCAAAGCGCCGCATTACCGATGAAGCAATCCAGTTTGCCAAAGCGCTCCTGCATCGCCGCCACGGCGCGCCGGTTAGCGTCTGGGTCTGTCACATCACCTGTGACAGCCACCACCGCCGTTCCAAAGTCAGCCTGTAACTGCTGAACCTTCTCCGGTGAGCGCTCCAACACGCCCACCTGAGCGCCTTCCTCAAGAAAGCGTTCGACAATGGCTCGCCCTAATCCAGAACCGCCGCCAGTGATTAAGCAGGATTCCCCTTGTAGCCAAGTCATCAGGCGGCCTCCTCGGGCATATCCAAGTAAATTTCCCCGTCCTCAACCACTACCGGAAAGGTCTGTAGTGGTTCAGTGGCCGGTTGGCAGAGAGCCGCCCCCGTTTTTAAGCAAAAACGGGCGGTGTGGATGGGGCACTCAACGGTACTGTCGTGGTCGTCCAGATATCCTTCCGAGATTGAAGCCGTAGCATGGGTACACAAATCGGCCACCGCGTAAAAATCCTCTCCGACATGAAAGAGTGCTACCGCCGGTTGGGTGTCCACCCGGAGGCTTTCTCCGGAGGGCAGCTCAGTCACTGAGCACACATGAACGCGGGCCATGATCAGAACAGGATGCTGATGTTGGGCGCTTGCAGCACAAACTCATCTAAAGCCAATTCGCGGCTATAGACTTCCCAGCCCGCACCATTGGAGGTACGGCGCAGCTTGTCTTGGCAGGTGCCGACAAAGCTGTAAATGTCTTGTTGCTTACTGGCGCGGTGGATCAGGTAGTTGCAGCTCAGCTCCACCGTCTGGGCATCGTGCTTAAGGATGCGCACGTTGCTGACAAAATGCCGTGTGCGGGAGGGCGGCTCTTCTGACCAGGCCATGCCGGTTTCCAAACGCGCGACCCGACGTTCTAACTGGAATTTATCCTCGTTAAAAATGTAGGTCAGCGGTGGCTGAACGCTGCGACGGCGATCACGGGTCAAGGCTTGGGTGTTGGTGAGCAGCACGTAACTAATGTCGTCTGCAATCAACTCTAACCATTCCCGAAAGCGCCATTCATCCAGCAAGGCGGCCTCCAGATACAGGAACTGCTCAATTTCGTAGTGCAGGGCCTGAGGGGCAATGACTGAGGGCTGTGCTGTGGGGCGTAGTGGTTCTAGTACAGTGGCTTGTTCGCTCATGATTACACTCCTTCCTGCTGGTCAGCAGCCGACAGATCGTTGATTTCACTCCAGTTTTCAGCCGACATCATGTTGGCCCAGTGCTGGTAAAAGCCCCGTGCAGCAGTTTCGGCAAAGGTGTAGTTGGTCAGCCCGGGAATACCGTCTTGGCGGCGTTCTTCAAAGCCCATCCCCATCTGGATGCAAAACTCAGCTTGGCGGGCCTTGTAACCGCGCAGGACTTTTTGGACTTCGACCCAGTTTTCCGAATCGTCTTGCTCCAAGAATCCAGCAGGGCCGAAGGCGCGGGCATGGCTGCGGATCAAGGCATCTTTAACCTCAACCGGCGCATCGCGGTCGCAAATACAGAAGGCCCAAACCTCAATTTTGTTCGGCCCTTTGGGGTGCCAAATACGCAAGGTTTGCGTGCCATTGAGCCAAGACAGCGTGGGGAAAAGGGTGTTGTGTCCCGCCAGACGCAGGGCACGGACTTTGCCAAGCCGTTGTTCGGCTTCTGGGTAGGTGTCGCGGAAGTAACTAGAAACTTCCCCATCAACCCAAACGTTGGCATCGGGTTTTTCGGTGAAGAAGAAGGCACTGCCATGGCCATTACCGGAAAACTGCACCCCACCCAAGGCATCGGCCCATACGGGACGTGGCGTTTGTCCCTCACCCAGCGGCTTACCGTCGGCCTTGTTGGCGGGGCTGGCTTGCAGCACCTGTACCGCCGAAGCATGGGTATAGGGTGCGTGGTACTGGTCGCTACAGAACTGTTCGGCGGCCAGCTTCCAGTTACATTCGATGGTCCACTTATGGATACCGCCGACCACTTCGGTACCGCCTTCCCGACGATCAAGGAAGCCGTCCAGATACCAGGCCATGTCACCCATGTAATCCTCTAGGGCGGGCGCGTTGGCATCCCAGTTACCAAACACCAAGCCTTTGTACAGGGTGATGCGTGGTACGCGGGTCAGTCCCCAACGGGATTTATCGAGCTTATTACGGTAGGCCTCTTCTTCCAGCGGCACGGAGGTCAAACCGCCGTCCAAGCCAAAGGCCCAACCGTGATAAGCACAGGTAAAGGCTTTGGTATTACCGCTGTCGGCATGGCACAGACGCATGCCCCGGTGACGACACTGGTTTAGGTAGGCTTCGACGCTGCCGTCTTTCTGGCGTACCACCACAACCGGGTCTTCGCCCATAAAGGTGGTAAAGAAATCACCGGCTTTAGGGATCAGGCTTTCATGGGCCAGAAACAACCAGCTACGACCAAACACCCGTTCCAGTTCCAACTGGTAAATGGCCTCATCGGTGTAGATCTCGGGGGTAACTTGCCCATTTTTGGCATCAACCATCGGGCGAACCTGAAGTTTATCGTCCATTGGATTTCCTTCTTGTGATTGTTATTAGCGTGGACACACGATGGAAGATCAGGGGCCATAAGTGAAATACTTATTAACTGTCACAGTAATAGGAATAACGTCTTAATCATGGAACTTAGGCATCTACGCTACTTCATCGCCGTGGCGGAAACGCTGAATTTCACACGGGCGGCTGAGCGCCTACATACGGCACAACCTTCGTTAAGCCAGCAGATTAAAGATCTTGAAGATGAGTTGGGTACAAGCCTATTGACCCGCTCTAAACGGCGGGTTGAGCTCACGCCTGCCGGGACGGTATTTCTTAATGAAGCCCGCTTGGTGCTGGCTCAGGCGGAGCGGGCTATACTCTTGGCACGACAAGCAGCACAGCTTAATGCCTCACAGTTCAGTATCGGTTTTGTACCCAGTGCTGAGATTAAAATCTTCCCCCATGTGCTACCTACCATGCGGGCGCAATATCCCAATCTTGAATTAAATTTTCACAGTTTAACCACCGCTGAGCAGATCAAAGCCTTAGTCAAAAAAACGATTGATGTCGCTTTTTTACGTCCCCCCATAGAGCATCCCGACCTCAGTAGTGAGGCTATCATGACTGAACCTTTGGTGTTGGTGATGCCGGCTGATCATCCACTAAGCCAGTGTCAACGGATTCTCCCGGAACACCTCATGGATACCGACTTTATCCAGATCAATGCTCAACAAGCGGGGCAGTCTTTGTACAACAGCATCCAAGATTGGCTTCAGCGCCATCATTTGGATGTACGGGTTACTCAAGAGGTGCACAACGTGCTGACCTTGCTGACGCTCATCAGCATGGGAGGAGGGGTATCACTGTTGCCTGATTACGCTGAACAGATGCTCTTTCGCAACATTGCTACACGCCATCTGGAAGATGAAGCACCACCCAGTACCACCTTATTGATGGCATGGCGCACAGCAGATACATCAATGAGTAATCAGTTTTTTCGGGGATTGGTACGCGAGCTGGTGGGATTATGAGGATGCTGTTTTTATCAAACAGCATCCTCCCCACACATTCAGGAATCAGTGCTGGAAGAAGTCCAATACCATACGGTTGAACTTATCCGCATGTTCCCACTGAGCCCAATGGCCGCAGCGATTGAAAATGTGCAGTTCGGCGTTTTGCATCCCCCAGAGCAAACGCAACCCTACATCCATAGGGACAAAACGGTCATCACGCCCCCAAATAATCAAAGCTGGCGCAGCAATTTCGCCCAAACGTGGGCCATAATCGGTGAATTGCTTAGGATTGGCGGCTAAGCTTTTCACAAAATTGTCCAAGTGCTTTTGTTGACTGAGCATGTTGTCGAGGCGGGTTTGGAACAACTCCTCCGTCAAACTGCTGCTGTCAAACACAAATACCTTCATCATCTGCTTGAGGTTATTGATCGTGGGATCACGATACAAACCCTGAAGCAGCTTGATGCCCTCCGTCGGCATAGGAACAAACTGACTGGGGCCGCCAGTTCCGCCCCCCATCAGCACAAGCTTGCCGATGCGTTGCGGATTCGCTAAGGCAAAGGCAACCGCACTGTGGGCTCCCATGGAGTTCCCGATCAAATGCACCTGCTCTAAATTCAAGGCGTTCAATAGGCCTTTGAGGGCGTTGGCATTCAGATCTGAGCGCGATCCGCTACACACGATGGGATCGCTTTTACTCCAACCGGGGCAATCCATCAAAATGACTCGGTAACCCGCATTTACCAAGGGCTCAAGGTTACGGTTGAAGTTAGCCCAGCCACTGGCTCCAGGCCCAGAACCGTGCAGCATGACAATGGTTTCTGGGCCTTCGCCCATATCGTTGTAATGCAGTTGTAAATCTAAATCGGCTTCTCGGATGCGTACCAAACGGCTGGTGGCGGCCTCTGTCAGACTGTGGGTTTGGGCTGTCATGGTTTGTTCCTTTCTTGTTCTAAAATCCGGATGGACAAAAACCCTCTGGAGCACGACTTGACGCACACCAGAGGGTCTATAGGCTTAACAGCGGAAATTAAGCGGCCGCAATGCGCCGGAAGGCACCGTTCATATAAACCAAGGGCTCGCCACCGTGTTCGCTGGTGGCCAAAACCTCACACAAAAACGCATGATGGGTGCTTTCATCGAAGACCTTCACCACCCGACAATCGAAGTTGGTTAAAGCGCCGTCCAATACCGGAACACCTGTTGTCAAAGTGCGCCATTGGCCGTGCTCAAAGCGCTCCTCACCATGAACGCCCTCAACCATGCCAGCAAAGACCTTGGCTTGGTGCTCTTGCTCGCTGGAGAGGACATTCACACACAGAGCACCACTGTTCAGAATGGATTGGCTGGCGGCTACTTTCTTGTTCACAAATACCACCAACCGGGGTGGATCTGCGGTCACAGAGCACACGGCTGTTGCAGTCAAGCCCGAGCGCTCTTCTTCATCCTGGGTCGTGATGATGCTCACCCCAACAGCGAAGTTACGCATGCCATAACGATGGTCGTCGGCGCTAACCATGGGGATTGATGCCAAGTGACCGTTGGGGGCCCAATCCAGCAGCTGATTGATGTCTTTTGTCATGTTCTTTACTCCCAAACCTAACCCGTGGATGCTTTGAGAAGACCGGCTTAAACCTTCACACCGAAGGGGTTAGCAGCAGGCAAGGGATTACCCAACAACTGGCCACCCAACAGATCGCCGATGTTGTCTTGATTCTGGGTGATGTGGTTTGCACCTACCAAGATGTCGCGCATTTGGCGTTGCAGTGGGCTGCTTACCCAAATGCCACGGGTAGAAGTCTTTTTGAACAGCATATGAGCCGCATCAAAGCACTCCCCTCCGGTGAACTGGTTAGTGGCAAAGTGACGGACACGCACCTCTAAAGGCACCAATTTACCCTTTGAGGTGAAACTCCATGCCTCGTCGGTATTTTGCAAAATGCGGGCAGCCGCGCCCAAAATTTTGGCTGAAGCCTCGCCCAAACGGTTCTTAATGAAGGGGTCTTGCGTAGCGGAGCCAATCGCCTGATTGATGTTTTGGCGTGGCATCATGTGCTCAATGTAGAGATCCACCATGCCCCGTGCCATGCCCACAATCACGGAAGAAACAGCAGCATAAAACACATAGAAAAAGGGCATTTTGTACAGATTATTGACCTGACCATGTGAGCCTTCATCGTAGGCACCGATAACATGGCTGCGATAGCTGGGAATAAATACGTCTTTAATGACCAGCTTCTTACTGCCTGTACCCGCCAACCCCACCACAAACCAGTCGTCTACAATTTCAAAGTCTTCCGCCTTAATCCAGAATGACCGGAAAACAACTTCCCCATGCTCGGAAACTCGTCCGCCGACAAAAGCGCCTCCGGCCGCGTGATCGCAGCCACTGGAGGTCAACCATTCGCCATTTAAGCGATAGCCACCTTCTACCGCAGTGACGGTACCAAAAGGCGCATAGGAAGAAGACACCAAGGTCGTATTATCTATGCCCCACAATTCATCTCCGCAGCGGGAGTCCAGCAAACCTACTTCAAACGGATGCACACCCAGTACCATGACATTCCAAGCACTGGAAGGGCAGCCACGAGCCAGCTCCATTAATACTTTATTCAGTACATTGGGGCTCATCTCATAACCGCCCCAACGCTTAGGCTGTAAAATTTTAAAAAAACCCGCTTCTTTAAAGGCTTGAATACTGTCATGCGGAACCATACGTGCTTGTTCAACCGCATCAGCTTTTTCACGCAGCCAAGGAATCATAGCTTCCGCACGAGCAACTAACTCAGCCTCTGTGGGTGCTTGATGTTCAATGGGTGTTTGAATATTCAGATTCAGATTGCTCATCTTCAAAACCTCTGCGCAAAACGCATTGTTATATTTATTAAAACCAGCCAAGGACTCAGTTATTCAGCACTCAGTACACCGTACCCAGCAATCCATTCATTAATGGGTCTGTAATAATCTTGGCGGGCGGAATAAGGTTTTTTAACAGCAGCTAATGCAGAGAATGTGGCAACCCAAGTACGAATTTCATGGGTTGAGCGCCCCGCTGTTTTTGAAATTTCTTCTATTTTGAAATCATCAATTTCATCCAACTGACCTTGAACCAGTAAATCCATAAAATACTGATCCCAGTCTGTATTTAACGGAGTTAAATTAGACTCTGATGTCCCGTAAATTTTACCAGCCGCAATAGTGCGGGCTTGTCGCGCTGCTCTTGCTTCAGGTGTTGGATTACGGCCAGCAATTAAAAAGTTAGCAATATCATCCGGAGCACCGGATAACAAAGGTACAGGAGGCTCGTGGGAAAGACCGCCCGTTCCAAGGATTAGAACACGTTTATTTAACTGAGCCAAAAATTGGCCTACTGCTTCACCCAACTTACGAATACGCCGATATGGGCCAAAAGGTGGAGCTACTGAGTTGATAATAATTGGAATCACGGGATACTTTGTTAAACTACCGGTCATTTCCTCCAGTGTTTGAGTACAACCGTGATCCACTTGTAAGCGATGAGAGATGGCAATATCTAAATCTTTATCTAATATAAAGCGCGCCATTTCCAAAGCCAATTCTTTGGGAACAGACAGCGCCCCAAGCAGCGTTTTATAATCGCCTACAGAATCTGCTGCCGTTGCAATAACAAAGGGTGGCATTAGATCGTAAAATAATCCGTTATAATGATCAGGTGCAAAAATCACAATTAGCTCAGGGTCAAAATGCTCAACCTCGGCACGTGCTTTTGCAATAACACTATCTACTTCTGCTACAACATGCGACCCAGGATCATTTAACCCCCTGAGTGGAGTATGAGATAAACATTTTATTTTGATATTGGACACTTTGAGCACCTTTTTTATAGCTTTAACTAAGTACTGTCTTCCGAGGCCAATCCTATTTTCCAAGCCATTTTGAAATAAAGTTTTATCGTATTCCGAGTGCACCTAATGCACATTGTGTACTCAATGCACATGAGAACCTTGCCTAGAGTTTGCTGTAAATTGGGCGTTTCTAAGATCAGAGGTTGAGATCCTCTGTAAGCCTGTAATGATCCACTACAAAACCGCTAAGAAAGAGATTTAAGTATGGAGTGTGGCTTGTCTTGCATACTCAACGCACTATGCGGTCTTACTTGGTTATAGAGGCTTTTTGTGCCTCTTGATCCGAACCTTTAATCCTTCCTCAGTATAGATTCGATAGGTGCGTTTTCTGTTCACCACCAGTCCCTCTGCCTTAACCAGCTCATGGACTAACAGTTGAGCGCTCAACGACCAAGGCTTTTAACTGAGACTGCAACGGCTCATCTTCTTTAGGCTTAGCTTTTGTAGCATCCTTTAGCTTAGGCAAAATGCGTGAAACAACTAACGTGGCTTTCTGATAGGATGATTGGCATAGCTGAGAAAAACCCATCACATTTCACCCCCAACAACGTGTTTTCAAAAGCGTTTACGCATTTCATTTATCACTTTAAAATCACCAAAACCTTGCCTAATACCTCTTGGCATGACTGAGTATAGAATTTAAACTTTAAGTGCTGAACCGCACTTAATAACACAGTAAGTACCTCAATGATTGAACGTAAATACATCACCGCTAGACAATGTGCTGCCGCCCGCATGCTTTTAAACTGGACCCAAACCGATTTGGCTGAAGCTTCTGGAGCCTCTAAACGAGCGATCAGTGACTTTGAAACCGGGAAGAGTGCTCCCCGTCGTGTGACGCTTGATGCTATTGAAGCTGCTTTTATTGTTGCAGGTTTACGCATTCTTGAGTCGGGTGGTGTCGACTTTGATGCTGTGGATGAAGAATGAAAATTAGGTCGTAGACTCCGATATTGAAGCCAAGGTTTCTAAATGAAGGATGAGAGCTCTGTAAAGCACGGGGGCTTGGCAGCTCGGGTTGCAGCCATTGCGAAAAAAAATACGCATAAACTGAAGACTGAAAAATCAAAACAACAGAGTCTTGCTGCAGCTCTTCAACGCGAACAAGAACAACAAATCCCTAACACTCCTCCTCAAATACCTTTGCAGCTCCCGCTGTTTCCGCAAGATAAATCCGCAATGCCACATAAATGGACAAGATCTAGCTTGTTTATGTCGGTAGCTGCGGGGGGAAAATCTAATCTGAGTCGCCCTAAATACGTAAAAACGCGCCTTGCCAGTCGCAACGATTTGACCCTCTTTTACACGGGTGAGCAGTTGGATATGGCAGACAATGATGTATTTTTGCATGCCATTCGTTTAGCTCAGGGACAAGCCGCTGGCGCACCCATTTATTTTGTGCGTAGTCAGTTTCTTGAGGCAATTGGTAGAACGACGGGCACTTCGGGATATAAGTGGTTAAAGGATTCTTTACAACGCTTAGCTTCTGCAACCTTGTTTATTGAAAATGCGGATGGGGATGGAAAGATGTTTCGGCTGATTAAAGAACTCAGTTGGAAGCGTCAAAACGAAGAGTTTTGGTTATCTCTTGATTCAGAAATTGTACAGTTTTTTGGCAAACACGAGTTGGCTCACATTGATTTCCAAGCTCGATTAGAATTAAGAGCTCCTTTGGCTAAATGGCTGCAAAACTATGCATCAGGGCATCGTTCTGGAGATTGGCATCATGTTTCTGTTGAAAATCTCCGAGTTTGGAGCGGTAGTGGTGAAATGCGAAATTTTATGGGAAAAGGCCGAGGCCTTCCTAAAGCGCTAGAGGAGCTTGTGGCCACCAATATCATTGAAGAATATGAGTTTTACGAAACTAAAACCTTAGGGCGCTACGAAAAAATGGTTAAGTGGTGGCGGCCCAGTGATTTTGGTAAATGGCTGCGAAATTACACGCTTGCCCAGCCTGCGGGTTGGTATCAGGTTGATGTAGATGAGTTATTGAGTTTGAGCCAATACCGGACATTGAAGTCTTTTTTAGCTGTAGGCAGGGGGCTAAGAAAGGCACTGAGTGAACTGGAAAAATCACTGATTATTGATCAGTCCGAAATTTATTATGAAACTACAGAGGACAATAATAAGCTACTTCGAGTACGTTGGCTGAAATTAGATAGATAGTATTTATTAAGTTAGCCCTACCAAGCTAGGCTTAAATGGGGCTAACTATATTCAAATAAACTGAATCATCCTCGTTTTTAAAGGGGAATAAATTTAGCTTTGATGGGTTTCAGTATTTTCTTTTTCAGGGAATATAACGCTGGCCACAATACCAATCACCAGTACCGTGATCACAATAACTAAACTGGTATTGGGGCTAATACTAATACCGTGATGGAATAGGTGATTAGTTGCATTAAGAGCTAATTTACCTGCGATGAAAAACAACAGAACAATCACCGCTTTTTCTAAATGTACCAGGTAGCGCTTGAGTGCTTCGAGGACAAAATACAAAGTACGCAGCCCCAAGATGGCAAACAGCATGGCGGAATAGACAATCAGAGGTTCACGACTGACTGCGATGACCGCGGGAACTGAGTCAAACGCAAATAGAATATCGGAGAACTCAATCATTACTAAGCATAAAAAGAGCGGCGTGGCAAAAATAGCACCCTTAGTTGCTAGAGAAAATTCTTGGTTCTCTGGTTTTTGTACTTCGACTTCAAGTTTTTCGCGGCTTACAAAAAAGTTATGACCGTAGAGTTTTGGCCAAACGGGGAACAGCTTATGGGCGAAACGATAGGCCATGTGCTGAGAGTAGTCGATTTCGGCATCTTTGCTTTCGTCGCTTTTGAGCATCATGACGGCAGTCCAAGCCACAATCAGGGAAAATAGGATCTCAACCCAAGGACCAAAAGCCAGCAGACTGGTACCAATGGCGACGAAAATACCACGGAATACGATAGCGCCCATGATGCCCCAGTATAGGACACGGTGGCGAAGGCCATCGGGTACCTTAAACCAAGCAAAAATCGCCATGAAAACGAATAGGTTGTCTACACTCAGAACTTTTTCTAGGGCATAGCCGGTTAAGAATAAGCTAGCGATTTCTGAACCGTGATGGATGTATAAAAATCCTGCAAAAGCTAATGAAATAGCTACCCAAAACACGGACCAAATAGAGGCTCCTAGCAGGGTGATAGGTTTATCATCACGGTGAGTCAGAATGTCTAGCAGCAAAGCCCCTAGAGCAATGCCCGCAAATACCAAGGTAGTAAGTGGTGGAAATCCAAGATGAGTTGCTTCCACAATTGGTTCCTTAAGGCTCGAAGTTATTTAAAATAAAATCCTTATACATTGGCGGTAACAAGCCACCCAGTCCTTTTCAGCATCGCAGATTACCTATATAGGTAATCGTATCCTCGACTTTTCTACTCTGGTAACTCTGTTTCAAAGCTTAAGTGCAGGTAATCTAAACATTAAATGAGATGCTTCTGTTATTGAAATTGTGTTTCTTGAAACATCAAGCATGGATCTGACCTATCCGCCAAAATTAGCACCATGAGCTTGACGAGATTTCCATTTAACCTGTGAGCGATGGAGATCTTGATATGAACAAGTGTTATAGCGAAGAACAAATCATCAAGGCGATTAAGGCGCATGAAGCAGAGGCTAAGGTTAATAACCTCTGTCGTAGGCTCGGAGTTACCTGCGGCACATTTACAACGGGCACCGCAAGTACGCAGGACTGGAAGTTAATGAGGCCCAACCTTTGAAAGACCTCGAGGCCGAAAACAACAAGCCCAAATGTGACCTCTGGGAGTTATAGGCTGTAGATCCAGTTGAGATTTCTATAGCTCAAGTGCGACGTGAGGGGGCCTAGGGCCAGTCCAAATCCTATGGCGAAAATAATGAACCATCGGTACTGATAAATGACTTTGGTTATTGCCGCCGCGAGCACTGGATCTCGCATTATCAATGTCAGGGAAATGGCAGTATTGCTGATGGTAATACTCCACCAGCGTGTGTAGTCCGTAGCGATCAGATACAGAGCTAAAGGCGACGCGGAACAGGCCAGTAAGAAGGATTCGTAGGAGATCCATTTGATATGGCTTGATAGTGCCTTCAGTATTTTTATACCTATGAAAAATATGGGGATTAATCCAAGCAGCATGTTGATATGAAATTTTAGATAAAGAGTACTGAGTACTGTGTTCGCGGTTTCCGAAGCGTTTCCCTGTAGTGTATTAAACAAAATTCTAACGGCATCCATGTTGATAGGCTGCGTCGTTGCCAGAAGATGCTCGTAGTATTTCTGTAGAGAGATTCTGGAGTCGGGATTGCTCGTACCAATGAAGATCACTTCGGCTAGGAGTAAGACGAAAACGATCAGAATCAGGCTGCTGTCGGAACTCACTATTTTGGGCTTGTTGGTGTAAAACCAAATTCCGATAAGCAGAGGAACGAACATCACGAAACTGGCTTCGTGAATGGGAATGATCAGGCAGCCTGCAAACAAGATGGCAAGTACACCGACCTTGGCCGAACCTTTGAGGATTGCAAGGATGCCGATAATGGCGATCAGATAATTGATGTTGTCCAGAAATCCTGCGGCTTGCGCGAAGTGCGGGATAATCAACGGATGGCAGATGAAGAAGAGGGCGAGAAGGAAGGCGGCCGTGCTCTGTTTGCAATAAGACAGTACGGATTGTGATAAGAGCCAGAACAAGGCGATGCAGGCACTGAGGGCAAAGAAAAAGGCCGCGATCATGTAGAACTCAGGGCTGGGTACATACCCGAATGCCTTGAGTAAACCGCCGACCAGACCTCTTCTGACAAGGCCAAAGTCATAGTTCAATACCCACTGCGTATACACCCACTCATCGAAATGATGCTCGTAGGAGGTAAAAAATACGACTACGAAGACTAGAAGCAAGATGTGAAATTTCTGCTTGTAGTTCTCTGAATACTCCTGATCCAACCAGTGACTGCTAGGCGATAGATTTTCTGCTGACATTCGATATCTCCAGTGTTCTAGCGAAGGGAATGTTGCTGAGTGGGTGCAGACTGTGCTGGCACGATTTCGGCCGTCCCCATACCGCGTGGGTCGCTGGCACCTTCAACCTGTCCAGTCAGCTTGTCCCAGTGAATGGATTGCTGGTTGCCATAGGTCGCTACCTGTTTTAGCTGATGCCCGCGTGCTGCCAGTTCGTCGCGTTCGGCTTGGCTGAACGCATCCGGTTCGTGGCTGATCACATCTGGTAGGTACTGGTGGTGGTAGCGCGGTAGGCTTACCCAACGCGAAGCCGGTTCGCCTTGTAAGTATGCGAGTGACGAAATCAGAATCATGCTAGGAATCTGGCTGCCTCCGGGCGTACCGAAGGTAACGAAGCTCTGATCAGATTCGATAAAGCTGGGCGCCATGCTGGAGAGGGGCCGCTTGCCTCCGGCTAAGGCGTTGGCGGCAGTGCCTTGGAGCCCGTAGGCATTGCTGCCACCGACATCAATGGCGAAATCATCCATTTCGTTGTTCAGTAATATGCCCGTGCCTGGGACGGTAAAGGCAGCTCCGAACATGCTGTTGAGCGAAAGGGTAGCGGCGACCGCGTTGCCTTGCGCATCCAGTACCGTGAAGTGGGTCGTGTGATCGCCTTCGCGCCAAGATTGCGCAGGCGGCAGGCTGTTGCTCGGTGTGGCGCGGTTAGGATCAATACTATTGGCTTGCTGCTTCAGATAATCCGCAGCGGTTAGTTGCTTTAGCGGTATCTGGACGAAATCTGGATCCCCCAGCACACCTCGGTCACGATAGGCGCGCCGTAGTGTTTCCACTATGTAGTGAGTGCGCTGCGCTGTCTCGGCCGCCTGCCAAGGCAGTGATTGCAGCATGCCGAGGCTTTGTACTAGAATCAGGCCGCCAGCCGAAGGCGGTGGGGCGCTGATCAGTTCAGCGCCGTTTGGCAATTTCTGGCGCAGGGGTTCCCGCTCAACGACCTGATATGCACTCAGGTCTTCTAAAGTCCAAGATCCACCCCTGTTTTGCACGCCATCGACCAGCGTTTTGGCCAGCTCATCGTTATAAAACCCCTCATGGCCGTGGTCTGCTAGGCGTTGCAGGCTGGAGGCCAACTCTGGATATTTTATCCGTTGTCCTTGGGCCGGTATTTCCCCATTGATGAGAAATAACTGCGCGCTGCCTAGATCCCGGCGTAAAGCTTCCAACCTATGGCCCGCCCACTTGCGATAATGCTCGTCGATCTCGACTCCATCGCGGGCCAGACGGATAGCGGGCTCTAGGCTCGTAGCGATGGGCAGGCGGCCGTACTGTTCGGACAGCTTAACCATAGCCGCAGGCTGGCCCGGTATGGCACTCGCCAGAGCGCCATCGACCGATAGGTCGGCCTGTATTTTGCCGTCGCGCCTGTAGTGTTCTGGCGTGATGCCCAGAGGAGCCCGCTCACGGGCATCAAGAAAACGATATTGCGGTGTCGTTCCCGCTGTACGCAGTAGGAAGAAGCCTCCGCCTCCCAAACCAGATCCGTAGGGCTCCACCACCGCCAGTACCCCGGCAATGGCAACGGCGGCATCGAATGCATTACCACCGGCTTCAATGATTTGGCGGCCGGCTGCGGTGGCCAAGGGGTGAGGGGTAGTGATTACATTGTGTGCAGGGGTATCGGCTTGTGCTTTGAGCGTCAGTGCCCACAGAGCAAGGGCTAGCAGCGGCCATTTTGGGGTGGCACGGTTTGTATTCATAGAGCTTCCTGTGAATGCACCTTCTTCGGCCATAACACCGCCGACTCTGGGGGAGAACGAACCAAGTGGTTGAGAATTTATGGCAGGTTGCACGACCTTTCCCGCAGCAGAGGCATCAATGCTGGCGGTCTTGGGGTTATGTGCCGAACTTAAGGCGGCCTTTCATCAGCACAGAGTGAGCGGGGAAGGAACAGAAGAACTGGTAATCCCCATCTGCGTTCAGCGTTGCGGTATCAAGGGTCACGCTGTCTTCTTCACCGCCGCCCAGCAGGCGGGTATAGGCAATGACACGGGGATCGTTGGACTTCAGGTAGCCCTGTTCGAGTCCGGCGGCGATGCCATCAGCGAGGATGGCCTGCATGTTACGGGTTTCGCTCAACACCCAGTTGTGTCCCATGACCTCCTTGGGCAAGGTGCCGGGATGTTTCAGGGTGATAGTGAAATGCTTGCAGCTAGCAGGCACGATGATCTCATCCTTATCGAACATCATCTGGTCGGTGCCGCGAATATCGGTGGAGCAATTGTCGGCTGACCAAGCAAAGCCGGGAAGGGTAAGGCCAAGGACTAAAAGTAGAGCACGCTGCATGGAATCTCCGCGGGGCTAAGTTCAAAAGTCCAGCTAAACAAACGATCGGGGGCCGCTTGGCTTTAGGTTTTGACGCCACGGATGCATAAATTCTGGGCTAACGCATTCGTTCTCGTAGCATGCGCTCAGGGGAGCGGACAAGCGGACAGGTACAGATGAAGTGTTCTCGGCGTGGGTTGCTGGCGGGTGCTGCAGCAATGGCTGCAACGGCAGGGGGGATAGGCTTGTCCATCGCGGGGTACCGGCGTTATCAAGCGATGGAAGCAGCCGCGCTGAACGAGGAGCCTACCATCAATCCACCCAGTCTCGGGCAGAACTTGTTGGCCGGGCGATTGGTTGGTATTTGGGATTTTCGTTTGCTGGATGGGCAACAGGATTTTGCGGATTTCTCCGGTGAAGGGCTGGAGCTGCTGCTGGACGTAGGCCCATTTGGCCGGGCCGTGCGTGGACATCTCGGGCGTAGGCCTTTTCTCGCCGGTGGTTTCGAGCTCTTTGGTGAGCTTTCGACCGATAAGGGAGCCAATTTACGCTGGAAGCTGGTCAACAGCGCTGGGCAAGCCTATGAATGCTCAGCAATCTTTGACGAGATTTGGGGTATTTCGAGTATCGGTGGTGGCGAGGCAACGCTCAGCGGCACAGTACGCCGGCAGGGTAGTCAGCCCGGTTGGTCAGCGGCACAGGCCAAGTTCTTGGCTAAGCGGCGTCCCTTCATTCCCGCTCGGGAGCGGCTCCCCGCCTACCATCCGGAGCTGCATGCTTGGCTGATTTCTCCTAGGCATCGTCTGTACCATCAGCTCTGGCATGCCAGTCGCGACCGTTGGCATCGTCTCGATAACGACCGTCGTCAGTCGCTGCGCGGATTGGATTGGCAGCCGGGGCCGCTGGGCAAGGAGCGGGATGCCCGAGGCAAGCAGCGGCACAGCAATGGTTCCGGCGAGGATTTTTTGTTTATGCATCGGCAGATGCTAAGACATGCCCGCAGCTTTCAACCCTTGCTGTCTTGGAAACGCTTGCCACCTCCTAGGCCGTTTATCGGTCATGGTATCCAAGCATTTGTGGATTACGTGGAAAACAAAGATGGCTATTCGGTGCCACCGGCTTGGGAGTCACCGGGTGACGATGCCTTCAATCAATGGCTTAGGAATGTGAAGAGCAGTGAGGGTTTTTATGGTAATTTCCAGTTGTGGGAAGCGCAGTATCAGAATCCAGAATATCTGGCCACCCTATGCTTAGGAGAGTTGGGTAGCCGCATCGAGTTGGGTGTGCATGACTGGCTGCATATGTGCTGGGCAGCGGTGAGGCGTGATCCAAACAGTCAGTACCCTTTGATCTACGATCGGGCCCCTAACGATTTTTCCGAACGTTGGTTCCGGGCCGAAAATGACTATCTGGCTGATGCCTTTTCATCCCATGTAAGTCCTGTGTTCTGGGCTTTCCACGGCTGGATTGACGATCGACTTGAGGACTGGTTTCAGGCCCATGAGCAAGCCCATCCGGGTGAGGTTCAGCGCCGGGAAATCGAGGGTGTACCTTGGTTCGCCAAGGGTCGTTGGGTTGAGATCGACAAGCCTTGGCTTGGGCCAGAACAGGCCGGTTGTGGTGCTTGGGGACGTAGCAATGGTGGTGGCGGAGACTTGGACATTGAGACCATGAAGCTGGCCTTGCATCTCATCCATGATGCCGATGAAGAAGCTAGGCGTTTAGCCGGGCGCGTTCCACGGCGGCCTTGGTACGGTCGTCACCTACCACCGGGGCCCAGTCAGAGTTGAAGGGGGTCATCCGTTCCGACCGCTTTGTTGATTGCTGGATGAACCCTATCCGTATCGGTAAAGAATTTCACAGCGACATCGTTCATGGGAAAAGGCATTCGAGCTTGGCTATCGGATGCTCTCCTTATGAGGACAGGAATGTGGCTGAACTCCCGCTAGTAATTGATTTAGACGGAACTTTGCTCCGCTCTGACATGTTGCACGAGGCCAGTCTTCGTTTTGCCAAACGCAGCCCGTGGCGTATTGCTTCGCTGTTTGGCTGGCTGGCTCGTGGCAAGGCGTACTTGAAGGAACAACTGGCCCGACAAACGCCCTTTGACGTGGAGCATCTTCCCTACAACCCAGAAGTGATGGAGTTGATAGAGCAGCATCGTTTACGGGGTACACCGGTGGTGCTGGCAACGGCGACCCATCGGCTGCACGCGGAAAAGATCGCTGCTCATCTACAGGTCTTCGATCGGGTATTCGCTACGGAGCATGATTGCAACCTCGGCGCAGAAGCCAAGCGTGACCTGTTGGTACGCGAGTACGGAGAAAAAGGCTTCGATTATGTCGGCAATGCCCACGCAGATCTGTCCGTATGGGCCTCGGCCAACCGCGCTTATGTGGTACAGCCACATTCGGGGGTGGAGCGCAGGGCCAAAGCATTAGGCAACGTCGCGCAAGTGTTCAAAAGCGCCGACCATCCGCTGAAAAACTGGTTAAAGGCCCTTCGGTTGCATCAATGGCTGAAGAATCTGCTGCTGTTCATACCGCTCTTTGCCGCCCATCTGGCTGATGATCCACAAAAGCTTGGGCAAGTGGTTATTGCGTTCCTGCTGTTTGGGTTATGCGCTTCCAGTGTGTACATCCTCAATGACCTGCTGGATATTGATGATGACCGTCGCCATCCGCGTAAGTGCATGCGTCCCTTTGCTGCCGGGAAGCTCTCCATCGGCTCAGGGCTGTTGGCTTTCCCTATCTTACTCTCAGTAGCTTTTGTCGGTGCTTGGCTGCTGTTGCCGCCTTTGTTCAGCGGGGCGATGCTCGCTTACTACCTCTTGACCCTAGCCTATTCTTTGGGGTTGAAGCGAGTCATGGTGGTTGATGTCATCACCTTGGGCTTGCTGTATACCCTGAGAATCATCGCTGGAGCTTTTGTCCTCGATTTACAGCCTACCTTCTGGATACTGGCATTCTCTCTGTTTATCTTTCTGAGTTTGGCCCTGATCAAGCGTTATGCAGAGCTTCGTGAGGCCCGAGAGCTGGGTAAGATGGGACGGGCATCGGGAAGAGACTACTTTCCTGCAGACCTAGAGATGATATCGTCCATCGGTACAGCCTCTGGCTATCTCTCAGTTTTGATACTGGCGTTGTATATTCAGGAAATATCCCAAACCGCACTTTATCGCTATCCAGTGATTATTTGGTTTGCCTGTCCCTTGCTGTTGTTCTGGATCAGTCGGGCTTGGTTCTTGACCCATCGTGGTTTGATGCATGACGACCCTGTAGTGTTCGCGGCGAAGGATCGTATCAGTTTGATCACTGGAGCTCTGTTTGCGCTGGTCTTTTGGCTGGCCGCATGAAGACACTTGGATCTTGGGGACGTTATCCATATTCCCCGCAGCAGCCAATTCCTTGCCACTGGCGTCAACAGGTCGCCGAGCAAGGGCTAGCATGGAGGGATTGTCAGGCCGTCGGACTGCCTTACGGCAACGGGCGCAGTTATGGCGATAGCTGTCTCGCCAGTAGCGACCAAGTGCTGTATATGCGTCCGCTGGCGCGCTTCATTGAGGCTGATTGGCAGCAGGGTCTTGTTACAGTGGAAGCGGGCATGACCCTCGGGGAGCTGCTCCAGTGCAGTATCGCCAAGGGCTGGTTCCTGCCGGTTACACCGGGTACTCGCTTGGCCACCGTAGGCGGTGCGATTGCTAATGACGTACATGGCAAAAACCACCATGTGCAGGGCACCTTTGGCCGCCATGTCGATGGGATCGAACTGGTTCGCACTGACCTAGGCTTGGTTCAGTGCAGCCCCACGGCGCATGCCGAACTGTTCAATGCCACCCTGGGGGGCTTGGGTTTAACGGGTGTTATTGTCGCGGCAACCTTGCGCCTGCGGCGCATAGCTTCCAGCAAGATCCGCCTACAGCAGATACGCTTCGACAATCTGCGAGAATACTTTGCCATCAGCCGTGAGCTGGATATTCGCCATGAATACAATGTCGCTTGGGTAGACTGCCTAGCGCCACTGTCACAAATTGGACGGGGCGTATTTTTGGCGGGCGATCACCATGATCAAGCACCCTGCAAGCCTAGGCCAGTTACCACGGTACGCATTCCCATCACTCCACCGATCCCTCTTTTTAATCAGCTGACGCTCAGGGCGCTTAACAGTCTCTACTTCCGTTGCAAAGGCACTCGTCCGGAGCGTCTGCAAGATTACGATGCTTTTTTTTACCCCTTGGATCGCTTGCTCGAATGGAACCGTATTTATGGCCCTTGGGGGTTTCAGCAGTACCAGTGCGTTATCCCTCACGGGGATGCTGAAGAAGCCGTAGGCGAGCTGCTTGCGACCATCCGCCGCCATAACGAAGGGTCCTTTCTTGCCGTCCTGAAGAACTGCGGGGATATGCCGTCACCGGGACTGCTGTCCTTTCCCATGCCGGGTGTGTCTCTAGCCCTAGATTTTCCCCAGCGCGGGGAACGTACTCGAAAGCTGTTCTTGATACTCGACCACATTGTGCGAGACGCGGGAGGGCGCTTGTATCCGGCTAAGGATGCCCACATGAGCGGCGATGATTTCAGAGCAGCCTACCCCGCTTGGGAGCGGCTAGAAAACCTGCGTGATCCGGCCCTCCTTTCCCAATTTTGGCAACGAGTGACTTTACAATGAATAACATCCTGATTATTGGCGGTACTTCCGCCATCGCTACCGCCTGTGCTCGCCTGTGGGCGGAACAGCACAGTCGTTTTATGCTGGTTGGCCGTAATGCGGAAAAGTTGCAGCAAACTGCCGCCGATCTGCAAGCGCGAGGGGCTACCGAGGTACAGACCCATATTCTGGATCTGGACGACCTCGATGGACACGCAGCGATGCTGGAGAGAACCCAGCAGCTCTTGCAGAGGATAGATATTGCTCTAGTCGCCCACGGCAGTCTGCCAGATCAGCCCATGTGTGAGCGGGACCCCGACTATGCAGTGCGCGCCTTCACCAGCAACGGCCTCAACGTGATCGCCCTGCTGACCCGACTGGGCAACCTGATGGAGGTGCAGGGAGGCGGCAGTATTGCGGTAATCTCCTCAGTGGCCGGAGAGCGTGGCAGGCCCAGCAATTATCTGTACGGCAGCGCCAAGGCCGCCGTCAGCGTCTTTTGCAGCGGACTGCGCGCGCGATTATTCAAGTCGAATGTCCATCTATTGACGATCAAACCCGGATTTGTCGATACGCCCATGACGCAAGGCTTGGCGTTACCGGGCCTGCTGCTCGCCCAGCCAGATAGGGTGGCTCGGGATATTCTTTCAGCCCTGCAAAAACGTCGCTTGACGCTTTATACGCCTTGGTTTTGGGCTCCCATCATGGCGGTCATAAAATCCATTCCTGAATTCGCTTTCAAACGGCTTTCACTGTAAGTCGTCATTTCCCTTTTTTGAGTTGAGTTTTTATGGAACCTAGAGCAGCGGATGCTGAACATCGTGGCTGGGTTTACCGCGCCGCGATTTATTCCACCATTGTGTCGGCACTGGGCTATCTTGCGTTTTCTCTTTGGGGCGGTTGGCGAGAGGTTGTAGACGCGCTGGGCAGAGTTGGCCTAGTAGGATTGTGCTTCGCCCTTGGCATGTCAGTGTTTAACTATGTCCTGCGTTTTCTGCGTTGGCAGTGTTATCTGGAAGCATTAGGTCATACGCTGGCTTGGCGACCCAGCTTTAGAGTTTACTTGGCCGGCTTTGCCCTCTCGGCAACCCCCGGGAAAATTGGTGAAACCATTCGCAGTGGGCTACTCAAGCGCCACGGCGTTCCCTACAGCAGAAGCCTAGCTGCCTTGCTGAGCGAGCGTCTCTCCGACCTGTTGGCCATTACCGGTCTGGTCACTATTGGCCTCGGCCACTATCCGCAAACTCGTTCCATAGCCATGATAGGATTAGCCATCATCCTATCCACCCTGTTTCTGTTGTCTCAGTACCGCTTGATTAGGCAGGTATTGTATTGGTTAAGAGGGCGGCACGGTCGGTTCGTGGAGTTATCACGTCATACACTAATCATGCTGCTTGATGCGCGGCGTTGTCACACGCCCCTATTATTGCTCAGTAGCTCACTGCTGAGCCTTGCCGGTTGGGGCGCAGAGGCATTGGCCTTCCATTTTCTTTTGCATTGGCTCGGGGCTGATGTATCGCTTGGGTTTTCTGTCTTCGTTTACGCTGCCTCTACTTTAGCTGGAGCGATCAGCTTTATGCCGGGCGGACTGGGGGGTACGGAGGCGGTGATGATTGCTCTGTTACTGACCAATGGCGTACCACAGGCCGATGCCATTGCCGTCACGCTGGTTATTCGTCTGACCACCCTGTGGTTTGCTGTTGGTATTGGTGCGATCGCGTTGAGCTACACGGACGAAATGAGAAAAAACTGAACGGTTTGCTTGGTTTGGGCTAAAAGATGGTCGCGGATGCTGGTATAGATCCTGCGCGTTGTGCCTAGGGGCGGCGGGCTCAATGATGAACGTTAGGATATTTAATCTTTATAGTGAAGCGTGGCAGCTTTTGATTAATAGGTGTCCCGCTGCTCTGCTGATTTGTATGGGGAGTACCTGTGGCAGGATATCGACGATGCCTGCAAGCTCTTGGGTATTGTAGATACCACCAATACGTAAGTTAGCAACGCTACTGTCGGCTAGCTCTAATGGTGTATCTAAATAGCGGTTGATTAAGGGTAGTGCTTGGGCTAGGGATAGGTCGTCAAGAATCAGTTTACCCTCACGCCAAGCTAAGGATTTGCCGGTATCTACCGGGGCGATGTGTGGTTTGGGGTCGCCTTGGCGGTAGCTGGCCTGTAGGCCGGGAGTGATGTTGCTGTCCCCATACTGTGGAGCGGTACGCACACGCACTGAGCCCTCTGTCACTGTTACCACCACGTTGTCTTGGTATCTGAGAATATTGAATTGGGTACCAGTCACGGTGATGCTACTAGTACCAACCTTTACTACGAAGGGGTGATCGCGATCATGTTGAACATGGAAGTAGGCCTCGCCTTTATCGAGTTCAATCTGGCGCTGATCACGGTAATTGGTAAATCTCAGGCGCGTTTCTAGGTTCAGCTCTAAATCGCTGCCATCAGGTAGACTTACCTGTAACAAGCGTTGTTCGGTTTGGTAGTTGTGATAGTCGTTGGGCAGCCAGCCAAGCATCCAGCCACTGTAGCCGGCAATAGGTAGCACTAATAGTAGTACAACAGCAGCCCGCAAGGCCGGACGCCTGCGTCGGCGGACGGGCATGGATGGGCGCGTAACGGGCGTATTACTGTAAGTTGGTGTAGGGGGATTTTGGCGCGGTAAGTGTTCACTAAGCGCCCAGATGTCCAGTATTGCTAGGTACTCCTCCGCATGCCTGGGATCGGCCAGCATCCATTGCTGGAAGGCTTGCCTATCCTCCTCATTGCAGTCTTCTGCATGCAGACGCATGCACCAGTCGGCCGCCTCCTGTAGCAGGGTGTCGTCATCGGGGGATGGTGGCTGAGTATTCATGGGAGTACCAGAGCAAGGATCACGACTTTAACATTGATAAGAATTATAGAATTATTATAAAGTAATAGGGTTATATTCTGCTAGCATAGCCTCCAGAAGCGCTGGTGTGGGGCAGCCGAGGAGCCGTCTTGGAAAACTACTACCGAGAAATTATTCGCTACTTAACTGCGAAGCTAGGAGACGGACATTTGGCTGCGGACGTTACCCAAGATGCTTTTCTGCGCATTTTGGAACGCTCCTCCAGTCGGGAGGATATTATCCAGCCCCGCGCTTTTCTATACCGTACAGCGCTTAACCTAGTTACCGATGAGCACCGTCGAAGCCGTCACCGATGCCGAGAAGACCTCAATGTGCTAGATGGCGAGGAAGGTATCCAAGTACCCTCGCCGCAGCATGTATTGCTTCAAAAAGAGCGTCTCGCTCTACTACAGAGAGCTTTGGCAGAGTTATCTGAACCCTGTCGGCAGGCATTCGTATTGCGTAAGTTAGAGGGGCTTGGGCATGTCGAAATAGCCCAGCACTTGGGCATTTCCAAAGATATGGTAGAAAAACACATTGTTAATGCCATGAAACATTGCCGCATCCGCATGCGTCAGTGGGATGCTGGTCAGCCCTAAATTTTTGCACATCCTCCTCGTTCCATCAGCAGGTAGGCTCGTGGCCCTGCTGGCCACATGGGCGCATTCGAGGATATATGGATATGAAGCAGACTCTCTCCCTTTTTGTTAGCAGCATACCGCAGGATGTTACCAGTACCTAAAGCGTATGGGGCAGCAGATCTGCATTAGCGGCATGCTTCAGTCAATGCTACCGACATGCGCAGAAGAAACTGCCAATTCCTTCTAAATTCTTCCTTATCCGGCACGTGCTTGGTGTGTTAAGTGCGTGTGTGTTCACTTGAGAATCTTTTATTTATGCGCAACTGCCATCGTTATTATGGGCTGAGCAAGGCGTTGCTGTGTGTAGCCTTGCTGTGTGCGGTGCTATCGTCCTACAGTTTATTTGCTCCGTCATTGAAGTCTGCTTTCCAGGCTGATATCCGTTGGACTTCTTATGGCATACCCCATATCAGTGCACAGGATGAGCATGGGTTAGGCTATGGCATAGGTTACGCCTACGCTCGAGATAATGCCTGTTTGTTGGTTGATGAGATCATCACCGTACGTGGCCAGCGTGCTCGTTACTTCGGTAGTGAGGGGCGATCATCGGCACAACTGGATAACCTAACCTCAGATTTTTTCTTCACTTGGCTCAATGACGCGCGGGCGTTGCAGGTGTTCCGCGAAGCTCAACCGCCTGCCATCCAGCAATTACTGGAGGGATATGTAGTCGGTTTCAACCGTTTTCTACGGGAAACTGAGGGCGCTGGGGTCAGTTGTTATGAGCAGCCTTGGTTACAGCCTATTGAGGTTGATGATCTCCTGCGTCTAACCCGCCGTTTGCTGGTCGAGGGTGGATTAGGACAATTTGCCGAAGTGCTGATGAACGCTACTCCGCCCACTCAAGTGGCAACGGTTAATTGGGATGCTCAGATGCTGAGTAGCATCGCTGAGCGGCGCGAGCAGTTTCGTTTCGACAAGGGAAGCAATGCAGTGGCCGTTGGTCACCAGAAAACTCGTGATGGCAAAGGTATGTTGTTGGCCAATCCGCATTTTCCTTGGTCGGGTGGGCTACGCTTCTATCAGATGCATCTGACTATTCCCGGAAAACTGGATGTGATGGGGAGTGCTTTACCGGGCTTGCCCGTGGTTAATATCGGTTTTAACCGTCATCTGGCTTGGACTCACACGGTAGATACGTCCAGCCATTTCACCCTGTACCGCTTGCAGCTTGATCCACAGGATAGTCAGCGCTATCTAGTGGACGGTCAATCGCAACCCTTGCGTAAGAAGACCCTGAGCATTCAGGTACGCAACGATGCAGGCGAGCTATCGACACTGAATCGTGATGTCTACGAGTCCAACCACGGACTTCTACTCCACTGGCCGGGGCTGTTGGAATGGAAAGGCGATCAGGTTTACGCCCTGCGCGATGCTAATTTGGATAACACGCGGGTTTTGCAACAGTGGTACGAAATCGACCGTGCTACCGGCGTTGACAGCTTGCGCCGGACTGTGGAGCGCTTGCAGGGGATTCCTTGGGTCAACACCCTCGCCGTAGATAGGCATGGCCGCACGCTGTACATGAACCAGTCGGTGGTACCCAACCTAACACCGCAGCAGCTACAAGGCTGCTTGATTACGGAGTTAGTACAGCAGGGTCTGCCTGCTTTGCGCGGTGATTCTGCTGCTTGTGATTGGAGTATTGATCCGCGCGCTGTTCAAGCCGGGATCATGCCCCCTGAAGCGCTACCTGTACTTGAGCGCGAAGATTTCGTGCAGAACTCCAACGACAGTGCTTGGATGACCAATCCCAGTGCACCACTGCGCGATTTTTCTCCATTAGCCAGTCGTGATGGAAAGCCATTGAGCTTGCGTGCGCGCTTTGCGCTTGGGCAGCTCGAAGGGACACAGGCTCTGGGGCAAGACGAGCTGATGCGTATGGTCAAGGATAACCGGGTGTATTTGGCTGAGCTACTTCTTGAGGATCTGGCAGAGCTCTGTGCACGCGATCCAGATGAGGAGTTGGCGCGAGCCTGTACGGATTTATTGCGCTGGGATGCTTCCGCCAACATCAATACGGATGTTGGTATGCCCCTGTTTCAGCACTTTGCCGCGCGCTTTTTAAAACTTGGGAATGCTTGGCGGGTCGCATTCGATCCTGACGCGCCATTGACTACTCCGCGTGGCCTTGATCCAGCGGATACACGGATACGTCAAGCGTTGGTCGATGCTGCTCGGGAAGTCTCGGCGTTGGGGGAGGGCAATGATCGTCGCTGGGGTACGCTTCAGGTGGTCAGCCGAGGTGCGGAGCGTTTGGCAATACCGGGTGGCGACGGGAAACTGGGCATTTATAACGCCATCCAAAGTAAGCCGGTGGGGCATCATTTAGAAGTGGTCGGGGGCAGTAGTTACATTCAGCTCGTGAGTTTCTCTGAGTCTGGCCCAATCGCACATGGCGTGCTGGCATTTTCTCAGTCGGCAGATCCAGCGTCACCGCATTTTGCCGATCAGACGCACCTGTTTTCGCAGCAGGATTGGCCGTTGCTGCCCTTCAGTGATGAGCAGGTGAATGCTGATCTACAACAGCAATTGCATATAGCAGAATAGAGGCCGAAGCGTTCGGGTGATCCCCCGCAAAAAGCCGAGCTTTGGCAAACGCTCAGGGGCCAGCGTTTCCAGTTTCTTCAATTGAAAGCCCTTGACATCCTCCCCGCCCTAAAGGACGGGGATTCCCACTACTGGACGGCCATGTCCGACCGCAAGCATGTTCTTAGCCGCGTTAATATCGCGGTCGTGCCTGACACCACAGGCATTGCAGGTTCATTCTCTTATTCCAAGCCCTGCGCTACCGTTCGGCCTCGAATCCGGCAAACAGCCGCAATTCAAGCAGGTTTGGGGGG
>NZ_VLKG01000005.1 GCF_007830255.1 Azomonas agilis
TTAGTACGAGAGGACCGGGTTGGACGAACCTCTGGTGTTCCGGTTGTCACGCCAGTGGCACTGCCGGGTAGCTACGTTCGGAAGAGATAACCGCTGAAAGCATCTAAGCGGGAAACTTGCCTCAAGATGAGATCTCACTGGAGCCTTGAGCTCCCTAAAGGGTCGTCGAAGACTACGACGTTGATAGGCAGGGTGTGTAAGCGTTGTGAGGCGTTGAGCTAACCTGTACTAATGGCCCGTGAGGCTTGACCATATAACACCCAAGCAATCTAAATACGATTGGCCGAAAATGTGTGAACGTACCGCCTTAAAGCTTCTATCACAAATCTGAATTGGGCTAGCTTACCCTAGCCGTACCGAATTGCTTGACGACCATAGAGCTTTGGAACCACCTGATCCCATCCCGAACTCAGTAGTGAAACAAAGCATCGCCGATGGTAGTGTGGGGTTTCCCCATGTGAGAGTAGGTCATCGTCAAGCGCTTAACATCGAAAAGCCCCTCAATGAGGGGCTTTTTGTTTTATGCACGAAAAATTTGCGTAGCTTGCATGCCGATATGGTGATGTTTGGGGGTAGAATGATCCCTAAACTTTTTTGATGACTGAACCATGACCGATCCGCAAAACGAGCATGATGCAGAGCGCACAACCCACTTTGGTTATCAAAGTGTCCCAGAAAGCCTCAAAGCCCAAAAGGTGGCGGAGGTGTTCCATTCTGTAGCCGCTAAGTATGACTTGATGAATGACTTGATGTCGGGAGGCATTCATCGTCTATGGAAGCGTTTTACCATAGAGCTTTCAGGTGCACGCCCTGGGAATCGGATTTTGGATATTGCAGGGGGTACTGGTGACTTATCCCGACAGTTTTCCAAAATCGTGGGGGATGCTGGAGAGGTTGTTCTAGCGGACATTAATGCTTCCATGCTGAAGGTTGGCCGTGATCGTTTGTTGGATCAGGGAATCGCGCGCAATATCCGTTTTGTACAAGCTGATGCAGAAAAGCTTCCGTTTCCGGATAACCATTTTGATGTAGTCACTATCGCTTTTGGCTTGCGTAATGTGACTCATAAAGAAGCGGCATTAGAGTCCATGTTTCGGGTTTTGAAGCCCGGCGGCCGCGTTTTGGTTTTAGAGTTCTCAAAGCCAACCACTGCTTTATTGTCTAAAGTATACGACAGTTACTCGTTCAAAATTTTGCCTTTGATGGGAAAACTGATTACCCAAGATGCCGATAGCTACCGCTATTTGGCAGAGTCTATCCGCATGCATCCAGATCAGGAAACCTTAAAAGGGATGATTACTAATGCGGGTTTTGAGCGTGTGACCTATCACAATATGACCGGTGGGATTGTGGCATTGCACCGGGGTGTCAAACCCTGATCGTCTTGGGCCAATTAAAGTGCGTCGGGTGCCTACCCGCTTTACTGGTTTGGATACTACGCTCACCTCATTGCACTGATCCGTGAATCTGACTCATGATGAAGCTGTTTGCTGCTGCCCACCGCTTGTTGCGTATTTTTTTCATCCTTATTCGCTATCGTCTGGATGATTTAATTTTCGATTTGCCGATGCCCTTTTGGTTACGCTCTATGGGCTATTTATTACCTTGGCGTTGGCTGCCACGTCATAAATCTACCCACTCCCGTGGTGCCCGTTTGCGTTTGGCTTTGGAAGGGTTAGGGCCAATTTTCATCAAGTTTGGCCAGATTTTATCAACACGGCGTGATTTATTACCTACTGACATAGCCGATGAGTTGGCCTTATTACAGGATAAGGTTCCTCCTTTTGAGTCTGAGCGCGCCGTTGCCTTGGTAGAACAGCAACTTGATGCAAAAGTTGGGGATATTTTTGCTTGGTTCGACACTAAACCATTAGCTTCAGCTTCGGTTGCTCAGGTTCATGCCGCCCGTCTGCACACAGGGGAAGAGGTTGTTGTTAAGGTGATCCGGCCTGGCCTCAAATCCATTATCGATCAAGACTTGGCTTGGCTGTATTTGTTGGCACGAATAGCAGAAGCGGCCTCCAGTGAAGCGCGTCGTCTACATCTAGTAGAAGTAGTGGATGATTATGCTAAGACCATCCATGATGAGCTGGATTTGCTACGAGAAGCTGCAAACTCCAGCCAACTTCGACGTAATTTTGAGCACTCAGAGTTGCTGTACGTTCCGCAGGTATACTGGGATTATTGTCGGCCGCAAGTCTTGGTTATGGAGCGTATTTACGGCATTCCCGTTACCGACTTATCAGCCTTAGCCGCTCAAAATACCGACATGCGCCTTTTAGCTGAGCGCGGCGTTGAGATTTTCTTCACTCAGGTATTTCGGGATAGCTTTTTCCATGCAGACATGCACCCCGGTAATATTTTTGTTAGCACCCAAACGCCCCATGCACCGCAGTACATTGCTATTGATTGCGGCATTGTAGGTAGTTTGACTCCTGAGGATCAGGATTATTTAGCCCGCAATCTGATTGCATTTTTTAAGCGGGACTATCGCAAAGTGGCTCAGTTGCATATTGATTCGGGCTGGATTCCAGCAGAAACCAAGGTGAATGAGTTTGAGGCGGCTATTCGTACCGTTTGTGAGCCTATTTTTGAAAAGCCGTTAAAAGATATTTCCTTTGGCCAGCTTCTGTTGCGCTTATTCCAAGTAGCGCGCCGATTTAATATGGAAGTTCAGCCACAGTTGGTGTTATTGCAAAAAACGCTACTTAATATTGAGGGCTTAGGCCGTCAGCTTTATCCAGAGTTGGATTTATGGCGTACAGGACGGCCTTATTTGGAGCGCTGGATGTGTGAGCGTATGGGCCCTAAACACTTAGTCAATACGCTGCAAGTACAGTTGGAGCAAGTGCCTAGAGTCGCTGGTATGGCGCGTTCTCTACTGGAGCACTTGGCCCGCAATGCGGCTGAGCAGGGTCGCCCGGCACATCGAGTTCAACCAAGGTCTTCAGCTTTACTGTCTTGGGTTGGTATTTTGTTGTTAATTGGTGGCAGTATGCAGGCTAGCCTGTACTTAGAAGCTGCCCAATTGTTTTCGCTAACGGCTTGGTCTAGTTGGTTAATGCTGGGTGCTGGCTTGTGTATTCTCGTCGGTCGTCGTTGATAAAGGGCATGCCATGACTTGGTTAGATGAAGTTAAGTGGACGGCTGAGGGCTTAGTGCCTGCAATTGCTCAGGATCATGCAACCGGCCAAGTGCTGATGATGGCTTGGATGAGTCGCGAGTCTTTAGCCCTAAGCCTTGAAGAAGGCCGAGCTATTTACTGGTCGCGTTCTCGTAAAGCACTGTGGCGCAAAGGGGAAGAATCAGGCCACGTGCAAAAGCTAGTCGAGGTGCGCCTTGATTGCGATGCAGATGTATTACTGCTGCGGGTAGAACAACTAGGTGGCATTGCCTGTCATACAGGGCGTCAAAGTTGTTTTTATCGCGTATATGCGGATGGGCAGTGGAAAACCGTCGATCCGGTCATCAAAGATTCGCAGGATATTTACAATGGGCAGCGCTCATGAATGATACCTTAGACCGTCTGGCTGCTGTGTTAGAGGCGCGTAAGCAAGCGGCTCCCGATAGCTCCTATGTGGCTAGTTTGTACCATAAGGGTTTGAACAAAATTCTGGAAAAAGTGGGTGAAGAATCCATTGAGACAATTCTGGCTGCTAAAGATGCAGCCCAGAGCGGGGATTGCAAGGATGTAATCTACGAAACCGCAGACCTGTGGTTTCACTCTCTCGTGATGCTGTCTGCGTTGGGGCAACATCCTCAAGCAGTGTTGGATGAGTTGGATCGGCGGTTTGGTTTGTCGGGGCACGCAGAAAAGGCTGCGCGTTCTCAGTCCTGAATCTTATGTGTGGAGGTGACTATTATGGGTGTAGGTGGCATCAGTATTTGGCAACTCCTGATTATTTTATTAATTGTGGTGATGCTTTTTGGCACTAAACGTCTGAAAAGTTTGGGTAGTGATCTTGGGGATGCCATCAAAGGCTTTCGTAAATCCCTAAATACTGAGGAAGAGCAATCGCCTGCCGCGGTCGATAAGCGTCCTCAGACCTTGGAAGCTGAGGTCTCTAAAACCACTACGCATGACTCAGTTAAGAAAGGCTGAGTTCTATGTTTGAGATCGGCTTTGGTGAGTTGCTGCTGGTGGCCTTGGTGGCTTTATTGGTGCTAGGCCCTGAGCGATTACCCGTGGCTGCGCGTATGGCTGGGCTGTGGATCGGTCGTTTGCGCCGCAGTTTTCAAAGCATCAAGGCTGAGGTAGAGCGAGAAATCGGTGCGGACGAAATTCGCCGACAGTTACACAATGAGCGTATTTTAGAGCTCGAACAGGAGATGAATAAGACCCTTAGGGAGCCCGTCTCTATAAGTCCGCCGAGTCCTCCTGTACAGCCTTTCCAACAAGGCGATCTGTCTAAACCCGATTCTCATAAGCCAGAGTCATGAGTATTTCATCCAAGTCCGAGCATGATCAGGAAATGCCCTTGGTAGCGCATTTAGTGGAACTGCGCTCCCGTATTTTAAGGGCTTTGTTAGTTATTTTATTGATCTTTATTGCGCTGATGCCCTTCGCGCAGGATCTCTATACGTGGGTGTCTGCTCCGCTTCGGGCTTATTTGCCAGAGGGGGCTACGATGATCGCAACGGGGGTAGCTTCGCCTTTTTTAGCGCCCTTTAAGCTCACCCTGATGCTGTCTTTATTTTTAGCGGTTCCCGTGATTTTGCATCAAGTCTGGGGCTTTATTGCGCCGGGTTTGTATCAGTCCGAGAAGCGCATTGCTATCCCGTTGCTGATTTCTAGCATTCTGTTGTTTTACATTGGAATGGCCTTTGCGTTTTATGTCGTATTTCCCATCATGTTTGGTTTTTTTGCCAGTGTGACTCCAGATGGCGTGGCCATGATGACGGACATTGGCCAGTACCTAGACTTTATTCTGACACTGTTTTTTGCGTTTGGAGTCGCCTTTGAGGTACCAGTAGCTACCTTTTTGATGGTCTGGATCGGAATTTTAGATCTACAGACTCTGCGTGATAGTCGCCCCTATGTGATTGTGGGATGTTTTGTAGTCGGTATGTTACTGACTCCACCGGATGTTTTTTCTCAGACCCTATTAGCTATCCCTATGTGGATGTTGTTTGAGGTTGGCATCTTTGCTGCTGCTTTGGTGTGCCGTTCTGCGAAACACCCTCAGAATCTACCCTCTGAACACCTATGAATCTGCTGTTATTGATGCCCTCTGATTTGTTGGGGGCTGATCGTGCTTTAGTGCGTGATCCTCGGCAACTGAAACACCTGCATGAGGTACATCGAGCTGCCCAAGGCGATTGGCTGCGGATCGGAGTATCGAATGGTTTGATGGGGCGTGGACAGCTTGTGCGTTTGGAGGCAGAGGAAGCTGAATTGGTTGTGACGTTGGATCAACCGCCCCCTCCTAAGTTGCCTGTCACACTACTATTGGCTTTGCCTCGTCCTAAAATGCTACGTCGTGTGTTGCAGACGGTAGCCAGTATGGGAGTATCCCGCCTAGTATTGCTCAATAGCCAGCGTGTGGAGAAAAGCTTTTGGCAAACACCTTTTTTGGCTCCCGAGGCAGTACAGGAGCAATTGCTGCTGGGATTAGAGCAGGCTTGTGATACCCGGTTGCCCGAAGTTCAAATTGAGCCGCGTTTTAAGCCCTTTGTAGAGGATCGCGTGCCAGCCTTAGTGCAAGATACCTTAGGTCTAGTGGCTCATCCGGGAAATTATCCAAGCTGTCCTTGGGGCTTAGATTTAAACCAAAAGATAACTCTAGCCATAGGGCCAGAAGGCGGCTGGATTCCCTACGAGGTCACCAAATTGCAGGAGGTTGGTTTACAGCCGGTGCAATTGGGCGCTCGTATTTTGCGGGTAGAAACCGCAGTTGCTGCGCTATTAGCCCGCCTTTTTAGTGGCTAGGACTTAGAGTCTGATGCTCTAAGGGGCGTTGGCTGAGTGGCGTAGCGGTTTCTTGTAAGGCTTTTAGTTGCCGTGCAATTAAAGCCAATTGCCCGTACAGCAGCCGTGACAGATCCTCTTTGGCACTGTCGGCAGCTAACTCTAAACGTATGGCTAAAGCCTCTTCATTCAAAGCCAGCTCACTGGGATTTTGATGCTGGCGTAAGGCTTGGGCTAATACCTCTAAACCTTGGGTTAGGTGTTGTTTGGCTTCGTTGAGCAACTCATCATCCGTCTGTTCCGGTAGGCTTTGCCGATGGGCCCCAAGTCCAGATAGGTAATTCAGTAAAGTGTGGGAGTTACTGAGAAAGCGTAAGCCCGCCTCAGCATCACGGCAGAAGGGTTCAGGTTCCAGCAACATATTGGACAGCGTACTAGACAGCGCTGACTCGGCATTATGGGCGTTGCGGCGTGCTAACCGATAGGCCAGATCGTCGCGTTGACCACTGCGGTACTGATCCATAATTTGCTGTAGGTAGGCGCTGTTATTGCTCAGCACATTAGCGGCCATTTGGTTTAAACGACGGCCCTGCCAATCGGGCAGAATTAAAAATACCGCCCCTACTGCAATCAGACAGCCTAACAGCGTATCAAACAGACGCGGGAGAATGAGAGCATATCCATTTCCTACCTGATTGAAGCACAGCAACACCAGCAAGGTGATGGCTGCCGTCGCTAGGGTGTAATGGCTACCTCGGGTACTGAAGAAAATCACCCCCGCCCCCACAGCAAATAACACTTGAGTCTGTTGTGCTGGAAAGAGGGTGAACAAAATCCAACCGGCGATCAATCCAATCAAAGTCCCCAAAATCCGTTGTACGAGTTTAGTTCGTGTGGCTCCATAGTTGGGTTGGCACACAAAAACCGTAGTCAGCAAAATCCAATACCCCTGTTCGGGGTGAATGGCATGCAGCATCACGTAGCCGCACACCAAAGCCACCGTCATGCGCAACGCGTGGCGAAACAGTAGGGAGGTCGGTGTCACCTGAGCCACTAATCGCTCCCAAGCTTGGCTGAGTGATTGAGGCTGATGGTTGAGTAAGGTGTAGTCAGAGGGTAAATCTTGGGTTTCTGGGTTGTTGGCGTGGGCCAGCTTATCTTGCACACGCTCCAGATTGTTTGCTAGAGCCTGCAAGGAACGTAATAGACCGCGCCATTCCGGGTGTTCCTGCTGACGTAAAAAAGCTAAAGAAGTGCGTAACTCATCCATCGCTTGTGGGTTTTCGCTGCTGTAGCGAAAAGGTTCACGCATCAAGATGGCACTGGCCAGTCCAAAACAGGCTTTGGATTGCAGCTTGATCAACCGATGACAACGAAAGAGCACATCACTGTGGAAAAATGCCTTAGTCAGTGCCTGATAAGGATAGTGCGATGAGCTGACGCGCTCATGTAGATCTTGAGCGAGAAAATACAGGCGCAGGTAATGGTTAATCACGCGGTCGGAGCGTGCTTGGTGTAAGCGGTGCAATAAAATTTCCCGCGCTGCATTCATGGCGGCCACTACTTGAGCACTTTGGCGTGCTAGGTCTAGGCTACGGGCCTCCATATTCATGGGATAGCGTGGTTCAAACAAAGAGGCTTTAAGGCGGAAGTAACGCCCCAATTCCCGATAGACGCGGGCTAAGGCTTGTTCTACCGGTTGATGGACGAATAAAGCACTCCAAATAACCGAAAGGGCTCCATACCAAGCCGCTCCCAGCACTAAAAGGATGGGCTCATGCCAGAAGTCGGGTGATTCACCGCCGCGCTGATCCACGGTAATCATGCTGTAGATCGACAAAATCAGGGTGGCTGAGGCAATGGTTGCATAACGCTCCCCCAAGGCTCCGAGCATGACCAACGCAAAAGCCGATCCTGCCAAACCCAGCGCAAATAATAAGGGATAGGGGAAGAGTATCTCGACGGCAATGGCGGCAATGCCAAAGCAGATTAGAGTAACCAACAGAGCCTGTAGGCGACCTCGCCAACTGTCATCGGTTTCGGATAGAGCGCTGGCAGTAATGCCTAAAAATAGAGGGATGACTAGATCAAACTGGTTAAAAAACCAGCAAATCCCCATTGTGGTCGATAAAGCGACGAATACTCTTAGGCTGTAGCTAAACTTCTCCAAAGCCCAGAGGCGGCGCAGGGATTGGGTAAAGGTGAGTGTGGATAGGTCAGACATTCGGTAGCTCAACAGTGATCGTTAGAATGATGGAGCAAGTGTTCGATACGCTGATCTTTGTGATGCCAAAGTTGGTTGACCCAGTCTTGAACCTGTTGGCGAAACTTCGGGTCATTAGGATAGTCACCCTCATACAGCCAAGGTTCTAAGGGACGATACTCTATATCTACAATAACCTTAGATACCTGACCACTGAGTAGTTGCCAAAACCTTGGAGCTGATCCTTGTGGGTAAACGATCGTCATATCCAATACCCCTGCTAGCCTTGGCCCCAAGCTTGCCAGTACTAGAGCAATTCCTCCGGCTTTAGGTTTGAGTAAGTGCTGATAGGGTGACTGTTGTTGTTGCCATTTACTGAGGGTAAAGCGCGTGCCTTCTAAGTAGTTGACGATACTTACCGACTGGTTTTTAAAGCGTTCGCACGCTTTTTGGGTCAGTTCTAAGTCTCGGCCTTGTAGATGTGGATGGCGAGCTAAGGTTTGCTTGGAATAGCGCTTCATAAAGGGGTAATCCAGCGCCCAAAAAGCTAAACCTAAAAAAGGAATCCAAATCAACTCTTGTTTTAGGAAGAATTTGAAAAAAGGCACCTTGCCGGTAGTGGCATGCAACAGCGCGGGAATATCCACCCAAGACTGATGGTTGCACAGGATCAAATAAGAGCGATCTCGCCGTAAGCCTGTGGGGATGCGTACATCCCATTGGGTGGGAGTCATGAGCGAAAATAAAAACCGCGTCACCTTGGCCCAGGATTCAGCCAAGACATTAATGCCTTGAGTACAGAGGCGGTGGCTCACAGGCCAAGGAATGAGTTTGAATACGGCCAATATTAATAAAGGAAGGATTAATAAGACCGTATTAATTACCAGCAAACTCAGTAGGGATAGCCCAGTCAGTAAAGGACGTACTGGCATGATGGATGAAGCCTTTATTCAATTTATTTTTATTCTAGCGGTTTATGGTGCTGGATTTTTAAAAGGCATTGCTTGATTTCACAAAACCTTGTTTTTTATAAGCCAAGGCACAGATATTTCAGCTCCAGATAGTCCTCAATGCCGTATTTGGAGCCCTCTCGGCCTAAGCCTGAGGATTTGATCCCGCCAAAAGGCGCTACTTCGGTGGAGATCAGGCCTGTGTTAATACCTACCATGCCATATTCCAGCGCTTCCGAGACTCTAAACACGCGGCCTAGGTCGCGGGCGTAGAAGTAAGAGGCCAATCCAAACTCGGTGGCGTTGGCTTTCTCGATCACTTCTTCCTCGGTGTGGAAGCGGAACAGCGGTGCTAAGGGGCCAAAGGTTTCTTCGCGGGCCACTCGGGCACTATCAGGAACATCGACCAGCAGGGTAGGCTCAAAATAGCGGCTTCCTTTGGCGTGGGGATGGCCACCACATACTAAGCGCGCGCCCTGAGCCAGCGCATCGGCGATGTGCTCCTGTACTTTGGCTACGGCGCGCTCATCAATCAGTGGCCCGATTTCAGTATTAGGATCTAATCCATCACCTACTCGAAGTTTGGCTACCGCTGCCTGAAATTTTTCCGCAAAAGCTTCGTACACAGCGTCCTGTACATAGATTCGATTCACACAGACGCAGGTTTGCCCGGCGTTGCGGTACTTGGAGCTGAGGGCTCCTTTTACCGCTTCGTCTAAATTGGCATCGTCAAATACGATGAAGGGAGCGTTGCCACCCAGCTCTAGGGACACTTTTTTAATCTGAGGGGCGCTTTGCTCCAACAGCTTGGCCCCAATTTCGGTGGAGCCGGTAAAGGACAGTTTGCGTACTTTGGGATTAGTGCTGAGTTCGGCACCAATTTCACTGGCTGAGCCGGTAATCACATTGAGCACACCGGCCGGAATGCCCGCTTCTTCAGCCAGTACCATCAGCGCCAAAGCCGAAAAGGGGGTTTGGCTGGCGGGTTTGATGATCATGGTGCAACCGGCAGCCAATGCAGGCCCGGCTTTGCGGGTGATCATGGCGGAGGGGAAGTTCCACGGAGTGATAGCAGCGGTCACGCCGATGGGTTGCTTGATGACCAGAATGCGCTTGTCGGCTTGATGGGCCGGTATGGTATCTCCGTAAATACGCTTGGCTTCTTCGGCAAACCACTCAATAAAAGAGGCGGCATAGGCGATTTCACCCCGCGACTCAACTAAGGGTTTGCCTTGCTCCAAGGTCATTAACTGGGCGAGGTGCTCTTGGTGTTGCAAGATCAGCTCAAACCAGCGCCGCAGTTTGGCTGAGCGCTCTTTGGCGGTCAGGGCCCGCCAAGCCGGTAGCGCGCGCTGAGCCGCTTCTACGGCACGGCGGGTTTCGGCGGTGCCCATTTTAGGCACCTGACCTAAGATAGCGCCGGTGGCCGGATTATCCACATTGATGCTTTGACCGCTGTCCGCTGCTATCCACTGACCATCAAGGTAAGCCTGCTGACGAAACAATGGGTTTTGAGCAATAGACATAGGTTTCTCCTTGAGGCCGTTGGGCGAGGGGATCAATCAAGAGGTTCAGTCCATAGCTGGAGCGTCAGGCGACTCCGGCCATCGGGTGCTAACTTTAGGCTGTCTTCCAAAACATTAGCCGTTTCGATGCACAGCATACGTTGCCAAGCATCATCCGCAAATTGGGATAAGCGTTTGGCCTTGTCGACCCAAGGGTTCCAGACGATGGCCGACTCTGAACCTTCGGCCTTGAGGCAAATTTGGCGACCCCATAAAGGATCTTGGATGCGTAGTAGGGGGGGGGTATGCAGATAAATGCGGTCGGTTTCGCCCTGAATCGACAGATCACCCTGTTGTTGGCGCTCTTCCCAACCCTCTAAGGTTTCGAGGTAACGGCATCCGCTTAAGCCCTGAATACTGATTTGGCGAATATCGCTCACGGCTAAATAGGTATGTAAAGCTTGGCTTAAGCAGGCAGGACGATCGCTGAGGTTATGGTTTTCCAAGGTAATGCTCAGGCGATCACTCAGGCTGATGCTGAGTTTGGGCTGAACTGCGTGGGGCCAGTGCGGGAGCTCCTTGGTGCTAAGACTAAAATTTAGACAAATCTGGTTAGCCTCACTGATTAAGTCATCCAGTTGCCAAGGCAGGCTGCGCGCTAACCCATGCGCGGGGGCTTGGGTGGGTTGCAGGTACATGGCCTGTATGGGCGTTGGATTGCGGGCTAAATCGCCAAACCAAGGCCAACATAAAGGAATTCCCCCTCGAACAGATTGGCCGATCTGGAAGCTGGCCTGTTCACTGAGCCAAATAATGGGCGGTTCATCGGTTCGCTGGTAGCTGAGAATTTGAGCGCCTTGTTCGGCTACCAATAGTTCAGCATCCGCACTGCGGATACGCCAGCAAGCCAGTGCTCCTAGGTGGCAGCGTTCTAGGTGCCAAGCGGTTTGGGGGACAGACTCAGACACAGGAATTCTCCTAAATAACACACCCTAAAATGCAAGGGTATTTGCTTGCTGTTTGCGCCGCCAACTGGCCAATCGCTGTTCTAGTTGAGCTAAGTTTTCAATGCCTCGTGATTGAGCCTGTTTAAACAAAATTAAGGCAATTTCGGCGGTGACTAGGGCATCAGCGCTAGCATGGTGGCGTTGATGGACGTTGAGACCAAAATATTTAACCCAATCATCCAACCCCGCTTTATCCAGCTTGGCATCGGGGTTGAGCATCGGGGCTATTTCAGCCACGTCAAAAAAGGGATGCGTCAAGCGATAACCTAGGGTTTTACGCAAAGCACGTTCTAACATCTGCTGATCAAAACGGGCGTGATAAGCCAAGAATGGGCTATTGCCCACAAACTCCATTAAAGACAGCAAAGCTTTAATGGGATCCTCACCCGCAGCAAGGGCACTGGGGGCGATACCGTGGATGAGTACGCTTTCAGTGACCTTGGTGATATTGCGGTATAGGGTGCGTTCAAACAGTTGATTGAAAGGGATAGCCCCTTGGTCAATGACCACCGCCCCAATAGAAATCACCAGATCACGTCTGAGGTCAAAGCCTGTGGTTTCTAAATCCAACACCACCAGCCGTTGTTGTGCCAAGGAATGAATATCTAAAGCCTCTGGGGAGAGCAATTTCCCCAAACGGTATAGATACTCAGGTTCTAACTCGGGTTTACGAAAGAACCAGCTCATACTACAGGTGATAGCGTAAAGCGAGGCTGGCTTGTAAACGCTGAGCCTGGCGGAAGGATTCACGCAAAATCCGACGATCCAAGTGGTTTAGGGTATCGGGATCGAGGCGGTTGGAATAGGGTTTGCCCTCTCGAGCTTGCTGTTGATGATGTTGCATACGAGTCTGCTGAATAAATTGATAGGCTTCTTTATAGGCCGAACCGTCTTTAGCTTCAATCACACCGGCATCAATCAATTGTCGTAGACGCTCTAAAGTGTTGGTAGTGGCAATGCCATTGGCCAGTGATAGTAAGCGTGCGCCATCCACAAAGGGGGTCAACCCCTGCTCTTTGATGTCTAGGGTTGGGATCTTATCGTTGCCTTTGCGGGATACGACAAAATCCCGGAACCGTCCGATGGGTGGGCGATGGCGCAGAGCATTTTCAGCCATCAAGCGCTGGAATAAGCTAGCCTGTTCGATGAGATCCAATAATTCGTTGCGCAGTTGCTCATAGCCGCTGATTGGCCCCCATACTGGGCGCAGATCAAAGAAAATCGAGCTGCCCAATAGGTGCTCTGGGGTTGACTCAAAAACAAAGGATTGGAAGCGTTTTAGCCATTCGATGCGCGATAGGCACAGGTCTGGATTTCCGGCCATGATGTTGCCTTTGCACAGCGCAAAACCACATTGAGCTAGGTATTGGTTGATGCGTTGGGCAACGGGCAGTAGTAAGGTACGGACGCGCTGCGCCTCGGCGGGGTTGTCGGCCTCAAATAAAATGCCGTTATCTTGGTCGGTGTACAGCGTTTGCTCGCAACGCCCTTCGCTACCAAAGCACAGCCAAGTGAAGGGAATCCCCGGATCGCCCACTTCCTCTAAAGTCAGCTCAATCACCCGGGAGACAGTATGGTCGTTGAGCAAGGTGATGATGTGGGAAATTTGGGTAGAGGAAGCTCCGTGGGCCAGCATGTTGTCCACCAACTGGCAGATGCGGCGGCGCAGTCCCACTAGGGATTCGATGCGCTCGGCATGACGGATGGTCTGCGCTAAATGCACCAGATCCACCCGTTGCAAGGAGAACAGATCCCGCTCCGACACCACGCCTTTTAATTGGCCATTTTCCACTACGCACACATGGGTAATGTGGTGTTCGGTCATGGCGATGGCGGCATCAAAGGCACTGGCTTCTGGGGAGAGCGAAAACGCCTGTTGGGTGGAGGCTTGTCCAATGGGCTTGATCAGATTATCTACCCCTGAGGCAATCACTTGGCGTAAATCCCGCAGGGTAAAAATGCCCAAGGGATGCTGGTCGTTGTCCACCACTACAATGCTGCCGATATTGTGCTCATTCATCAGGCCCACAGCTTCATTCAGCGGCAAAGCAGGCAGGCAAGAAACGGGCTGGTGCAGCGCTAATTCGCCAAGCCGTGCCTCTAACGAATACTGTTCGCCCAGACTTTCGGCAGCGCGCCGTTGTACCTGTAGGTTGACCTGTTCCAGTAGGCTGCTGACTCCGCGAATGGCGAAATCCCGAAACGGGGACGAGAGCGACAGCAGTTTGACAAAGGAGGCCTTATCTAAGACCAAGCAGAAGGTGTCTTCAGCCGCCACATGGGTGGTACGGGTGGCGCGCTCCCCCACCAATGCTGCCATCGGAAAGCATTCACCCACCGTCAAATCGAAAGCCGGTTCTGCCTGCTCACGGGTGGCCTGTAAGCGTTCTCCGTAAACACGTCCTTGTTTGATAATAAAGAAGTGTTCGACCACTCCGTCTTGAGGGCTGAGCAGGGTTTCGCCGCTGCTGTAAAAACGCAACTGGCAGTTTTCCACCAGAAAAACCAGATGCGCTGCTTCCATCTGGTTAAAGGGGGGAAATTTTTGTAAAAACTCCATTAGCCCCTGAATATTTTGCAAAACGGCGGTCTTGCCCGCCTTGGCGAACGCATCAGCTTTGCCCATGGCCATGACTTCCAAGTGGTTGTTTTTTAATAGTCTCTGGCGTGCCTTGTGAGCGCCCATTGGACGTAAGTCTAGACCGATCTGTCCATTTACGGACTTGGCTTAGGGCAGTAAAGCATAGCCTTTGATGTCGCACTATAGCGGCTGGTTGCTTCCACAATAGAGGCAAGAGTTGATTCCAGAGCAGGGCAGCAGCTTAGGAAGCTTTTCTCTACAATCGTTCTTTTCTATCGTACTCTGAACCTGCGGTACTGCCATGATTGCCATTGAACATCTGAGTAAAACCTATGCTTCCGGGCATCCGGCGCTTAAATCCATCAACCTCAATATTCGGCGTGGGGAGATTTTTGCTCTTTTGGGGCCGAATGGAGCGGGTAAAACTACCCTCATCAGTATTATTTGTGGCCTTGTAAACCCAGGGGCTGGGCGTGTTCTGGTCGATGGCTACGATATAGTGCAAGACTATCGGGCGGCGCGTACCTGTATTGGGCTGGTGCCGCAAGAGCTATACAGTGAAAGCTTTGAAACCGTCTGGGCCACCATTCGTTTTAGTCGAGGATTATTCGGTAAAGCCCCTGACGATGCCTATTTAGAAAAGCTGTTGCGGGATCTTTCGCTATGGGACAAAAAGGATGCGCGCATTCTGGACTTATCCGGCGGCATGAAGCGGCGGGTGATGATTGCCAAAGCCTTGTCCCACGAGCCCAGTGTACTTTTTTTGGATGAACCTACCGCCGGTGTGGATGTGGAGCTACGGCGTGATATGTGGGACATGGTGCGGGCGCTGCGTGATCGGGGTGTGACCGTTATTTTGACCACCCACTACATCGAAGAGGCCGAGGAAATGGCCGATCGCATTGGCGTGATTCGTCAGGGTGAAATCATTCTGGTGGAAGAAAAAGATCGACTGATGCGCCAATTGGGTAAAAAGCAATTGATGGTGCAATTGCAACACCCCTTGCTTGAGCCACCGCCTGAGCTACAGGTGTACGCGCTGGAATATTCAACCGATGGGCAGACCCTGACCTATACCTTTGACGGCCACCAAGAGCACAACGGTATGGCGGAATTACTGCGACAACTGGTCGAGTTGGGTATTGATTTTAAGGATGTGCAAACCCGTCAGAGCTCTTTAGAAGAAATTTTCGTCAATCTGGTAAAGGCGCACCCTTAATGAATTTTTATGCCGTTCGAGCCATTTATCTGTTCGAGTTACAGCGCGCTTGGCGCACTCTACTGCAAACCATTGCCACTCCGGTGATCTCCACCTCACTGTATTTTGTGGTCTTCGGCTCCGCCATAGGCTCTAGCATGGCTGAGGTGCAGGGGGTTAGCTATGCCGCCTTTATCGTACCGGGTCTGATCATGATGATGCTGTTGACCGAGAGCACGGCTAACGCTTCCTTTGGCATCTATATGCCGCGCTATTCCGGCGCGATTTATGAGGTGTTATCCGCTCCAGTATCGGCCCTTGAGATTTTACTGGGCTATGTGGGGGCTGCCGCTTCTAAATCCATCGTTTTGGGCTTGTTGATTCTGCTTACGGCGCGTTTATTCGTGGACTATCAGATTGCTCACCCGATTTGGATGGGCGTGTTTTTAGTATTAACCGCCGTCACCTTCAGCCTGATGGGTTTTATTATCGGTTTATGGGCCGATGGTTGGGAAAAACTGCAAATCGTCCCCGCGCTGATTATCACGCCTTTGGCATTTTTGGGCGGCAGTTTTTATTCCATCGAAATGCTGCCTCCAATCTGGCAAAAGATCGCCTTGCTTAATCCGGTGGTGTACCTGATCAGCGGATTCCGTTGGAGTTTTTACGGGATTTCTGATGTGAATCCGCTGATCAGCTTGGGCATGACCCTCGTCTTTTTAGCGATCTGCTCCTTGATTGTGCGTTGGATTTTCAAGACCGGCTATCGGCTGAAAAACTAAAGGTTTAGCGTTTGATCCCTTGGCTGGTGCGAGGTTTGCGCGCAGGGGAGTTGGGGCTGGTTTGAGGTTTGCTCTCTTCGATTAACCAATCCAGCCGCCAACCGCCTTGGCTTTGTGCCAATTGAGTGGCCAGCCAAGGTAATAGCTCTGCCAGTTCCTCCTCCAAGCCCCAAGGCGGATTGCTGATGATTAAACCGGAGCCGTTTAAGCGTTCAGCGTTGTCGGTGGGATGGATCCAGAGTTCAGCCCGCAGCAGTTTAGGCGCTGTGCTTTGGCCGAGGTCTTGATAAAAACGCTTGAGCTGCGCTTCGGCTTTGATGGGGTACCAAATCACCACTAGGCTTTGGCGCACCCGTGCAATGGCTTCGTTCAGGGCTTGTACGCAGCGCGTCAGCTCGTCAGCTTGCTCAAAGGGTGGGTCAATCAGCAGCAGCACGCGCTTTTCGGCCACGGGCAATAGGGCGCGTGGCAGATGCCAGCCCTCTCCGCGATGCACCGCGACGCGCTCATCCTGACGCATATTTTCTTTCAGTAACGCACCGTCTTCAGGGTGCTTTTCGTTCAGATACAGGCGATCTTGCGGGCGGGATAAGTAGCGCGCCAATTCCGGGGAGCCGGGATAGTAGCGTAGTTGCTCCGGGGTATTTAGGGCTTGGATGCAGTCTAAATACTCATTGAGTAATGCGGGACGTTCAGGCGCATCCCAAATACGGCCAATCCCTTGTTGCCATTCTCCCGTGCGGGTGGCTTGGCTGGCCGTGAGGTCATAAAGCCCCACACCGGCATGGCTATCTAAGTAGGCATAGGGCGCTTCTTTACGGGTGAGTAGGGTTAATATTCGGGCTAATACCAGATGTTTGAACACATCTGCATGGTTGCCTGCGTGAAAGGCATGACGATAATTCAAAAGCTTACTCCGTATCGGTGTGGAGGAAGGGGGAGCCGTCAGTATTTAGGACTTGCTGACGCAATAGGCTCAGTAAAGGCTCTAGGGCGGGATTGGGGGGCAGATCCTTACGATGCACTAATAAGGTGGGGGTTTGGGCCAGATCCCTATCAATAGGTAGCCAATCCACCAAAGCGGATCGTGGATGACGTTCTTTAAGGCTGGCCGGAAGCAAGCCGACACCCATGCCAGCGGCGACGCTGGCGAAAATGGTTTCTACGGAGCCATAGCTTTGGCGAACCGCTACCGGAGCGGCCTGACGCTCGGCCCAGCGCTCTAAACGCTCTCGGTAGTGACAGCCTGCTGGAAAACCCAGCAGCGTCAGCGGGGTAGCTAATACCTGTTCGAGGCGGTATCCCTTGGGGATGACCAACTCTAGGCGCTCACGCCAGATGACTTCGACACATAACTGGGGATGTTCATAAGGCCCGCCGATTAAGGCTGCATCCAGTCGCTCCTCCAGTACCTCGCCTAATAACCAGCGGCTGGTACCGGTAATCAGGTTCAGGCTAATCTGAGGGGCATGGCGATGAAAGTCAGCCAGTAATTCTGGCAAACGTACCGCTGCACAAGTTTCCATTGAGCCTAAGCGCAAAGTTCCTGCCCAAACATCCTGACGCACACTGTGCCAGGCCCGTTGGCAGAGTTGCTCTAACTGTTGAGCATGGGGCAATAGGCGCTCACCAGCTAAGGTTAAACCCAATTGACGGGCTTGGCGCTGAAACAAAGGCGTGCCCAATTGTTGCTCTAACTGACGCAAGCGGGCGGAAACGTTGGAAGGCACACAATGCAGCTGCCGTGCCGCTGCACTGAGAGAGCCTGTACGGCTAACTGCTAAAAAATAGTGCAAGAGCTGTGGATTCAAGCGTTGCCAGACGGACATAGTTCATCACTTTTAGTGAAAGACTGCTGCATTATTTTTCACTATGAGTAGTAGTGATACAAGGGTTAAGGTGGTGCGAACAACAACATCCACCGCCTGTGTAGGTGCATACCCATGCCAAGGATTTCACCCGTACAAACCGCATTGGCTTTGCTTGCAGGAAGCTTGGCCTTGATTGTGGTGCATTCTTTAGGGCGTTTTGCCTTCACGCCTTTGCTGCCCCACTTTTTAAACGATGGTCTGCTGACTCTTGAGCAAGGAGCTCGGCTGGCGACTTGGAACTATGTGGGGTATCTATTTGGAGCGCTGTCGGCTTTGATCTTGCACGCCCCAGAGCGTCAGCGAGTCGCCTTGCCGGTTGCGCTGTGCCTGAATGCTTTAATCACACTGGCTCAAGGATTTACGGATTCTTACGTTCTGTTGTGGGCTTTGCGTCTGCTCAACGGCTTAACTAACGGTTTAGTATTTGTCTTGGCCCCCGCTTTGGTGCTGGAGTGGCTAAATCGTCATCAGCAGGCGCGTTTAAGTGGCTTAGTTTATTTAGGATTTGCCTTTGGTTTGCTCGTCTCTAATGTGTTGGCCAATGCGTTGGACGAGCAGGTGCAAGGAGCCCAACGTTGGTGGCCGATGGCCGCTTTGGCCCTGCCCTTAGCGGTAATTAGTGCGCTGTTATTGGCACGTTTGGAGACAGCGCCGCAAAAAGCCCAGCATTCAACCTCAGCAGTGCGTAGCCCATTATTTGATCGAGCCAGTACGCCCTTATTTATTGCCTATGCTGGAGCGGGTTTAGGCTACATCTTACCCATGACGTTTCTACCTACTTTGGCTCAGCAACAGCTCCCAGCCGGTGATCCTTTGGTAGGCTCCATTTGGTATTGGACGGCTTTGGCGTGCATGGGCGGTATTTTGCTTTGGAATTACCTTAGCAGCCGTTGGGGGGATCGTTCTACTTTATGCGCAACCTATGCTGTACAAGCGGTGGGAGCTGTAGCCCCTTTGGTATGGCCGGGTAGTTTGGGCATTAGCCTGTGCGCGCTGTTGGTGGGTAGCAGTTTTGTGGGCAGTGTATTTCTCACTCAACGTTTGGCCCGCAACCTTCAACCCCATCAAGGGCCACGTTTATCCGCCGCTTTAATTGCTTTATACGGCGTAGCCCAACTGTTGGGGCCTTGGTTAGCTGAGTTATGGCTGTCCTTGGGGGGGACTTTGACGCAGAGCTTTGCTTTAGGTGCTGGTGCTTTGTTGTGGGCTTGGTTTTTCTCTTGGCTGACACCCAGCCAACCTTCTCAGGAGCTTATAAAATGCCCTACGTAAATATCCGTATTACACGCGAAGGTGTAACGCCTGAGCAAAAGCGACAGCTCATTGAAGGGGCGACCCAGCTTTTGGCGGATGTATTGGGTAAAAATCCTGCAACGACCTTTGTGATTATTGATGAAGTAGATACCGATAATTGGGGCATTGCCGGGATTCCCGTTACTGAGCGCAGGCTTAAAGAGCGAGCATCACAACAGGATAAATAAATCTTGACAGCTTAAGGCTGGGTAAGAATAATGCGCGCCTGCGATGGCTACGTAGCTCAGTTGGTTAGAGCACGGCATTCATAATGCTGGGGTCCGGGGTTCAAGTCCCTGCGTAGCCACCATGTTCATGCTTCGGAATGCTTCCACATGACTCCGAAGCCACAAAGCAGGCCGCTTATTGCGGCATTTGTTGTCTCTGCATGTTTTTACATGCTTCCATATATTCCCGCCTTATTAGTATGCTTTCGAGTATGTGATCCAAACATACCCAAGTGAGGCATACCATTCGTGAAGCGCTCCGAGATTAAGAGCCGCCCCCTACGCGACACTGTTTTAAACAGCCTAGAACCTGAATCCATTGTTTACCGCGTCCTTGACGGCAAAAAACTTTACCTTAAGGTGAACCCTAGAGGCACTAAATCGTGGGAGTTTCGCTATACCAAGCCAGATGGCAAAACCTCATGGCTAGGGCTAGGAGGGTATCCAGCCGTTAGCGCATCCCAAGCCCGAAAGAAAGCCGCTGTTATTCGGAATGACATAGCCGAGGGTATAGACCCCTTGGCCGCCAAGCGTGCCCGTAAACAATCCCGAATCGAGACAACGAACAATACCTTTGAGGTATTAGCCCGCGAATGGCATGCAGCCAAGGCTAAAAGCTGGTCTGAAGGCACAGCCACTAGGATCATGGGAGCCTTAGCGCTGCATGTGTTTCCCGTCTTTGGCAAACGCCCCTATATCGAAATAACCTCTATGGAGTGGATGGAGTTCCTTCATGCCTTGGAGAAAAAAGGCATCATCGAGCAAACCAAGCGCATAAGGGCCATGTGTCGTGATATTTACGACCTAGCGCGGGTTACAGGGCGCATCCAGTACAACCCTGTAGAAGGGCTGCATAAGTACCTCACCACCAAGCCTGCTGAAAGCTTTGCTCATGTGCCAGCCAGTGAGCTGCCCGCGTTATTAAGAGCTATCCGAAGCTATGCAACCCATGACGTATCCATAGGCTTGCAACTGCTCTCCATGCTGGCGTGTCGCCCTTCTGAACTCAGAGAGGCGCGTTGGTCTGAGTTTGACTTAGAGTCCGCCCTTTGGACTGTCCCCGCTGAACGCATGAAACGGCGTAGGGAGCACCTAATACCACTACCCCGCCAAGCGGTTGATCTATTGCGCCAGCTACAGTTCTTCACAGGCTATGGCCCACTCTTATTCCCCAGCAAAAGCAGCATGGCTAAACCCCGCTCCGATACCGTGTTCTTAATGGCTTTGCGTCGCCTTGGTTATGAAGGCCGCCAGACAGGACACGGCTTTAGGCATATCGCCTCAACCCTTCTTAATGAACATGGGTTTGATGAAAACCACATTGAGGCCCAGCTATCCCACGTTAAAGAAGGCGTGGCGGGTGTGTACAACAAAGCCCAATACCTGAGCCAACGCCGCGAAATGATGCAGTGGTACGCGGACTATTTAGACAAGCTGGCTACTGGCAATGTAGTGGAGATGAAGCGGGCATGACTCTAAGTGATGAAGACAAAAATAAGATTCATCGACTTTTTTGCGCCGCCATCAGCAAGGAGTATCGCACCAGAGGACGACATATTAGGTTTTATGACTGGATATTTACCCACAATACCCATTGGGGAGAAGCCATTTCAGAGATTTTAGAAGAAGGAGCTCGGCCCTGTTCGCCAGAGGTCAAAGAAGCGCTTGATAACCTTAAATCAGCGCTTCATAAAGCGAAGACTCAACTAAAAGCAGTAGCTCATAGCTACCCACATATTTATGCAGGCATTACACAGACCAGCACCAGCACCATTCACAGACAAATGCCAATTACTGAACCTTCAACCGCATTAGAGCCCATAGAGGAGATTGGTTTAGTCATTCAGGGCGTTTGTTTTGAGCAGCACATACTAAACCGAAGAACACAAGGGAAACACGCTATCTATGAAGCGCTTATAGAGCTTTGGGAGTTAGTAACTCATGAGAGTATTAAAACCAGCCCTAATAGCCGCCTTGTTCAGATGCTACAAATAGCTACAGGTGATGGCCGAGAATCTATTTCAAAACATCTAAAGCGGAAAAAGGAAAAGGGGGGACAAAAAGCGCCAAAAACTTAAAAAAGTGTCCCTCACTACCCATTGCTATTGTGTAGAGAATAGGGAGCCTCACTAATACGGAGGCACTCAAATGCACCCAGCTCCTACCCCAAGCAAAGCTTTAATCCGCCAGCCTGCCTTGTGCAATTGGCTAGACCTCAGCCGCTCAGGATTGGACAAGCTACGCAAGAAAGACCCGACTTTTCCCAAACCGTTAAAGGATGGGGATAGCCGCCAAGCCGCTGCTTTTTATGTGGTGGCTGAAGTGGAGGCATGGCTACAAGCCAAGATTGCTAAACGTGATGAGGCTGCCTAATGCAGCCCCCAAAGAAAAAGGCCGTTCCTGTGGCGGGAACAGCCTTCAAAGACGGCCCTGTTAGAGCAGGGCTAAACGCTAAGCACTGTAAAGGAGTGCCTATGAATCTTACTTACAGCACTATATCGGAGTGCCAAATGAATCTTACCTGCTCTACCCCCACTAAGCCCAGCCCCCTAGGGCTAAAAACCCACATTCAAAGGGGCTAAATCATGGATCTTCAAAATCACCACTTAACTGTGGCGGGCGAAGCCTTGCCGAATATCGAGCCAGTAGCCCGCTGTTTGCTGGGCGAATCTAACGCCAATCTGAGCAAAAGGGACGAACTGCGCTATGGCACGAATGGTTCCCTATCGGTTGATCTGGAAAAAAATACCTACTTTGACCATGAGGCTGGAACAGGCGGCGGCGTGCTGGATTTGATTAAGCGCGAGACCGGATTGGCTACCCGTGCCGAGCAATTTGAGTGGCTGGAAAAAAATAACTTGCTGACATCAAGTCCTGCAAGTCCTAAAGTCCTGCAAATTGATCAAAAAACAGTCAATAAAGGGGGGCAAACCCTACAAATAGTAACCGTCTACCCGTACACCGATGAAAACGGAACCACTTTGTATGAAGTAGTACGCCTTGAGCCTAAAGGCTTTAGGCAGCGCAAACCCGACGGCAAGGGCGGTTATGAGTGGTCGGTAAAAGGAGTTCGGCAAGTTCCCTTCCACTTACCTCAATTGCTGGCGGCTTGTTCTGATGACTACCTCTATATAGTAGAGGGCGAAAAGGACGTGCTTCGTCTTGAGTCCCTTGGCTTGGTGGCTACCACTAATGCAGGAGGCGCGGGTAAGTGGCCTAAAGAGCTAACCCCACACTTTAGAGGACGCAAGGTCATCATCTTGCCGGATAACGACGAGTCAGGCCGTAACCATGCGGACAGGGTTCGGGGAGCTTTGGCAGGCGTAGCGGCTGAGGTTAGCGTCCTTAACTTACCGAATCTACCCCTTAAAGGCGACGTTTCGGACTGGCTAGACGCGGGCGGAACCCTTGAGCAACTCAGGGAGCTGGCCGAACAAGCCCCTGTACTCTCTTTTGAGTCCGCTAGCCCGTCCGTACAGGGCGATGAGAAAGAACGTAAAGAAACCTTTGCCGAAATCATTATCAAGTTTGTTCTATCGGAATTTGAGCCATTCCACGACACAAACAAAGAGCCCTATCTAAGACACAAGGATACAGGCGTGGTATGGCGTTTAACGTCGCGTCAATTTAGAAACTATCTGGCCGCTTTACTGTATCGGGCCACTGAACGCTCATTCAGTGAACAGCCCATCACTGAGGCGCTGGGTACATTGAGCGCCATAGCTCAGTACGAGAGCGATCAGAAAGCGGTACATATTCGCACCGCAGGAGAGGGCGGAACCTATTACTTAGACCTTGGGCAGCAAGGCAACAGTCGAGCCGTCAAGGTTAGCGCTGGCCGCTGGGAAGTTACTGATGCGCCCGCTATGTTCTTCCGGCCTGAACCTATGCAGTTAATTCCTACGCCGGTTCGTGGTGGCAGCATTGAAGGCTTATGGCGGATTGCCAATGTTCCTGAAGGCTCTCGATTGCTGGTGCTGGCATGGTTGGTAGAGTGCTTGCGGCCTGATACGCCGTTCCCTATTTTGGAGCTATTGGGCGAACATGGCAGCGCTAAAAGCTCCACTCAAACCGCATTACGTCGCTTGATTGATCCTAATGCTTGCGACCTTCGAGCCGCTCCTAAAACGGTCGAAGATATTTATGTCTGTGCCGCAGTAAGCGGGATTCTTAGCTATGAAAACGTGAGCCACTTGCCCGCGCCCATGCAAGACGGTTTATGTATCGTGGCTACTGGGGGCGGCATGGCCAAGCGCAAGCTGTACACCGATGCCGACGAAAGCGTGATTAGTGTTAAGCGCCCCATTGTGTTGAACGGGATTAGTGCAGCAGTAACGGCTCAGGATTTGGTAGACCGCTGCCTCACGATAGAAATGCCCGTGATTAAGGAGCGACTGGAAGCCGATAAGCTGGTTAATCAGCTTGAAGAGCAGCGTCCCGCCTTACTGGGGGCTCTGCTGGATATTGCTGCTAAAGCCTTGGCTTTGCTACCCAGCCAATCGCTACCCCCTGAACAGCGTCCGCGCTTGCTGGAGTTTGCCTTGTTGGGCATGGCTGTGGCCCAAGCCGCTGGCCAACAGCCGGAGGACTTTTTGGCAGAGTTTAACGCCAGCCGCCAAGAAAGTTTGGCCCGCACTATTGATGCCAGTCCCGTAGCTACAGCGGTTATGGAATACCTTGAGGCCAATCCGCGCGGTATGACGGCTAGCGTTAAAGAGATTATGGCCACACTTGACCGCTACAAGCCCCTTGGGAGTGACGCATGGCCCAGAACAGCTAAGGGCATGGGCGATTCCTTGCGACGTGCTGCCCCTGCGCTTCGCCAATTGGGAATGGAATGCTCATGCTTGGGGAAAATTGGCGGGGCGGTGAAATGGTCAATCAAAAAAAAATAACTTGCCGGTGCAAAGTCCTGCAAGTCCTGAAGTCCTGCTTTTTGATCAAAAAACAACCAAACAGCAGGACATTAGGACATTCAGGACTTCATCTCCTGAAGTAATTTTTTCCAATCCGCTGAAAAACGATACTGAGGTCTTTTAAGTGACTGCCCTTACCCAACTCATCGGTAAGGGCTTCGAGGTAGGTGCTGATGGGGACAAAATCCTTATCAGCCCAGCCAAGAACCTAACCGACGATATACGCCAATGGATTCGTGACCATCGTTCTGAGCTACTGGCCGAACTCCAACGCCCCAAAATGCGCCCCCATGCCTTGCTGGTGCGTGTTTCTAATCTGCTGGGCTGCTCAGGTGACTACCTGCTGAAACATGGGTTTCTTGAGCCCTGTGACTTGGAGGAGCAAGCCGCCACTGATCCTTGGGTGCTGGCTGAGGGGATACGCCGCGATCCAAGGTGGTAATTTCTGGGTACCCTAAAAAGGCAGCACGGGCACGGTATGTTTACGGTAATGTTTTTCTGACTTTCTGGGTGCCCTAAAAAGGGAGCCCTAAACCTAAAACCTTATAGGAAAGGGGGGCAAGCTAAAACCGAGGCCAAGGCCAAAGCTGCCCAAAAGAATGGCAAACGGGGTGGACGACCTAGAAAGGTTGTTTTATAGGTAGCTCTATGAGCAAAGAGGATTGATCCATGACAGTAAGTTATGACAGTGATTTTTACGGCTGGACACAAGAACAGGCCGATTTATTGCGCTCTGGACGTTTAACCGAGCTAGACATCCAAAACTTGTTAGAGGAAATAGAAGCAATGGGGCGTAGTGCGGAAAATGAGCTTGAATCACGCCTTCAAGTTTTATTTATGCACCTACTTAAATGGGAGTATCAGCCCAGTCGTCGGGGTAAAAGTTGGCAACTAACCATTGAAGAACAGCGGCGTAAAATTGAGCGGCGTTTGAATAAAAGCCCAAGCTTAAAGCACAAGTTGCCCGATATTATTGATGATGCCTATGGTGATGCGGTTATTGCAGCCGAGCGGGAGACGGGCTTAGAGCGCAGTGTTTTCCCCACTAATTGCCCTTGGAGTCTTGAGGAGGCACTGAATAAAGCCTTGCCTTAATATCTGAGTGAGTTAAGTACGGGGGGCATATAGCCCCCTTTTCTTTTGGGCCTGTTAAATCACCAACGGCGGCAAGCCTTTAACGATTTTCAAGGTTTCAAGGCTGACGGTGATAACGCGCTGGAACAGCTCCAAGGGGTACTTGGGGTTGTTCATAGTTTCGGTGGCCCAGTCATTAGCATCGTTGACGATGCCGCTGTCCTTATCGGTTTTAACGCATTGGCGCTCGACCACCCAATCCAAGGCCGGTTTGCCGTTCACTACATACTCATACGCCTCTAGGGGAATGCCGGTTAGGGTGATATGGGCGTTATAGATGAGGGTGGTCAGGTCTTTGTCCTTACCGTTTTTGCCGTACTTCATTTTTTCTACCCGATAGTGTTCGGGTTTGGTGGGATTGCCCACGAGTGTGACGGGGTACGGCTCCACCGTTTCATAGTTCAGATGCCAGTGGGCAAGGGCGCGGCCTGCTTTGCTGAAGGCCCAAAAGTCGCTGGCGGATTTAACGCAGGGAATACGGGGCAGCTCTTTACTCAGGTTATCGGCGTAGCGTTCCCGATAGTCGGGGGAATGCAGCAGGCCATAGACGTAATAAAACAGGTCTTCCTTGGTGAGGGTTTCCCCTGCATAGGCCGCTTGGAAGTGGGCCAGCCCTTCATCGGTGATGGCATCGCGGCGGGTATAGCGCGGCTCTGTGGGGGCTTCGCTAAAAAGGTCGTCGGTATCAGGGCTGGGGGTTTCGGTGTCGTAGAGGTAGAGGGGGAAGCATTGGGAGTCCCCATTACAGTGTAAGTCAGGAATTACTTTAGAAATTAAGGCAATAAAGCCTTTACCTTGATACTTCGCATCGGTTTGGATTACTAAGTTTTCTGCTCTTGCATCGGGAAAAATGCGCGGCATCTGGTAAACGCAATTATTAAAGTGTTGATTAAAATACATCCAGCTTTTAGTAAATGGACGGTACAAAGAAAAAACAATGCCCTCCATACTAAATTTACGGAAGTTTCCTCTGGATAAGTCTTGCTTCACTTCTCGTGTCCAACTTATATTTTTTGAGTCAAAATCCAAAAATGAATCTATCTCTGGTCGTAGAGTTTTAGTTAAGCCTTCGCATGCTAATTTATAGCGATTTACTTCAGTGTTATAAAATTCGATCATTTTACTGACCGTTTTTATTAAAGACCCCTTTGAGCTGTTATATACCCAAGCATCTCGATTTGTTTTAACTCCATTTGAAAAATTCTCGAACAGTGATGCTTCCTCACCTCGTTTATTTCCAAGCACCATAAACTTGCTAAAACTATCGTCCCGCTGTTTTAGCCAATCACCATGCTGATCGGGGGTAATGGCTTGCCAGCCTTGGGCCTCGGTAATACCGGCCACGTTAATCAATTGGCTAATACGTTCTAACTTGTCCTCACGGCTTAAATAGTCGCCAATATCGTGGAAGTACACTTGCCCTTGGTGTGCGGCATCGGGATTTTTCACCAAGAGGGAAATGGCAATTGGGGCACGGCTGCCACTGCCAAAGATTTTGCCGCCTTCTTTGCGCGATTGTTCGCCACTGGTGCGCTGATTACCGCGTAAATGGAAGATATAGAGGCTGGAAAACTCCTCCACCAAGCATTGGCGCAAACCATCGGCGGTATTGGCTTCAATAAATCCGGCATTGGTAACAAAGCCAATAATGCCGCTGTCCCCGATGCGATCACTGGCCCAACGAATAGCGCGGATGTAACTGTCATAAAGTGCGTTTTTAAGTGTGGCTTTAGAGCGTGCGGCATAGGTAGAGCGGATGCGTTCATCCAAATGGGGATAGGCCACGTTCTGGTTATTGTCATTGGCGCTGTCTTGTCCGGCTGAGTACGGCGGGTTGCCAATAATCACCCGTATATCCAATTCTTTCTGGCGTTTGCGGCGGGCGCTGTTATCGGCCAGTAGTGCGTCTACCATGTCCTCATGCTCATGGAGCTGGAAGGTGTCGGTTAGGCAGATGCCTTTAAAGGGTTGGTAGGGCTGTTGGGTCAGGTCGTGGTAGACCGCTTCAATGTTAATGGCGGCAATGTAGTAAGCCAGCAACACCAGTTCATTGGCGTGGATTTCGTGTTGGTATTTGTGGGCCAACTGCTCAGGGGCAATCAAGCCGCTTTGCAGTAAGCGGGTAATAAAGGTTCCTGTCCCTGTGAAGGGGTCAATAATGTGTACGCCCTCACTGCCCAAGGTTTGGTTGAACTCGGTTTTGAGCAAGTGGGCCACGCTGTGGAGGATAAAGTCCACCACTTCCACAGGGGTGTAAACGATGCCAAGGCGCTCGGTCATTTTCGGGAAGGCGTTGCGGAAGAACTTGTCGTACAGCTCCACCACGATCTTTTGTTTACCCGCCGCGCTGTCAATGCCTTGTGCCCTGAGTTTTACGCTGTCGTAGAAGCTTTGCAGGGTGTCGGCTTCTTTTTCTAAGTGCTGCTCTTGGAGTATATCCAGCACCTTTTGCATGGCTTTGGACATGGGGTTTTGGCTGGCAAAGCTGTAGCCCTCAAACAGCGCCTCAAATACGGGTTGGGTGATGAGGTGCTGGGCCAGCATTTCCACAATATCGCGGTCGGTGATGCTGTCGTTTAGGTCGTCGCGTAGCTCTTGGGCAAAGGCGTTAAAGGCCGCCTGTTCGCGGGTTTTGCTGGGGTCGTCCAGTAGGGCTTGGATGCGGTCAATATGAGTACGGGCAATTTTGGCAATGTCATTGGCCCAGTCTTCCCAGTGGTGGCGGTTGCCGCACTTTTCCACCAGCTTGGCGTAAATGGCCCGTTCAAATTCGCCAATTTCAAATTCGATTTCGTGCTGTTCGGGTTGTTGAGGCTTGGGCTGTGCTGTACCAATGCTGTGGCCACCGCGTCCGGCTTTGCCGTTGCTGGTTTTGCCTTTGCTGCTACGGGATTTTTTCTGCACTTTGTCGGTAATGGCGACCACTTCCATTTTTTTGGGGTCGTGGCCGGTGAGGTCGATTTTATTGACCATCGCGTCAAAGCGGTCATCGTGGGAGCGTAGGGCTTGCAGCACTTGCCAGACCACGCCATAGACCTTGTTATCGTTCAGCGCCTCGTGGGGTTCCACACCGGCTGGAATGACCACTGGCAAAATCACATAGCCGCGCTTTTTGTTGGGGGCGTTCCGCATCACGCGCCCGACCGATTGCACCACGTCCACTTGGGAGTTACGCGGGGTTAAAAACAGCACAGCATCCAAGGCCGGTACGTCCACCCCTTCGGATAAGCAACGCACGTTGCTCAGAATACGGCAGGTTTGCTCAGGGGTTTCGGCTTTCAGCCATGCCAGCTTTTCCTCTTTTTGGCTGGCATTCATGCTGCCGTCTACGTGCTCGGCCTCACAGGTTAAGCGGGCGCTGTCGTCTAGGGGCTCGGTTTCCTGATAAGCCTCTACCACCGCTTGGAACATTCCGGCAATGGTCTTGGAGCTGACTTTGTGGGTCTTGCTGTTGCCTTTGTTGGGCTCAATGACTTGGCAGAAGGCTACCGCCCGCTTCATGGCTTGGTGGTCGTCGGCTAGGTTTTCAGTCAGCCCCTGCTTGGCCAAGGCTTTCCAACAGCCGACGATCTTGGCGGCATCGTCTACTTTGAGTTGGTTGCTGTCGTCGGTGAGTAGCCCTTGCAAGCGCCGATTAACGTGGGCCTCTTCTACGGCCAAGACGATGACTTTGTAATCCACCAACAGGCCGCGCTTAACCGCCTCGGAGAAGGTGATGGTGAACAGCTCTTTTCCGTAGAGCTGTGGATCATCCATTGAGCACAGGGTGACTTTATCTTTATCCGCGCTGGCTTTGGCCACTTCGCCATAGATGCGTGGGGTGGCGGTCATATACAGCCGCTTGCGGGCACGGATAAAAGCGGCATCGTGGACTTTGACAAAGCTGCTTTCGGTTTCATCCTCAAAGGTTGCGCCGGTGGTGCGGTGGGCTTCGTCGCAGATAATCAGGTCAAAGTCTGCTAAGTCATACTCAAGCTGGGCGCGGCTAATCACCTCAATGGAGTGGTAGGTGCTAAAGACCACCGTCATGTGGCTGCTGTCGTGGCGTTGGTTGGCTTGCTGGGCCAGATGGCGTGGCTCAGTGGTGGCGGGGTAGCGCAATTCATGGATAAAGGTTTGCACCACCTCCTCATCCTTTTTGCGCTTTTTGCCCACGTCACTGTCGGAACACACGGCAAAGCTGTGCAACGGGATGGCGCTTTCTTGCGTCCACTCAGTCAAGGTTTGGGACAGTAAGGACAGGCTGGGCACTAAGAACAGTACCCGCCCCCCAGCACCGGCCAGCTTTTCGGCAATCTTGAGGCCAGTAAAGGTTTTACCCGTACCGCAGGCCATGATGAGCTTGCCTCGGTCAGCTCCACCAGCCAAGCCCGCAGCCACCGAGTTAATGGCATTGATCTGGTGGTCACGCGGCTGCTTTTTGGGCTTAGTGACTACCGGCTGGTTAGGTTGGTAGCGGCTCCAGTCAATCTGGCTGGCTTCGAGGTCGTGTAGGTCAATTTTGGTAACGGGTGGCTGTTGGTCGCGTAGGGCTTCGTCCGCGTGTTCACTCCACCGGCTGGTGGTGGTGACAATCACCCGATGACTAAAGGGCTTTTTGCCCGATGCGGTAAAGAAGCTATCAATGTCCTTTTTCTGTACCCGATAGTCCGGCGCGTAGCATTTGCATTGGATGGCGTGGACTTCACCTGTGTGGGTTTGGGCCACCAGATCAATGCCGGTATCCCGTTTGTCTAGCTTTTGCTCATCGGCCCACGCACCGTATAGCCAGACCTTGGCGTATAAATCCACATAGCTGGCTTCATGGCGTAGGTAGGTAGCAATCAGCTCCTCAAAGTAGGTGCCTTTTTCACGCTCGGTTTGGGCGGCTTGGCGGTAGGTATCGAGGAGACGACTGAGGGCTGACATGGGGAGGCATTCCTAGCTAGGGAGCAAAGGGGGGAATAGTAGCGACCAGCCTATGACGAGGTAAGCCCTGAGCCAGTACCTAGTACCAGCACAAGAAATTCCCAAGGCCAACAAGAAGGAACCGCTCTTTAAGGCAATCCAAGCGGATGCCATGCGTTTAAAGGCTGAAGGGCTGACTCAAAGGGAAATAGCCCAGCGGCTAGGCTGTGCTCAGTCGGTAGTGAGCAAGGCTTTAAGGTAAATTACGGCTCATGAGGCAATATGACGCATCTGAAGCAAGTTAAGAGGCTATGCTGCAATCCAATGGCTTAAATTCTGTATGCTATTTGGTATATTTGAAAATAACATATTAGACTTTTATCATTTAAATCATATAGTTAGAAGTCTTGTTCAAATGACTGCGTACCACCAAGAAATTCAAAGGGTTAGCGAAAGCTGGCCCTTTTTCGTTTCTGGTCGTTGACCACGAATTGACCAAAAGTTGACTACGTTGCCTGCATCTGGGCGATAGGTGAAAAGCGCAATGCACTCACCAAGTGGTCGGGTGATAAATGGGCATAGCGCATGGTCATTTTGATATCTCCATGCCCCAATATTCGCTGTAAGGTCAAAATATCCCCGCCTGCCATCATGAAGTGACTGGCGAAGGTATGCCGCAAAATATGGGTAAGCTGTCCCGGTGTTTTAAACTCACAACGCTCATAGGCTGATCGAAAAGCGGCCTTACAAGACATGAACAAGCGTCCGTTTCCGGGGTTGCCATACTCTTGGATTACTTGCAGTACTTCAGGGGATATCGGTACAGAACGGCTACGGCTGTTTTTGGTGTGATGAAAATGCACCTTGCCTGCAAAGACCGCAGAGCGCTGTAGACTCTCTGCTTCTGACCATCGGCAACCCGTTGAAGCACAGATTAACGCCACTGGATAGCAATGACGGTTTGTGCTGTTTTTGCATTCGTCCAGTAACTGCTTTACTTCGCCCAGTGATAGGAAGGTCAACTCTGTTTGATCGGTTTTGATCTGGCGAACACTGGCTAGAGGGTTGTTACCCTGCCAAGCCCCTAGGCGAATCAGTTCAGAAAAGACAGCAGATAGATAGCGCTGCTCATGGTTGACGGTATGCACCGAGACCGACTCTAAGCGCTTTGTACGGTAACGCGACCAAGCGAGGGTGTCGAACTGGCTGGCTAAAGGATCGCCCAACCGCTCTGCAATGGCTAAGGTACGAGATAGTCTAAACCGCTCATCTTTGAGTGTTGCACCGTGTAGCTGATGCCATAGCTTAATCAGATCAGAAAGCCGGTCATCCAGTGGACGGCCCGTGTGCCCCATCTGTGCCAGATAATCTTGCTCATAACGTACTGCGGCTGACTTAGTGAGAAAGCCATGCTTCCGAATACGCTGGCCTGAATAATAAAAATCTGCGGCCCAGCCTTTACCATGCCGTCTCACCGTCATATAGCAAACCCACGTTTTAGATAACGATCCGACAGCAAACGGCTGATATGGCGTTCTAAATCGCGCGCGCTGACCCCTTTAGCTTCGTAATGCTCCTCAATCACTGTCCAGAACGGCAGGGTTTTAGCGGCGCGGATAGCCTTTTTTGCTGAAAGGCGCTCCCGTGCGACCAAGGAAACGAACTGACCTAAAAACATTTCACAGGACTTACCCGAAAAGCCCTGAGCCGTTTTGTAGTAGCGCCGGTACTCTATATTGTCCAGCAGTGGTGCAGACTCCACTTGAACCCGGACATCCTCAGTAATCAGTGTCCAAAAGGGATCAAATACACCGGGACGAGATAACAAACGGAAAGCACCACAGGCATAGCGCCATAGGCCGTCTAAATGGGGGCAGAGGTCAGCATAGGTACGGGTATTGATAATCTCGCCAGTCTCGTAGTTTTTAGAGCCGTCTGCAAATTGCTGTACTACGGAATGATGAAAGCGAAACTCAAAGCGCCATACAGTTTCAGCGGGATTAAAGAACAGGTCTTCCTCATCAAAATTGCGAGCCCCCCAGACTGAATGCCAATAATCTCCCTTATCGGTCGCCCGTGCTTGTTTGGATTTGTTGTAGATGCAAAGTTGCAGACCGGAAGCACTGCCAAAGGTAAAAGTTTCACCGCGACCGTACACACTGACATGAGAGTCTAAACACAAGGACTCAATCCCCTGAAACTCCCGTGTTTGCCGTGCTCTACAGTGCATATGGGCCACCAGATCAGCCGAAGGCTTCCAGCCCTGAACATCCAATGCTAAATGTACGGCGGCCTGATTAACCTCAACACATTGCAATGCCTCGGCTGCAAAGGCATCCATCTGTTGCTGTAGGTCGGCAGGATCAACCCGATCTAAGGCATGAGGAGAGACTTCAATCTTCAAATGCGGGCCAATCACATCGGCGGAAACATTGAAGTTTTTTAGCAGCAGAATGAAACCTAATTGAGCATTTTGCAGCCGGTATTGATAGCCAGAATCCCGTGATACCCGACCCGGTGACCATTCAAAACCCGCAAATTCCACAGGCTCTGTGGACTCAAACAAGGCCAACACTTCAGGACGAAGCAGACCCCGATACAACTGGCGCACGGTATCCACCGCACAGCGCAATAAACGCACATCGGATAAATCAGTAAACACGGGTTTAGAGGGATCAAAGAACAATCGACCTTTAGCCGATGGTTGAAAATCACCATCCTCGGTTAAGTGCATACGTTGCTGATGAACTGCCTTTTTCATCTATTTACCCATTACTCTGCAATACTCTGGTTTTGAACCGTCTATTCTCAGAAGTGTTACAGGGACTTCTGATGAGCACCCTCACTCGCACCGGGGCCGCCGTTCATTGCGCTACGCTGATTGCCGGCGGCCCCGGTGTTCGTTACTGGATCAATAACTTTGGTCACTGCACCTCGCCCCGACCAAGGAGTCACACGCTCCCCATCCAAGTCGCAATACACATCCACTTGAATGCTGTTGATCCATTGGCACTGCTCAAAAGGGATGATCCGAGTGCGCCCGGTGTCAGAAATTAAAATGACCTGATTGGTAACGTCTGATTGATCTCGCAAGAGATAGCCCCCCACACGCCATACAGCGGACATGGTGACTTGAGGCTCAGGCTTAGGGATGACTTCCGCTATAGCTCGTTGCATGGGAGCAGCTTGTGTAGGTGGCGGAGCTTGGGGAGGGGGTTCAGGTTTGGGTTTAGCGGCTACGGGCTGTTGAACCGTTGGGGGCGAAAAGAACTGTGAAACCCCACGCACCCCGAAAAAGCCCCCAAAAACTACAATGCCAATCAACGCCCACAATCCCCATGACTTAAGAATAGAGGCGCGACCATCAGCAGTAGATTCATCACCAACAGCCCCACTTTGTGACTGTGTAGCCGATTGATAGTAGCGGTACACCTCAGCCCTAAACTTGCCTGCTGTTTGCCGAGTCAATGCCGCTTGCGAGGGACGCGGGCCAGTAACAGCGCCCCGATAAATATCGACACGGAATAGCTTCTTAGACTTCTTAACCATCCTGTAGGTTGTTTCGACCAACTGGCGAACCCAGGAAGCGATCTGAGCAAGATCCTGAGTAACAAGAACGACCCGCATGGAACGGCCCTGCTTATCAACTCGATGTCGGTGCTCAGCCAGCAAAGCCTTATCTGTCAGCAATGCTTCAGAAGCTTTCATGCCGTTAGGCCAACGCCGCCAAAGTTCATCCAGTACGAGCACACAACCTGAAGGAGCCAATTCAGCTAAGTCAGGCCGTTCAAACCAATCTTCTGGCAATTGCTCAACCGTACCGCCGAAATCCATCAAGAGTGCATCAATATCAAGGGGGATATTGGTAACAACGTGCCGGTTCTGTTTCAAAGACGGGATGATGACGTGCTCCACCACCCCGTAGCTTTTGCCATGCCCCGGTAGACCTGTGTAAGCATCAATAGCCATAGGTCACCCGATAATTGGAATACGACGAATTACGAAGCGAAGTAAATAAGCACTTAAAACCATGCTTATTCCTTCTTTTATTTGAAGCGCTTGAGCGAAAAAAACGACCCCTTCCGGAATATTAGAAAAGGCATAAGAGGCTTTATCGAAAAAATCCGGAACAGGTAATTGGTTAAAAAACCAAATTATTCCATTAGCAATCCAATCAAAAACATAAAGTGGTAAAAGCCAGAGCATCAAGTAAATCTCACCAACAGCCCTGTCAATAAAATCAAGCACTAACTTAAGTATATCTATAATTATCTGCATTTTTATATCTCCTTACGCAGACAATAAAACTCTTATTGCAAGGAAGGCCCATGCAGCAAGCATTACTAAAGACAAAATGGGTTCTATTTGTGCCCACAAGTCGCAGTGAGCATCAAAAACAATATCTGTATTAAATAGAGATATTGTCTGTATGGGACAAACTCCACCACTTGGAAAGCTAATATCACCTACAGCAGTCGCTATAGGGGATTCTAAAATCCCTAAATAAAGTTGATTAAAAACATCCCCATAAGAAACTGGGGAATCATCATCTGACACAAAGTGAGGGGTATAAACGCATTCATCACCTATACAGCCTGAAAGCTGCTCTGTGTTTTCGCCTTCACCGTTACCTGAGCCCGTACCATCACCAGTGCCGGAACCTTCACCGCTTCCTGTTCCATCACCAGAACCACCAGAGCTGCCACCCCCAGAACTGCCCCCACCGCTGGAGCCACCGCCCGAGTTATCACTAGGATCAGGGTTTTCTGAGCCGCCTGTGCTGGGAGGTGTGTAATCGGGATTAGGAGTACAGCTATAGGCACCATTAGTCACTGTGCATGTATAGGGTAAAGGCGGAGCATCTGAGGGACATGCGGGCTTTCCTTCTACGCCGCACTCAGCGCCAGAGTCTGGAGCTGGATCGCCACTTTCTTGGCTAGGAGCAGGCTCCCCCGTATAAGTGGCGTTGGCATAGCACGTAGAGGTTGTGCCGTCCGGGTTATCAATACAGTTCATAACATCATCGCCTGAACTGCCGAATGTAGCGGTACAGCCGTTTTGAGTTACGGATGAAGGAGGAGAAAGAATTTCATTTTTAGGTAGAGTGATAGTGTAATTAAAGGTAGTGCCTGAATAAGCGGAGCAAATGTTGTTGTTTTCATTTGTATCAGAAGGGTTATTTACACATTGCCCCGTCTTTAAATCACGAGTCTGATTAGAAGAACAAGGAACAGCACAGCCAAAACCCTGAGCAATAAGCTCTTGACCCTCGGGACAAGAAAGAGAACCACATTGAACATATCCAACATGGCCAGCGGAATCAGTAGAGCACGAAAAACGGACAGAAGTAGAGTTTGGAAAAATATCAAAAACTGGATAAACACCAGGCCAACTCGAACCGTACGCCGCCGAACAAGCTGCATAAGCAGAAGAAGTACCGGAATAACAAGAAACTGCAAAAGAAAACTCTGAATAAAAACACAGCACTAAAATTAAATAAATAAATCTCCGCATAATTTAAAACCTCGAAAAAGCCGCATAAGCACAAGCGGCACCGATAACGAAAAAGGCAAAGTACCAGAGCTGTTCCATACGACTTTTCCAAAACTAAAAATGGAGAAGGGCTGATATTCAGCCCTTCGATTTAGTACTTAGTGTGGTTTAACGCCGTAAGAAAGCTAAGACGATGCTAGCCCCTTTAATAGCTGCATATACCGCAGCTAACAGCGCGGCCACTGCTAACACCGCTGTAATAATCGTGTCTAATTCGACAGCAGAAGTTAATGACGAAAAGTCTGCTCCAGCGGCGAAAGCTTGGATGCCGAACAGAGATAAAAATAAAGCCACAAAAAGAACAAAGAATTTTTGCATAAATACCTCAACCACGTTTAATAAAGTCAAGAAGGGCTTTTGCACCGAGAGCAACAACGAGTACAGAGCCCACTAAAGAAAATCCGATTCCAAACATCTGGCCTAAAATTAAAGGGTCAAGTTGTGTGAAATCGAACTGCTCAGGTAACTGGAAAAGCATCCAATCACTAGAACACTGGGGAGAACCGTAATTAGAGGTTAGTTCTCCATTACAGGCTAAGAGGTACATTGCTAAAGTCCAAGATAAAGGCTATCTGCAAAGCCTGTTATATAGCCCGAAGCAAAACCTAAAGCGGCAATAAAAAAGTAGCCATACATAGTAAATTCCAAATTTAGATAAGCCGATCCCGAGGCAAGTTATTGCCGCTTTAATTAAGTTGGTTAGTTAATTAAGCAGGTTTATTGGGTAAGTCGCTGGACAGAGGTTTTCCAGTTACTGGCGTAGTTGGTTTAGGTTGAAGTAAACGTGCCGAAACAACTACAGGTTGAGTTTTCTTACCACCGGCATCATCCAAGTAGTAAGTGACTTCAAGACGAGGCTCTTCAATACCCAGCTTTTTAGATTCGGCTTCAATTAACTTCAAGTCGTCAAAAGCCTGTGGATCGACTTTAAGCATGGAGACTTTGAACCAGCAGACGTTTTTCTCATCTTCTGGAGCTGGACGGCGTTTAGCAAACAAGGTGATGTAGTCGCGGTTATCGACCGTAGCGCGAATAACACCGGCCACAGACATAGCTTGGGTTACGAGATCATCTTCAGTGTAACGAGACATAGCATTTTTCCTTCAGTTGTCGGCGCGTGCCGTTTGTTTCCCTACCGATTCAGTCAGTAGGCGGTATCTACTAAAACCAAGGGCTCTGCCCTTGTTATCCCGCTCTTGACTGAAGAGCAGAATTAAAAATTCTGCCCTTCAGCCAATCTCATTTAAGGGAACAATCTGGTCAGGGCATCCAGCGGCTAGCCATTGAGCAATCACAATGCCGCCTAAGTTCCAAGAGTCAGTACCCCGCATTGCAGCCTCTTTTTGTAGGGCAAGAACGACTGAGGTAGGGGCAAACATATAAAAACGCTTAACTTTGTCCTCAAGATCAGACTTTCTTGGGGGCAGTGTCGGTATATCAAGCATCACTATCTCCTTGCCGCTGGGCGGCTTGACCAGCCGGGGCGCTTAACTCGCAGGCTCGTAGCGCCCCGGCTGGTTGGAATAAAACGCCTCCCAGCGGCTGGGAGTCCTGTGTTCAAAACAGGTAAAGCCAAGCTGTATGCGGCAGGTAGAGGAAACCACCCGCACCACTCCATTAACTGGAGCTATAACAACCGAAAATATGGACACTTTGGCAGGACGGCAATAAAGGCAATTTGAGCGACTGAGAGGCTGGATTGGTTGGCCTTTAGCCCAACACACAGAGCAGTCACAGCCATCTGTATGAACTGGGTTATTCATCGGAGTAATCACCCGTGCAAAACACTGACTTGCCTCGGTCTAAATCACGACGAATACGGTGCAGGTTGATGACCCGACGGCGGCCAATTTTGCAGTTAGGCACGGTGTTGCTTTCAATCCAGCCGCGTACCACGTCCTGAGAAACGTCCAGCATCTGGGCAAAGACTTCAGGGGAGCAAAATGGAGAATCCCGAAAATCCGAGACTTTCTCATCCAAACCTTGCACTGAAATCCCCACTATCCCAGACTGTTGCATAAATGGCCCTTAAATCGCTTTCAAAAAATTTGTTCAAACTATTTGAAAGCAAGTATAGCCAGTCAATATTCTTGTTCAAACTATTTGAATGGCATTTGTTATACAAAATGAGCACATTAAACGACAGAGTTAGAACCATTGCTTATTTAGCCGGAATGGATCGCCTAGTCAGAGAAACATCTATCGGTACAAACCGATGGAGAACTGTGCTCTACAACAAAGATGTAAGAATCAGCACAGAAGAGTTAGAAGAGCTTGGAAAGCTATTTCCAAGATATAGATGGTGGATTGTTAGCGGGGAGGTTGCCCCAGAAATTGGCCAAACCAGCCCAGATTACGATGAAGCCAACCGAAACTTGGGCAATCAAAACGCGGGATAGACGTTACTAAGAAAGCAGCCGAACGCTGGTTTACCCAACGGAAGAAGGATGCATAGGGAAGGTGTATATGGGTGTAGATAGAAGCTATGCACGGAGGGAGCGCAAGAGCTCTTACTTCATAAGTTTCATTGTTATGGGGGTTGTGGCTATTTCTGTATGGGTAGGATTCGTCTACATCATGCCGAAGGTTATGGTGGATCAAATCCAAAAAATTTTACCTCCAGCACCTTCCCCAGCGACCAGCCAAGTGCAAAGACAGGGTTACAACCGCCCTAACGTACCACCGACTGTAGATAGCCCAATTCGTCTACCTACCCCAGAAGAGCTGGATGCTCAAGGTCGGCAAGTGGTTTTCAATAGCCAAAATTACCAACCTAATGCCAATGTAAATATTATCCCGTCACCACAGACTCAGTTTGTTGCGTCACGAACTCAGGCAGCACCGCAACCAAAGAAGAGTGGTATCACCAAAAAATCAGCTCCTTGGCACTGGATCGGCGCTGATGGGGATTTGGTACCGGGCTCAGGTGAGTTGTTCACTTGGCTAGAAATTGAAGGGCATATTGACTACAGCACGGTATGCCAGAATTACAAGCAAGGTTCCTTTGTGTACCGTGATTGCCGTAAGGGAGCCAAGCAGTCTTTTGCGCGTATGTGCAAACAGGGAACACAACCGGCTTGCCATGCTGCAAACAACTATATGCCGTAGACCAAAATAGCCATTTTTTGTGGGGTAGTCTGTTTTAGTCTGGTATCACACCTGCTAAAAGCCGCATTTTATGCGGGAGTGTGCAATAGTCTGTAGTAGGTCAGATTATTCATAATGCTGGGGTCCGGGGTTCAAGTCCCTGCGTAGCGAAAGCTAGCCCTTTTTTATTTCCGGTGCTAATCAAGATTGCTTAGCCCGCGTTGTGTTGCTGAGCAGCAATCGCTGTAAGTTGTTCACTCTTGGACAGACCCTCCACCAAACCTGTGATATAGCCTGCAGCAAAACAGAGCACGGCGATAAATAGATAGCGGTGCATACAAAGTCCCAAATTTAGGTAAGCCGATAGCAAGGCAAGCCAGTGCTGCTTTGCTTGAGTGTGGGGAAAACGAGGCAGGTTTATTTGAAGTCAGAGGCGTTCTGTGCCCTAGCTTCAATATCCCGCTTTAAAGGGGACCAGCTCGGTTATCCGTCGGAATAATCTCCTTGACAGAACACCGATTTGCCTTGATCCAAATCGCGCCGAATCCGATGTAAATTGATTACTCGCCGTCGACCGATTTTGCAGTTAGGCACGGTATCGCTTTCAATCCAGCCGCGAACCACGTCAGAAGATACGTCCAGCATCTGGGCAAAGACTTCAGGGGAACAGAAAGGAGAGTCTCGAAAATCTGAGACTTTCTCAGGCATCCCTTGCACTGAAATCCTCACTACTCCAGACTGTTCCATAAAAACCCCAAGCTAAATTTAATTGGTAATATTTAATAATCTTTATTTACCAATAATACATGCTAGGTATAAATCAACTAGCAATATATGCCAATTTTTTATATGGGTTTGGAATGATACAAGAGAGAATATTGATTATATGGGAATATAAAGGACTGACAGCTAAGAAATTGGAAGAATTTAGCGGCATTGATCGAGAAAAATGGTATGCGTTAAAGCAGAAAAAAAGACGAGTCAATGAAGACGATATAAACGCAATCGTAAAGATGTTCCCTAACTACGCATTATGGTTAGTGAGTGGAACGATAGGGCCCGAGTGTGGCCAAACCAGCCCTGATTACGATAAAGCTAATCGGGAATTGGGCAGTCAAAACGCGGGATAGCACTGACTAAAAGAGTTGCTGAACGCTGGTTTACCCAACGGAAGGGAGAGGCTTAAAAGGATGTCGTTGTATGCAAGTAGGGAAGATGCTCCACGCAGGATGCGAAAAGAGTCCCATAGTGCTTATTTAATCAGTTTTGTGGTGATGGGGTTGGTGGCCATTTTGGGATGGGCTGCATTCACCTTTCTGGTTCCAAAGCTCATGGTCAACTCGTTGCAGAATGGGTTTACAACTAAAAGCGCTCAACCCTTACCCTATGATCAGCCAGTGCTGAGAGCGAAAGAGCACAGCTCTAGTAGCTCAGTTCAACCCGCTATAGAGCAGCGTTCAACCCGCCCACCCGCTCCGCATGAGTTAGATGTTCAGGGTCGGCAGGTAGTGTTCAACGGTCAGAATTATCAGCCCAACTCCAACATTAATCTTATTCAGTCGTCACCGACTCAATATGCTGTTGCTCGCGCTCAGGCGACACAATCTCAAAGGCGTTCAATAAAGAGATCAGCAAAGTGGGTGTGGGAAAGTGCCGGTAAAAAAGTAGACGGAAGTTTTAGTTGGCTAGAAACTAATGAGCAGATTGATTACAGCACCGTTTGTCAAAACTATACCCAAGGCTCCCTGATCTATCGCGATTGCCGCAAGGGTGCTAAGCAGTCCTTTGCCCGTATGTGTAAACAGGGAAAGCGCTTAGCCTGCCATGCTGAAAATAACTATATGCCGTGAATAGGATGCCGTGAATAGGTTGAGTCCTCACCTACCCTGTTGAATTTCCTGCTGAATACCCGAAAAACTCCGAACCCAAGGCGTATCTGTGCGCAGAGCAGCGGGTAGATTGCGTATGGCGGCTTGGGCTGCTTGTTGGCTACTAAAGCTGCCATAGGTAAGCACGTAGAATTTCTGCCCTTGTTGCTGTTTAACAAAGTATCGGTATTGCTGCCCTTGTTGCAGCAGCGTTTGAATATTCTGTTCTGAGCGACTGGCTACGAGCTGTATCGTGTAATGGCTGGCAGATTGGGTTAAGTACCACTGATTGGCATTTGTTACACCCGAGGTCGCTTTACTGCTTGAAGTTGTGGAGGCGGGAGGAGCAACAGGCTTAGGCGTAGCGGGGGATTTGGTTTTTAAAGCATGTTCCGTTTCCCCACCTGCGGCTGCGGCTAAAGGATCGCGGACGATAGGTTCACCCTCTGCCACCTGAGGCAGTGGGAGCCGCTGGCCATTACCGTTGATGTCGATGGGGGCATCTGGGTTGAGTTCTGGCTGCTTTTCAGGCGTGGGCTGGGATTCTGATTGAGTTAAAGAGCCAATCCAAGGGATTTCTTTAACCCAAAACAGTGCTGCTAAGGTTATTCCTAGGATGGTCAGTGCTAACGCATGAATCCAAGGTAAAGTGCGGCGAGGTGGGTTAGAAGAGGCTTGAGGGGTATCGTATAAACCCTCGGTTAACTCTTCACGGGCGATTTGGTTGATCGCCCCCGGCCAGCCTGCCGAAGCCTGATGGATATAGTCAATTTGCTCATCAGTGAAGCAGCTTAGATCACCACCCGCCAGTGCCAGGCGCTGGCTAAGGTAGGCTCTAGTTTGGGCTAAATCATAGGGATGCAGCTCTAAAATCTGGTACAGCGACTGATCTTTGATCAGGCTTTTTAAGCGAGTAACCAGTCGCGATTCGGCAAATAAAAATACCCGTAAGGCACTCGGCTGTGAGCCTAAAGCTAATTGCTGAAGGCTTATGAGCTCTGAGTCTTTGAGTTGATGGGCATCATCTACCATTAAATAAGTAACACGCCCTTGCTGAGCATGGCGTTCTACATGGGTCAAGATCAGTTCGAGTGTGCAGGGGTAGCCGTTTAGGATTTGCCCGATTTGTTCCAGTAAGGGCCGAGTATCTTGGCTGGCGTTAATGACTAAGCTTTGGGTGCTTTGTTTGTTGCTGGTAGCCACTAGAGCTTGGCGCAGCAAAGTTTTGCCACTGCCTTTAGGCCCAACGATGATTTGTAAGCTTTGAGCACTTGGGCGCTGTAGTTGTTCCAGCACCTCCTTACGGCGGGCTAAAAAGAACCTTAACCCTGATACGCGCTCCGCAAAGGGGTCTTGTGTAAAGCCATAGTACTCAAGATAGGCATCATCAACCGGCGCACGAGCCATGCTAGTCCTTTATTCAGCCTTGGGTGTAAGGGGCGTTGAGGGTGTCATTTAAGGCCGCTGGCGCATAATCTGCAGTAACGATGGCCTCCCCAAGGGCTTGGAGTAACACCAAACGCAGTTGGCCGTCCAATACCTTTTTATCCAACGCCATATGCTGCATAAAGTCAGCAGCGGTCATTTGGACAGGTGGTACTACGGGAAGTTGTGCTGCCTGTAATAAATGAATGGCCCGTTGTTGATCGGCAGCACTAATCCAACCTAAACGCTGGGATAGGTCTAAAGCCATGACTGTTCCGGCCGCAACGGCTTCACCGTGCAGCCATTGTCCGTAGCCCATGTGGGTTTCGATGGCGTGGCCAAAGGTATGCCCTAGGTTAAGAGTGGCTCTAACACCTGACTCTTTTTCATCGGCTCCCACAATGCGTGCTTTGGCAGCGCAAGAGCGATAAATAGCCTCCGTGAGTGCTTGGTTATCTAAAGACAGCAGGGCACTCATGTTGCGCTCTAGCCAATCTAAAAACGGAGCATCGCAGATCAGGCCGTATTTAATCACCTCGGCCAATCCGGCGGAGAGTTCACGCGGGGGCAGGGTGTTGAGGGTTTTGGTATCAATCAACACGGCTTGAGGCTGATAAAAAGCCCCAATCATGTTTTTGCCCAGAGGATGATTGATGCCGGTTTTTCCACCGACAGAAGAATCCACCTGCGACAGTAAGGTGGTTGGAATCTGGATGAAATCCACTCCGCGTTGATAGCAAGCGGCCGCAAATCCGGTCATATCCCCAATCACACCACCGCCTAACGCAATCAGCGTAGTGCGCCGATCGTGGCGCTGTTCCAGCAATGCATCAAAAATAAGCTGTAGGGTTTGCCAGTTTTTGTGGGCCTCACCGTCCGGCAGGATGATGGGGGTGGTCTTGAAGTCTTTCAGGCTATTCAGCAGCGGCTGTAGATACAGAGGGGCGACGGTTTCGTTGGTGACGACGGCTACTTGTCGGCCTCGAATATAAGGGGTCAGCCAGTCTGCTTGCCCGAGGAGGTCTGCACCAATGTGAATGGGATAACTGCGTTCGCCAAGCTCAACCTGAAGAGACTTCATGGAAATGGGGTCACCGGATTATAGGGAGGTAGTTGGCTAGGATAGCGCAGGTGAATGCGCGTGTTCAGTGCTATCCAAAGCTTTAAGGCGATCTAATATTTCTGTGACCAGTAGACGCGGTGGGCGTTCGTCGGTTTCTATCACGATGTGGGCAATAGAACGGTATAGAGGGTCACGGATACGCATCAGGTCGGTCAGTACCTTACGGGGGTTTGCCTGTTGCAGTAAGGGGCGGTTACGGTCGCGGGCGGTACGTTCTAACTGCTGTTCGACCGAAGTACAGAGGTACACAATGCGCCCGCCCGCCTGTAAAGCTTGGCGGTTATCCTCACGCAGCACTGAACCGCCTCCGGTGGCAAGCACGAGGCCATCTTGCTGACAGAGTTCTACCAGCACAGCGTGCTCGCGCTCACGAAAGCCTGCCTCTCCTTCGACGTCAAAAATCCAAGGAATGTTGGCTCCTGCTTTGGCTTCAATTTCCTTATCTGAATCCCGAAAGGTCAGGTGTAATTCCTTGGCCAGCAGCCGCCCGATAGTACTCTTACCGGCTCCCATTGGGCCTACAAGAATGGTGTTACGCACGAAATCAGGGTCTCACAGCAAGGGCTTGTTGGTTAAGGATGCGTGGTGTTAAGAATATCAGCAACTCTTCTTTGGCATCCCGGATTACTTCTCGGCGGAATAAGCGGCCAATGTAGGGTAAATCGCCCAGAAAGGGTACTTTATCCACAGTTTTTTGCTGAGTATTGGAAAAAATTCCACCAATAACAATGGTTTCTCCATCATTAATCAATACCTTGGCATTCAGTTCATTGGTGTCTATAGGCGGTACGCCGTTTAGAACATTGGAGTAATCCGGTGCATCTTTATTCACCTTGACCTCCATAATGACTCGGTTATCAGGGGTGATTTGCGGCGTTACCTCTAAAGATAAGGCCGCCTCTTTGAACGAGGTGGAGGTTGCACCGCTGGAGCTGGCTTCTTGATAAGGAATTTCTGAGCCTCTTAAGATTTTGGCCGTTTCTTTATCAGCGGTCATGACTTTGGGTTGGGAGACAATCTCGCCATTACCCGTAGATTCCATAGCCGAAAGTTCCAAATCAAGCACCGTGTTGTTGGTGATAAAGCTAATGGCCAAGCTAGAAGTTGCTCCTGATGCGCCTAAATCAACGAAAGTCCCCACTTCTTCTGAGTTGCCGCCGATGTATTCGCGCCCCAGTCCGCCTTCAAAGGTATAATTTTTACTGCCGATACTCGCTCCACGCCAGTTGGCTCCGATGGATTTATCAAACCCAACGGTCGCTTCCACAATCCGCGCTTCAATCATCACTTGACGCACGGGGATATCAAGCTGGGATACAATACGTCTTAGTTCATCCAAACGCTCTTGAGTTTGGTAAGCAATGATGTTGTTGGTTCGATCATCGACCGCAATAGAGCCGCGCTCATCAGAAGAGGCATTATTAGTGCCCCCCATTTTGTTCACCGACTGTTGGAATAGCTTGGCAATATCAGCCGCTTTAGCGTAATTCACCTGTACTACTTCGCGCCGCATGGGGGCCAGTTCGGCCAATTGGCGTTGGGTTTCCAGCTCTTGGCGTTCTCGGTCGGCAATTTCAGCGGCGGGGGCCACTAACAGCACATTACCCACTTGGCGTTTATCCAAGCCTTTGGTTTTCAAAATAAGCTCTAGGGCTTGATCCCAAGGGACGTTTTGCAGCCTTAGGGTGATGTTGCCCTGTACGGTATCACTGGCCACCAAATTCAATTTAGTGAAGTCAGCGATCAGTTGCAGTACGGCCCGTACTTCAATGTCCTGGAAGTTTAGGGACAGTTTGTCGCCGCTGTACAACGAGCGCTCGACCTTTTGTTTTTCCATTTGCGCCTGAGTCAGAGGGCGCACGCTGATGGTTACCTTATCGTCGGCCTGAAACGAGAGGTACTCATAGTTGCCCGTAGCCTCAATGCTGAAGTTGACGGTAGAACCACTGGCTGTTGCATCAACGAATTTAACTGGCGTGGCAAAGTCCTGCACATCTAAGCGGGCGCGCAGTGGGTCTGGTAAGCTGGCTTTGTCAAAGGAGACTAGGATTTTACCGCCTTGCTCCTCTACCCTTGGGGTCATGTCATCGTCGGAGAGGGTGATGATAAGGTTGCCGGCTCCATCTTCAGCACGTCGGAAGTCGACATTTTTGATTTGTCTTCCAGATGTATGGGCTGAGGAAGCCGTGGGGCTGTAGGCTGAGTTGGCCACTGGACTAAAGGTTTGACTGGCGCTCGGTGTAGCGCTTTGGCGTTCACCCAATAGGATAAATAAGGCGTTTCCGGCGACTCGCGTGGTGTACGGCGTTAAGCGGTTGAGGTTAATGATCAGGCGCGTTCTACCTTCGGACTCCACCAAGGTTAGGTTACGCGCATTGCCTACCCCTATATCTTTAAGGTTGGTGCCCAATTTGTTGGAAACCCCGACCAAATCCAAGGCAATGCGCGCCGGTTGGTCAATGGAATAGCCTTTAGGTGGTTTAAGCATGGGGGCATCAAGCGTTAATTTAAGCTCAATACGATCGCCGGGTAAGGCCGTAACATCCAGTGCAGTTAGGTTGGCAGCCCAGAGACTAGGGGTGAGCAAGAGCATCAAGAGAGCAAGCAGGGCAGAGCGCAGGTGACGGTCATTCATGGTGGGCTATCTGCATGGGAGTCTGGAAGGGTTGAAGAGGTTTAGGGGCGTTGTCTGAGAAGAAGTACTTGCGGGCGCTCCGCCCAAGCTCCTTCACCGTCAGGAACAATTTCAATCACCTCTAGGCGGTCATTTTGGATATCAACGACACGTCCATAATTACGTCCAATGTAGTCACCTTTTTGCACCGGATGGACACCGCCTGCTCCTCGGAGCAGGGCGTACTGCGTCTGTTGATTGGATAGCGTGCCCACCATGACAAAATCGTCAATATTAAAACCTTCCAAAAAACTCTTAGGCCGTTTGTCGTCAGGAACGATGCTGCGGTTGACCGTTTTACGCGGGGTTACCTCTTCCTCCGCCACGGTTTGGAAGGGACTGCGTAGGGATGAGGCGGTGTAACTAAAGGACTCATAGGCGCTAAAGGTGGGTAGAGGTTCAATCTTGCCCTTGGGTTTCGCCCGAACCTCCTGCATGTATTGCTGTAGATCCGCTAAAGGATCCGATTGATCGCAGCCACACAACAGCAGAACAACCAGCACAAGGCTTGATCTGAGATGGATCACCGGCCGCTCCTTGGTGGATTGTTGGGTTTAGTGTCTGTTTGAGTGCTGCCTTGATCGTTGTAACGGTAGGTCTTAGCCAAAATACTTAAGCGCAGTTTGGAGCTTGCGGTATTTTGTGCCGCCGGTTTTAGTTCAAAATCGTGCAAGGTCACAATGCGCTGCATACTGGTGACATTGCTAACAAAGGTAGCGAGATCGTGGTAATCGCCGAGCACTTTAACTTGGATGGGGAGTTCAATATAAAACTGATCTTTGCGTTCTGGCTGGAGTTTAATCTCTTCAAACTCAAGGCCACTCTCCACTCCGAGGCGAGTCATGTCTTCCAGTAGCGCAGGCACTTCGGTTTCGCGGGGTAGCTGGTGCAGCAGCTCGTTGAAGCGCTGTTCCAACTCGGTTAATTGCTGGCGATAGGCTTCTAAATTCGCTACTTGAAAGCTTTTACTGGCAAATTGCGTTTTCAGCCCCGGCTCTTGGGACTGGGTTTGCTCCAGTTTTGTTTCTAAATCAGTGATATGCAGGTTGTAGCCTGCAAAGGCGGTGAGAATAAACAGGATAAGACAAGCCGCCACCTTAATAGGGGTAGGCCAGACCCCCAGATTGTTTATATCTAGGTCTGAAATATCCATATTACGTAGGGTATTCAGGGACTCAGCTAGGCTCATATTTTCCTTCTTTAAACCCAGAGTGTTACTGAACTGAGAGCTGGTATGAATCTTCAGAGCTACTTGAGGAGGCCTCTGGTGGAGGCTGCACCTGTTGTACAGTCAGGCGAAATTGGCTGCCTTGCCGACCATTTTTTAGGTTAATGGCCTTTACTTCGGTGAGGTTAGGAGCACTGAGCCATGCCGAGGCATCTAGGTTGCGCATCAGACTAGACACCCGCGCATTAGATTCGGCAATCCCTGTTAAAGATAGGGTATTTCCGGTCATCTTGGACTCGGTAAAGTGCACCCCATCGGGCAACGTCCGAATAAGCTGATCAAAGATGTGTCCTGCGATGGGACGGCGAACCTGTAGGTCTTGAATGATCTTGATGCGCTCCAGATATTGCTGGCGGCGTTTTTGCAGCTCGTTGAACTCTTTGATCTGTTTATCGAGTAGAGCTATTTGTGTGCGCAGTAGGTTATTGCGCGCCTCTTGCTGCTCAATGGCCCAGTTAAAATATTGGTCGGCCAAGACGATTAACCCGATACCCAAGGCTAGACTACTTCCTAGAGCGGCTAAAAATCGGCGCTTACGTTGTTCTCGTCGCTGCTCACGCCAAGGAAGAAGGTTTATTTGCACCACGTTAGTCAAAACTCCGCATAGCCAAACCACAGGCAATCAACAGCGCAGGGGCATCGCTGGCAAGCATTCCCGCATTGATTCTTTTATTGAGTGCCATATTTGCAAAGGGATTGGCGACTAGGGTTCGAGTACCAATGCGCTGCTGTATCAGATGATCTAAGTCGGGGATAGCTGCTGTACCGCCAGCGAGTAGGATGCAATCCAGATCACCAAAGGGGCTGGAGGCGAAGAAGAACTGTAAGGATCGAGAAACTTGTTGCACGAGGGCTTCCTTAAAAGGTTGCAGCACTTCCGTGTAGTAGTCTTCGGGGAGCCCCCCTTGTTTTTTGGCTAATCCCGCTTGCGCCCAACTGAGCCCATAGCGCCGTTGGATTTCCTCGGTGAGTTGCAGGCCACCGAATAGCTGCTCTCGATTGTAAACCGTTCGACCATTATGAAGTACGCTTAGGGTCGTCATGGTAGCACCGATATCCACAATGGCCACCGTCAGGTTGCCGCGCCCCGGAGTTTGAACCAGTTGCGGCTCTAACAACTGGTAGGCGCGCTCTAAAGCGTAAGCTTCGACATCAACAATTTTGGCTTTAAGTCCACCCAGAGTAAGAGCGGCTTCTCGGGCTTCGACGTTCTCGTTACGGCACGCTGCCAATAGTACTTCGATACGATTAGGGTTTTTAGGCGTAGATCCCAAAACCTCAAAATCGAGGGCGACCTCTTCTAAGGGATAGGGAATGTATTGATCTGCTTCAAAGCGAATTTGGTCTTCCAGTTCGTCCTCGTTAAACGCAGCATCCATCTCAATGGTTTTGGTAATAACGGCAGCTCCAGCCACAGCTACTGCGGCCAGGCGCGCCTTAGTACCCGATTTGGTGACCACTTTTGAAATCGCCAATCCAACCCCTTCTAACGCCATAATATTGCGTTCAACCACTGCTCCTTGGGGTAAGGGTTCAACAGCATAGGATTCGACCCGATAACGTCCCTTTGCAAGGCTGAGCTCCAGCAACTTGACCGAGCTAGAGCTGATATCAATCCCAAGTAGATTGCGGGACGTACGGGGAAAAAGATCCATTTTAAGGATTCCTGTGTACAAGCAAATTCAGTAAAGATGAGGCAGAAAAAGGTCTTAAGTACTTAGAAAACAGATTTAACACTTCTTTGACCTGCTCAATCGCTGACCTGTAGTTTAGGCATAATATTTCATAGTAGGAGTCATTTTGACACTAAAGAAAATGCTGATGGATCTCTGTTTTTATGGTTGGTTACGCGAGGGAGTAAGGCGTATAGAGTTTCACACTATATTCACTCCGCGATAGCTCATAGCGCTTTGACTTTAGTTAAAAGTCCCTCGGATTTTTGTTGGCATTAGGAGGAGTTTTTAACATTTTTCCTGTAAGCGCTAAAAATGAGCGGTGGTAAAGCCCATCCTGAGACGAATAGCCTGCTAAAAAATGGACTGCCCATAAACCCATCAGTTTTGAGGGGAGTTAAATTTGAAGTGTACTTTGTAGTCAGTCTATAAATATTTTTATATGATGTTCAATAGATACTGCAATATTTGAGATTAATGTAAGAATAACACTAATGGTTAAGTTTAAAAGATTGTGATAAGAAATCTAAATAAAGCTTAATATAAAAGCGCAGATTGGTTATTTATATCATCCTCACTCAGATTTAGAGGGTTTTTTGAGGTGTGTGTAGAGGCATCTGCTATTAAGTGTGCCATTATTACAGGATTGATTACTGTAGTGTTTATTGGTATAAGATCTGTCTTAGCAAATGAAATAATCTATCTATGTGCATATAGCATAAGGATTTTATCTAGTGCTTAGGGTGCGGGGTCATGTAGATAGTGGTAATGTTCTATTCGTAATTTATTGTTTTTAAGCGGCATACTCATGCCGCTATTTGTTTGTTTAAGTAGGTTTATGCTGTATTGGTTAATATTTATCTCCTGATTTTTATTAGACCATACATAAGCACATCGTTTTAATGTTTCTGCGCTTGTTGATCTCTTGGCCCTATTGATCCTATCCGTTCCCCAAAGGATTTTGTCGCAAATGTATCTTTTTTGTTGTGTAAAGGTTAGGTATGCCTAGATCATATGCGGGTGTTTAAATCCGCCATTGAGGGATGCCCTTTTATCCCCGATTAGGTATTTAGCCTGTTATAGAGTGTTGCATCTATGCTTGCTTTTCTAAGGTTTGTTCTCTGGACGCTGTTAGCCGTGGGGTCGGGGTTAGTACTCTGTTTGAGTGGAGCCTTTTTGTACCTAAGCCCCAGTCTGCCTTCTGTGGAGGCGTTGCGTAGTATCCAGCTTCAGGTGCCCCTGCGTATTTATAGCCAAGACGGCAAGTTGATTGCTGAGTACGGGGAAATGCGGCGTAGCCCCGTTCGTTATGCGGACATTCCGCAAGATTTCATTAATGCGCTTTTAGCCGCTGAGGATGATAATTTCGCCCATCATCGCGGGGTAGATCCCAGCAGCTTGATGCGTGCGGCCAGTCAATTACTGAAAACGGGGCATATTCAGACCGGCGGCAGTACCATCACTATGCAGGTGGCCAAGAATTACTTTTTGACCAGTGAGCGTAGTTTTTCGCGCAAAATCAGTGAAATTCTGTTGGCGTTGCAAATTGAGCGAGAGCTGACGAAAGAGGAAATCTTCGAGCTATACGTCAACAAAATTTATTTAGGCAACCGAGCTTACGGTATTGAGGCCGCCGCTCAGGTGTACTACGGCAAGTCTATTTCTGAGTTGAGTATGGCGCAAATGGCCATGATCGCCGGTTTGCCTAAAGCACCTTCTGCATTTAATCCGCTGAATAACCCAACACGCAGTAAAGAGCGCCGTGATTGGATTTTAGGGCGTATGAATCGCTTAGGTATGTTGAGCGATGAGCGCTATCAGTTGGCTTTGGCTGAGCCGGTAAATGCGCGTTATCACGTGGCTCAACCAGAATTAGATGCGCCCTATATCGCGGAAATGGCGCGGGCAGAGATGGTGGGGCGTTATGGAGCTACGGCTTATACCGATGGCTTTCGAGTATTTACCACTGTCACAGAGCAGCGCCAAAAGTGGGCGATTCAAGCACTGACGGAAGGATTGATGGACTATGACCGGCGGCATGGCTACCGAGGGCCAGAAGGACGGATTCAAAGTAAATCAACCCAAGATGCTTTGCAGCAGTTGGCTCGCAATTACAAAACCTTGTCGGGGTTAGAGCCCGCTTTAGTCACTCAGGTCGGGCGTAGTAGTGTGCAGGTCATGACCCGTGATGGTCTGTATCACAATGTGGCTTGGGAAAGTATGCAGTGGGCTCGGCCTTATATTTCTGTTAATAGCACAGGGGCGGCTCCGCGCTCACCGGCTGCGGTGGTACGGCAGGGGGATGTGGTTCGTATTTGTTGGGCAGAAGGGCAACCGCTGTTCACCCAAGTGCCGCTGGTGCAGGCGGCTTTGGTTTCCTTATCCCCCAAAGACGGTGCCATTCAAGCCTTGGTCGGAGGCTTTTCCTTCGATCAAAGCCACTATAATCGCGCCATCCAAGCCAAACGTCAGCCCGGATCGAGCTTTAAGCCTTTTATCTACAGTGCCGCTTTAGATGCAGGATATACCGCCGCCAGCTTGGTGAACGATGCTCCGGTGGTGTTTTTTGAAGAAGGTATGGATCGCGTATGGCGGCCCAAAAACGACAACAACACCTTTTTAGGCCCGATTCGTTTGCGGGAGGCGCTGTACCGTTCACGCAATATGGTGTCTATTCGTTTGTTGCAATCCATCGGCATGGATTACGCCCTTAACTATCTAACTAAATTCGGGTTTAACCGGCAGGATTTACCGCGCAATCTTTCCATTGCTTTGGGATCTGCTGCCTTAACGCCCTTGGAAATTGCAGCAGGTTGGGCTGTATTTGCGAATGGGGGTTATAAGGTCGATGCTTACTTGATAGACCGTATCGAAAATAACGAAGGCAAGTTGATTTTCCAAAACAATCCGGCACAGGCATTGCCCGCAGAGGCTCCCGTAAATCCTTTGGAGGCTACTGCTGTTGTTCCCAATACTCCACTGACGATAGGTGATCCTGCTGCGGTGCCGCGACGAGCTGAGCGAGCTATTGATGAGCGCACTGCCTACATCATGACCAGCATGTTAAAGGATGTGATTACACGCGGAACGGGCCGTCAGGCGTTAGAGTTGGGGCGGCACGATTTAGCCGGTAAAACTGGCACCACTAACGATGCCGTGGATAGCTGGTTTTCAGGCTATAACCCAGACTTTGTAACCACGGTGTGGGCGGGCTTTGATCAACCGCAAACCCTAGGAGACCGAGAGTATGGAGCCAGCGTAGCACTGCCAATTTGGATGCATTATATGGGCGCTGTATTAGAGGGACGACCCGAAGTTGAGCCGCCACAACCGACTGGATTGGTGCAGATACGCGTTGACCCCTACAGCGGGCGCATGACTTCCCCACGTTCAACGCGGGGCTATTTTGAGCTTTTTAAAGCCGAAGATACGCCCCCACCCATGGTAGAGCCTAGTCCCAGTGGCGGTGGTAGCAGCTTTGGCAACTCAGTGCCCGATACGCCCTTGCCGATTACCGAAGAAATGCCCGTACCTATGGATCTATTTTAATGCAGGATCGTCACTTTGATCAGTTAGCACGGCGTTTTGCTGAGAAAATCTACGGTGGCCCTAAGGGTGCAATTCGCTTAGCCGTATTACAAGCGGATTTGCAAAGCCTATTACCTCAGAGCCCGCTGCGGGTTTTAGATGTGGGCGCAGGATTGGGGCACATGGGGTTATGGCTGGCTCAACAGGGGCATCAAGTCACTTTGGCCGAGCCTGCATCTTCCATGCTAGAAGGAGCCCAAGCCTTATTTGCGAAGGCGGGGTGTTCGGCGCGCTTTGTACATACGGATTGGCAGCATCTGGAGTCGCACCTGAGCGAGCCTTTTGACTTGGTGTTGTGCCATGCGGTACTGGAGTGGTTAGCCCAGCCCGAGGCCATTTTGCCCTGTCTGCGCCGCATGACTTCTGATCAGGGTTGGTTGTCCTTAGCCTTTTATAATCGGGATGCCTTGGTGTACCGCAATCTGCTTAAGGGACACTTTAAGAAGCTGCGGACTAATCAACTGGCTGGTGAGAAGCAAAGCCTGACTCCTCAACAACCCCTTGATCCGCGCCAGCTTCAGGCATGGATAGAACCGCATTGGAACATCCTAAGCCGTAGCGGTATTCGGGTTTTCCACGACTTTATGCCGCCTGAGTTTCAAAATAAAACCCAGGCCGCTGATTTGTTGGAGATGGAGCTGGCTTATCGGCAACATCCGGTATTTTCAGGGCTGGGGCGCTATCTGCACTGGATTTGCCAACCCCAGCCGTAAGCGGTTAGAGCGCCTTTTCAAACACCTTGGAGTTGCGTTGATAGTTATACATTTGGGCGCGGGCTTCGGGTAAACGCTCGACCCCGCTGGGCTCAAAACCACGCTCTCGAAACCAATGGGCAGTGCGGGTGGTGAGCACAAACAGGGTTTTTAAGCCCAACAGACGGGCACGGTATTCAATGCGCTCTAACAGCACATCGCCTCGGCCGCCGTGGCGGTAGTCGGGATTTACCGCCAAACAGGCTAACTCCCCAGCTTGTGAGCCGCTGATAGGGTACAGAGCAGCACAGGCGATGATCATGCCGTCGCGCTCTACCACGCTGAATTGGCTGATTTCTCGCTCCAACACATCGCGGGAGCGGCGCACTAAAATGCCCTGTTCTTCCAGAGGTCTGATCAGCTCAATCAGCCCGCCCACGTCCTCAATGCTGGCTTCGCGGGTTTGCTCGAACTGCTCTTGAGTGACCAAGGTTCCGCTGCCGTCGCGGGTAAACAGCTCGGTCAATAGAGCGCCGTCTTCCACATAGCTGACCAGATGAGTACGCCGCACTCCGCCACGACAGGCTTGGGCTGCTGCGTCTAAAAGCTCGGCTTGGTAGTCGCTGCCTAAACGGGCCAAATGAGGGGGAATTTGCTGTGGCCGAAGTTCTCGTACCAGATGCCCGGCTTGGTCGATAAGTCCAAGGTGACTGCCGTAGAGCACTAGTTTATCGGCTTGCAGGTCAATGGCAGCGCGGGTGGCTACGTCTTCGCAGGCCAGATTGAATACTTCGCCGGTGGGCGAGTAGCCCAAAGGAGACAGCAGTACGATGCTGCGCTCATCCAGCAAACGATTGATGCCCTTGCGGTCAATGCGCCGCACTTCGCCGGTGTGCTGGTAATCCACACCATCCAAGACACCGATGGGACGGGCGGTGACAAAGTTGCCGCTGGTAACACGCAGCCGAGCACCCTGCATGGGAGATAGGGCTACATCCATAGATAGATGAGCTTCTAAAGCAATGCGCACATGGCCTACCGCATCCATCACGCAGGACAGCGTTTGAGCATCGGTGATGCGCAGGTCATGGTGGTAGCGCGCGTTTAAACCGAGGCTGGCCAGCCGACGGTCAATCTGTGGACGAGTGCCAAATACCAACACTAAACGTACGCCTAGGCTGTGCAGCAATACCAAATCATGCACGATGTTGGGGAAGCTGGCGTGCTCAAGACAATCCCCCGACAGCATGATGACAAAGGTGCAGTCGCGGTGGGCGTTGATGTAGGGCGATGAATGACGAAGCCAATTAACGTAGTCGTGCATGGGCAGAGTCTTCAAATCCATGGTGATGGTTGAGTTAATGACCTGAGGTAGGCTGAGGTTGAGCCGGCTCTAAGCAGTAATGTCGGATTAAACCACGCAGCAGTTCAAGGGTTGGTTGAATGCGCGACAGTTCTAAATATTCGTCCGGTTGGTGGGCACAGGCAATATCGCCCGGCCCTAAGATCAGGGTTTCACACCCCAGTTGTTGCAGGTAGGGAGCCTCGGTGCCAAAAGCGACGGCTTCAGCTTGATGCCCGGTCAGTTGTTCACCGAGGCGTACCAATTCTGTGTGGGCGGGCTGTTCAAAGGGCGGTACTGCTGGAAACAGGGGCTGATACTCTAAACGCACCTGATGTTGCTCAACGATGGGCGTTAGACGCTGCTGGATGATGCTGCGCAGGTACTCAGGTTCCATGCCCGGCAGCGGACGTAAATCAAACTCCAGAGCGCAGTGACCGCAAATTCGATTTGGGTTATCGCCGCCGTGGATGCAACCCAAGTTGAGGGTTGGGTGTGGTACGTTAAATTGTGGGTTTTGGTAGCGTTGCTGCCATTCTTGGCGCAGCTCCAGTAGAGCCCCCATCACATGGTGCATGGCTTCTAGGGCGCTGTGTCCGTAAGCGGGATTAGAGGAGTGACCGCTTTGGCCAAACAGTTCAATGCGATCCATCATCACCCCTTTGTGTAGGCGGATGGGGCGCAATCCCGTGGGTTCTCCAATCACGGCGGCACGTCCTAAAGGCTGACCTGCCGCTGCTAAAGCACGGGCTCCACTCATGGAGCTTTCTTCGTCGCAGGTGGCCAGAATCAGTAGCGGTTGGCGAAAAGGCTGCTCTAACAGGGGTTTAACCGCTGCAATAATCAGCGGGAAGAAGCCCTTCATATCGCAGCTGCCTAAACCGTACCAGCGATCATCGGCTTCGCGCAGGGTTAGAGGATCAGTCGTCCATAAGGAGGGGTCGTGGGGCACGGTATCACTGTGTCCAGCTAAAACTAATCCGCCGGGCCCTTGCCCGTAACTGGCCAGCAAATTGAATTTTCCCGGGCGAACCTGTTGCAGATCACAGTGGAAACCCAAGTCGCTTAGCCAAGCGGCTAATAACTCAACCACCTGCTGATTACTCTGATCCAGTGCCGCTTGGGTACAGCTCACCGAGGGTGCAGCAATCAGAGCTTGGAATTGGGCTTTTAAGTCCGGTAAGGGCACGGCTATCTCCTTAGACACATACCCTAATCGGTGCTATTTACAGCGGATAGGGTCATGGACTAACCCTAGCACAGTGCCCTTGGGGAAGGGTTAGTTAAATATCCATTGCAAGATGCTGAAAAACACAATGGACAACACCGCACCCACCGGCAATGTCACCACCCAAGAAACAAAAATAGAGCCAATCACATCCAGTTTTAGGGCACCAATGCCACGTGCCAGTCCAATGCCTAAAATGGCTCCCACAAGGGTATGGGTGGTGGAAACGGGCAATCCAATGGCAGAAGCGCCTACCACCGTAGAGGCAGTGGCTAATTCAGCGGCAAAGCCTCGGCTAGGGGTCAGTTCGGTGATTTCGCGGCCAATAGTGGCAATAACGCGATAACCGTAGGTGGCTAGCCCAACTACGATGCCTATAGCACCCAGTAGCAAAACCCAGCCGGGTACGGCCGATTGGGCCGCGATATCCGTTACACCCTTAGATTCAATAACACCGACAATAGCCGCCAGTGGCCCTACGGCATTGGCGACATCATTGGCACCGTGGGCAAAAGCCATGGCACAGGCGGTAAATATCATCAAAATGGCAAAGATTTTTTCAACGCTGGAAAAATGGAAGGTTTTGTCGGCTTCAGGGTCGATTTGGATGCGCTGTAACAGCTTGATGCCAAATAGCATCACTATCCCCCCAACCACCAAGGCTAATAGAAAGCCTTGGAAGTTGGTTAACTCCAAGCCTACATGCTTTAAGCCTTTAGTCAGCACCATCAGCGCCACCATAAAGCCGGTAGCAAACATATACAGCGGAACAAAGCGTTTAGCGTTTTGAAACGGCTGATCGGTATTAATGATCAGCGCCTGCACGCTCATAAAAAGCCCAAAGGCGAGCATCCCAGACAGAAAGGGCGTAACTACCCAACTGGCCACAATGGGAATAATGGCGCTCCAGTGTACGGCATCCAGTGACACGCCAACGACAGCAAAGCCAATTACCGCACCTACGATGGAGTGGGTCGTGGAAACAGGCCAGCCGAATAGGGACGCAATCAGCAACCAAACTCCGGCGGCCAGCAAAGAAGACATCATGCCTAAGAGCATCAAATGGGCGGGCACTAACTCAGCGTCTACAATGCCATTTTTGATGGTTTCTGTGACTTCGCCACCGGCCAGATAAGCGCCACAAAACTCAAATACAATCGCAATCATGATGGCTTGGCGAATGGTTAGGGCTTTAGAGCCCACCGAGGTTCCCATGGCATTGGCGACATCATTAGCACCAACGCCCCAAGCCATAAAAAAACCAAAGATACAGGCCAGTACCAACAGCACTGAGCCATAATCTGCAATAAAAGACATAAGAGAATGATCCGTAAAGCCTAGCTAGAAAGAGGCGAAAATCAGCGGGCGAGCAGCAACTCCAAGCGGTTACCTACTCGTTCAGCGCGGTCAGCGACATCACCAATCCATTCGATGATTTGGTAGAGAAACATCACATCAACGGGGGGCATATCAGCTTCTAGGCTGTACAGGGTGCGACGAACTTCGACCTGTAAACGATCAGTATCGCGCTCAATGGCTTCAATCTGCTGTACCATGTTGGCCACAAGGTCAGCCTCTCGGCCACTAAAGCCGGCCTCTAACAGCTCATCCAGCTTTTGCAAAGCCTCAAGAGCTTGAGCGCTGGCCTCTACGCAGCGTTGCACGTACGCCAGTAAGCTTGGGTGTATGGCTGGTGGCAAGTGCATTCTGCGACCTACCATCAATCCCGCAATATCTTTGGCTCGGTTAGCGATTTTGTCCTGTACACTCAAAAGCTCTAACAGATCTGAGCGCGGTACGGGTAAAAATAGGCTTTTAGGCAGATGTTGGCGTATGTTCTTCTTGAGTTTGTCGGCCTCATCTTCCAATTGAGCCATTTCAGTTTGAATCAACTCAACCTGTTGCCATTCTTCAGTGATGGCGGCTTGGAATAATGGGATTAAGTGAGCGGCACACTCGTGAGCCTTAGCCATATGCTGTTGCATTGGCTCAATGGGAGAACGCCCAAACAGGCTGACAAAGGGATTGATTGGCATGAAATTTATCCAGCAGCCGCAGAGGGCATGCCTGTAAACAGAATGGATCTGTCAATTAAATGTCATTTTATTGTAACGAATAACGGGCTCTCTTGGCACATGCAAAAAGAAACAGAAATTAAATTGCGCGTTAGCCGCGACACCCTAGAGGCTTTGCGTCAGCATCCGATTTTAACGCAACGCCTGCAACAGGATTGGTTGACTCATCCTCTTTATAATCAATATTACGATACTCCTAACCTCGATTTGGCCAAAGCTCAGGTTGCGTTGCGTTTGCGCCGAGATGGGGAACAGTTTATCCAAACCCTCAAAAGTCGCGGCCAAAGTGTGGCGGGGCTGTCTGAGCGCAATGAGTGGGACTGGTATCTGCAACAACCCACGCTAGACCCTAAGCTGCTTACGGATGATTGTTGGCCCGCCAGTCTGGCTGAGTTGGATCGCCAGAGCCTACAACCGATTTTCACCACCGATTTTGTGCGCACCAAAGCCGATTTAAGCTGGTCTGTGGCCGAGACTGAGATCAGGGTAGAGGCTGCTTTGGATTTGGGGCAGGTTATTTCCGGCGAGCGCCACGAAGAAATTTGTGAGTTAGAACTGGAGCTGCGTCAGGGGGAGTCTCTGGCATTATTGGATTTAGCCTTAGAATTAGCCCAGCAGCTTCCAGTGATGCCCTGTGATATTAGCAAGGCAGAACGGGGTTATCGTTTACAAGAGGCACGTACTAGCCGCTTGTTAGTGCCTCCTGTACTAGAAGCCAGCGCCTCAGTCGATGACAGCATTGCTTTATTGGGCAGCCATTTACTGGGTAACAGCCAGCGTTTGGCTGAAGAATATGATAACAGTCGTCGCTGGAGTGCTTTGGTAAGCTGGGTTGAGTGTTTAGTCGATCTACGCGCTTTATTAGGCAGCCTGGGCTTGGTCGCACCACGCACCAGTACCCACAACCTGCGCGCCCAACTGGATGCCCTGTTAGCCGATTGGCAGCCAAGGCGTGTGCAAGGCCAACAGCATGAGCACGAGCGCCAAGCCGCTGAAGCGGCCTTTAACGCAGAGTTAACCCAGACCCGTTGGGGGGTATTCTCTTTGCAGATGGCGCGCTGGCTTATCAGTCGTCAGTGGACGCAACCACGTACTGAGCGGGGCCAGCGTCAAGGAAACACCGAGCTGGGCCGTTGGTTGGCGCGTGAGTTGGCAGAAGAAAGCGCAGCCCTACGTTTACCCCAGTATGAGCGCCAGCCCTTAAGCTTAGCGGAGCAATTACCGCGCATGGAGCGTCTGCTGGTTTGGTTGCGTTTTGGGCGTTCAGTGCTGGAGTTACCTGAGATTGATCGCCTGTATGGTGAGCTAGCCAAACTGCACGATATGTTGTTGTACTCCTTAGGTGATAAGGATTTGATGAGCGCTCAAATCCATACCCTTTGGACGCTCAAGCCTTGGAAAGTCTTGGCGCGTTAGTGCCATCGCTGCGGCTGGCTCAGTGCTCTGTTTCCTTAGGCGATAGAGGCAGATCACTGGGCAGTGTGGCCAACTCTAGCCAGCGGCTCATCACCTCATAAGCCTCCTCAATTCCCTGACGCTTAGGGGCAGAAAATAACTGAACGCTGATATCCGCTTCTAAACTGGCGATTTGCTGCTGTACCTTCAGCAAGGTGGTCTTAGCGGCTCCAAAAGCCAGCTTATCGGCTTTAGTAAGCAGGATATGTATGGGCATTTGGGTCGATTGCGCCCACTCCAACATCATCTGGTCAAAGGGTGTCAGCGGATGGCGCACGTCCATCATCAAAAAAATCCCCTTCAGACTGTGGCGTTGTACCAGATAAGCCTCTAAGTGCTGTTGCCAGTGCTGTTTGAGCGGAATAGGGACTTTAGCGTAGCCGTAACCGGGTAAATCCACTAAGCGGCGCTCATCATCCAAGCGAAAAAAATTAAGTAACTGAGTGCGTCCCGGCGTTTTAGAAGTGCGGGCTAGTTGAGCATGGGTCAGAGTATTGAGGGCGCTGGATTTCCCTGCGTTAGAGCGTCCGGCAAAAGCGATTTCCCAGCCCCTATCTTCGGGGCATTGGTTGACTTTAGCGGCGCTGAGCGTAAAGCGTGCTTGCTGGCACAGGGCGCGCAATGGGTTTTTGGAGGACATGAGGTAATTCCGTGAGGGCAGCGGGGGGAGGCTGGATGCGGCAACACTTCGTTTGGGTTTCTAGGGGGGCAGTATATAATGTTCATGTTCAAATACGCCTTGTTTTGTCAATGCCTTGTTGAGGATAGAAGGGATCACTAAGGCGTTGAGAGATTCATGAGGGGTGGTGTATTTGAGCCGTGACGGCGATTGCTCGCGCACAGACACAATAATTTTCTTATAAACCTGATAGCCGTTGGATGAACCGATGAATAAAGTATTCGTGAGTCTGTTGTTGACTCTGGGTGTAGTGACCATCACCCATGCTGAAGGCAATCCTCAAGCAGGCAAGGATAAGGTTGTCCTGTGTAGCGCCTGTCATGGCATGGACGGCAATAGCCCAGCTCCGAATTTCCCTAAACTGGCCGGTCAAGGTGAAGGGTATTTACTCAAGCAATTACAAGATATTCAGGCCGGTACTGCACCTAATGCGGCGGCGGGTACGGGCCGTAAAATCCTAGAAATGACGGGAATGTTGGCTAATTTTAATGCTCAAGATTTAGCCGATATTGCGGCCTTCTATGCCCAGCAAAAGCCCACTACAGGATTTGCCGATCCTAACTTAGTGGTCTCGGGGGAGCAGTTATTTCGTGGTGGTAAGTTAGAACAGGGAATGCCTGCTTGTACGGGGTGTCATGGCCCCAACGGATCTGGGAATGCTCCGGCGTTATTTCCTCGTTTAGCCGGACAGCATGCCACCTATCTGACTAAACAGTTGACCGATTTCCGAGAGGGGCTGCGTACCAATGATGGCGATGCTCAAATCATGCGCTCTATTGCTGCAAAGCTCAGCAATAAAGACATTGAGGCATTGGCCAGTTACATTCAGGGCTTACATTAAATCAGAGATTGAGCTTTAGGCTGGAGCTGAACGTGCAACACGGGTAGCTCCAAAAATAGCGTTCATTTCTGATTAAGATGGGGCGCTTACTCTAAAAAGATTTAATTGTGTGAGCGCTCCTATGTCCTCTTCCAGTACCCGTGGCCTAGGTTGGGTTGGTATAACCAGCTTGATTGTGTGTGTGGTTTTAATTGCTTTATTGGTGGCTGCAACGCTTATCTTTCGCTGGGATAAGCAAGTTTTGCTCGCTTGGCAGGAACAGCAAACCGATGCCAAGACTCGGGCCCAAAGTGTGTGGTTGCCGGACTATCGTTTGGTATACGAAACCGATATTTCTTTACCAGCTAAAGACGAACTCTCAGGGCTGAGCTGGAGCCCGCAAACCAATAGCTTGTTTGCCGTAACTGGCCCCACGGCCGCATTGGTCGAGTTGAGTTTGCAAGGTGCTGTATTGCGCCGGACAAACTTACAAAATCTATCCGATCCAGAGGGTATAGAGGTGTTACCCAGTGGGCTGATCGGGATTGTGGATGAGCGTCGCCGTCGGCTTTTTTTGGTTGCACAAGATGCTTTAAAAGCAGAAAGCTTAGACATGAATCATGTGCCTAGCTTTGATTTGGGATTTGCCGATGCGGCCAATAAAGGGTTTGAGGGGTTAGGCTGGGACTCGGTACAAAGTCGCTTAGTGTTTGCCAAAGAGCGCGATCCTATAGCTTTGCTGCATGCGGTATTACCAACCCAAGATGCTCCTTTGGTGTTGACCGAGCAGATATCAGCTCATTCGTTGATCGTACGAGATTTATCTTCAGTAACCTTTGATGCGCGTACCGGACATCTGTTGTTACTGTCTGATGAGTCTCATGCCATCCTAGAGCTAGATCAGCAAGGCAAGCCGCGCAGTTTTATGCGCTTGTTGGCCGGGTTTAGTGGGTTGGAGCGGGGAATACGTCAAGCAGAAGGCTTAGCCATAGATAATACAGGTCGTATTTATGTGGTGGGTGAGCCCAATCATCTGTATGTTTTCGAGCGTACACAGCACGATAGTCGGTCAGCTAAGCCGTAATGGCTAATGGCTGTAGCCGCTAAGGAGTGGGCTCGGGTCTGTTGATGATAGTTTACAAAACTTAAATAATGCCATTCTGATTGCTCAAGCATTAACAACAGGGGCATCAGATGGATGCTGTGAGTCCGTAGATAAGGCACCGAATAATGGCCCAGCTTCAGACGTACAGATAACACAGACAGATTTATAGTGCGCCTAAAAATAAAAGCCGACCCCTAAGAGTCGGCTTTTTATTACGCAAATAAAGAATTATTTGCGGCTGGCACGTTCCAGCATACGCAGAGCGCGCTCATTGGCTTCGTCAGCAGTTTGCTGAGCTTTTTGAGCAGCAGCCATAGCTTCATCAGCGCGGCTGTAAGCATCATCAGCGCGGGATTGAGCACGAGCAGCAGCGTCATCAGCAGCGCTCAGACGTGGATCGATTTCTTCTTTAGTCAGGCCGCTGCTGCAACCTGTTGCCAGAACAGCGGCCAGACCCAGAGCGGAAAGTTTCAAAACAGTGTTCATTGCATTCCCCTTATGTGGAGTATTTAAAGCAACTTCTGTCGAGCGAAGTCGGCGGGCTTATAGTACCTATAACTTACAACAAGTAAACCAAAGCTAAAGGGTTATTTAGTGTATTTTTACTTGTTGCTAAAGTTTCCAAATTCTTTATTAGCATAGCCGATTGATTAGCCATTTCCAGTCATAGACCGGGTAACTTGCGTATAAGTTCCATTTTTGGGGTGGAGTGCTTTTTATTCCGGCATATTGAGTGGTTCAGGCGATACAATAATGCCGTTATTATCCGCGTATAGGTATTCGCCGGGGTGGAAGCTAACACCACAAAAAGTAACGGGAACGTCAATGTCACCGATTCCGCGTTTGTCGGTTTTGAGTGGGTGACTGGCTAAGGCTTGGATGCCTAAATTCGTTTGGGCCAGTACGTCTACATCACGCACACAACCATAAACCACAATACCTTCCCAGCCATTTTTGGCGGCTTTTTCCGCCAGCATGTCTCCTAATAATGCGCGGCGTAGGGAGCCGCCACCATCTACTACCATAACTTTTCCGGCGCCAGGTTGGTCAACCAGCTCCTTAACCTTGGAGTTATCTTCAAAGCACTTAACGGTGACGATCTGGCCGCCGAAAGAGTCTTTGCCTCCAAAATTGCTGAACATAGGATCAACGACTTGGATCAGTTCAGGGTAGGCATCACACAAATCGGGCGTAACGTAGTGCATGGTCGTGCTCCTCGTTTGGGATTACAAAATGCGAATAGCTCCTAGGTAGGGACTAACTTAGGGCTAATTTTTTTCATATATTAATGCGTATTGTATGTATTTGTGCCGTTGTGGCGGCGAATCTAAACCCTAAAACGTTTTAATAGCTGACTTAAGGCATCGGCCAAAGCACCTAAGTGCTTACTGGCTTCATTGGATTGTTCAGCCGTGTTGGTTCCTTGCTGGGCTAAGTCGGCGGTTAGGGTTATGTTTTGATTGATGTCCTCAGCAACATGGGTTTGTTGTAGCGTAGCGCTGGCTATGGATGCATTGACTAGAGCCAGTTTTTTGGTAGTTTCTGTAATTCCAGCCAAACTTTCCCCTGCTTGGCTGGCTTGTTCTACGGTCAACTGCATGGCTTGATGGCTTTCTTGTATTACTTGAACAGCAACACTGGCATTTTGTTGTAACTGTTCGATCATGGCCTGTATTTCAGCGGTTGATTTTTGTGTTCTTTGGGCGAGCAGGCGCACTTCATCGGCTACTACTGCAAATCCACGTCCTTGGTCACCCGCGCGCGCCGCCTCAATAGCAGCGTTTAAGGCTAGTAGGTTGGTTTGTTCGGCAATGGAGCCAATAACTTCGACCACACTGCCAATTTGCGTACTTTGGTCGGCCAGAGAGCGCATCGCCTCAACGGACTGGGTGATGCGTTGAGACAGATGCTCAATTTGTTTTAGGCTGTTATCAATGTTTCGTTGGCCTTGCAAGGCCTGTTGTTCTGCTGATTTCACCTCAGTTGAGGCTTGCTCTGCGTTTTTGGCCACCTCTTGTACTGAGTAGGTCACTTCGTTGATGGCAGTGGCTACTAAGTCGATTTGCTGGGCTTGCTTCTGGCTTTGTTGGTAGGTTTGTTCGGCCAGCGCTGAGAGTGATCGTGACGAAACGCCCAGCGTGTTTGCTGAGTCCGATAGCTGTTGGATCATGCTGCGTAGATTGCGGGTAAATTGATTGAAATGGCGGCTAAGAATCGCTAATTCGTCGCCTCCACCCTCATCCAACTGATGCGTAAGGTCGGCATCTCCGCTGGCAATATTAGCCATAGCCACCGTAGTATTATGTAAGGGCTGAGTGATGCTGCGGCTGATGAGGGTCATAAGGCTGGCAGTGATTAGGAATAACAGCAGACTGATTAAAAAATATTGCAGTAGATAGTTTTTAAATTCCTGCTCAACATCGTCAACGTAAATACCGGTACCTAAAATCCAGCCCCAAGGTTTAAACAGTTGCACATAGGAGATTTTAGGTTCTGGGTATTCATGTCCAGGTTTAGCCCAAAGATAGGGAAGGCTCCCGGCATTATGTTGGCGTACCAAGCTGACCATGTCGTTGAATAAGGCTTTACCCGAAGGGTCTTTCACCGCACTTAAGTCTTTACCTTCTAGCTCAGGGCGTATCGGATGCATGATCATGGTGGGCCCTTGATCGTTAATCCAAAAGTAATCATCAGCTCCATAACGTAAGGTGCGTACTTGTTCTAAGGCGGCTTTTTGGGCGGCTGTCTGGGTCAGTGCTCCTGATGTTTCTAGGCGATGAAAGTGCTCTAAAATCCCTATGGCGGTTTCAACAACGTGGCGGTTTTTTTCTTCTTTGGCCGCATACATGGCGTTTTTTTCTTGGATACTGACCTGCAATCCTAGGGCCAGTAACATAAGGAATACGAGTATCTGAGCCAGCCATAGGCGACTATTAATAGGAAATTTGCGTAGTTGATTCATAGGGTTCGCCTATTCCGGGTCGATGGTGTGGTTGTATTACCGGATTGCATCCTGCACGAGCGATCTTAATGGCAGATGCAGAGCCATTAGATTCAATACATTGCGCGCCTCACTACACAGAGACTTTAAAGTAACCAGTTATAGAATACTGCACTTGGACTCGGTTGCATGTTTGATCTCTTAAAGCGAAAGTGTTGATGCAAAGGGTGTTAGCAGCACTAACCACCCAAACAGCCTATTAGAAGACGGGAGTGTATTGATGGATTTCTGGGTTGCTATGCAGGCCCTTATTTTGGGGATTGTTGAGGGCTTGACTGAGTTTTTGCCCGTATCCAGTACAGGACATCAAATTATTGTGGCTGACCTGTTGGATTTTGCTGGGGATAGAGCCTATGCCTTCAATATCATTATTCAGTTGGGGGCCATTTTGGCGCTGATGTGGGAATATCGAGGCAAGATTTTCAGCATTACCCAAGGTTTGCCCAAAGACCCACAGGCAAGGCATTTTGCCCTGAACATATTGATTGCATTTTGCCCAGCGGTGGTATTGGGATTGTTGTTTGCTGACTTGATCCATCAGTATCTGTTTAATCCCATAACAGTGGCGACGGCCTTAGTAGTTGGTGGCCTGATTATGCTGTGGGCAGAGCGTCGTCCGCATTCCATTCGAGCCGAGTCAGTGGATGAGGTGCATTGGTCATTGGCCCTTAAAATCGGCTTGGCCCAGTGTTTGGCGTTAATTCCGGGCACTTCCCGCTCTGGTTCTACCATCATCGGCGGGTTGGTGTTTGGTTTGTCGCGTAAGGCTGCCACAGAGTTTTCCTTTTTTCTGGCTATGCCCACGATGTTGGGAGCTGCCGTTTATTCAGGCTATAAATACCGAAGTCTTTTCCAATTGAGTGATATTCCGGTATTCGCCCTTGGGCTGATTGCGTCTTTTGTATTTGCCATGATTGCAGTACGGGCTTTGCTGCACTTTATCAGCAGGCACAGTTATGCCCTATTTGCCTGGTATCGCATCGCCTTTGGCATACTGATTTTGGTGACTTGGCAATTAGGGATGATTGACTGGAGTACGGCTACTGATTAATGGCGGATGGAACGCAAAAACCCGCGCTTTTGGCACGGGTTTTTTGGATGCAGCCCGGTAAGGCTAGGGCATCAGACGCTGTAGTACAGATCGTATTCCAGCGGGTGAACAAAGGTACGGACTTTGATTTCTTCTTCGGATTTCAGCTCGATGTAGGCATTGATGAAATCGTCAGAGAACACGCCGCCTTTGGTCAGGAAGGCACGGCCTTTATCCAGTTCTTCCAGAGCCTCTTTCAGGCTGCCGCAGACTTGAGGAATGTTGGCCGCTTCTTCTGGAGGCAGGTCGTACAGGTTTTTGTCCGCTGCATCGCCGGGGTGAATCTTGTTCTGGATACCGTCCAGACCGGCCATCAGCAGAGCAGCGAAAGCCAGGTAGGGGTTGGCAGCCGGATCGGGGAAGCGCGCTTCGATACGACGGGCTTTAGGGCTGTTGACGTATGGAATACGGATGGAAGCGGAACGGTTACGGGCCGAGTAGGCCAGCATTACCGGAGCTTCAAAGCCGGGAACCAGACGCTTGTAGGAGTTGGTCGAAGGGTTGGTGAAACCGTTCAGAGCCTTACCGTGCTTGATGATACCGCCGATGAAGTACAGAGCGGTGTCGGACAGACCGGCATAGCCTTCGCCAGCAAAGGTGTTCTTGCCATCTTTGGAGATGGACATGTGCACGTGCATGCCAGAGCCGTTATCGCCGTACAGAGGCTTAGGCATGAAGGTTACGGTTTTGCCGTAGGCATCAGCGACGTTGTGGACGCAGTATTTCAGCGTTTGTACTTCGTCAGCCTTGGCTACCAGAGTGTTGAAGCTCACGCCGATTTCGTTTTGGCCGGCAGTGGCTACTTCGTGGTGGTGAACCTCGACCTTCAGACCCATCTCTTCCAGTGCGTTACACATGGCAGTACGGATTTCGTGGTCGTGGTCAACCGGCGGAACGGGGAAGTAACCGCCTTTCACACCGGGACGGTGGCCTTTGTTGCCGCTTTCGATGTCAGCATCCGTGTTCCAAGCGGCTTGTTCAGAGAAGATTTTGAACATGGAGCCGGAGATGTCGGACTTGAACTTCACTTCGTCGAAGATGAAAAATTCAGGCTCTGGGCCGAAGAACGCAGTGTCACCGATACCGGTGGACTTCAGGTACTCTTCAGCGCGACGAGCGATGGCGCGCGGATCGCGGTCGTAGCCTTGCATGGTGCTCGGCTCGATGATGTCGCAAACGATGATCAGAGTAGGCTCTTCGGTGAAGGGATCAATCACCGCAGTGCTGTCGTCCGGCATCAGGATCATGTCGGAAGCTTCGATGCCTTTCCAGCCATGGATGGAAGAGCCGTCGAACATTTTGCCGAATTCGAAGAAGTCATCATCGACATCACGGGCCGGCATGGTCACGTGCTGTTGTTTGCCTTTGGTATCGGTAAAGCGCAGATCAACCCACTTCACGTCGTGTTGTTGGATCAGTTGAAGCGACTTCGACATTATGTTCTCCAGGTCGTAGCTGTTGCTGGCCATGCTTCTGAAAGGCGGATAAAACCGGGCTCTAATGATCCGCTTTTGCAACGTGCCTCACAAGAGAGCAATTGTTATGCCAGCGGCCCAGAATGGGGCTTTTTGTAAAAAATCGTGCACAGCATCCTAAGAGGGATACTGTGTGTGCCAAGAGTATCAAATCTTAGATAAAGCCCACATGCTTCCTAGGTTTTTTATCTGCGCACCAAAAACGAGCAGACCTAAAGATTGTAGCCTTTGGAGACTAAATGCTTTGGTAGGTATCTGGTCTGAATAGGGCTCGGCAGCGCGGTTTAGAATTCGTACACTGTGGTCTGATTTACTCGGTTCAAACACCCATCTTCTACCTTGGAGTAAGGAATTCCCTATGCGTACACTGGTATCCAGCATCTTGTTGGCAGCAACGGCTTGGTTTGGAGGGATGAGTGCTTATGCTCAAGATGCATTTAAAGCGGGTGAGCACTATGCTGAGCTCAAACCAGAGGTTCCTGTGAGTGTTGAGCCTGGGAAAATTGAGGTGGTTGAGCTGTTTTGGTACGGCTGCCCCCACTGTTATGAGTTTGAGCCAAGCCTGAATCCTTGGGTACAGAAGCTGCCTTCTGACGTAGTGTTTCGCCGGCTTCCAGCCTTATTTGGCCGCCTCTGGGATGTGCATGGTCAACTGTTTTTAACCCTGGAAGCTATGGGTGTAGAACCTAAGGTGCATGAAGCGATTTTTGCGGCGATGCATCAAAAAGGCCTCAAACTGGCAACCCCTGAAGAAATGGCCAGCTTTTTGGCAGGCCAAGGCATTGATTCCGCCTTATTTTTAAAGACCTTTGACTCCTTTGCGGTGAAAAGCCGTATGGAGCAAACCCGTAAGCAGGTATTTAGCTACAAAGCCACGGGTGTTCCAGCCTTGATCGTCAATGGGAAATATCGCTTAGATTTAGGTTTAGCCGGTGGGCCAGAGAAGATTTTGCAATTGGCTGATCAGTTAATTGAGCAAGAGCGGCAGGCCCGTTGAGACCCCCTTCATGTTTGGTCGCTGGAACTTTGGACAGTCGGTTCGTCAGGTACAGACTCGGGTTAACCCAGACTGTGGCCTAAATGCGCAGGGTAGTCGTGCCGTCGACTGCCTGCGCTTACTCAGTTTTAACATTCAGGTGGGGATTAATACGCGGCATTACGGGCACTATCTCACCCGCAGTTGGCAGCATTTACTGCCCCACAGTGGACGGATACAGAATTTGCAACGCATTGGTGAGTTACTACACCAATATGATTTAGTGGCTTTGCAGGAAGTAGACGGCGGTAGCTTGCGCTCAGGCCATATCAACCAAGTGGAGCATTTGGCCCGCTTGGGCCACTTTCCCTATTGGTATCAGCAGCTTAATCGCAACTTAGCTCCCTTAGCTCAGCACAGTAACGGAGTCTTGAGCCGTTTTCAGCCAGAGTGTTTGGAAGACCACAGTCTGCCTGGTGTGCCGGGACGCGGGGCTATTTTATTACGCTTTGGTCATCCCACTCAGGCTTTGGTAGTGGTCATGATGCATCTGGCATTGGGAGCGCGTGAGCGTAATCGGCAGTTGGCTTATATCCGGGACTTAATCGCTCCCTATCCACAAAGAATTTTAATGGGGGATATGAACACTCATGCCAAAGATTTATTGGAGCACTCGCCGTTAAAAGAGCTCAATTGGCAGCCCCCAAGCATTTTGGCCACCTTCCCTAGTTGGCGGCCTAAGCGTAACTTAGATCATATTTTGCTTAGCCCCGGTTTGGTGCTGAAACAGGCTGAAGTTTTGCCTCATCCTATTTCCGATCATCTACCTGTGGCCGTGGAAATTGGTTTACCAGAATCTTTAACCGCTTATTCTCCCTGTTAATTAAAGGTCTGTTCAGATGACGGGTGATGCGAATTATTGGAAAGAAAAATATCTGGATAGCCTCCAGCAACAGGAAGAGTCAGAAGCCCAGTGGAATAGCCGTATGGATGTATTACGGCGCAGCTTGACCCGTACCAGCATGGCCGCCGAGGGACAAAGTCAGGGTTTGGATGAGTGCCTGCAAGACTTGCGTAAGGCACTGCACAAGGATCATTTCGAGCGCTTTTTGGAGGAGATCACTCCACGTTTAGAAAAAGCCTTGCTGGAGTTTGACCAACAACGGCAGGATCGAATCCAGCACATCAGCCAATCCTTGCACCAATTGGCGGCACAATTACAGCAGACTAATCCAGCTCCTCGTGAGCTGCGTAAAGCGCTTAAGCACTTTCCTAAGCGTTTGGATGAGCGGGTAGGGCAGTGGTCTGAGCTACAAAGCCTGTTGCAAGAGTTAGAGTCATTGCAACGCCAAGCGCTATTACCAACCCCAGAGCCTGCTAAAAAAGCACCACAGGCGCAGCAGTCGGCAGCGGCTAAAGAGCAAAGGGGCTTTTGGCAGCGATTGTTTGGTTTCCCGTGGTGGCGTAGCTCATCTCAGCCTAAAAAGGTGGTTGATACGACCTCGGTTGCGGTTGCCCCCAGCACAGCCGTTTCTGAGCCAGAGCTTGCCTCGGTTAAGCCGGATGTCACTGAGCCAGAAACCCCACAGCCTGAGCAGCAACTAACCCCAGCTCCCCTAGAGCCTAAGCCTATAGAGCCATTTGTGCAGCCCCCGGCAGATGTAGCCCCTCCAGCAGTTGCTTTAGAGCCCTTACTGGAGAAAGAGGTTAATTCTGAGCCTGAGCTAGCGGCTGTTTCTATTCCATCTTTGAGGTTGCCTGCGCAGCAACGGGAAATAGAGGCAGAAAGCACACCTACTGGGCCACTAATCCCTAGAGATGATTCTGCCCCAGAGCCTTTAGCTGAAACAGCTCAACCCTTGCCCGCTTCAATGCCTGAAACAGCGGTCAGTACCGATACTCCGGCTGGCGACCTCTCACCCACTGATACTCTGGCTGAGTCCCCACCCTATAGCTTATTAGCGGATCAAATTGAGCACATTTTATTAGGGTTACTGGACAATCTGTGCTTAGTCGATCACTGGCAAGCACAGGCAGACGTGCTAAGACGGCGGATAAAAAACGGGCTGAATTGGTATGAACTGGTAACGGTGCTTGAGGATTTAGCCTGCCTCCTGCATGCCTTGCCCCTATTTGATCGCCAATTTGAAGACTACCTCAAGCAACTCAATGATCGGCTGGCAATCATGCAAGACAGCCTAAATCAGGTACAGTTGGGGCGCTCGCAAACCAGTCAAGCCACAGTAGCATTTGACTCCTGTTTGCGGCAGCAGGTTGAGGGTCTGCAAACCAGTGTGGAGCAAGCCACGGATTTACCCAGCCTGAAGTTACTGGTCGAGGAGCGTTTAGAAAGCATTGTTTCGGCCATTGATAGCTATCAGCGCCAGTGCCAAGAAAACGAACAGCAGCTAGAGGCTTCCCTCACTCAGCTTAGTGAACGCCTCATCAGCATGGAGTCTCTGTCCTCAGAGTTACAGGGCCATCTGGAAGAACAACAACGCAAAGCTCAGTTTGATGTGTTGACCGGCTTACCCAACCGGGCTGCCCTTAACGACCGGCTGGAGCATGAGATCCAACGCTGGAAGCACAACGCTAGTTCCCTGTTGTTAGCCGTCTTGGATGTGGATCATTTCAAAAACATCAACGACAGCTTTGGGCACTTGGCTGGAGATCGCGTATTGAAAATATTAGCGGGGCGCTGGCAAGAGCAGATACGCTCCAGTGATTTTCTGGCCCGTTACGGTGGAGAGGAGTTCGTATTGTTATTACCTAATACGGACTTAGAGGCTGGTTTAACCCTGTTGGAGCGCCTACGCCAAAGTACCGAGGAATGCCCCTTCCACTTTAAAGGAGAGCGACTGCAAATCACGGTTTCCATTGGGGTTACGGGCTTTACAGCGGATCATTCCACTGAAGAAATTTTTGAGCAGGCCGATCAGGCACTGTATCGAGCCAAAAACTCTGGACGCAACCGCATTGAACATCAGTAAAGCTTTAGCTCTTCTCACCTGTATAGGGCTCCTTGGACTCACAGGCTGTGGTCAAGATAGATTGCAGATTGATACCCAGTATCAAGCTATGGGGCAAGACAGCCGAGTGCAATTTATAGTTCTGCACTACACCTCAGGGGATTTTCCTACCTCCTTGGCCACCCTGACTAAAGGGCAGGTCAGTAGTCACTACTTGATTTCAGATCACCCGGCCAAGGTCTATCAACTGGTCGATGAACAGCGGCGGGCTTGGCACGCGGGGGACAGTTTTTGGCAGGGCCGTACTTGGCTAAACTCCAGTAGCATTGGTATTGAGTTGGTGAATTTGGGCTATCAGATGGATGGGGCAGGACAGCGCCTTTGGTATCCTTTCCCTGAGGAACAGATTGAGCATCTGATTGTACTGTTAAAAGACATCATGGCGCGCCACCGACTGAAACCGGGGGCTATTGTGGCGCACAGCGATATTGCACCCGCACGTAAGGTGGACCCGGGGCCATTATTTCCGTGGAAGCGTTTGGCTGAGGCAGGCTTGATCCCTTGGCCCGCTCCAGCTCAGGTCAGTGAGTGGCAACAGCGTTTTAGCCACCAACTGCCGAGTGTGCGCTGGTATCAAGAGTCCTTAAGCCGCTTCGGTTACAAAGTGCCCCAACACGGTATTTTGGATAAGGAAACGCGCGCCGTATTGGCTGCCTTTCAGATGCGTTACCGACCCGCCCGCTTTGATGGGGAACCTGATGCAGAAACAGGGGCTTTATTGACGGTGCTAAATACTATGGTTGCTGCCCCCTAAATCCTATGAAACGTCAACTAAGCCGTCGCCAAAACTGGCGCATTAATAAGATTCAAGAAGAACGTGCTGCCCGTGCCGCTCGTCGGGAACATAAAACCTTGGAAGCTTTAGAGGGCGGTGATCTTGGCCCGGAGCAAAAAGGTTTAGTGATCGCCCACTTCGGGGTGCAAATTGAGGTAGAAGCCTGTGAGGGCGAGTTGAAGGGGCAGAGGATTCGCTGTCACCTTAGGGCCAACTTGCCCGCTTTAGTGACAGGTGACTATGTGGTGTGGCGGCCCGGTCATCAGGGCGATGGCGTAGTGGTAGCCCAACTTCCGCGCCATTCAGAATTATGCCGTCCTGATCCTCGTGGCCAATTAAAGCCTGTGGCTGCTAATGTGGATCAAATTCTGATCGTGGTTGCGCCCTTGCCAGAACCCCACGCCAACCTAATTGATCGCTATTTAGTGGCGGCAGAGCATGCAGGCATACGACCTTTATTGGTGTTCAATAAAGCCGATTTGGTAACGGAAGATAATCAAGCCTCCTTAGAGGCGCTGCTTTCGGTTTATCAAAGCTTAGGTTATGCCGTGTTGTCGGTCTCGGCTCAGTCTAGGACGGGCTTAGATCAACTACAGCAGAGCTTAAAAGGTTGTATCAGTGTATTTGTGGGGCAGTCGGGAGTGGGTAAGTCTTCACTGGTCAATCAGTTATTGCCTGAGGTACAGACTCCGGTGGGCGCTTTGTCGGAGTTCAGCGGCAAAGGAACCCATACCACCACTACGGCGCGCTTGTTTCATTTCCCAGAAGGCGGTGACTTGATTGACTCACCGGGTATCCGCGAGTTTGCCCTAAGCCACATTGACCGCCAGATTGTGACCGAGGGCTTTGTGGAGTTTCGGCCTTGGTTGGGGCGTTGTCGGTTTCGTGACTGCCAGCATCAGCATGAGCCTGGTTGTGCTCTGCTGGGGGCATTGGCGGAAGGTCACATTGACCCGAAACGGATGGAAAGCTACAGGGCGATCATTCACAGCCTGCCCGTCAATACCTCCTATTGAGGGGCAGGCTAGCTCAGCCGTTATCTGGAATTACCTAGCTCTGGGGATTGCAAAACCCCGCTTTCAAAAAGGTTGGTGCGCTTACGCAGCTCCTCAGTCGAAAGCGGGTCGGCTGGGTTGGTTTTGCGCTCGGTTTGGCCTGGATTAGCAGACTGGCTGTCCTCGATGGAGCGTTGAGCTTTTTTGGTCAGTACTAAGATCTCAATGCGCCGATTAACAGGGTTTAACGGGGCTTTACGGTCAAACAGGGCCGTAGAACCATAACCCACAACTCGGGCTACTTGCTCTTCAGGATAGCCACCGATGACTAAGGCCCGCCGTGCGGCGTTAGCCCGGTTACTGGACAGTTCCCAGTTCCCAAAGCTGGCATTTTTGGCATAGGGCTTAGCATCCGTATGACCACTGAGGCTGACCTTATTCGGCACAGAGCGCAGCGTGCCCGTCATGGCTAACAGAATATCTTCGAAATAAGGCTGTAACTGAGCGCTGCCTAGGGCAAACATAGGCCGGTTTTCCGCATCCCGGATCTGAATGCGCAAACCATCAGGTGTGATATCCATCTGGATTTGATCCTTGAATTTATTCAGTTCAGGATCCTCTTCCACCTTATTTTGCAGTTCTTGCAGCAGCAGTTCTAAGCGCTCTTGCTCCAGTTTTTCGGCAATGGCTTCGGCTTGTTGTGCTTGTATTTCCTGTGGGGTGGGTGGGGTGATATCCGGCGTGTCGATTTTAGGATTTAAGGTTTTATCAGGCGCAACCGTGGGTGTTCCCCCCAGATCAACCGCATAGGGGCTGCCGCCTTCGCTAAACCCCACAGGGTCTTGGAAATAACCTGAGATGGCTTTAAGTTGCTCCGGTGTAGCAGAGGCCAACAACCAGAGCACCAAAAAGAACGCCATCATAGCGGTAGCAAAGTCAGCAAAAGCGATCTTCCATGCGCCACCGTGGTGGCCCGCCGCATAGCGCTTAACGCGCTTGATGATAATCGGTTGATTGTTATCCATAGCTGCTAGCCACCGCGCATCGCTTGTTCAAGTTCACTGAAAGAGGGGCGATGGGCTGGGAATAAAACCTTGCGTCCAAATTCGACCGCTAAGGTGGGAGGCATACCGGATGCGGAAGCCACTAAACTAGCCTTGATGGCTTCATAGACGTTGAGCTCTTCTTTAGCGTCATGTTCCAAGCTGGTGCCCAAAGGCCCGAAAAAGCCATAAGCCGCCAAAATCCCTAAAAAGGTGCCCACGAGGGCCGCTGCTACGTGAACGCCCAGCTCGCGTTGCTCAACCTGACCTAAGAGCGCCATCGTAATCACAATGCCGAGCACCGCAGCCACAATACCAAAGCCGGGTAAGCCATCGGCAACACGGGTAACGGCGTGGGCTGGGTGCTCCAACTCTTCTTTAAGGCTGGCCAGCTCCATATCAAACAAGCCTTCTAGCTCGTGGGGAGCCATGTTGCCGGAGGACATAATACGCAAGTAGTCGCATATGTAGGCGGTCATGCGCTCGTCTTGTAGCAGGCCGGGGTATTTACTGAAAATTGGGCTGGATTTGGGATCTTCAATGTCCGCTTCAATAGCCATCATGCCTTCGCGGCGGCTTTTATTTAGAATTTCATAGAGCAGCTTTAAGACTTCTAAATAAAAGGTATGGGTAAAGCGATGTCCAAACATCTTCAGTGATTTTTTGAACACCTGCATAAAGGTACTACCGGGGTTGGCTTGTAAAAAAGCGCCCAAGGCAGCACCACCGATGATTAAGACTTCAAAGGGTTGAATCAGGGCCGCTATTTGGCCGTGAGACAACACATAACCACCCAGAACTGAAGCGAATACCACAATAATGCCGATAATTTTGGCCATTTACTGAATTCCATATCGGAGATCAAGACAGGTTCATCAGGGCCGGAACCATAAAATCTGTGTGAGGGCTCAAACAATACTTCATGCTAGAGGATATTTTGAGCCAGACTAAAGGGCATCCCGCTGAAAAGCTAGCATGGTGTTGCAGTATGTCTCCTTTGCCCCCACTTCCCAATAATCTTCAGGATTGGATTAATACATTGGATGCCGTACAGCTACCTGCATTGGCTTCTGATGTCCAAAAAGCGCGTCAGGCACTGGGCAATAATACCCAGTATTCATTGCGAGAGATTGCCCAGCAACTGCAAGCAATTCCCGCTTTGACGCTCAGTATTATGCGGGAGGCAAACACTAAGGGGTACAGTCAAGAAGATCGAGCCGAAACCCTTGAGGCAGCCCTGACTCGATTAGGCATGCAACGAGCCCATGAGCTGCTCAACAAAATCCCGGTAGTGGAGTTGAATGAAGATAACTGGCCTTTTTTTCAGGTGCTGTTGATCAGTCAACATGCCTGCCAACAAGCCAATGGGCTGTTTTCAGCCCGCCTAGCGCGAATCTGGCAAGAGGTTTATTGGAATACCCTGCTGTTTATGGCTCCTTTATGGGTGATTATTTGTGCTTATCCCAAACTATTTCGTATTTGGGAGCGCTCTACCTTGGAGCGAGCAGTATCTTCTCGCGCTGATGAAACCCAGCTTTTAGGGTTGCCCGTATTAACCCTGTGCCAAGGACTGGCCGAGCATTGGCGACTACCCCATTGGACTGTGCGTTGCTATCGCATCGTGAATCAGGATCAGCGTTTTTTGGTAAAGGCCTTACGCATTGCGCAAAATGACGAAAATCCTCTGGATCAGCAACAAAACTTGGATGCTGATCCAGAACTGCGGCGTTGGTTGACTCAGCCTGAAAATACGCCACTGTTGGCTAACACCTTAGCAACGATGGCCCATCATGGATGGGGTTCGGTTCAAATGTTGCGCTGGCAACGTTTAGCGGCGCTCTATGTGGAAATGCCTTTACCTACCTTGCAGCAACGGATACACCAGCAGGCGGTACTCAGTGCTCAACAACAGGCTTTGTCCGGACTTTGGCACCCGGCCCAAGCGCTGATATGGCCTTGGACTGACCGTTTTAGTGGGGTGGAATACCCAAGTTCTACAGCAAAAACCGTTCAATCTGTGCCTGAGGAGCTTACCTCGATTCAGCGTTGGAAAGCAGCCTGTGCTGAGCTACTTAGCAACCCCAGTCCCTTTGCCAATATTTTGCAGTTGTCGGCTAAGGTGCAGGAGGCTTTGTTGAGTGCAGGGGTTCAGCGGCTGGTTATTTTACAATTGGATGCCAAGCGCAATCTTTTAGTGACACGACAAAGTGCCGGTTTGGCCAGTGAAGCCAAGTTTTTACAGCTAGACCCGGCCCACAGTCCTTTAGTGCAAAACCTGTTGCAGCACCCTCGCCAGTTATATCTGACAGCCGAACACAGCGCCCGAGTGCTTGAGCTGTTACCGGGTGCTATTAAATCCTTATTCGATAGCCAGCATTTGTTGATACAGGTGGTAAGCCTTAATAAAACGGTCATGTTATTGGTAGCTGATCGCACAGGAGCTGCTTTGGATGAGCGCCTGATACAGGTATTTGCGAAAACCATGCAATGTTTTGAAAAAGCCTTGGGCTATTACACGAAGTACGAACCCTAAGGAGTTTTTCGCTACACTCTCAATACCCTGACTGAATAGAGGTTCCTCCATGTCCACCCTGTCCGATCTACCTTTGGTTATCGAGCCCGTTGAGCTGATCAAGGTATTGGATGCTCCAGACTTAATCTTGGTAGATCTGACCAGCGTGGCTCGTTATCACGAAGGGCATATCCCGGGAGCAAGTTTTGTCGATCCTAAACAGACCCAGCGTGGACAGCCGCCTGCTCCCGGTGCGCTGCCAGAGCTTGCCGCTTTAGAGGCACTGTTTTCCGCCTTGGGCCATCACGATCAAGCCGAATATGTGGTGTACGACGATGAAGGAGGTGGTTGGGCGGGGCGTTTTATTTGGTTATTGGATGTAATTGGCCATACTAAATACCACTATCTGAACGGCGGATTACTGGCGTGGCAGGCCGAGGGTTATCCTCTGAGCCAAGAGGTTCCATCTAGCCGATTAGCTCCTGTAGCCTTGAAGATTCATCCAGAGCCTACCGCTAGTTGTGACTACCTCAAAAGCCGTCTTGGGGCTTCGGATCTGGCGATTTGGGATGCACGTTCTCCCCAGGAGTACTCGGGCGAAAAAGTACTGGCAGCGCGGGGTGGGCACATCCCCGGAGCGGTTAATTTTGAGTGGACGGCGGGCATGGATAAGCAACGGGCCTTACGTATTCGCTCTGATATTGCTCAGCAACTGGAGCAATTGGGCATCACGCCTGATAAAGAAGTCATTACTCACTGCCAAACCCATCATCGTTCAGGCTTTACTTACTTGGTCGCTAAAGCCTTGGGGTATCCGCGTGTGAAAGCCTACGCAGGTTCTTGGGGGGAATGGGGTAATATGAGCGACACCCCTATCGCATCATGAATAAAACCTACCCCATGAAAAAACGCTTTTTTGTGTTTAGCCAATATCTATTGCCCCATCATTTAGTGTCGCGTGCTGTAGGATGTTTGGCTGAAACTCGAATACCTTGGCTCAAAAACTTGCTGATTCGGGCCTTTATGCGTCGTTTTCAGATTGATCTGAGTGAGGCGCGGATTGAGGCTCCCGAAGGTTATGCAGATTTCAATGCCTTTTTCACCCGTGCGTTAAAAGATCAAGCGCGCCCTCTGAGCACAGAGGAACATGGGTTACTGAGCCCTTGTGATGGTCAGGTCAGTCAGCTAGGCAGCATTACTCAAGGCCGTATTTTTCAGGCTAAAGGACATCACTTTAGTTTGATTGATTTGTTGGGTGGTGATTTACAGCGAGCTGAACCCTTTATGGGCGGCAGCTTTGCTACGCTGTACCTCTCGCCAAAAGATTATCATCGGGTGCATATGCCGTTGGCTGGCCGTTTGCGCGAGATGATTTACATTCCTGGCCGCTTATTTTCCGTCAATCAGACGACAGTTGAATCTGTACCTGGCTTGTTTGCGCGCAATGAGCGAGTCGTGTGCATCTTCGATACAGACCAAGGCCCAATGGCCGTTGTGTTGGTAGGAGCCATGATTGTGGCGAGTATCGAAACGGTTTGGGCTGGACTGGTTACACCTCCTAAACGTATCCTGAAGCGCTTTTGTTATGATCAACCTGCCCCCTATCCCATTCAGTTGGACAAGGGTGCTGAGTTAGGGCATTTCCGCCTAGGATCAACCGTAATCCTGCTGTTTGGGCCAGAGGTTGTGACTTGGTGTGAAGGATTAAAACCACAAAGCCCGGTGCGCATGGGCGAAGCCTTGGGGCATGCAAGGACAGCGTGATGATCGGCTATTTAATCTCGTTGCATCCCTTTGAGCTTGGCTGAGACAACCCATGAATTATAGGTTCGGAGCTCAGGCTGTGGATACGCAACCGCTTTTATCATCCCTAATGCAGGTTCTTACCCCAACACAAAAGAGCCTGACATTTTGTGACGCTACACCCAATTCCGTGCAAAAGTGGCTAGACACTTTACCCAAAGCGAACTTGGGTGAAACTGCGCGGCTGCTGTACCAAGGACTGGTCGAATTAAATCAGTTACAGACAACAGCGGCCAATCGTTTGGCCCTGTTGGAGCTGTTTCGGGTTGAAGTACAAAGTGCCAGTCGGTTTTTGGAGCGTTACTTCCTAGATCAGCCCGTAGTCTTGGAAGCGAAAGCACACAAAGTGGCTACTTTATGCTTGACGATGCAAAGTTACTTGGCTGTTGGTTATAAGCAAGTTCTAGCCGATGCCAAACCTAAAGAACGCGGCCAGATTTTTGCAACCGCGTTACAGCGTGCATTGCATACTTTGTATACGGCATTGATTCGTTCTATGCAGCTCTATGGGCCTCCACCCAAAGGCCTGTGGTTAGATGTGCACCAGCTTTACGTGCTGGCCCTACAAGAGGGTGTTCAGCATCAGAAGATTAAAGATCAACTGATGCGTTATACGGAAAGCCAGAGTATTGAGCAGGCCTATACCGCCTCTCTACTGCTAGGGATTGCCAACGGTAACCACTTACGTCGTCGTACCTTGGGCGTTTTAGGGGAAACCTTAGAGTCTTGGAGTGCCCTGACTAGACTGCAAAAAGCTTCTGCATTAGGGAGTTTATTCATTATTGACACTCAGGTGGATGCTCCACCCCGCCACCGAGTGCTCGTCCAGCATGCTGAGCTATCTAGCCTATTAGGCTTGGATACGCTCCCTCTGACCGAGGCTTTGCAAAGTCACTTAGAACCTAAGGGACAGAAAAAATCTCTTGCCGTAGCTTTAGCCGGTATCGAAACCGTTAGCTTAGATGTACTTCAGGGGCTGTATCTGGCTTGGAGCCAAGTGGCTGAGCGCAAAGCACAACGCATTGCCGCTCAGGGACGTTTAAGCCTGTGTTTAGGTATGACAGCCGTACACTATTATCTGGCTGGGAAGCGCCCTTTTAATGAGCTGCTCAACCCCTCAGAACAAATCTTAGAGGCGAGTAGCCACTTTGGTGAGGCTGGAGGGCTGCATTTGGATCCTTGGGGAGCCGTGCCCTCTGGAGGTCAATCCTCTGAACATAGCGATCCTTGGCAGACGGCTAGCAGTAAACCCTCTGATCAGTCCAAGGTATTGGATTTAGGGAAAAAAAGCGTCGCTGCTTACCCTGAGTTTGACGTTGAGATAGTCAACCAAAGTATGGGGGGATACTGCTTATCTTGGTCGGCAACGCCCCCTGAACAGCTACAAGTAGGTGAGTTATTAGGTCTACATTCGTCTGCTGACGTGGGATGGATGTTGGCAGTGGTACGTTGGATCTACTTGGCTCCAGAAGGACAAACCCAAATGGGGGTTCAACTGCTGTCCGCTCAAGCACAGCCCTGTGCGGTGCAGTTAATCCAACAAGGTCGAGAAAATAGCCAGCATCTGCGCGCTTTATTGTTGTCGGAAAATACAGCAACTCAGCAGCCGCCTTTATTGTTGGCTCCTTTGCTGCCCTTTCAGGAGGGGCAGAAGGTGGCGGTTTTGCAGGATAGGCAAGAACGGCAGGCTTTGTTGACCCGTCGTCATTCGGGGACTTTTAGCTATAACCTGTTCGAGTACCGGTTGCTAGAAGCGCCACGCATGGAGCAACCCAGTACTCTGATACCAGAGCCTAAGGCTGCTCCTAAGGCGGAAGATTTTGATTCTTTATGGAAGATTCTGTAAGGCTGTTTGACTACTCGCTATCTTCAGGGTCACGGTAGCCTAACAAGTACAGAATGCCATCTAGGCCCAAGGTTGAAATGGCCTGTTTGGCGGACTGCTTGACTAGGGGTTTAGCCCGGAAGGCAACCCCTAAGCCTGCTAGCCCTAACATGGGTAAATCGTTTGCACCGTCACCGACGGCAATAGTTTGCTCAAGGCTCAGGCCTTCGCGCTTGGCCAATTCGCGCAGCAAATCGGCTTTGCGTTGAGCATCTACAATAGGCTCTACGGCAACGCCGGTAAGTCGTCCCTGGTCAATTTGTAATTCGTTGGCAAAGACATAATCAATGCCCAGTTTTTGTTGCAATTGGTGGGCAAAATAACTGAATCCACCGGATAAAATGGCCGTTTTATAGCCTAGGCGTTTGAGTTCAGTAAACAGCAGTTCCGCCCCTTCCGTAAGCGGAAGCCGGAGTGCGACTTCTTGAAGTACGGATTCGGGCAACCCCTTAAGTAAAGCTAAACGCTCACGGAAACTGGCGCGAAAATCCAGCTCACCCCGCATGGCGCGCTCGGTAATGGCGGAAACTTGCTCCCCTACGCCTGCTACCTTGGCCAGCTCATCAATCACTTCGGCTTCGATCAGGGTCGAGTCCATATCGAACACGGCCAGCCGACGGTTACGCCGGAATAGGGTGTCGCGTTGGAAGGCAATGTCGATGTCCAGTTCTTGGCCTATACGTAAAAACTCTGCTCGCAAAGCTGTAGGGTCTTCGGGTTCACCGCGCACCGACAGTTCGATACAGCCTTTAGCTCGATCCACTGGAGCATCCAGCGAAATGCGTCCTGACAAGCGATCAATACGGTCGATGTTCAAGCCGTATTGGGCCGTAATAGCACTGACCCGATGTAAATGTTCAGCGGTTACGCGCCGCGCTAACAGAGTGACGATGTGTCGAGCTTTACCCTGTCCTTCAACCCAATGTTGATAATCGGCTTCGGACACTGGGGTAAAGCGTACTTGTTGGTCGAGTTTATAGGCCGTGAACAGCACCTCTTTGAGTGCTGATGAGGCTTCCAGGGTTTCGGGGATTTCCACCAGAATGCCAAAAGACAGGGTATCGTGGATCACCGCTTGACCAATATCGAGGATATTGGCTTTACCTTGGGCTAATACGCCCGTAATAGCAGCCGTCAGTCCGGGGCGGTCTTCTCCGGTGATGTTAATCAGCACGATTTCGCGCAAGACGGTTTCTCCTACACTGAGCACAAGGGAATTCCAGCCATGATAAGAGAACTGGAAGAGATAGCGCTGTATTTTGCCCGCTTGGGGCCGCAAGTTATATACTGGACAACAATTCCACTTTAAAGAGCCGCCCTCCGTGTCTCGGCCAGCCCCCGTGAAATCCGATAATTTTTTCCTCGTTTTGTACCAAGTTTTAACCCTAAGACGCACGCCCATCGTGTTGCGCGTTGTTGTGCATACTCTGTTGTTGGTGGGAGCTGCGCTAGCTTTGTGTGTAGTGGCTGCCAGCTTTCAGCTACGCCAAGCCATGCAAGAACATACGGATGCTGTGGGCCAAAGCTTAGTGGTACAAACCGCCTACTCAGCCACGACCCTATTGGCGGTTAATGACAGCCTGAGTTTGCACGTTTTGCTGAATAATTTGGTGCAAAATCCCCTAGTAGCCTACGCCGGAATTCAGAGCGTTGATGGTCGGGTGTTGGCAGAGGCGGGGCATAAGCCGCGAGCCAATCGTTCAGGGGAGGTGGTAGGACAATACGCCATGCCCCTGATGATCCAAAATGCGTCCGCCGGTCGTTTGTTTGTGGCACTGGATATGAACCAGTTTCAGCAACCATCTCTGCAAAATCAGCGCAATTTAGCGATGTTTGCCTTAGCATTATTGGTCGTGATCTTAATCCTGAGTATCCGTTTGGGACGGCAGGTCTCGGTACCTATTAAGCAGATGCGCCAGTGGTTGGATGACCCCAGTCGGCCTTTCCCTCGCGTGCATCAGGATGAACTGGGCGGGCTGTTTCAGCAGATTAAAGACCATTTCCCTCAAGAAGAAGAGGAGTCCAAGTCGTCGATACTGACAGAGCCTGATAGCTGGAGTCCTCCCGTTGTTCCCGGCTCTGAGCCGGTGGTGACTACGCTACCTCCGGGGCTGGTTTTAAGTGAGCAAGCTATAGCCCAACCTCAAACAAAGCCGAGCTGTAGTTTGGTGCTGGCCATCCAACTGGGTAGCGCGGAACAGCTTGAGGGTATTCCACTAAATCGCCTGCAAGGATTCCAACAGCATTACCGGAATCAGTTGGCACAGGTGGCGCGCCTGTATCGAGCGGAATTACACCATTTGGTGGATGGCTCCAGCCTGTTGCTGTTTCATGGTTATGAGCACGATCTGACTCAAGGATACCTAACCCATGCGCTGTGCTGTAGCGAGCTATTGCGCAGTTTGACCGATCATCTGCTGTCGGTGTTGGGAGAGCCGAAACGGACGCTGACCCTTCACTTGGCCCTAGGACGTGTATCCAGCGGTGAGTTGATGGGGAAAACTCAGAGCGATTTAGTCTTAAATCGGGTGGTACAAACGACTTTAGACTTGATGCGGCACAGCCATAATTTGCTGTTGTTAGCTCCAGATGTAGCTCAGGAGTCTTTGATTCGCCAACGGGCACGTTTATATCCCGCTGCTAATCCCAAGGGGGCTTACTGCGTAGAGCGCTTACAAGATCCTTATTTGGAGTTGCTAGGCCGTCAGCGGAGTGCTTTGCTCGGAGCTATGGGTTAAAGCGCGGGTTAAAAACGAAATACCTCCATATCGGTGCGCACCGGAACGGGGGCATTGTTGGCCGGCTTATTAGCGTTAGCCTCTTTGTCCTCAGTATCGCGCTTTTTGACGATGGTGGTTTTAGGTTTAGCGCTAGTCTCTCGGGTTTTAGTCGAGGCTTCGGCCTCTAAAACCGTCCACTGAATATCGCGTGCCAGTTGCTCAGCCAACTTTTGTAAGAGCTGGCTTTGGGCTTGCACTTGGTCGGCAAGGGTGGGGCCGTGTTTTTCTTGGAGCCGTACAATGCGGTTGGCTTTTTGGGCTCCTTGGGCATCCACTAAATGCCACTGAGCCTCTAAAACAGCCGCTTGTTGTGGGCCTGAGTCAAAGCGATCAATGCGTACTTGGGCTTGTATATCGTGTTTAAAACCTTGGCGATCGGTATAAAATACTAAGCGGCTGCTGTTGAGATAGCCCGCCAGTTGATGTAGCAGCACGCGATCCACATTATCTTGCAAACTACCGGCCCAGCGTGCGGTCGAATCTAAGCTGAGACTGCCATCGTTTTGGCGTTGTATCAGAGTGGGATGTTTCAGGTAGTCGGGAAGCATTACTGGCCCCAATAAGACAGCGGTTCCTGTCATAGAGCGCAGCGCAGGAGCAGGGGCAGCCCACTGTAACTGGTAGGTGGTGGGCGCTGTTGCAGAGACGCAACCCGTTAAACCAAAGGAAGCACCCAACGCGAGCAGCAAAGGCAAGAGAAGCGGGCGTTTCAACAAGAGTCACCAAATAACATGAAAACTGCTCACAGCAGAGGCTTTGGTTCCAAGATCTTGCACCGATACTAAGAACCAGCGAGATAAGAGTACCGAGCAGCTGGGGTATCTTATCCCGCTTATTGGGGATCAGCTTGGGGCGTATTCTACGGTAATTTGTTCGATACGCTGAAAGCCGCGAGGGAGTTTGTTCCCTCTGCGTCCACGCTCTCCTTGGTAATGCAGTAATTCTTCCATCGGTAGGCTAAGACGGCGTTGCCCCGATAGCAATATCAAGTGAGCCCTTGGAGGTAACACAGCCAGCCCTAGTAGATATTCTTCCCGCTTTTGTAACTGTTCTGTGGCAATACTGATGATCTTATTGCCTTTGCCCTTGGCCAGTTGCGGTAAGTCTTTGAGCGGGAATACCAGCAATCGCCCTTCGTTGGTGACAGCCGCCAATTGAGCACTTTCTACTTCGGTGACTATCTGGGGTTGTAGCACTCGGCTGCCTTCCGGTAGGGTCAGCAAGGCTTTGCCAGATTTGTTTTTAGCCTGTAAATCCTCCCCCTTGGCCAAGAAGCCATACCCTGCGTCTGAAGCTAAGAGGTACAACCCATCTTCTTCCGGCAGCAGCACCCACTCAAAGCGGGCTCCCGGCGGTGGAGCCAATTTGCCCGTCAAAGGCTCACCCTGACCACGGGCCGAGGGCAGCGTATGGGCGGCCAAGGAATAACTGCGTCCCGTGTTATCTAAAAACACCGCATATTGGTTGGAGCGGCCCTGTCCCATACTCTTAAAGCTGTCTCCGGCTTTATAGGACAGGTTAGGGCCGTCTACCTCATGGCCTTTGGCACAACGTACCCAACCTTGCTCGGACAGCACCACGGTGACCGGCTCCGAAGGCAGCAGTTCGTGCTCTGTCAAAGCTCGGGCTTCGCTGCGGGCTACTAGCGGCGAGCGGCGTTTATCGCCGAAGGTTTCGGCATCTGCCAAGAGTTCACTACGCACCAAAGCCCGTAACTTGCTGTCGTCGCCCAACAAGGCGCGCAGCTGTTCGCGCTCTTTGGCCAGCTCGTCTTGTTCGGCGCGGATTTTTAGCTCTTCCAAGCGGGCTAATTGGCGTAAGCGGGTATCGAGGATGTAGTCGGCTTGCAGTTCACTTAGGCCAAAATGTTGCATCAGTTTGGCTTTGGGCTGGTCTTCAGTGCGAATGATTTCGATCACTTCGTCCAGATTAAGGAAGGCAATCAGCAAACCGTCCAGCAGGTGCAGACGTTTTTCCACCTTATCCAAGCGGAATTGCAAACGGCGGCGCACGGTGCCCAAGCGATACAAAAGCCATTCGCCCAGCAGGGTTCGCAGGTCTTTTACCTGTGGTTTGCCGTCTAAACCGATGACGTTAAGGTTCACGCGGTAGCTGGATTCCAGCTCCGTAGTGGCAAACAGATGTTGCATCAGTCCTTCCACGTCCACCCGATTGGAGCGCGGTACTATGACGATGCGGGTCGGGTTTTCGTAGTCGGACTCATCGCGCAGATCGGCCACCATGGGCAGCTTTTTGGCCTGCATCTGGGCGGCGATTTGCTCCAGCACCTTAGCGCCGGAAACCTGATGGGGTAAAGCGGTGATGACGATATCACCGTCCTCTAACCGATATACCGCGCGCATCCGCACCGAGCCGCGCCCCGTTTCGTAGATTTTCAGCAGTTCGGCTTTGGGGGTGATGATCTCCGCCTCGGTGGGGAAATCCGGGCCGGGCAGATGTTCGCAGAGCTGGGCCAGTGTGGTCTGGGGCTCGTCCAGCAAGCGAATGCAAGCAGTGGCAACTTCACGCAGGTTGTGCGGCGGCACATCGGTGGCCATACCCACAGCAATGCCCGTGGTGCCGTTGAGCAGCAAATTCGGCAGGCGTGCCGGTAAGGTTGAGGGCTCTTCCAGCGTGCCGTCAAAGTTAGGCACCCAATCTACCGTGCCTTGACCCAGCTCACCGAGCAGCAATTCGGCGTAACGGGACAGACGCGCCTCGGTGTAACGCATGGCGGCGAAGGATTTGGGATCATCCGGCGCGCCCCAGTTGCCTTGACCATCCACCAGCGGGTAGCGGTAGGAGAAAGGCTGAGCCATCAGCACCATGGCTTCGTAGCAAGCGGAGTCGCCGTGGGGATGGTATTTGCCCAACACATCACCCACGGTACGCGCTGATTTTTTGTGTTTGGAGGCGGCATCCAAGCCCAACTCGCTCATGGCATAAACGATGCGCCGCTGTACCGGCTTCAAACCGTCGCCAATATGGGGCAAGGCGCGATCCATGATCACGTACATGGAGTAGTTGAGATAAGCCTGCTCGGTAAAGTCGGCCAGCGCGCGGCGCTCCACCCCTTCCAGATTCAGGTCGTAGGATTCAGTCATGCTGTTCACTGATAGGTTGGCGCAGCACCAAGGTACCGTCGCGCTGGGTAAATTCGAGTTGTTTCAAGGCACTCATGCCGAGCAAGATATTTTGGTCTTTAAAGTCTGGAATCAAGATAGCGCGCACATCCCGTAGCACAATATCGCCTAAGCTGAGGCGATCAATGTGGGTGCGTCGTCCTGTCACTAGGCCGTTGGCGGTGCGGATGGACTGTGCTTCCCTGGGTTCTAAGCCCAAGGTTTTACTCAGGCTGAGGGGAATGGCGACATCGGTAGCACCCGTATCAAGCAAAAAGACGACGGGTTGATTGTTGATACGTCCTGCGCTGAAAAAATGCCCCTGTGCATTGGCCCGCAGCACCACTTCAATCCAAGAACCTTGATGACGGGAGATGGGTTGCGTATTGGGGTTATAGGCTTTTTGTTCCCAGTCGGCAAAGAAACGACTGGCTAGGATTAACCCCGCTAGCCAAGCCAAGCTCAGCATCCAAAGACCTGCTTTGCGGCCTGCGGGTGCGCTCACGGTGTTCCCATCCATCCTTCTGCGGGGGCTGCAAAACGCCAAACGATGGGGCGAGCCTCACCGTCTGCGCGCAGGTGGTCGTTATTATCCAGACCGATCAGCACTGTATCTTCCTCCAGCCATAGGGCTTCGGCGATGCCATAGGGCGTAGGATAGCGGTAGTTTTCTTTTTGGGCTGTAGTGGCAAACGACCAGCAGCGCTCCACAGTTCCTTCTTCCAGATTACGGCGACACAGTTGCCGCGCTTGGCGTTCCAGAGTGAACAGCTTGTTTTGGTACAGTTGCAGGTCGCTAAAATCAGGCGCAGGAGAAGCTTCAGCCGTGCCAGAGGGCATGGCTTGGGCCTCGAATAGCAGGACACAATGGCCTTCAGGGCATTCCCAGTGCTCCTGTTTGAGCTCGATATGCAGCAGCCCGCGTTGCTCTCGCTCGGCGGCTAACCAGATACGCTGGCCTTGGGGATCGACAGCGATGCCTTCGTAGAGTGCGTTGTGCTTGCGCAGTAGACCCCGAGAGCGGGCTTGAGGCATGAGGGCTTCGGGTAACTCCAGCCAGTGACTCTGCCCATCTGGTGTGATTTTGAGCACGCTGGCGTAGGCTTCACTGACCAGATAACGGTTGCCCAGTGCATCGCAGGCAATGCCTTCAAAGTCCATCTGCCCACCCCGTACTGGGCCACTTAACATGGATTGAGCGCGCATTCCCCACGGCAGTTGATGATTCTCGGGAATCTCGGGTGTTTGGAAGGGTTCGACCTGCGCCCGCCAAATGGGGTTTTGCGTGTCGAGCCGATGTAGGTTGCCATCTTCACGGTCTGAAAGGGTCAACAAGTGCCCATCACAACGCGCTAAGCCGGATAAGTTGCCGGCGGGCATCTGCTCCACCGGGTGCTCACTGAGAAACACCAATTCAGGAATAGGCTCAGCGGAAACACGGACAGAGGCCAGCAGCAACAGCAGTCCTAAGCCTTGCCACAACATCAGGCTAAGACCTCGGCCAAATTGCCCTTGCGCTCCAGCCAGTGTTTGCGGTCGGAGGCGCGTTTTTTAGCCAGCAGCATGTCCATCACTTCATGGGTATGCGCTAAGTCATCCAAACTCAGCTGCACTAAGCGCCGAGTGTTGGGATCCATGGTGGTTTCCCGCAGTTGCAGCGGGTTCATTTCGCCCAAGCCTTTAAAGCGTGTGACCTGAGGTTTGCCGCGTTTTTTCTCGGCCAGCAAGCGCTCTAGGATGCCATCACGCTCCGCTTCATCGAGGGCGTAATACACCTCTTTGGCCAGATCAATGCGGTACAGTGGTGGCATGGCTACATACACATGGCCCGCTTCCACCAGAGGGCGGAAGTGGCGGACAAAGAGCGCACACAGCAAGGTGGCAATGTGCAGACCGTCCGAATCGGCATCGGCCAAAATGCATACCTTGCCGTAACGCAGTTGAGATAAATCCTCAGAGCCGGGATCAAGGCCGATGGCCACCGCAATGTCGTGGACTTCTTGGCTGGCCAATACCTCGCTGCCGTCCACTTCCCAAGTATTCAGGATTTTGCCGCGCAAAGGCATGATGGCCTGAAATTCCTTGCTGCGCGCCTGCTTAGCACTGCCCCCGGCTGAGTCACCCTCCACCAAAAACAGCTCAGAGCGCATAGGGTCTTGGCCCGCACAGTCGGCCAGTTTGCCGGGTAGGGCCGGGCCTTGGGTGACTTTTTTACGCTCGACTTTGCGTCCGGCTTTCAGGCGGCGACCGGCGTTACTGATGGCTAATTCGGCCAGCTGTAAACCCTGTTCGTGGTTGGCATTCAGCCACAGGCTAAAGCTGTCTTTAACCACCCCGGAGACAAAGGCCGCTGCTTCGCGTGACGACAGGCGCTCCTTGGTTTGCCCAGAGAACTGTGGCTCCTGCATCTTCATCGACAGCACAAAGGCGATGCGCTCCCAGACATCCTCTGGGGCCAGCTTAACCCCGCGCGGCAGCAGGTTACGGAATTCGCAGAACTCGCGCAGAGCGTCCAGCAAGCCTTGGCGCAAACCGTTCACATGGGTGCCGCCTTGGGCGGTGGGGATCAGGTTGACGTAGCTTTCCTGTAAGGATTCGCCGCCTTCGGGCAGCCAGAGCAAGGCCCAATCCACCGCCTCATGGTTACCCGCCATAGCCCCTACAAAGGGCTGCTCTGGCAAACGTAGGCGATCAGTCACCGCATCCATCAGGTAAGAACGCAGGCCATCTTCGTAGTGCCACTCGATGACCTCGCCGGTGCTTAGATCGCTGAAACTAACCAGCAAACCGGGGCAAAGTACGGCCTTGGCTTTGAGTACGTGCTTTAGGCGGGTGACGGAGAAACGTGGTGAGTCGAAATACTTTGGATCGGGCCAAAAACGTACCGTGGTGCCGGTGACGCGCTTGGCCACACTGCCGATCACCTCCAGCTCGCTGGCTTTGTGGCCATCGGCGAAGGTCATGCGGTAGACCTTGCCTTCACGCCGCACCTGAATTTCCACCTGCGTAGACAGGGCATTCACCACCGAAATCCCTACGCCGTGCAGACCACCGGAGAACTGGTAGTTCTTGTTGGAGAACTTACCGCCCGCGTGCAGCTTGGTCAGGATCAACTCCACCCCACAGACGCCTTCTTCCGGGTGAATGTCCACCGGCATGCCGCGCCCGTCGTCGATCACTTCCAGTGAGTTATCCGGATGCAACACCACCTGCACCGATTTAGCGTGACCGGCCAGCGCCTCGTCCACGCTGTTGTCGATGACTTCCTGCGCCAAATGGTTAGGGCGGCTGGTATCGGTGTACATACCGGGCCGCTTGCGTACAGGGTCTAGCCCGGAGAGGACTTCAATGGCTTCTGCGGTATAGGACATAGGCTCGGTGTTCATCCTTACAAGTCGGAGAAATCGGCATCGCGCCACAGGTGGTCAGAAAATCCTGCTAAGGCCAGCACCGCCGGTAGGCGTTGAGCAAAGCCTTGGAATTGGTGATCACCTCCCTCTTCAATCATCAGCCTACAGGCACGGTAGAAGGCTTCTGCTTGGCGGTAGTTTAAAACCTCATCGCCGGTTTGCAGCCAAATATGGTAACGGCTTACATCCTGTAGTTTGGTGATTTCTAGCTCGGCCAAGGCACGGATATGGTCTTTGGTGAAGTCCCACTTAGCGCCGGTGTGGTGGTTCACCTGTGGCCCTAGGTAAGAGGTTAAATCCCAGTGATGTGGGTTGACCGCTGGGTTGATCAGCAAGGCCTCAAGGCCGTAACGCTCGGCCAAATGGGTAGCGTAGTAACCGCCTAAGGAGCTGCCCACCAACAGCGGGCGACCCAATTCAGCGATGCAGGTTTCCAATTGGCTGATGGCCTGTCGTGGATGATGGTGGAGTGTGGGGGCACGCCAACGCTCCGTGCAACCCATGAGCGTTAAGGCATTGGCCAGCAAGCGAGCCTTAAACGAATAGGGTGAGCTATTAAAGCCATGAATATAGAGAATGGCAGCTTCTGAACGAGACATCGGGCGTGTAGCTGTCTTGAGGAAAATCGCGAGACTACAGGCCACAAGGTATATCCGGCAAGTCGGCCTCAAATTAAGGACTTAGTTAGTAGCCCTCGGGATTTTGGTCGATTGAGAATTCAATCCCCGTAACCCGTAGTACGCCAGTGTCCAATTGACCATCAGCATGTAGCTGCAACCAACGGTATCCGGGGGCTTTCATGGCTAGCTGAAAATTCTCTTGCCCCGGTTCAAATTGCACACAGGTTGAGGGTGAGGCTAATAAGCGCGCCCCCTTACGCTTTTGGTCGAACTCCTGATGTACATGGCCCCAAACCAGAGCCCGTACCTGTGGGTGGCGATCTAAGACTTCAAACAGGGCTTCAGCATTGCGCAGGCCAATATCATCCATCCAACGACTGCCCACGGCCACCGGATGGTGATGCATACAGATTAGGGCATAACGGTCGGGGGCTTCAGCCAAGGCTTGCTCTAGAAGTTGCAATTGGGTGGGTGCTAAATAGCCGGAGACTTCCCCCGGCGCTTGGGAGTCCAACACAATAATGCGCCAGTTACCTAAATCCGTTACTGGGGCCAAGAGTTGCGTATCAGCGGCCACCTGTTGCATAGCTTCGCGCTCATCGTGGTTGCCGGGACACCAGCGCATCGGAGCGGCTAGAGGGCCAAGCTGACGGCGTAAATGCTCATAAGAAGCTACGGAGCCATCTTGGGACAGGTCGCCTGTGGCCAGCACCAAATCCAAATGAGGGCGCGTTTGGCGGATCAGCTCGACAACGTAGTGCAGGCTATCGCGGGTTTCTAAGCCCAATAGGGCACCCTGTGCTTCAGCCAGTAGATGGGTGTCCGAGACTTGTACCAGTTCCAACGTGGGCACTGGAGTGGGCGTAGCGATACCGGGAGGCACGGAGCGTACTCCTAGGGAATGGTTGTGGTGAAATTATGATCTGCACCGGATTCTTAGGTAAATCGACTCCGTAAGGCTTTTGTAAGGCTTGAGCGCTAGATCACAGGAACAGGCTCATAGCCACAGCTAAAGCAGTGACTCAACCACTCGCCCAAAAATAAGTTAAGTTGAAATTTTTCATCCGGTTGGTGCATCTGTGGGTTGGGATAGGGGTACAGGCTACGAAAACGGCGTAGATTCTGGGCGGCAGTGACCTCGGCCATACGGGCATCGTGATACGCCCGCACCTCTAAGTGGGGCGTAGGCAACCAAGATAATCCGGACTCTTGGATCATGTGCAGCAGTGAAGTATAGGGGCTATGCTCCACTACTCGAATAATCAAGGTTGCTGTGGCTTCTGTGCCTAAGGTTAAATTCAAGCGGCGCGCTTCGGATTGAGTGCGCATCTCTGGCATCAAACGCATTAAGCGCCAGTAGTTGGCCTCGCAGGTGGCTTGCAGGCCGGGTAAATCCACGCGATAGCGCTCGCGGTGAGGACTCATGTCCAGACCCTCCGCACCTCATCACGATGAGTGGACAGCCATTGCAAGGCAATGATGCTGGCCGCGTTGTTAATCCGACCTGTCCACACCGCATCTAAGGCTTGATCCAGTGTCCAGACATGCACGCGGATATCTTCGTCTTCATCCTCTAGCCCGTAGACTCCACCGGCTCCTTCGCTGTCACAGTGGCCGACAAACAGGTGTACCCGCTCGCTGCTGCCGCCAGGAGAAGGAAAATACTGGGTAATGGGCCATAGGGCTTTAAGCTGAAGTCCGGCTTCTTCGGCGGCTTCGCGGTGGGCGACCTCTTCCGGTTGCTCGTCTTTGTCGATCAGACCGGCCACCATTTCAATCATCCAAGGGTTGTCGGACTTATCCACCACCCCGACGCGAAATTGCTCGTTGAGTACCACTACGTCCTTAACCGGATCGTAGGGCAACACGCAGACGGCATCGTGACGCACAAAAAGCTCGCGCTTCATAGCAGCGCTCATCTGGCCATTAAATAGGCGATGGCGTAGCGTCAGGCGTTCCATACGGTAAAAACCTTGAAAGCACAGCTCACGGTCAAGGATTTCCACATCACCAGCAACCGGGTTAAAAGTTGATTCGCTCATACACCAAAATCCTTACTAGGGCGAGTTTGAGTCATAGTGGAGACTGACAAAGTGTGAGGGAGGAACGGCTTTGCTTAATCCTAATGGGTTAAGCTGTTTCCTACGCAGCCTACCATTGTCTTGGTATGCATCATGGCACAGCCTAAGAGATCACACGCGTTAAGGTTTATTCCATGCCCCGCTTTTTTTCGAGTCGAGCGTTTTTGTTGCCCCTGTTGCTTGGGTTAGGTCTGACGGCCTGTCAAAGTTTATCTCCGCCGGATAAGCCACCTGTAGCCTTTCGCCATGATTTAACTGAGGTGCGTGCCAAGGGCTGTCAGGGTGAGCATTGCCCAATGGTGAATCTGGATACGCTGTTTTTCCCTGATCGTCCGGTACTGAATCGCTTAATCGACGCGCATTTACGGGCCATGACCCTGTATAACTTGGACGATCCGCTCCCCGCCTCATTACTCAGCTACCAAGAGGATTTTCTGGCTAAGGCACAACCGGGTTGGAGCACTTGGCTACAGGCGCAAATCCGCGATTGGCACGGCCAAGTGTTGGTGATTGAGCTATCCAGCTACCTGTTTCAAGGCGGCGCGCATGGTATTCCGGGACGGGCTTTTATCAACTACCAGTTGGAGGAAAACCGTGCCCTGAGCCTTCAAGATATGCTCAAGCCGGGTAAAGAGGGCGCTTTCTGGCGTTTGGTCGAAGTGCAGCATAAAGAGTGGGTGCGCAAAAACCATGCAGAGGATTTGATCGGGTTTATGCAGCAGTGGCCATTCCGAGCTACCCCTAATATTGCCTTGCTGCGAGATCGCATTTTACTCAAATACGATGTGGGCGAAATTGCGCCTTATTCCAGCGGTCATCCTGAATTAAGCTTAACCTACGCCCAACTTCAGGATGTATTGCGGGATAAATACCTGAATAAGCCTAAGTCTGCTTTGCCTTGGTTTTGAGGGCGAGGTTGAAGACAGTAAACGGGATGAACTAGACCGCTGGTGACGGCGGTTGCGCTGTTTTGGGTAGAGGTAGAGTGGCTTTATGGTGGTGGCGTTGTAAAAGAGCCCATTACTGCAAACAGAGCACATATCCGCCCAATAGCAGCAAAATATCTCTGTAAAAACCGGCTTATATCCTTTAAGCATACTCCTAAAAGATTATGAACTAAGTTGGGAAAGTCCCGGTAGTAAAAGCCTCTTATTCCCGCGCCCCGACCGGCCTAGCATGAACTCCAACGAAACGAGAAAACCCTTCAGATCACCGAGACGCCTAGAACGACGCCATCGTTAAGGTCTGAAACTGGAGGTCATGATGAACAAGGTTAAAGTTGCTGCGGTTGTGTTGGTTGCCTGTTTGCCCTTAATGAGCTGGGCTGCTGAGTCGGTTTCTGAGCCTGTCGCTGAAGTCGAGCATTACAGTTACGGTCAAGCCCTCGACGTAAAAGAGGTGATTTCGATCAAAAGCCTGCAACCAGAAGCCCTCTGTGGCGTGGTAGAGAAAGAGATGCTGTACAAAGACGCTCAGGGTCAACAGCATGAGTTGGTGTATAAAGCGGTTTCCAACGGCATCGGTTGCAGTAACGGCTAAATTCCGCCGACTTAAGTGCTGACACAAGCCCCAGTCATAAAGCTGGGGCTTTTTTGTGGGCTAAGGTTTTCGCATCAACCAGTAAGCGGCGGGCACCACCAGCAGTGACAGCAGCGGTGCACTCAGCATCCCGCCCAGCATCGGGGCGGCGATGCGGGTCATGATTTCGCTGCCCGTCCCTTGGCCCCAGAAAATGGGCAAAAGTCCGGCCAGAATCACTGCCACGGTCATGGCTTTGGGACGCACCCGCTGTACCGCGCCGATTTCGATGGCGCGGTGCAGTGCGATGCTGTCGGAATGTCCGGCGGCCTGCTGTTCTTCCCAGGCGTGCTTGAGGTAGAGCAGCATAATCACCCCAAACTCGGCTGCGACGCCCGCCAGCGCAATAAAACCAATCCCCACCGCTACGGATAAGTGATAGTCCAACAGGTAGAGCAACCAAATTCCGCCGGTTAAGGCAAAGGGCAGTGTGCAGAGAATCAGCAACGCCTCGTCCACCTGTTTAAAGCACAGGTACAGCAGCACAAAGATAATCAGCAGGGTGGCGGGAACCACCAAGGTTAGGCGTTGGGTAGCGCGCTCCAGATATTCAAATTGGCCGGAATAGCTCAGGCTCATTCCCGCTTCGAGAGTGACCTGCACGGTGATGGCTTGGCGCAAATCCTTCACCACCGCCACTAAATCGCGTCCGCCTACGTCGATATACACCCAACCGGACAGACGGGCGTTTTCGCTTTTCAGCATCGGCGGGCCATCCGTGACACGGATATCAGCCACCGTCCCCAAGGTGATTTGGCTGCCGGCAGGGGTATAAATCGGCAGTTGTTGCAGGCGGGTCAGAGAATCGCGCCACTCGCGGGGATAGCGCAGGCTGATGGGATAACGCGCCAAGCCCTCCACGGTTTCGCCGATATTTTCGCCACCAATGGCGCCGGTGACGATGGCTTGCACATCGGCGATGTTCAAGCCGTAACGCGCCGCCTCAGCGCGCTTAATGTCCACATCCACATAACGCCCGCCACTGAGACGCTCCGCCAAGGCAGAACGCACACCGGGAACAGTTTTGGCCACACGCTCCACGGCTTGGGTCACGGCATCAATTTGTGCCAGATGGGTTCCCGCTACCTTGATGCCAATGGGACTTTTGATGCCGGTAGCCAGCATATCAATGCGGTTGCGGATCGGTGGAATCCATAGGTTAGCCAAGCCCGGCACTTGCACCGCGTGATCCAGTTCTTGCACCAGTTGCTCCGGTGTCATTCCCGGCCGCCATTGGTCGCGGGGTTTGAATTGAATGGTGGTTTCGAACATCTCCAAAGGCGCGGGGTCGGTGGCACTTTCGGCACGTCCGGCTTTGCCGAATACTCGCGCCACTTCGGGAACCGTTTTAATCAGGCGGTTGGTTTGTTGCAGCAGCTCCGCCGCTTTTTGCGCCGACAAACCGGGCAGGGCGCTGGGCATATACAGCAAATCGCCCTCATCCAAGGCCGGCAAAAATTCACCGCCGAGTTTGGACAGTGGCCAAATACTGGTTAGGGTCAGCAGCAGTGCCAACAGCAGGGTGGTTTTTGGGAAAGCCAACACGCGGCGCAAGACTGGCTGATACAGGCGAATCAGCACGCGGTTGAGGGGGTTGCTCTGTTCCTCCGGAATACGTCCGCGAATCCAATAGCCCATCAGCACCGGCACCAGCGTGACGGACAAACCCGCCGCCGCCGCCATGGCGTAGGTTTTGGTAAAGGCCAGCGGCCCAAACAGCCGACCCTCTTGGGCTTCCAAGGTAAACACCGGAATAAAGGACAGGGTGATGATCAGCAGGCAGAAAAACAGCGCCGGCCCCACCTCGACGGCGGCTTCGCTGATTAACTGCCAATGCTCCGCGCCCTTCAGCTCTTGATTGGGATGTTCTTTTTGCCAATGCTCCAGATGCTTGTGGGCGTTTTCGATCATCACCACTGCCGCATCCAACATCGCACCAATGGCAATGGCAATGCCGCCCAAGGACATAATGTTGGCGTTCACGCCTTGTTGTTGCATGCACAAAAAGGCCACCAAAATCCCCAACGGCAGGGACAAAATCGCCACCAAAGACGAGCGCAGGTGCCAGAGGAATAGCCCGCACACCAGCGCCACCACCACAAACTCCTCCAGCAACTTATGGCTGAGGTTGTCGATGGCGCGGTCGATCAGCGGGCCACGGTCGTAGGTGGTGACGATCTCCACACCGGCGGGGAGGTTTTGGCGCAGTTCCTCCAGCTTGCTGTGTATTGCAGCGAGGGTTTCACGGGCGTTTTTACCGCTGCGCAGGATGACTACGCCACCAGCCACTTCGCCTTCGCCATCCAGCTCGGCCAGCCCACGGCGCATTTCCGGGCCGCGCTGAATCTGCGCCACATCGCCCAACACCACCGGCGCGCCGTTGCTGTCCAGCCTCAGGGGGACGGCACGAAAATCGGCCAAGGTTTGTAAATAGCCGGTGGCGCGCACCATGTATTCGCCCTCGGCTAGGGTCAGCAGGCTGCCGCCGCTTTCCTGATTGGCGCGCTGAATGGCTTCGCTGACCTGCTGTTGGGTTAGGCCACGGCTGGCCAATTTGATCGGATCGAGCACCACCTGATACTGACGCACCATGCCGCCAATGCTCGCCACTTCGGCGACGTTGGGCAGGGTTTTCAGCTCAAAACGCAGAAACCAATCCTGTAGCGAGCGCAGTTGGGCCAAGTCGTGCTGGCCGCTGCGATCCACCAGCGCGTATTGGTAAATCCAACCCACGCCGGTGGCATCCGGCCCTAAGGCGGGACGCGCCGAAGCCGGTAAGCGGCTTTGCACCTGATTCAAATATTCCAACACCCGCGAGCGCGCCCAATACAGGTCAGTGCCCTCCTCAAACAGCACATACACAAAGCTGTCGCCGAAGAAGGAATAGCCGCGCACGGTCTTAGCGCCGGGCACCGAGAGCAGGGTAGTGGTCAGGGGATAGGTCACCTGATTTTCCACAATCTGCGGCGCTTGACCGGGGTAAGAGGTACGGATGATGACTTGGGTATCGGAGAGATCGGGCAGGGCATCAATGGGCATCTGCCGCACCGACCCAATCCCCGCCGCCAGCAAAAACAAGGTCGCCAGCAGCACCAAAAAGCGGTTGCCAATCGACCAGCGAATCAAGGCCGCAATCATGGTTGGCCTCCTAATTTGTGCAGACGCTCTATCACATAGGCGTCCTCGGTTTCCCGCACCCAGATATGCACCCGATCCCCGGCTTTTAGGCCTTGGCCGACTTCAGGTTTAGCCAGCGGAAAGCGCATGGTCATGCCCGGCATACCGAGGGTTTTAAAGGGGCCGTGGGATAACTTGACCCGCTGATCGTCGATTTCCACCACGGTGCCTTCGGACTCATGCAGCACCGGGCCGCTTTGGGCTTTGGGTTCGGCTAGAGGTTGAATAGCGACCCCACGCAAACTGGCTTCCGAATCCAGCAGGAATTGACCGGACACCACTACCTGCTGGCCTTCCTCCAGTCCTTGCAGGACTTCGGCGGTTTCGCCGTTGTCTTGGCCAATACGGACTTCGACTGGCTGATAACGGCCCTCGGATTCGGCGCGCATCACCAGCGTGCGTTGGCCGGTGCGGATTAAGGCCTCAGAAGGAACCACCAAGCTGGGTGTGGCCGGTGCTTGGTGCAGACGCACCTGAGCGGTCATCCCCGGACGCAGGCGCAGTTGGGGATTGGGCAGGATGATGCGTACCCGCACACTACGGCTGTCCAAGCGTGCCTCTGGCAATAAGGCAGAAACGCGGGCGTTCAGCACTTCGCCGGGCAGAGCCGGTAGACGAATTTCCACCGCCTGTCCCGGTTGCCAGCCCGCGCTTTCAGCTTCGGGGACGGCGGCCTCCAACCAGACATTGTCCAAACCATTGATGCGGGCAAGGGGTGCGCCCATGCTCAGGGTCATGCCTTGGCGCACCTCAAGGCTTTGCAGCACGCCGCTGCTGGGGCTGGGAATGCTCCACACCGCCTGCACGCGGCCGGTTTTTTCCACGCTGCGGATCAAGGCTTCCGGCATGCCGGTCAGACGCATCCGCTGGCGCGCGGCGCTCAATAACTCACGGTTGCCGGTGTTGCGGAGGGCTAAAAATTCCTCCTGAGCGGCGGCCCAATCCGGCACCAAAACCTCGGCCAGAGAATCGCCCTGACGAACCAAATCCTGCGGCGCACGCGGCGTGACTCGTTCGACAAAGCCGTTGCTGCGACTCTGAACGATAGTCACGGCGCGCTCATCAAAGGTCAGCACGCCGGAAACGTCTAAGACCCGATTCAGGCTAGCGCGTTGCACCGAGGCCAAACGCATGCCTAGGTTTTGGCTGATCTGCGGATCAATCTTTAAGCCGCTGCTTTGCCCAGCGCTCTCGCCTTCGTCGGCATAGCGCGGCACTAACTCCATATCCATAAAGGGCGAGGGGCCGGGTTGGTTGAAGCGCTGTTGCGGGTACATGGGGTCGTACCAGTACAGCACCTTGCGTTCAGCCGCGTGGCTGCTGTGTTCCAGCGATGGGGACATAGCCGGATGTAAACCCAGCAGTTCGGGTTTGAGGACGGCCAGAGTAACCGCCGCGCCTAACAGCGGGCCGCAAGCGATCAGTGTCCAAGTTAGGCGGGAATTCATGGGGCCGCTCCATAAGCAAAGTGCAGACGAGCGCGGGCGCTGGCCTGCTGCTCCAACAGATCAATCTGGCGCAAACGGGTTTCGATCAGGGCGCGACGGGCTTCAACCACGGCTGTCAGCTCACCGCGTCCGCCTCGGTAATCGGCAAGGGCCAGTTGCACCCGCTCCTCCGCCAGCGGCAGCAGGGTATCGGCAAGGCGGCTGTGGGTGCGCTCAAGGCGTTGCAACTCGGCCAAATCCTCCTCCAGCTCGTGGGCGTGCTGACGGGTTTGGGCCTCACGCTCAGCCTCCAGCTCGGCCACCTTGGCTTGGCGGGCGGCAATGCGTGGGTTTTGGCGCGTTTCCCCAAACAGCGGCAGGCTCATGCTGACCTTAACGCTGACCATATCGCTGTAGTCATCGCCGCGCTTTTGGTAGTCCACGCCCCAACCCCAATCCGGCTTTTTATCGGCGACGGCTTCCCGAACCTCGGCTTGGGCCTGACGGGTTTGCGGCTCAAAGGCTTGCAGTTCCGGGTGGTTGAGCAGGTTGTGCTGATAGTGCTGGGCATCCTTTGGCCAGCTAGGCCAGTTACCACTGACGCGCTGATCCGCCGCCGCCCCAATCCACTGACGCAAGGCCGCGCGGCGGGCGCGTTGTTGTTGGTGCAGTTCGTCTTCCTGATCGCCCAACAACGCTGCCTCCTGCTTGGGCTGCACACTGTCAGCAATGGCGCCGCGTCCACCGACAATTCGCGCTTTGATGGCTTGGCTCAGGAGGCGGTTTTCCTCGTACAGCTTGGGAAACAGCGCCAGCTTTTGCTCGATGGCTAAGAGGCTAATCCAAGCCAAAGCGGTTTCGCGTTGTACCCGCAGGCGCTCGACTTGCTGGCGGGCATCGGCCACTTCAATCGCGGCTTGCGCTGTTTCTACGCGGGCGCGGCGCTTGTCGGCGTTGGGCATTTCTTGCTCAAAGCCGACCATCTTCATGGTCATGGAGTCGCGGGTGGTGCTCCAGCGGTCGCGCTCCTCAATGGGCAGGTTTTGAATGCCAAAGCTGAGTTTGGGGTCGGGCAGTTCTCCCGCTGGAATCGCCGCTTGGCGCGCGGCAGTTTGATTCGCCGCTTGTGCTGCTAGAGAAGGCGCTTGTTGTTCGGCCAATTGCAGAGCTTGGTCGAGGGTTAAGGCTTGTGCTACTAAGGGTAAGCACAAGCCAAGGCGCGCCAGCCAAGGCAGTGCACGGCCTGTTGCCGTATAAAAAAAGCTCATGGAGTACATTCCTGTCACCGCGTGCGTCGGGCGCACGGCTTCCCGCCAAAGCTCAGGCTCTAGCGGCGTTTAGGATCGACAGAAATTAAGCGCGGGGCGGTCGCCAGAAGGAGAGCGCCGCCAAGGGTAGGGGCTGGAGGTTGGAATACATCGGCGGCGCAGCCCCCATGCCAACAGCAATGGCCGGTGTCATGTTGGGCAGCACAGCCACCACCGTGCAACACAGGTGGCTAGAAGCGCAGGGCGAAGCCTTTGGGCTGCTGGAGGAGTCGTCCTCATCACAGCAACTCATGGCGTGGTGTTCTTCAGCGTACGCGTGGTGGTGAGCCTGTTGCTCTACCTGGGCGCTGTGCCCTACGTCCATCCAAACCATACGCACAGCCGCTTGCACCTGCGCCATTCCGTTAAGGGAAAGCAGGAGGCAGAGCAGCAGTAGGAAGGGTTTGGGGATTTTAAGCATGACTCTCGAGGCTAGAATTAACTAACCTTTAGTCTCGCATACCTAATCAAATTAATAAAAGCTAGCCAGATATGCCTAAAATTTTTACTTGGCATGATATTTGCGCTATTGCATTTTTCGCAAAACAAGCTAATTTCAGTAGCAAGAGCGCCCGCAATGGGTTTATGTTGTTGTATCATATAAACAACGTAAAAATATTGCGGGTTTTTTAATGAGCGAAAGAAAAGTTTATGACAAGCCATTCCTTTCACCACTAGCTCTTGTAACTGAGTATTTGCCGAGGAAAGGCCTGCTTGTAAATGTAACGTCAGAAGAAAAAGAGTTCGCAACATCTGTTTTATCACAAATAAACTGGTATAAATTAAAAATATATTTCTACCCATTTCTTGATAGAGAAAAAAACAACCAAGACCAAGACCAAGACCAAGAGATGTATATAAAAGAAGTAAATTTTGAGTTTGGCCTTAACTTATATAGACTAGACGAAGAGATAAGAAATCTACTAATAAAATATCTACTTCCGATAGAAATAATATCAAATACTATAATTGACCAGTCTATAACAGAGTGGACAAAAGATTCATTTTGGTATCTAGATGATGCCTACTTTTCACAGAATACGCCCATTCATGAACGAGCAAAAATAAATGACAGCTTATTAAAAGAAAGTAAAGCAGAGTCAAATCATAACTTTTCTCGCCATTACTTAAACAAGTATAGCAGCCCATGTAAATCCTACCGAAATCTACCGCCATTTTGGATAGCTAATGAGCTGATTTCATTCGATGTCTTTCTTAACTTACTCGACAAGCTTAATTACCAAGCTTTTGATAAAGACGGTGAAAACTGCTTAGATCTAGCTGCTAGGAAAATTGGTGTTAATTCTTTTAAGGACCTTAAAAACTGGCTTGCAGCATTTAAAGATGCGAGAAATAAAGCTTGTCATAGCAATAGAGTATGGAATACTTGGCTAAAAACTCCAAGGGGGATAGTTAACTATGATGGATTGGGTGATAAAAACAATCTGAAAGAAAACACAATTTACTTGATTTTTACAGCAATAAAAATCGTTTACAACAAAAACAGGTGGCATGCAAGCAATATGTCCTTGAAGGATGATTTATCCGAAATAATAAACAGATATAAAAACAAAGTTGGATCCGTAGATTTAGAGCGCGAAATGTACTTTCCAAATAACTGGGGAGATCTTGAAGTTTGGTCTTAGGTGAAGCCTCTCCTCATCAGCTTAACGGCTAGGGAGTGAGCGTTTGTGTTTACACACAAACTCTAACTTTCCATGCCGAAAACGCCGATAAGCCCGTACGTCGACTACTTTTGCCTTCATACTGCCTCCCTTGTCTTCGTTATACGCCAGTTTTGGGAACTGACACCCAAGCTAGCCAAAGCATGCTAAACATTGGGAAAGAAGAATGGAGAGGCTCCATCTTTAGGGTAACAAAATAAATAAGAAGCTCAAGCGTTTTCCAACACTGCTGCACGGTTAGCGAGCTAACCCATAAACATTTCACCCCGCCGCTCCAACAACACCCCCGACTCCATATGATGGGTATAGGGAAACTGGTCAAACAGCGCACAGCGGCTAATCCGATGCGTATCCTGAAGCTGGGCGATATTTTGCGCCAAGGTTTCCGGGTTGCAGGAAATGTAGAGGATGCGCGGAAAGCGTCGCGCCAATTCACAGGTATCCACATCCATACCGGCGCGCGGCGGGTCGACAAAAATAGTGCCGAATTGGTAAGCGGCTAAGTCGATGCCTTCCAAACGCCGGAAGGGACGCACGCCATTCAAGGCTTGGGTCAGCTCCTCGGCGGAGAGGCGCACCAAGCGAATATTGTCGATGCCGTTATCATCCAGATTAGCCAAGGCGGCATTGACCGAAGTTTTGCTGATTTCCGTCGCCAATACCTGCCGCACCCGCCGCGATAAAGGCAGGGTGAAATTGCCATTGCCGCAGTACAGCTCCAGCAGGTCGTCTTCGCGCTGACCCAAGGCGTCATAGGCCCAGTGCAGCATCTTCAGGTTCACTGTGCCGTTCGGCTGGGTAAAAGCGCCCTCCGGCTGACGGTAGCTATAGCTTTGGCCCGCAATGCTCAGCTCTTCGGTGACAAAATCCTGTCCGATGACTAAGCGCTGGCCTTTAGAACGCCCGACCAAAGAAACGCCCAGATCATCAGCCAGCCGTTTTGCAGCAGCCTGCCAGTCGTCTTTGAGGGGGCGGTGGTAGCACAGAGTAATCAGGGCTTCACCGCTTAGGGTGGTGAGAAACTCCACTTGAAAGAGTTTGAACCCCAGCACCGAATCAGCCCAAGCCGCTTTCAGGCGCGGCATCAAATCGTTAATGCGCTGGCTGGCGATGGGAAAATCTTCCAGCAAAATTGGCGTGTGTTTGTCGCCCGGTGCAAACATGGCGTAGTGCCGATCTTCCCCTTCCCGCCACAAGCGAAACTCAGCCCGCAGCCGGTAATTCAGGCGCGGCGATTCGAACACCTCCGGCTCTGGCGCGTTAAAGGGCGCGAGCAGCTCACGCAGGCGCTGCTGCTTTTCGGCCAGTTGGGTACTGTAGGTGCTGGGGTCGAAGGCGGAGTAACTCATGGTGCGGCCTAATGACAAAATTTAGGCGCGCATTATGCGGTAAAGCGGGTGGTTTGTGTGCTTACTGGCTATGGGGGAGTGTTTTGCCTTACCGATAAAAGCCCCACTGAATCACTCCAGCGGGGCTTTTTGATTTATGGCTCAGGTTTAAGAATTAAACCTTGCTGCGCTCGTAACGCTTACGGTCGTTTTCGTTCAGGTATTTCTTACGCAGACGGATGGACTTTGGCGTTACTTCCACCAGCTCGTCGTCGTCGATGAACTCTAGCGCTTGCTCCAGAGTGAACTTCAGCGCCGGAGTCAGTTGGATGGTTTCGTCCTTACCGGAAGCGCGCATGTTGTCGAGCTTCTTGGCCTTAGTGGGGTTGATCACCAGATCGCTGTCGCGGCTGTGGATACCGGCCAATTGACCTTCGTATACCTCGTCACCGGGAGACAGGAACAGCTTGCCGCGGTCTTGCAGGGTTTCCAGCGAGTAGGTCAGAGCGGTACCGGTCGCCATAGATACCAGCACGCCGTTTTGACGGTGGCCGACTTCGCCGGTTTTGATCGGGCCATAGTGACTGAAGGTGCTGGTCAGAATGCCGGTACCGGAGGTCATGGTCAGGAAGGTGTTACGGAAACCGATCAGACCACGGGCTGGAATGGTGTATTCCAGACGCAGACGGCCTTTGCCATCAGGGATCATGTTGGTCATGTCACCCTTACGCAGACCCATTTGCTCCATGATCGGGCCTTGGTGCTGCTCTTCGATGTCGATGGTGACGTTTTCGTAGGGCTCTTGTTTCTCGCCGTCGACTTCGATGATCACCACTTCCGGGCGACCTACGGCCAGCTCGAAGCCTTCGCGGCGCATGTTTTCGATCAGTACCGAGAGGTGCAGCTCACCACGGCCAGAGACTTTGAATTTCTCAGGGCTGTCGCCTTGCTCAACGCGCAGGGCTACGTTGTGCAGCAGTTCTTTTTCCAGACGGTCTTTGATGTTACGGCTGGTGACGAACTTGCCTTCCTTACCGGCAAAGGGTGAGTCGTTGACTTGGAAGGTCATGGACACGGTGGGCTGATCCACGGTCAGAGGTGGCAGGGCCTCGACGTTTTGTTGATCGCACAGAGTGTCGGAGATGAACAGCTCTTCCATACCGCTGACGCATACGATGTCACCCGCCGTCGCTTCCGGCACCTCAACGCGCTGCAAGCCGTGGTGACCCATGATCTTCAGGATACGGCCATTGCGTTTTTTGCCATCCGCACCGATCGCCGTTACCGGAGTGTTGGACTTGATAGTACCGCGTGCAATACGACCGATACCGATCACACCGAGGAAGCTGTTGTAGTCCAACTGGGAGATTTGCATCTGGAACGGGCCTTCGGTATCAACCTTGGGCGCAGGCACATAGTCGATGATGGCTTGGAACAGCGCATCCATGTTGTCGCCCATAGCTTCGTGGTCCAGACCGGAAATACCGTTCAGGGCACTGGCGTAAACGATGGGGAAGTCCAGTTGCTCATCGGTAGCACCCAGGTTATCGAACAGGTCGAAAATCTGGTCAATCACCCAATCCGGACGCGCGCCGGGACGGTCGATCTTGTTCACCACCACGATGGGGCGCAGACCGGCTTTAAATGCCTTCTGGGTTACGAAACGGGTTTGGGGCATGGGGCCGTCTTGGGCATCCACCACCAGCAGTACGGAGTCCACCATGGACATCACGCGCTCTACTTCGCCGCCGAAGTCAGCGTGTCCGGGGGTGTCCACGATATTGATGTTGTAGCCGTTCCATTTGATGGCGGTGTTTTTGGCCAAAATGGTAATGCCGCGCTCTTTCTCCTGATCGTTGGAGTCCATCACGCGCTCGCTTTCCGCTTCTTTACGGTCGAGGGTGCCGGAGAGCTTGAGCAGTTTGTCTACCAGAGTGGTTTTGCCATGGTCAACGTGGGCGATGATGGCAATGTTACGCAGTTGTTCGATCACAATAACTATCCTGAAAAGGGTAAAACGGAAAACAAGGCAAAAGGGCTAAACGCCAAAGTCCACCGACAAGTCGGGGGGGTGTTTGCGACGGCGGGCACTGCGCCGGATGGAGTTGATACTCATAGCCTGCTCCAGTCAGCGAGCCACGCTGGGTCGGTAGACCCGCACGTTCACATGGCCCTCACTCAACAGGTGATGAGCATGCAGGCGGCTCATGACACCCTGATCGCAATACAGTAGGTATTGGCGGCTGGCATCCAGCTCTTTAAAACGATTGTTCACGGCGTAGAAGGGCAGGCACTGGACTTCTACCCCGGCGATGCTCAGCGGCTCGTCTTCGGCTTGATCAGGATGGCGAATGTCCAACACCACCTGACCGGACAGGGCCTCGGCCACTTCTTCCACCTGAATGTCTTTGCCCAGCTCTTCGATCACATGGTCGATGCTGACTTGGCGCGCACGCTCTAAAGCACGCTCCAGCACCTGCATGTCGAAGCGGCTTTCCTCGTGCTCCACCCGGCCGCGTTTGGCTTGGGTGGTGGGATTGACCGAAATAACGCCGCAGTATTCCGGCATATGCTTGGCAAAGTCGGCACTGCCAATCTGTTCGGCGGTGTCGATGATGTCTTGCTTGTGGGTGGCAATCAGCGGCCGCAGTACCAACATCTCCGTAGCCGAATCGATCACCGACAGATTAGGCAGGGTTTGGCTGGATACTTGGGAGATGGCCTCACCCGTCACCAATGCGTTGATGTGCAGACGCTCGGCAATTTGGGTGGCAGCGCGTAGCATCATGCGTTTCAGCACCACACCCATGTAGCTGTCGTCCACGTTTTTCAGGATTTCCCCCACCACTTCTTCAAAGGGCACGCTGATAAACAGCACGCGGTGGGAGCTGCCGTACTTTTTCCACAGGTAATGGGCGACTTCCATCACTCCCAACTCGTGGGCACGGCCACCGAGGTTGAAGAAGCAAAAATGGGTCATCAAACCACGGCGCATGATTTGCCAGGCCGCTACGGTGGAGTCATAACCGCCGGACATCAGTACCAGCGTTTGTTCCAACGCGCCGAGCGGATAACCGCCCAAGCCTTGGTGCTGACGATGGATCACAAACAGGCGCTGATCGCGGATTTCCATCCGTACCCGCACTTGAGGATTTTTCAGGTCAATGCCCGCCGCACCGCACTGTTGGCGCAGTTGGCTGCCGATGTAGCGCTCTACATCCATCGAGCTAAAAGGGTGTTTGCCCGCACGTTTACAGTGTACGGCAAAAATTTTGCCCGGCAGTTGGTCAGCATAGTGGTGCAGGCACTTATCCAGAATGTCGTCGAAATCGCCCAGCGGGTACTCGTGCACCTCCAAAAAGTGGGCAATTCCCGGCGTATGGGTCAGGCGCTCGATCATCTCAGCCAGAATCGAGGGCTCGGTGACGGCGGTATTCAGCTCCACATTGTCCCACTCGCCTTCAATACGCACCTCAGGATCAAGGTCGCGCAGAATGGAGCGAACATTCTTCGCTAATTGGCGGATAAAACGCTTGCGTACCGGACGACTCTTGATGGTGATTTCCGGGAAAACTTTGAGGATCAGCTTCATGAATGCGGCGGTAGGAGCGGGGGGCTGTGAAAAAAGGCCCAAAGTATAGCCGAAATGCCTTGCTCTGAATGAACTTTTGCAGACCGTAGAGCGAAAAGCTCGGGTCTGCATCGGTTCTTATACGATAGGTAGGTTAAGTGCCGTAAGCACTTTGAGGCGCAATCGCCCTAAGTTTGGGGCTTGATAGGTCAGTCAGTAGGTGAGCCAAGCGCTCTTTGGCCACGGGCTTTAACAGGTAGCCTTTGGCGCCTTGGCGGCGCGCCCATATTTCGTCGGTTTCTTGGTCACGATTACTGGTGATGATCACCGGAATATGGGTGGTTTCCGCATCCATACTGAGTTGGCGGGTCGCCTGAAAACCATTTAGACCCGGCAATAAAATATCCATTACGACCGCATCGGGTTGCTCTTCACGAGCCAGTACCACGCCGTCGGCTCCATTTTCAGCGCTTAACACCTGATGTCCTAACTGCTCTAACAGGCTTTTGAGCTTGGAAAGCTCTGTTGAAGAGTGATCGACAATCAAAACACGGGCCATGATGTCTCTCGAACAGTGATGATGAACATAAAACCCACAGCAAAGGCTCTGGAATCGGGAGCGCCGCTTATACGGGAAACGGCTTTCATGGGCAAGCATTAGCGCTTTCCATAGTGCGTTTATTCAGAATAGCTAAATTTTTTAGGCTACTGGATTGATGTTTTCTTGCCATTTCCAAGACAGCATACGCCTTTCTAAAACGCCGCCAAGAGATTAATTAAAGTGCAGTGCTTTTAGGCTATTTTCCAGACGAGGGGTTATGGAGAGGATTTTTAGCTGCTGCTAAGTGAGGTTCATGGGTCAGTGGCTCAGTCCTTTGGGCCACTGTACGTTGATGGATCAGCGCGGTGTTTTCAGACGCAAATGCACGCCCGAGCGAATGCCTTGAATGCTGATATGTACCAGTACCGCTAAGCCAAGGTAGAGCGCCAAGGTGCTCAGATATTGGGGGTAGTAAGTCATAATTCGCTCAGCCAACAGGCTTAGGCTGGGGTCTGGATAGCGGCCAGAGAAGTACAAAAAACCACCGCCTGAGAACAGGTAGCACACAAAGCTGCTGGCCACTGCGAATAAGCCCAATCTCAACAGGCTGCTGAGTTGTTCGGAGTGCCAGCGGGCGTACAACCGGCCCCCCAGCCACAGGGCACCGTAGGCGGGAACGAGCATCCAGTAGGCGGGAGATACGCACCAATCACTCACGCCTTGCCACTGGATGGCGATAAAGTCCAGCACTGAGGCTTCAATAAACAAGGCCGGAAATACCCAGCGCGGGGTCAGTAAGGCTCCGGCTAGAAAAAATACCGCCCAAGAGGCACTGGGAAGGTTAATCGCATCAAAGTGATGTCCGCGAGTGACCGCCATTAAGGCAGCTAGTATCAGACCCGCAATGACCTGCTGGGTTCGGGTGAGGTTCATCATAAAAAGCTCCTAAAAGAAAGGCTTACAGCGCTTGATAACGCAGGGTCACATAAACCGCTTGGCCCGGTTGGTTATAGCCGGATACGGTCTCGTAGCTTTTGTGGAACAGGTTAGCGATTCGAGTCTGTACGCGCCATTCGGGAGCCATCTGGTATTCCGCCCTTAAATCCACCAGAGTGAATCCGCCTAAACGGGTTTGGTTTTCCAAATCATCGTAGCTATAACCTTGACCATGCACACTAGCGCCTAGGGTTAGGGCTCCAAAGCGGCGATCCATGTCCAGATTAAAGGTTTGTGAAGGCCGCCGGTTAAGGTCTTTGCCGTAGTATTTAACCCCAGTACGGCTGGTGCGGCGCGAGCGGTTTTCCGCGTCCATCAGGCTGTAATTGGCCGTCCAATCCCAGCCCCATAGCGTGCTGCCGATGCTGGCTTCTAAGCCGTGGATGCGGGCTTTATCCACCCCTTCGGCACGGCTGCGGCCATTGATGGTAATGGTGCTGATCAAATCATCAATGGTAGTGCGGTACAGGTTCAGCGACCATTGTCCCCAGCCGTGTTGACCGTTAAAGCCCAGCTCCAGAGAGCGCGATTTTTCCGGGTCTAAATCCGGGTTGCCAAAGTTGGGGTAGTACAGTTGGTTGAAGGTGGGCGCTTTAAAGGCGGTGCCCCAACTGGCAAAGGTGCGAATGCTGTCGGTAAGGGCATATCCGACGGCAGCGCTGCCGGTATTGTGGCGGCCAAATTCCTCGTCATCATCGTGGCGGCCAGAGACTTGCAGATCAAAACGCCCGAAACGCCCAGTGTATTGGCTGAAAAAGCCATCATCGGTGCGGCTGTCTTCTTGATACACCGTAGTACCTGAAGCCTCATCCCGTTGATGGTCTAGGCCAAGCGTTAGGGTATGGTGTTCCGCCAGTTGGAAGTCGTTTTGCCAACTGATGTGGTCGCGTCGGGTGTCAAAGCGCGAGTAGAAGGTGCCATCCTGATAGGAGTCGGATTTATCTTCACTGCGGCCAAATTGCAGGGTGGTTTGCCAGTAGTGGGTCGGCGAGAAGCGCATCAGCCCGCTGGCCAGACTTTGTTTGTTATCCGCATTGGCTTTGCGGCCGCTTCTACCGTACAAAGAATCATAGTCGTTGTGGGCACTGGTACGCATCAGACTGCCTTCCAGCTCCAGACCGTTGTCAAAGCGATAACCGGCGCGCAGGGTTCCGCCCAGATTGCGGTAGCCATCGGCATCTTGCTCATAGCCGCTGGTGCCGCGATCTTTGGTGTCGATACCGTCGCTGTCTTGACTGGTGACGCTGAAGTTAAACCAGCCGGCTCCGTTATTTCCACTCACTCCAGCCGTAGCTTCTTGAGCGTCATGCGTACCCGTACCTAGGCTGAAGTAGGGTTTCAGGCTGTGGCTGTCCTGCTGCCCTTTGCGGGTGAAGATTTGAATCACCCCGCCAATCGCCTCTGAGCCGTACAGGGCTGAACGCGGGCCGCGCACGATTTCAATCCGCTCAATCAGCTCTACGGGTAAGTCTTGGTACGCCGTTTGTCCCGTAGTGATGGAGCCCACCTTAACCCCGTCAATCAGCACTAAAACGTGGTTTGAGTTAGTGCCGCGCATAAACAGCGAGGTGGTTTTGCCCGGCCCGCCGTTATTGGTGAGCGAGATTCCAGGGACTTTACGGAATACATCCAGCAGGGATTTGGCTTGAGTGCGCTCTAACTCGGCACGATCAATCAGCGTCACGGCGGCCAAACTTTGGCCAGCTTGCTCGGTCATGCGCGAGGCAGTGACTACTTGCTCATCCAGATTAAGGGATGCACCAAGGGCTAGGCTGGAGTATAAAAAAGGCGGTGCAGCCAGCAAGGCAAAGGCTGACGGCCTGCGGGTACGAACAGGGGTCATGGGAAGTGTGCTCCATCGCGCGCCCCGCGCGATCTGTTGGCGTGTGGCCGAGGGTGGCCGATGAATGCGACAGGCCGGTCTCCGGGCTTACGAGTGAACCTTGGGATTCCCAACCGCGCCTTCCCATACTCTGTACAGTGGCTGATAGCGGTTTTTAGCTCGTTTACCGTTGCGGGGGCAGCGCCGGCTTTGCTGCAATAAAGCGCACCGGCTTCCCTGTTTCACCCCCAGCATTGTGGGGGCACCTGAAGCAGGGCGGAGCCTAGTGCTTGCAGCCAAGCAGGTCAAGCAAAGCGGAGTGACTGCGTTTTATTGAGGCTTCTCAGGCTGAAGGCTTTCCAAGGTTTTTTGCCACCACGCAGTATAAGCGGCCTTAATTTGATTTAAGTCGGTGAGTTGCTCAGATACGTCCTCCTGATATTGGCGGGCTAAATCCAAATTAGCCTCCAGATAGGCCACCAATGCTTGTTGGGGTGATGAAACACCCTGCAAGGCATTAATCATTTGTTTGCTGTTTGTTAGTGCAGTTGTCCAATAACGAAAATAAGCCTCTTGTTCTTTTTCTAAGGCTGCTTGTTGAATATCAATTAATTCTCGATAGGCGTTAGATAATGCGCTGGAGTCTACACTGGGCTGTTCAGGTAGTGTCCAAGGCTTATCGTGCCACTGTTTTAAAACTTGTTGTGTTATTTGCAAACTGTCGTGAACGGGCGTAAAGGCGGAGCAGAATAACTGTAGATTTTCCGCATTCTGGTGTGAGAAACAACGCCACTGTTTTAAAATGTTAATTAACTTAGGCTCAATAAGCGGGGCGGCTGTAGTCACAATATTTACTCCGGCACAGTGTTAGTTTGGGCGGGGGTGGCAAGACGTTGCAGCATTTTATAGACTGCTGATAATTGGGGTGCTGAGCGCGTGTAATAATCAGGGTCTATGTTTCCGGGTGAGGAATAACCCCAAAAATCCCAGCAGCCTTGAGGGTTAAAGGGTATGGTATTTGAGGGGGTTATTTGCGGGTAAAGAACAATTAAATCGTTGGCTTCTGCCAGCTCGTTATAGCCGGTTTTGGCGTAGTATTGATCGCCTATCACTTCAGCACCCTGTTGGCATCCGTGAAAAACAATATGTACGGAGCAACTTTTCTGCCCAGCTTGGCAGTTTTTAGGAATATAGGCGTAGCCGGTTTTACTCATACTGGTGTAGTTCGAAGTTAAAAACTCGGATTGATCAAAAGCAATTAATGACTCAGGGTTTTGAGTCGTTGCTGGTTTTAGCTCAGGATATATGTGACTTAAAATTCGATTAGACTGTTCAAAATCACAGTCATTAATAAAGGGCGGTTGGGTGAGCGGGCAAGCCGTGGTCGTATCCGTTACTACAATAGCGTGACCCGCATTAACGCTTTTATCGTAGCGAATGGAGGAGTCCGGAATACCTACCGATTTAAAAAAGGCATAGGTTTGATCCACTACTGTAGTGGTTACGGTTTTATCTTCCGTACCGCTAAAGATATACACTCGGTCATTAGCTAAATTGCTTAAGGGAGCAATAGCCCCAGACTCCGAGAGTTTTTGCGCCTGTTTAACCAATTCGGGTGTGTTAGGGCCAACAGATGCGGTCAGAGGGTTCATGCAGGTGGTGGTCGCATTAGTTAACAGCGTATTCCCCGCCCAGGATTTAGCACAGAGGTAAGGCCCGCCCGCAATAACACCTGCCCCCACCATCAGCTCAGAAAAGGCTACATACAGTTGAGAGGTCATAAAGGCTCCCGAAGAGAGTCCCGAGACCGAGCTCTGGTTTAGATCTGCGCCATAAGCGGGCAAGGGGTTGGGTTGGGCGTAGAGGTAAGGGCTGATCAGAACCAGACTGAGGGTCAGCAGCCGAGCCGTTATGGAATGAGTTGCTTGGGATGTCCCTTGTGTGTCGTAGTTCATCGTCTTACGCGAGATTAAGCCATCCCTGCTAGCGATGGTGGAATACCCAAACAGCATGAGTCTTCCCGGTACTCGCGGCCTCCTTGGGGTAGTCTAAAGAATTCAGAGTCTGTGGTTGAGTTTTGGTCGAGCCGTTTAAAGTATAGAAAGCTGTGGAGCATTCGTTGAGATAAAGCTGCGGCACAAGGATGCTAGCGAGGATTTGATCTAGGCAAGCGTCCGTGTTTGACTACCTAAATGGTGTGATCAGGTTTGATGAGGCCATATTTACTTCAATGGCCTTAACAATTAAGCATTAATCCTTAGTTAAATACGATGAAACTATGAGTGAATTCCCCACCGATATTTATACCGAACCTCGGGATATTGATGTTCATACCCTAAACAACCTTGGCCCGCTACGACCTATGGCAGGTATTTGGACAGGTCAACGAGGTTTAGATTTAAAGCCCAAGGCGGAAGGCCCGAAAGAGCAAGCCTTTATTGAGCGCATTGAGTTGCAACCTATTGATCCGGTGACTAATGGCCCGCAATTGTTGTATGGGCTACGTTATTACACCCATATTACTAAACCCAACCAAGTAAAAACCTACCATGAACAAGTGGGGTATTGGTTGTGGGAGCCCGCCACTCAGACGGTTATCCATACTTTAGCCGTTCCGAGAGGAGTGATTGCGATGGCGGCGGGGCAAGTTAAGCCCGATGCCACCGAGTTTGAGTTACAAGCTACTGAGGGTTTAGAAACTTGGGGTATTTGTTCCGCGCCCTTTTTAACCCATGCTTTTAAAACCCTAGCCTTTAGTATTAAGGTCAGTATTAACGCTGATGGCACTTGGAGTTACGCCGAGGATACGGTGCTACAAATTAAGGGTCAGTCTGAGTTATTTCATCATACGGATAAAAATATTCTCAGTTTAATGGCAGAGCCTACGCCTAATCCTTTAGCTCGTTAATGATGGGCTTGGAACTTAATTAATAAAATACTCTTAAGTTCCAAGCTGTTTTTAAAGATTAGGAAGGCTCTGATTTAAATGCTGATATAGCTTAGTGTCTTGCGGCCAATTCCGCAGAAAGCGCGCTCTATCCTGTCGGTATGCCTTAGTGAAGGTATGAGCACTGCTGTGTTGCTGCATGGCATCCAGATCAATCAGTGACCATTGGCCAAGGGATTCATCCCAGAGTAGGTTGTGGCCTTTTAGATCACCGTGGCTGATGCGCTCGCGAATCAGGGCGGTAAATAGGCGCTGTAAGGCCAGTACCCAATGCGTTGGCGGGGGAGTGTCCAAATAAGGGGCAAAGCAACTGATGGCGTCCGGCCCGGATAAATACTCGGTAATTAACCAAGCAGGCCCGCGCAATCCACACCAACGGCGCTCCATAACGGCTAAGGGCTTGGGGGTCGCAATGCCCAGCAGTATTAAACGGTGAGCGGCTAACCAACTGTGCCAAGCGCGGCTGGGTCGCCAAAAGCGCTTGAGCCAGTGCAGGGTGTTTTTGATGTTGTAGCGTTTAATTACTAGTGGTTGCCCTTGGTACTGAATACGTACCACGGTAGCCGCCCCGCCTGTTTTATACAGATGCCCCTGATTGATATAAGCATCGGGGTTATGTACCAGAGGCTCTAATGCGGGCAAAGCTTCGCGCCATACGGCCTGCAATCCCATCGCTCCACGTTGTACTTGGAACAGAGTGCAGTCGCGACCGGCTTTTTTCAGGTAATTGGCCAGTCGCCAGCGCCGCGTTTTAGCAATGGCCTGACCCAAAGCCGGTATGGAGAGATCCACAGGGTTAGTCTGTCGATACAAGGCCACTAGGGTTTCTAAGTGCGGTTCTAACTCGGGGGAGAGCTGAGCGAAGAAGATTCCTAGGTTTTCGGTGATTTTTGCTACCGATAAAGCTTGGCCTAGGTGTTCAGCTTGAACGCCGCCCCCGTCGATCAGGTAGAGCTGTTGCCGATGCTGTAAAAGGTTGTCCAAATGCAGATCGGATTGCCATAAACCGACGCGGTGTAGTCTGGCAATAACGTGTAGGGCTTGGCTAAGAATGGCCCGTTGTTCGGTCGTTAAAGGCCATTGATGGGCCACAGCTTGCCACGTACTCTCAAGACTGACGGCGGAGTCTAAGTATTCAAATAGCAGCCAGCCGCCTTCTGGAGTCAGCGCTTGGGTGAGGAGTTTTGGCGTTACGAGCTGCTGTTCCATCAGCCATTGAGCACCTTGATATTCACGCTGAAACTGCTTGGCTGCTTTGGGGCCAACCAGCAACTTGGCTAGTACCCGTTGCTCCTTCCACTGAGCGCAGCCCACATAGCGTTGCCCCGGAAGGATACGCAGCCAACGCTCCATCAGCAGGCTTTCTTCTGCCAACTCCAAGGAGGTCGGTAGCGGAGGCTGCCGCCCCGCCTGAGCCAATTCAGATAGCCTCACTGGCCGTATCCTTTATGCTTTTGGCGGTTGAGCAGCTTATTTTTCCACAGGTTTATGGAGTCTGGGTTTTCTAAATAGGCGCTGAGCAGACCATCCACCTCGGCCTCGCTCCAGACGCGCGCGCGGCGTATCAAGGGTTCTAAGTCCCGTATGGCACAGTTATCGCGCCAAAACAGCGGACGACGGGTTTTTTCCAGATCAATCAGGCAGGCTTCAAAATGTTGTGCGCAGTCGCGTAGAAAAATATGCTTGGGGTAAAAGCATCCATGTACCAGATGCTGTTGGTGGAGTTGGCGCGCTAATCGCCCAACGGCTTGCAGAATATGCTGCCGCTGTATGGGTTCAAGTTTAGGCCAGTGTTTAAGCCAGTGTCCTAGGTCGCACCAACCTTCTAGGGCGGGGGTGAGCAAAATAGCACGTTGCTCATGTCCCACACGGCGTTGCCCAAAAAAAGCCGCCTGCAACGCGGGAATTTTGAGTTGCTGATACAGGCGAATATTGCGAAATTCGCGCGCTAAGGTAGGTTCGCCTAAGGGATGTCGCCAGCTATAGGCGAGATGACTGGTTTGGCGTTTTAGGTAGTAAGGATGCCCATCCACAGACAGGTGTGCCACCATACTGTAACCTCCCCGTCCTAGATTAGGGTCATCTACACAATCTAGTTGCAAAGCCCATAGAGATTCAAAGTCGGCTAATTGGTGATGCTGTAAGCGTTCAGCATGTTCCTTAGCCAGAAAATCCTTCATTCACGGCCCTCAAAGTAACGCACGATCTGGCGGATCAATGGCTTATCCGTAGGCTTGAGCCTATCTTGTTGCCGATAGTTTAGGTAAAAACGCAGGCGTTGAGTTCGCGATAGCTGATATTTGCCCACCTTATCCAGACACGCTAAATCCTTAGTAATTCGCTGGCTGAGCCAAGGGCCTCGCCAAAAGCCTCCCGAAGGACAGTCGATCAAAAACAGTTGCCCTTGGGTATTCACCAGCAAGTTACGCCATTTTAGATCGTTGTGAGTGAAACGATGGTGATGAAGAATGCGGGTAGCCTGAGCTAATTGGCGACTGATGTGAGCGACCCAAGCTCGATTGTGTAGGCGTACATCCTGTTGTTTGGCCAGTTGGGCTAAATCTTGGGTGTCTGGGATTTCTTGGGTGATCAGAGCGCCGCGTACAAAACTACCTAAATGGCGCTCTAGGCCATAGGCTACGACGGGTGCGGTCGGAACGCCCCAACGAATAAAATGGTGTAGGTTCTGCCACTCGCCTTTAATCCGCGGCTTACCAAAGAAACGCCTCAGCCCCTTGCCCGCGTCCCAATAGCGTTTGACGTAATAACGGACTCCTTGCCGCTCGACCCGAATAACCTCAGACATACGGTCTTTGCTTAGACAGTCTCCTTGCAGTGCAAACACCCGTTCTAAGGAGCCAAAGTCAGATTCTAGCTTTGAATAAGCCGGTTTTAGCTTCCAACCCGCCATTTATAGGGCATCTCCATAACGCTGTTTACGCGCATACAGGCGTTTGGATTCGCGGCTTAGCCAAATCAATAATTGAGCCTGCTCAGACAAAATAGTGCGCAGGGGTTGTTGAAAGTATCCCCGTAAAAAACGCAGGTAATCACGTTGAGTCAAACCGATGTCCAGCGCGGAAAAATGCAGTGCGGCTAAATCTTTATTACGCCAGCGTTTGGGCGTTTGGGGGCGGGTTTGGGCGCGGTGTAGATCAATAAGGGACAGGCGTAGGTTGTGCGCGGTGATACTCTGATCGGTGTGCATGAGAAAGTGGCAGATGTAGCAGTCGCGGTGGTTGACTCCAGAGCGGTGCATCCTTCCCGTCATTCGAGCGACTTCGGCGATTAAGGCCCATTTTAGGGCTGAATTGGGTGGGTTTTGCGGCCAACTCAGGCAAAAGTCTTCCAAGCTGATGGTAGGGGCTAACTCCTCCGTAATCAAAAAGGAGTGCTGAGTGGCAGGATTAAGACCGCGCTCACCAAAGGCCACTGCTGTCATGCTGGGAACACCGGCGGTTTTTAGCCGTTTTAAAGCACGCCATTCATTACGGGCTCCGAGCACGGGCAAGCGCAGGGAGAGCAGATTTTTTAGGATTTCTCGCCAACCGATACCACGATGGATTTTGACGAAATAACCTCGTCCACGCACCTCGGTACGCAGGGTGCGTCGGCCTTCCAGTTCGCGGAATACCTGCCCCTGTAGTTGTTCCACCTCGGCAAAGGCATCTTGATTGGCCCAGAGTTGATCAAAGGGAGGACGCAGTTCCAAGGTCATGCCTGAACCCCTAGGTTGAGGATTAAGTCCGCGGCGCGCTGCGGCATGGAGTACAGATCAGCAGTATCCGCATAGGCCAATCCTGCCTGTGACCAGCGCACCCGTGCTTCAGGATTGGACAGCATCTCGGTCAAGGCTTGGTTGAGCTGTGGTTGCTCAAAGGGGCTAGGCAGTACCAAGCCACAACCCGCCTCTTGGATATAGCGCGCATAACCGCATACATCGGTGACTAAAACGGGCAGACCGGCAACCAGTGCTTCCAGGAGTACGGTGCCGGTATTTTCGTTATAGGCTGGATGAATCAATAAATCGGCTCCCAGCAAAAAGCGCGGAATATCGCTGCGCCCTTTGAGGATTTGTACCTGCTGCTCCAAGCCGAGGGTTTTGATTTGCAGTAGAAAGGCGCGCGGATCGTCTTGACCGATGGCGATCAAACGGGTGCGCTGGCGTAAGTCCTTAGGCAGTGCGGCTAAGGCCTGCAAGCTACGGTCGAGCCCCTTGGTTTTAAACCCGGAGCCGATTTGTACCAGCAGCAAATCCTCATCGCTCAGGGCAAATTCACGGCGAAACTCGGCGCGAATCTCTGCGGCATTAGCTGGGGCTCGGCGATCCTGAGCGATGCCGGGTGGCAGCAAGTGAAAGCGCTCAGCGGGGGTGTGGTAATGCTTGATAAACAGCGGCTGCTGGATTTCGGAGATCATCAAAATCTGGCATTGGGATTCGGGGGCAAATACCGCGCGCTCGTACTCGGCAAAGTGCTTGTAACGGCCCCAGAATCGGTACAGCGGGGTGCGTAGAGTTTGGGCCTTATCCTCAAAGCAGGCGTCGGCCGCGTAATACAGATCCAGCCCCGGCATTTTGTTAAAGCCCACCACGCGATCTACGGGACGCTGTTTTAAATCCTCCAGCACCCAGGTATTAAAACGCTCATTACGGGTGTGGTTAAACCATGCCTTGATCGGAACCACATGCAGCTCAAAGCCTTCAGGGACTTCACCTTCCCAGCGCAGGGTATACACGCGAATCTGATGGCCTCGGCGTTGGCACTCCAAGGCGATGCGCATGAAGTCCCGTTGCAGTCCCCCAAAGGGAAAGTATTTGTAGAGGATAAAGGCCAGTTGCATCAGAGGGATTCCTTAGAGCCAAGTAAGGGAAGCAGGGCCTGTTCAACTTGCTCCGGCGTTAGGCTGTCCATGCAGGTGGCATGGCGATTACCTGAGCCTGCTTGGGGGCCGCTGGCGCACAGATGTACCTGATGTTTACCGTAAGCGCCCACCTTGCTGGGTAAAGTAGGGCCGTACAGGGAAACACAGGGCGTATCCAAAGCTGCGGCAAGGTGTCCTAGTCCGGTATCTACAGCAACGCAGGCTTGAGCTTGCGCCAGCGTTTGAGCCACGCCCAGCAGATTGAGGCGGGGTAATACCTGAACGGCGGCTAAGTCAGCGGCAATACGCTCGGCCCGTTCGCGCTCCAAATCATTGCCCCAAGGCAGGCAAACGGATTGGCCTTGAGCATTCAGGCGTTCTGCAAGGCTGCGCCAGTAGGCTTCGGGCCAGTGTTTGCTGGGCCAAGTCGTGCCGTGCAAAAAGACGATGTAGGGCGCTGAAAGGCTGGTGCCGGCAAAGCGGCTTTTATCCAAGCCATAATCCCCTAAACCTTCCGGTAGCTCGTAGCCCAGTGCCTGAGCAAATAACTGGCGCACGCGCTCCACCGCATGTTGCGGGCGGGCAACGGCATAGGTACGGTCATAAAAGTAGCTGGCCAGCGGCTCGCGGGCGGATTTTTTGTCAAAGCCGGCAATCGGGGCCGAGACATAGCGGGTCAGCCAAGCGCTTTTCAGCAATCCTTGGGCGTCAATCACTAAGTCATAGGAGGCTGCTCGCAGGCGGGCCTTAAAACCTTTCCATTCCTCAGAGCGCAAGGTTTTCAGCGGTTGTTTGCGCCAGCGCCGAATAGCTACCGGAATCACCTGATCCACCGCTGGGTGCCAACTCGGAATTTCAGCAAAGCCTTCCTCCACCACCCAGTTGAAACGGATACCGGGAATGGCGCGTTGTGCGTCAGTCAGAGCGGGAAAGCTGTGGATCAGGTCGCCCATGGAGGAGGTTTTAATCAAAAGCACACGCACTTAATGCACCTCAGTTCCTTGGGTCAATAGGGCGTTCAGCGCCTGTTCTACCTGCTCAGGAGGCAGTTGGCGTAGGCAATCGTAGTGTCCAAAACGGCAGGTGCGCTCAAAGCAGGGGCTACAGTCGAGGCCCAAGCGCACAATGGCAACTTGCTCTGCTAAGGGTGGGGTAAAGCCGGGAGAGGTAGAGCCATACACTGCCACCAAGGGACGACCTAAAGCGGCGGCTACGTGCATTAAGCCTGAGTCATTAGTCACCACCGCTTGGGCACAGGACAGCAGGTCGATGGCCTCGGCTAATCCGGTGGTTCCCGCCAAATTGTGTAGGGATTGGCCTTGCTGTTCGGTGAGCGCGGCTTTAATGGCTTCACCTACCGGATGATCTTTTTGCGAACCGAAGATCCATACCTGCCAGCCCATTTCGATACGGGTGGCGGCAATCTGTGCGTAATATTCAGCGGGCCAGCGCTTGGCTTCACCAAATTCTGCACCGGGGCACAAGGCTAATACGGGGCGTTGAGTATCCAATGCAAAACGCTCTAAAGCCTGCTGCCGCAAGTTAGAGTCAATCTGTAACTGAGGACGCGGATAAGGCTGAGGTAAAGGCGTATTCGGCGCATAAGCCAAAGCCATAAAGCGCTCAATCATCAGGGGATAGCGGGCCTTGTCTAAAACCCGTACATCATTTAGCAATCCATAGCGCCATTCGCCGCGCCAGCCGGTACGTTTAGGGATATTGGCCCAAAAAGGAACCAGAGCTGATTTGAGGGAGTTGGGCAGCACTATGGCCTGTTGATATTGCCCGCACAGGCTGTGACCAATGCGGCGACGGCTGGCTAAATCCAACACGCCATGACCAAGGGGAAAGCTAAGCGCCTGCCGTACTTCGGGCATGCGCTCTAAAATCGGGCGGCTCCAGTCGGGGGCCAGAACATCAATGGCGCAGTCGGGATGCTGTTCACGCAGGCGCATAAACAAAGTTTGCGCCATCACCATGTCGCCTACCCAACTGGGGCCGATAATCAATATATTCATAGAAAAACAGCTTCACGCCATCAGCCTCAAACGGCAAGCACGGAGTGGTAATCAAAACTCCTGCTTGCCGAAGGGCGTTAAGCTTATTTAACGAGGGTGCGCCATTCGGTGTGGCTGGCGATTTTGCCGCTAACCAGATCGAAGTAGGCTTTTTGCAGACGCTCAGTCACCGGCCCACGGCGACCGGCACCGATTTGACGACCGTCTACTTCACGGATTGGGGTGACTTCAGCGGCGGTGCCAGTGAAGAAAGCTTCATCAGCGATATAGACTTCATCGCGGGTGATGCGCTTCTCAATGATCTTAATGCCGAGCTCATCCGCCAGCGTCAGTACGGTATTACGGGTAATACCGTTCAGGCAGGAGGTGACTTCGGGGGTGTAGATCACATTGCCTTTGATGATGAAGATGTTTTCGCCCGAACCTTCGGCCACATAGCCTTCGGGGTCAAGCATCAAAGCCTCATCCGCACCGCCGGAAATGGCTTCTTGCAGCGCCAGCATGGAGTTGATGTAGGCGCCGTTGGACTTAGCGCGGGTCATGCTGATGTTGACGTGGTGACGGGTGAAGGAGCTGGTACGCACCTTGATGCCCATCTCCAGCGCTTCATCGCCCATGTACGCGCCCCAGTGCCAAGCGGCCACAATCACGTGGACTTTCAGGCCGCTGGCACGCAGGCCCATGCCTTCACTTCCGTAAAACACCATCGGACGGATGTAGGCGCTTTCCAGATTGTTTTCACGCACCGCAGCGCGGGTGGCTTCGTTAATTTCCTCTTTGGTGTACGGCATCTTCATATTCATGATATGTGCCGAATCAAACAGACGATCGGTGTGGGCGTGCAGGCGGAAAATAGCGGTACCTGCCGGGGTTTGGTAGGCGCGCACTCCTTCAAATACGCCCATGCCGTAGTGCAGGGTGTGGGTCAGAACATGGGTGGTCGCATCGCGCCACTGAACCAGTTCACCGTCGTACCAGATGACACCATCACGGTCGGCCATCGACATCTTGCCAGCTCCTCAGATTTTCTTCGCCAGTTTAGGTATGTGTGCAAGGGCAGGCTGCTTTAGGACAGCCCCAACGAGTGCCAGATACGCAGAACGCTTTGGCGCTCGTGATGAAATTGATCTCCTGCTACCACACCGGGTTGCCGTTGTAAGGACAGCCGGTGCGCCGCTGCGCGATAGGCCTTATAGGCGTTCTGGAGCGCCTGAACGCTTGCCACAGGCAAGAGCTTTGTGTGCTCCAAACCATCGAGAATGCGGATATTATCCGTGTAGCGCAGCAGCTCGGGATACTGATGCGACCACGCTAGTGTGGCGTATTGCACCATAAATTCGATATCCACGATACCACCCGCATCATGCTTGAGGTGGAAGCGATGATCGGGCTGAAAGGCTTCAGGGGTGGTTCCGCCGTGGGTAGCACTGGTTCCCAATGCCGTGCGCATTTTGGCCCGCATCTCGCTGACCTCATGGGCCAATTGGCTAAGATCTCGCGCTCGTCCTAACACCTGATTGCGAATGAGCTGGAAGGCGGTTGAGAGTTCGCGGCAACCGGCCACTGGGCGGGCGCGTACTAAGGCTTGGTGTTCCCACGTCCACGCCTCTTGGCTTTGGTACTGGGCATAGTGGGATAGGGTGCTGACTAACAACCCCGCTGCCCCAGAAGGCCGTAGGCGCATATCCACCTCATACAGCGGGCCGGAAGCCGTTTGGGTCGTCAGTAAGTGGATGATGCGCTGTCCCAAACGGATAAAAAACTGCGCGCCGTCGATGGGTTTCAGGCCGTCGGTTTCCTGATTCGGATCGCCGTTGTGGATAAACACCAAATCCAAATCCGAACCGTGACCGAGTTCAATGCCCCCTAATTTGCCGTAGCCTACGATGATAAAATCAGGATTGCAGAGGGTTCCGTCGCGGCGTTTGGGCTGTCCATGTCGGGCGGTGGTGTGCTTCCACGCCAGCGCTAGGACTTGCTCCAAAATGGCCTCGGCCAGCCACGTCAGGTAGTCGCTAACCTTCATCAAGGGCAGAGTTCCCGCCACCTCTGAAGCGGCTACCCGGAGGCTATGGGCCAGCTTGAAATGGCGCAGGGCTTCCATTTGTTGCTCCAAATCCTCTTCGGGAATACGCATCAGGCGCTCATTGAGCTCGGCGGCTAACTCAGGAGCCGCCGGTGGTGCGTACAGGCGCTCAGCATTCAGCAATTCATCCAGCAGCAGCGGAAAACGGGTGACTTGCTCGGCAATCCAAGCACTGGCTCCGCACAGGCTCAGCAGGCGCTCTAAGGCTCCGGGATTCTCAGTCAGCAGTACCAGATAGGCCGAGCGGCGGGCGATGGCTTCCACCAGCGGTAGCACACGGCTGAGTACCAAATCGGGATCGGGTTGTAGCGCGATGCGGCAGACCAGACGCGGGATAAAAGCGTCTAATCGCTCGCGCCCCAAGTTTTGCATACTGCGCCTTTGGCTGCCTTGATGTAGCGCCTTGAGGCGTTGGGCGGCGGCTTCAGGCTGACTGAACCCCAAGAGGTGAAGTTGCTGCTGAGCATCCTTCTCTAACCACTCTTCCCCCCAAGTCAAACATTGACTGGCTGGACGAGGAGCGGGCTCTGTTAACGCCTGCGTTTCGGTGTCTTCCTTAGGGCAGGCAATCACTTGCTGAAAATGGGCGTTAATCCGATCTCGCCAATGCTTCAGTTGCTGCATTAGGCTGGGCCAGTCGGCAAAACCCAGCATCAAAGCCACTCGGGCTTGATCGGTCGGATTGTCCGGTAACACTTGGGTTTGTTGGTCGGCGATGGCTTGTAGTGCGTGTTCCAGATAACGCAGAAAGTAATAGCCTTCGCGTAGCTCGGTGACGGTTTCACTGGGCAGATAGCCTCGGGTTTCCAAGGTCGCCAATACACCAAGCAGCGGACGTTGTTGCAAGCTACTGTCGCGTCCGCCGTGGATCAGTTGGAACATTTGGGCAATAAATTCCACTTCCCGAATGCCACCGGCTCCCAGCTTAATGTTCTCGGCCATGCCCTTGCGCTTCACTTCTTGAGCGATGAGCTGCTTCATGGCGCGTAAGGATTCAATGGCCGAAAAATCCAAGTAACGCCGGTACACAAAAGGCCGCAATAACTCCATCAACTGCTGCCCCGCCTGCTGATCGCCCGCTACAACACGGGCTTTGATCATGGCGTAACGTTCCCAGTCACGGCCTTGTTCTTGGTAGTACTGCTCCAGCGCAGCAAAGCTAAATACCAAAGCCCCTGAGCTGCCGTAAGGCCGCAAACGCATATCCACCCGAAATACAAAACCGTCCACTGTGATGGCATCCAGCGCTTTAATTAGCTTTTGGCCTAAACGGACGAAAAAGGTTTGGTTATCCAGCTCTTTAGCGCCATCGGTAGCGCCGGTTTCGGGATAGGCAAAAATCAGGTCAATATCGGAAGATAGGTTCAGTTCATAGGCTCCCAGCTTGCCCATGCCCAGTACTACCAAATGTTGCGCTTGCCCCTGAATGTTGCGCGGTATCCCATATTGGGCACAGAAGCGGGTATATAACCACTGATAGGTCAGATCAATGCAGTTATCGGCTAAATCCGATAGATCGCGACAGGTTTCGGTTAAATCTGCTTGGTAAGTTAGATCGCGCCAAATGATGCGCACTTGGTGCATCTGGCGAAATTGCCGTAATGCTTGGGCCAATTGGGTTTCATCGTTACAGCCTTCTAAGGTCGTAGCTAAGGATTGGCGCAGACTGCCGGTGGATAGGGGTTGATGCAACAGGTTGGCGGCGATCAGTTTTGGCAGCAAGTGCGGCTGGCGCAGCAGTTGTTCGAACATAAAATCGCTGGCAGCTACCAGCCGTTCTAGGTTGCTGCGTTGATCCTTGATCCAAGTACGGATGCAAAGATTCGTACTGTCGTATTCCTGAGCTAGGCTTTCTGTATGGGCTATGAGCGCCTCGGTGCGTTGGGCAAGGTGGGTTAAAGACTTTGGTAGAACAACCTGTGTAGATCGCATGCGCTCTTCCTCTAGCAAAGTCTCTGAGGCTTTGGGCTCAGAGGTGGAACAAAAATCCCTGCAATAGCTAAGGCTTTGTAGTGTGACTACTAAATTTTTATTAAAGGGGGCTGAATCCTTTTGAGTTTTGTAGTAAAACTACAAGCGCCGGCCCACCAGCCAATAAAAATGCCAAGAACATACACGCCGACCCAAAAAGTCGGTAGTGAAAAACAGGTAACCGATTGTGGAAGCCTTTTCTGCACTGGAGCAAAGCATGCAAGACCTTGATCCTGTCGAAACTCAAGAGTGGCTGGATGCCCTTGAATCTGTCCTCGACCGTGAAGGTGAAGATCGCGCTCATTATCTGCTGACCCGCATGGGCGAGTTAGCCAGCCGTACAGGAACACAACTTCCTTACGCTATTACCACGCCCTACCGCAATACCATTCCTGTTACCCACGAAGCACGCATGCCTGGCGATTTGTTCATGGAACGCCGCATTCGCTCCTTGGTACGTTGGAATGCGCTGGCGATGGTGATGCGGGCCAACAAAAAAGACCCTGATTTGGGTGGCCACATTTCCTCCTTTGCCTCCAGTGCCACCCTGTATGACGTCGGTTTTAACTACTTCTTCAAAGCCCCGACCGAAGAACACGGCGGCGACCTGATTTACTTCCAAGGCCACACCGCCCCCGGCGTGTATGCTCGTGCGTTCTTGGAAGGCCGTATCAGTGAAGACCAACTGAACAACTTCCGCCAAGAAGTGGATGGTGAAGGCCTGTCCTCCTACCCACACCCTTGGCTGATGCCGGACTTCTGGCAGTTCCCCACCGTATCTATGGGTCTGGGCCCGATCCAAGCGATCTACCAAGCCCGCTTCATGAAGTATCTGGAGCATCGTGGCTTTATCCCTGCCGGTAAGCAAAAAGTCTGGTGCTTCCTAGGCGACGGTGAGACCGACGAGCCCGAAGCCTTAGGTGCCATCGCACTGGCCGGTCGTGAGAAGCTGGACAACCTGATCTTCGTGATCAACTGTAACCTGCAACGTCTGGACGGCCCGGTACGCGGCAACGGCAAGATCATCCAAGAACTGGAAGGCGTGTTCCGTGGCGCTGACTGGAACGTGATCAAAGTGGTTTGGGGCCGCATGTGGGACCCACTGTTTGCCCAAGACAAAGAAGGCGCACTGCAACGCCGTATGGACCAAGTCGTCGACGGCGAGTACCAAAACTACAAGGCCAACAACGGCAAGTTTGTGCGCGAGCACTTCTTCGGGGCCGATCCGCGTCTGCTGAAGATGGTGGAAAACCTCTCCGATGAGGAGGTATGGAAGCTCAACCGTGGCGGCCACGACCCATTCAAGGTCTATGCAGCCTACCACGAAGCTGTCAACCACAGCGGACAACCCACCGTGGTTCTGGCCAAAACCATTAAGGGTTACGGCACCGGCTCCGGTGAAGCGAAGAACATCACCCACAACGTCAAGAAAGTGGATGCGGAAAGCCTGAAAGTCTTCCGTGACCGTTTTGACATTCCGGTGAAAGACGAAGATCTGGAAAAGCTGCCCTTCTATCGTCCGGACGCTGACAGTCCAGAGATGAAGTACCTGCGTAAGAGCCGTGAAGCTCTGGGTGGCTTTGTTCCTCAGCGCCGCGCGCGCAGCATCAGCATTCCGACTCCGCCGCTGGAAACCCTGAAGTCCATCCTCGACGGTACCGGCGATCGCGAAATCTCCAGCACCATGGCCTTCGTGCGTATCCTGTCGCAATTGGTTAAAGACAAGGATCTGGGCAGCCGTATCGTCCCCATCATCCCGGACGAAGCCCGTACCTTCGGTATGGAAGGCATGTTCCGTCAGCTGGGTATCTACTCCTCCGTAGGTCAGCTGTACGAGCCTGTGGATAAAGACCAAGTGATGTTCTACCGCGAGGATAAGAAAGGCCAAATCCTCGAAGAAGGCATCAACGAAGCCGGCGCGATGTCGAGCTGGATTGCCGCGGGTACTGCCTACAGTATCCACAACCAGCCCATGCTGCCCTTCTACGTCTTCTACTCCATGTTCGGCTTCCAGCGCATCGGCGATCTGGCGTGGGCCGCAGGCGACAGCCGTGCCCGTGGCTTCTTGATCGGCGGTACTTCAGGCCGTACCACCCTGAACGGTGAAGGCTTACAGCACGAAGACGGTCACAGCCACATTCTGGCCTCCACCGTTCCGAACTGCCGCACTTATGATCCCACCTTCGCGTACGAGCTGGCGGTGATCATCCGTGAGGGCATCCGTCAAATGACCGAAGAGCAGAAGGACATCTTCTACTACATCACGGTCATGAACGAAGCCTATGCCCACCCGGCCATGCCTGAAGGCGTGGAAGAGGGCATCATCAAAGGCATGTACCTGCTGGAAGAAGACAAGCGCGACGCCGCGCATCACGTTCAGCTGATGGGCTCTGGCACCATCCTGCGTGAAGTCATCGAAGGCGCGAAAATCCTGCGTGAAGACTACGGTATCGCCTCTGATGTCTGGAGCGTCACCAGCTTCAACGAACTGCGCCGCGAAGGTCTGGCCGTTGAGCGTTGGAACCGCCTGCATCCGTCCGAGAAGCCCAAGCAGACTTACGTTGAGCAGTGCTTAGGTGGACGTAAAGGCCCTGTGGTTGCCTCTACTGACTACATGAAGCTGTTTGCGGATCAGATTCGTCAGTGGGTTCCGAGCCACGAGTACAAGGTACTGGGCACCGACGGCTTTGGCCGCAGCGACAGCCGCAAAAAACTGCGTCACTTCTTCGAGGTCGATCGTTACTGGGTGGTTTTGGCCGCTCTGGAAGCGCTGGTCGATCGGGGCGAATTAGAAGCACGCGTTCTGGGTGAAGCCATTGCACGCTTTGGCATCAACCCTGAAAAACTCAACCCACTGGACTGCTAAGGAGACGCACCATGAGTGAAGTGATTCGCGTACCCGATATTGGCACCGGTGCTGGTACCGTTATTGAACTGTTCGTTAAGGTAGGCGACCGTGTGGAAGCCGACCAAAGCCTGCTGACCCTAGAATCCGACAAGGCCAGCATGGAAATCCCTGCGCCCTTTGCCGGCGTGGTGAAAAGCATCAAGGTCAACCTGAACGACAAGATTAAAGAAGGCGACGAAATTCTGGAGCTGGAAGCCGAGGGCGCCAGCGCCGCGGCTCCTGCTGCACCGGCCCCTGTGGCCGAGCCCGCCAAAGCCGCTGAGCCCGCCCCTGTGGCAGCTCCGGCCGCCGCCACCGTGGAAAGCCTGCAGGAAGTTCGTGTTCCGGACATCGGCTCTGCGGGCAAAGCCAAGGTCATCGAGGTTTTGGTCAAAGCGGGTGACAGTGTCAGCCCTGAGCAATCCTTGATTGTTCTGGAGTCCGACAAAGCCAGTATGGAAATTCCCTCACCCGTCGCGGGTGTGGTGGAAAGCGTCAGCGTTCAATTGAATGCTGAAGTAGCCACCGGTGATCTGATTCTGAATCTGAAGGTGACTTCAGCGGCTTCTGCTCCAGCAGCTGCACCTAAAGCCGCTGCACCGGCAGCAGCTCCGGCTCCTGTCGCTGAAAAAGCTCCGGCCGCTGCTGCTCCAGCGCCTGTAACGGCGGCTCCGGCTAAGGATGCCAGCAAAGTACACGCCGGCCCCGCTGTGCGCCTGCTGGCTCGTGAGTTTGGCGTAGATCTGGCCGTGGTTCCGGCCACTGGCCCCAAAGGTCGTATCCTGAAGGAAGACGTACAGCTGTACGTCAAAACCATCCTGCAACAAGGCAAATCGGCCGGTGGTGCAGCGGTTACTGGCGGTGCTGGCATTCCGCCAATTCCTGCGGTGGACTTCAGCAAGTTCGGTGCGATTGAAGAAGTGCCGATGACGCGCCTGATGCAGGTAGGTGCAGCCAACCTGCACCGCAGCTGGCTGAACGTGCCCCACGTGACTCAATTTGAGTCCGCCGACATCACCGAGATGGAAGCCTTCCGTATTGCACAGAAAGCCGTCGCAGAAAAAGCTGGTGTCAAACTGACCCTGCTGCCGATTCTGCTGAAAATCTGTGCCCACATGCTGAAGGAAATGCCCGACTTCAACAGCTCCTTGGCCCCCAGTGGCGCGGCGCTGATTCGTAAGAAGTATGTGCACATCGGTTTTGCCGTGGATACACCCGATGGCCTGCTGGTTCCCGTCATCCGTGACGTCGACCAAAAGAGCCTGCTGCAACTGGCCGCCGAGGCCGCTGAGCTGGCCGCTAAAGCGCGCAGCAAAAAGCTGTCTCCCGATGCCATGCAAGGTGCTTGCTTCACCATTTCCAGCCTCGGTCACATTGGCGGCACCGGCTTTACGCCGATCGTCAACGCGCCGGAAGTGGCAATCCTCGGTGTTTCCAAAGCCACCATGCAACCGGTTTGGGACGGTAAGGCCTTCCAGCCTCGCCTGATGCTGCCGTTGTCGCTGTCCTACGACCACCGCGTCATCAATGGAGCTTCAGCGGCTCAATTTACCCGCCGTCTGGGTGAGCTGCTGGCCGATATCCGTACTCTGCTGCTGTAATTTCTAATAGCTTCTCGCTCCTACGAACGAGCCCCTTTATAAATAATTAAAGAGGGCTCGTTTTTTATTGGAATGTTTGATAAAAGCTAAAGGATAGCTTTGGTTCGGGTGCGGTAAGTTTTTTGAGTGTCTCGGATAATTAACAATAAAAATAAGTGTGTTTGAACCTGTTTGTGGTTGCTTAGGCTTGTCGAATAAGTCTGGGTTTTACTCCAACATCAAACGCCATTCGAGCGGTTATAATGTGAATATCCAATGGTCGATACCCCGCTATAGAGCATTAAAAACCCAGAACCTTTGTGATGGGTCACCGTTAATTCCAAGGACTGCTCCGCTTGGGTTTTTAAGTTTCGTGCGTGAACACACCTTGGCTTGGAGATCCTGTTTTTTAGCATCCACAAGGGAGCCCCGCGAGCTTGAGCGAAATATCACAGCATTGAGCCTAGCTGAGGGTATAGCCTATGCTCAGCATATAGACTTAACTGAGCCAATTCGGCAGCTATTATACAAAGATATAGCGCATCAAATGATGCAAAAAGGCTACTATCCGGTCAGTGATCACCGGCGAGTGTCCCAAAGGTTATGGAAGCTTCTGGACGTGGGCAAATGGAAGGATTGGACTCCTCTTTATTGCAGGGTCATTTGGTGATTTCTGGAGGAATGTCGGAGCCAATGGTACGAGACCCAATGCAACAGATTGGTCGAGCACGCGCCCAACAACGCCTCATAGCCCAGTTGGCCAGTCGGCCCTATGGCCAATCTTCTTTACAGGAAGCCGCTTGTCTTATTGTTCGAGCTGCTGTAGACACCTGCGGTGTCAGCCGGGCCAGTCTATGGTTGATCCAGAATGGCCTATTTCTGCCTTTGGCGCGCTCCTCCCGTACCGAGGAGATGTCGAGCCCTCCCTTAGATGCACACCAATGCCCACAATACTGGGAGGCGCTTAACCTAGAGCGTGTCCTTGATGTGCGTGACGCTTGGAATGATCCTAGAACCTGTGAGCGGCTGGAGGATTTTCAAAGCCGTCAGGTGATGTCTGTATTGGAGGTTGGAATCCGCAATGCAGGAGCCTTGGTCGGTGTCTTACGTTTAGAGCAGATGGATCATCAGCGCGCATGGCATTTGGATGAAACCGCCTTCGCCAAAGAGTTAGCAGACCATTTTGCCCAATTGATGGCTAATCAGCGCTGTTTGGATGCCAACCATTCGCGGCATTTATTTCAGCGGGCGATTGATCAGACATCCAGTGCCTGCTTGTTGATAGACAGAAGCGGGCGTATTGAATACGCCAATCCCAGCTTTACCACCATTACCCAATTTACCGCAGAAGAGGTTCAAGGCCGCCACCTAGCTGACCTACCTGCTTTGGAAAACCTAGGGCGCATTTTGCGTGATGCGATGGGCTCTTTAGCCTGTAACAGCAGTTGGCAGGGCGAGTTTTGCAGCCGGCGTAAAGACCAAACGCCTTATTGGGGTCATTTGTCCGTTTCCAAGATTTTTGATGAGCAGCAGCATCTCACCCATTACATCATCATTTATGAAGATATTACGGAAGCTCGTTTAGCGCGCCAACAGATTGAGCGCTTGGCCTATACCGACAGCCTAACGGGATTACCCAACCGAATCTGCTTTATTCAGCAGTTAGAAGCACGCTTAACCCATAAGCACGATGAGCATTTGGCGTTGCTGTTGGTAGATGTGGATAACTTCAAACGTATTAACGACAGCTTTGGCCATAACATAGGCGACAAGCTGTTGGTACGTCTTGCTCAACGTTTGCATAGCGCTTTGGGGTTACACGGTTTTGTGGCGCGTTTTGCCAGTAATGAATTTGCAATACTGATGTATGAGACCGATTTTGAAAGCGGTTTGGCTTTAGCCCAGCAATTGGTCTGTAGCTTGGATGATCCTATTTGCATCGACGATCAGCAAATCAATATCAGCGGTTCGGTGGGGTTAGCCTGTGCTCCAATCCACGGCCATGACCCTCAAGCTTTGCTAAAACATGCTGGATTGGCTTTGCGTAAAGCTAAGACCAACGGCAAGAATCAAGTCCAAGCTTTTAGTGAAACCCTAAATGCTGAAGCTGAATTTCGGTTGTTTTTAGAAAATAATCTGCGTTTAGCTTTAAGTCAGAACGAGTTGGCCGTGTACTACCAGCCGAAAGTGTGTCTACGCACAGGACGTTTGGTGGGGATGGAAGCCTTACTGCGTTGGAATCATCCCGAGCGTGGCATGATTCGCCCCGATCAATTTATCCCGGTAGCCGAAGAAACCGGGCTGATTGTCCCCATCGGTAATTGGGCCGCCCGCCAAGCCTGCCGTATGGGTGCGCATTTATATCATCTGGGAATGGGTGAGCTGCACATGGCAATCAACCTATCTCCGCGTCAATTTGCTGACCCTGATCTGGTGGATAAGCTGCGTGCCATATTGCAGGAGGAACAGCTTCCGCCCCATTTGTTGGAGTTGGAGCTGACCGAAAGCTTGTTACTGGATGCCACCGACATGACCCATCGAAAGCTGAATGAATTCAAGGCTATGGGCATCACCCTAGCGATGGATGATTTTGGCACGGGCTATTCCTCCTTAAGTTACCTGAAAAAATTCCCGATTGATGTGATCAAAATTGATCGCAGCTTTGTTAAAGATATTCCCGATAATCAAGACGATATGGAAATCACCTCCGCTGTGGTTGCGATGGCCCACAACCTGCGGCTTAAAGTGGTAGCCGAGGGCGTGGAGACAGGACAACAATTGCAGTTTTTAAGACGACAGCGCTGTGATATTGGGCAGGGTTATTTGTTTGACCGCCCCATTCCGGGGCCAGAGCTGGTGGCTCAGTTGCAACGCTATCAGCAATAGTAAGCGACTGAAATAGCAGGCCTTTTCCAGTGTGCTGGGAATACTTAGGAGGAGTTTTTGATGCGTTCCATCTTAGAAACAATGCCTCTCCCTACGCCCGATCAATGCTTACCGGGACGCACGACTCCCATGCCCGTACCAAAACAGCACTTTGTGACCCAAAATCCTTTGGTTCCCCCTTTTCCAGAACCTTTACAGCAGGCGGTGTTTGGAATGGGGTGTTTTTGGGGTGTAGAGCGCTGCTTTTGGCAGTTACCAGGCGTTTGGACAACAGCAGCAGGCTATGCAGGCGGACACACGCCCAATCCCACGTATGAGGAAGTTTGTTCGGGACTAACCGGCCATGCTGAAGTGGTGCGGGTAGTGTTCGACCCTAGACAGATTGAATACCTTGATTTGCTTAAGGTGTTCTGGGCTCGGCATGATCCCACACAGGGGATGCGTCAGGGGAATGATGTGGGGACTCAATACCGCTCGGTGATTTATTGCATGAATGCAGAGCAACGAGCCTTAGCCGAGGAAAGCCGGACGCATTTCCAACCCTTATTAGTGCGGGCAGGTTTTGCGAACATCACCACAGAGATTGCGGACGCTCCGCCGTTTTACTACGCCGAAGCCTATCACCAGCAGTATTTGGCCAAAAATCCAGAAGGATACTGTGGTTTGCGAGGTACAGGAGTTTGCCTGCCTGTATAGAACACTAAGGCTGTCTTAGGACAGCCTTAGCTTAAAGCGATTAGCGACCGTAGACCGGCAGACGGGTGCAGATGGCTTGAACCTTCTCGCGTACCGCATCCACTACCGATTCGTCACCCATGTTTTGCAGAATATCGCAGATCCAGCCCGCCAGTTCGCGGCATTCCACTTCAGTAAAGCCCCGGGTAGTGACCGCAGGGGTTCCGATCCGCAGGCCAGAGGTTACAAAAGGTGAACGTGGATCATTGGGAACGGTATTTTTGTTGACTGTGATGAAAGCACGACCTAAAGCCGCGTCTGCGTCTTTGCCGGTGATATCTTGCTTGATCAGGGATAACAAAAACAGATGGTTCTCTGTACCGCCAGATACCACGTCAAAGCCGCGATCAATAAACACCTGAGCCATGGCTTTGGCGTTTTTCACCACTTGCTGCTGGTAGGTTTTGAACTCAGGAGTCAGGGCTTCTTTAAAACACACGGCTTTGGCCGCGATGACGTGCATCAAGGGGCCGCCTTGACCGCCGGGGAATACTGCCGAGTTGAGTTTTTTCTCAATTTCCTCGTTGGCTTTGGCCAGAATTAGGCCACCGCGTGGGCCACGCAGGGTTTTGTGGGTGGTGGTGGTCACTACATCGGCGAAAGGCACGGGGTTGGGGTATACGCCCGCCGCTACCAGACCGGCCACGTGAGCCATATCCACAAACAGGTAAGCGCCTACTTTATCGGCGATGGCACGAAAACGGGGAAAGTCCAAAACCTGAGAGTAAGCTGAGAAACCAGCAATGATCATCTTAGGCTGATGCTCAACGGCCAGACGTTCTACTTCGTCGTAATCAATCAGGCCAGTTTCAGTATTCAGACCGTACTGCACGGCTTTGTAGATTTTGCCGGAGAAGTTCACCGAAGCGCCGTGGGTCAGGTGGCCACCGTGGGCTAAGCTCATGCCCAGTACGGTATCGCCCGGTTGTACCAGCGCTTGGAATACCGCACTGTTGGCTTGGGAACCGGCATGGGGCTGCACGTTGGCATAGTCTGCGCCGAACAATTCTTTAGCACGGGCGATGGCCAGTTGCTCGACGATGTCCACGTATTCGCAGCCACCGTAGTAACGCTTGCTTGGGTAGCCTTCGGCGTATTTGTTGGTCAGTACACTGCCCTGTGCTTCCATTACGGCGGGGCTGGTGTAGTTTTCAGAGGCGATCAGCTCAATGTGATCTTCTTGACGCTGGGCCTCCTGTTGCATGGCAGCAAATAGATCGGCGTCGTAGCGGGCAAGGGTCAAGTCACGGCTGAACATGGGCAAGTCACCTGAAAACGGTCGGTAGAAGCGGATAATTCTACCCTATCCAGTCTAATCCGGCATATGAGCACTGCTCATACGGCGCTAAAGTCTTTTTCAGGGAGGCATTTTAGACTGACCAAAGCCAGCTCTTAGAGCACTGGCTTTGGTGGGAGGAATTGCCCTGAGCTTTTGATGAACTACTCAAGGAGTTGAGTAATACACCTCAGGGCTAGAAATTCTTGTTATTCCAGCGGAGTCCAGTATTTGGATCAATCGCTGTCACTCGCTTGGGCCTGAATTTTCGGGCGTACTACGCCATCATGTGAGCCCGAGGAGGGGAAGCGATAGGAACCATAGCGCACAATCAGGTTAGCGATGGCCAGCAATAGAATCGCGCCGCACACCATAACAATGCCCATGCTGGGCTTGTGGTTGTGCTGGATATCGCCAATCAGCATCCGAGTTAGGGCGGTAATGGAGACGTAAATCAGGAAGCGAACCGGCATACGGTTGGTTTTGAAGTAGATGCCCACCATAGCACCCAACTCCAAATAGATGAAAAACAGCAGGATGTCGTCAATGGTGGAGTGCCCTCGTTCGATCATCAGATCGAAGGACTCGACGGCGGCCCAAATAATGCAACCACCAATCACAAAGAGGGACAGGTAGTGGAAGGTTTCCACAAACAGGTTGCCAAAGGCATCCGCGTGTTTGTGAAGACGTACCCGCAGCCGTTCTGCTACGTGGTTTTGGGGCGTGGCATGCTCTTCAGAAGCGGGGCGTGCCAGATAATAGGTCGTTTTATTCAGGGCTTGCCCGATTTTTTCGGCTATGTAGAGCAGCCAAAATCGTAAACGTTCAGCCCAACGAGCCATAAAGTTGTACATGGTGCTTTGAATCTCCGTAGTGGGGGGCAGCGAGTGCTTTAGGCTTAGTGGATGTCCTAAAGCGGGGCCGATTTAATGATGTTCGGGGTCTGTATCAAATAGGTGGCTAGAACAGCATTAAAGTCGATTTAGCTTTAAGCAAATCTAGTGCCGCTCGCGCTGTTTAGCATGAGGAGAAGCCCCTTAAAGCAGGGGCTTCGAAGCCTCAATTAGGCCAGCTTTTTGTAGCGCACGCGGTGGGGTTGTGCCGCGGCTTCACCCAGACGCTTCTTACGGTCGGCTTCGTAGTCGGTGTAGTTGCCTTCAAAGAAGTACACCTGACCGTCGTCCTCGTAGGACAGAATGTGGGTGGCAATCCGATCCAAGAACCAGCGATCGTGGGAAATCACGATGGCCGATCCGGGGAAGTCCAACAGTGCCTCTTCCAGCGCGCGCAGGGTTTCCACGTCCAAGTCGTTGGACGGTTCATCGAGCAGCAGCACGTTGCCGCCTTGTTTCAGGGTTAGGGCCAAATGCAGACGGCCACGCTCACCACCGGACAGGTCTTTAACGAACTTCTGCTGATCCGCACCCTTAAAGTTAAAGCGGCCCACATAGCCCCGCGAAGGCACTTCGTAGTTACCAACCTTGATCAGATCCAAACCGTCGGATACTTGCTCCCAGACGGTTTTGTTGCCGTCAAGGCTGTCGCGGCTTTGATCCACGCTGGCGATTTGTACGGTATCACCCAGTTCAATGCTGCCGGCATCCGGTTGCTCTTTGCCGAGGATCATGCGGAACAGGGTGGATTTACCCGCGCCGTTCCCGCCGATCACCCCGACAATCGCGCCCTTGGGCAGGCTGAAGGACAGGTTGTCGATCAGTTGGCGGTCGCCGTAGCCTTTGCAGACGCCGTTGAACTCGATGACCTTGTCGCCCAAACGCGGGCCAGCGGGAATGTAAATTTCGTTGGTTTCGCTGCGCTTTTGGAATTCCTGCGATTGCATTTCCTCAAAGCGTTGCAGGCGAGCCTTGGACTTGGCTTGGCGGCCTTTCGCCCCTTGGCGTACCCATTCCAATTCGGCCTTCATGGCTTTGGCGTGGGCGGCTTCTTGTTTGGCTTCTTGGGCTAAACGGTCGGCTTTGGAGGCCAGCCATTGGGAGTAGTTGCCCTCGAAGGGGATGCCTTGTCCACGGTCGAGCTCCAGAATCCAGCCCGCGACGTTGTCGAGGAAGTAACGATCGTGGGTAATGGCTACCACGGTGCCGGGGAAGTCGTGGAGGAAGCGTTCCAGCCACGCCACGGAGTCGGCATCCAAGTGGTTGGTGGGTTCGTCGAGCAGCAGCATGTCGGGCGCGGACAGCAGCAGGCGGCACAGAGCCACGCGGCGTTTTTCACCACCCGACAGGTGCTCGATTTTGGCATCCCACTGGGGCAGACGCAGCGCATCAGCCGCGACTTCCAGTTGGCGCTCCAGATTGTGGCCATCGGCGGCTTGCAAAATGGCTTCTAAGCGCGCTTGCTCGGCGGCCAGTGCATCGAAGTCAGCATCCGGCTCGGCATAGGCGGCGTACACAGCATCCAGCTTGGCTTGAGCCTCTTTGATTTCGCCGACCGCTTCTTCGACGATGTCGCGCACGGTTTTGCTGGGATCAAGCTGCGGCTCTTGGGGCAAGTAGCCGACCTTGATGCCGGGCATGGGGCGGGCTTCACCGTCGAACTCGGTGTCCACACCCGCCATGATGCGCAGCAGGGTAGATTTACCCGCACCGTTCAAACCCAGCACGCCAATTTTTGCGCCGGGGAAGAAGGACAGGGAGATGTTTTTCAAAATTTCACGCTTCGGCGGCACAACTTTGCTCAGCCGATGCATGGTATAGACGTATTGAGCCATGGAAACCGATGTCCGTGACGAGGAAAGGGGAAGCACTCCTAGGAGTACGGGAACGCGGCAAAACTACCCGAATGCGCGAAGCAGGGCAAACAAAAGGGACTCTGTGGGCTTTGGATTGTCCGCGAGGAGTTTGTGCAGGAGGCCCAGCATTTCTAAACGCGCTGGCTTGCCCCGGATTTAGCCGAATGACTGCCTTCTGGCACAATAAAACCCTCTGATTCCCCTAGGTTGCCGAAGGATCGCCATGCTGACTCTTTTTCATGCCGCAGATTTAGAAGACCTCAGCGAATTAGCTTTAGAGGTGCTCAAAAAGCCTCGTGCTAATCCCTTAGCGCCAGAGGCTTTTGTGGTGCCCAGCCAAGGCATGGGGCGCTGGCTGACCTTACAGTTAGCACGGCGACAAGGCATTGCCATGCAGTTGAACATGGAGCTGCCATCCTCCTTTATTTGGTCGTTAGCCCGCACCGTATTGGGTAGTTTGCCGGAGCAGTCCGCCTTCAACCCGATTAACCTCAGTTGGCGGCTGTATGCCTGGTTAAAGGATGAGCACAATCTGAGGCAAGTCCCTCGACTGGAAAACTATCTGAGTCAGTGTGATGAACAGCGCCGATTGGGGTTAGCCGCCAAAATTGCCGACGTATTCGACCAGTACCTGTTGTACCGCGATGATTGGTTAGCCGCTTGGGAGCAGGGAAAGTTACTGAGTTTAGGGCCGGATGAGGATTGGCAAGCCTTTTTATGGCGCGAGCTGACCCGAGACGGCCACCCTCATCGAGCACGGGTATTGGAGACGGTGCTCAAGCGCTTGTTTGATCCTGAGCCTATTGCTGGGATCCCAGAACGTTTGATTTTGTTCGGCATCAGCAGTCTGCCGGTACATCATTTGCGGGTGCTGGAAGGCTTGGCACAACACACGCAGATTTTTTGCTTTGCCATCAATCCCACCCGCGAATCCTGGGGCGATATTCGGGATTTACGCGAACAAGCCCGATTCGACCATCAAGCGCCGCTGTCCCCCGATGAGTGGTATCTGGACTTGGGCAATCCGCTGCTGGCCAGTTTGGGCAAGCAAGGGCGGGATTTTTTCGATGGTTTGTTCAGCTTGATTGCCGATAGCCAAGGGCAAGAAACGGGCGTTTACCCTGAGGATGATGAGCTGGACGACAGCAGTCTGCTCAAAGCCTTGCAAAACGACATTATCCGCCTGCGCACCCGACCTGAGGATGAGCGCATTGCCTTCCAAGCTCAGGATCGTTCTTTAGAGGTACACATTGCCCACTCGGCCTTGCGTGAAGTGGAAATTCTGCACGATCAACTGCTGGCCCGTTTTGCCGCTGATCCCGAGCTAACCCCCGATCAAGTAGTGGTACTCACCCCGGATATTGAGGTGTATGCGCCCTTTATTGACGCGGTGTTTGCGCCGCGTGCCGAGGTGCCGCGCATCCCTTACAGCTTGGCGGATCGAGGCCTGCGCACCGAAATCCCCCTGATTGAGCATTTTTTGCAGCTTCTAAGTTTGCCCGATAGCCGCTTTAGTGCCGAAGAGTTACTCACTTGGCTGCATCAACCGGCTTTAGCGCGGCGGGTAGGCATTGAGGAAAAAGATCTGCCACTGGTGCGTTTTTGGTTGCAGCAGGCTGGCGTGCGTTGGGGACGCGATGCTCGACAACGCGCTCAGTTAAAACTGCCGGAAACCCCCGATTTTACTTGGCAACAGGGGTTGGATCGGCTGCTGCTGGGCTTTGCTGCCCCGCCTCAGTTGGCACAGGACGCACCGCCCTTGCTCTACGATCATTGGCCCTTAGATGCGGTAGAGGGCTCGCGGGGGGAGCTCCTGGGGCGTTTAGCGGATTTGGTACATCAACTGGGGCAGTTGGCGGAGCAACTGGCTCATCCCCGTCCGCTGACAGCATGGGCTGACACCTTGCTGGAGCTTTTAGAGTTACTCTTTGATGAGCAGGAGGCGGGTGATACCCTGATGCTACTGACCCGCGCCTGTGCTGATCTGCGCGAGCAAGCCCGAATCAGCCAGATGGATTTACCCATTCCCTTGGAGCTGGTGCGGCAACGTCTGACCAGCGCCTTAGAAAGCACGGCCAGCACCACCGGCTTTTTAACCGGCATGGTGACCTTCTGCACTATGGTGCCCATGCGCAGCCTGCCCTTTAAAGTCATTTGTTTGTTGGGGCTCAACGATGGGGCCTTTCCGCGTCGAACTCCAGCAGCGGGCTTTGATCTGATTGCCCGCCACCCTCGGCGTGGGGATCGCACCCGGCGCTTGGACGACCGTTATTTGCTGCTAGAAGCCCTAATGTCGGCGCGTCAGGGGTTGTACCTAAGCTATGTGGGCTTAAGTCCGCGTGACAACAAAGCCTTGCCGCCTTCGGTGTTGATCAGTGAATTGTTAGAAGTAGTAGACCAAACGGCTTATTTGGACTCAGTCGAATCCAGTGAGCCTAAAGTCAGCCAAGTGATTGTCCATCAGCACCCCTTACAACCCTTTGCTCCTTGCAGTTTTCAGCAAGGAGCTCACAGCGGCTTTGCGCGGCCTTGGTTTAAGGCGGCTCAACAACTGGCTGAGTCTGCTCAATCGGCCATGCCCTTTGTCGCTACTGAGTTGTCCTTAAACGACACGGAGCTCAGTTTAGATCCTGAACGCTTTATTCAGTGTCTACAGCATCCGGCCCGTTTCTTTTTGCAACAACGCTTGGGCATTCAGCGCCCCGATTTACAACAAGCCATTGAGCCTAACGAACCCTTTGAGCTGGATCGCGGGGCAAGCAAGCAAGTGCAGCATCTGGCCCTAAGCGCTTGTGAATATCAGTGGAGTGTTGAGGATGAGCTGCATTTGGCCCGCTCAGCCGGTTGGCTGCCTACCGGTGCCTTGGGTACGGCACATTGGGGGAGTGTACGGGCTCCGGTACAAGCCTTTGCGCCGCGTCTGTTGCAAGAGCGCCCCCAAGAAGCACCTTGGGCCATGTGGATTGATGAGTCTTTAGATCAGAAGTTGCGCCTTTGTGGTTGGCTTAACGGAGTCACTTCCAAGGGACTATTTGCTTGGAAACTCACTGAGGCCAGCAATTGGGATAAAACTGCATTTTGGCTGCGGCATTTATTACTCAACTTAAATCCCAACGAAAGTAAGAATACCAGCCGCTTGCTAACTCCCGAACAAGATTGGGTATTACCGCCATTGCACCCTGATCAGGCGCGGGCTTTGCTCAACCCTTGGTTAGAAGCCTGCCTTCAAGCGCACCAACAGCCATTGCCCTTATTTGCTCGTAGCAGCTACGCCTTTGCAGGTGCTTTGCAACAGAGAAGCAGCAAAAAAGATCCCCTAGAAGTAGCCCGAGATCGTGCCTATCAAGCATGGCAGGGCAACGATTACCAAGGTGGTGAGGGGCAAGAGTTTTGGAATGCCTTAGCTTTTCGGGATCGAGAGGCTTTAGATACAGCCTTTGAATCCCTCGCACAACGCTTACTGATACCCTTGCTAGAACATCTAGCAGACACTGAATAACGGAGCTTCTATGCTAAGTACGCAACAACTATTGGATGATTTTGCCGCCTATACCCTAGGCGATAAGGCTATGGATGATACACACCAAGCCTTCCTCCAGCTTTGCCTAACCACAGTTCAAGCGGACGGCCCTGAGTTTGTGAAGCACTTTCAAGCCCTGTTTGAACACACCCACCAGCATTTTGCTGAAGAAGAAGCACGGATGCTAACCTCAGTCTATCCCGCTTATGCAGAGCATCGAGCGGATCACCAGCGTATTTTGGGCGATATGAACCGCTTTTGTCAGCGTTTATCTCTAGGACGCACGGCAATGGCCAAGGCGTGGCTGAAGGAGAGTTTGCCCGCGTGGTTTGATGTGCATGCTAAGACTATGGACAGTGCCTTAGCTGCACACCTGAAAAACCACTGAGCGAGTATCACGGCAGGCTAGGACGTCCCGCCCGCCAAGCCGCCAGCAGTGCAGGATCTTTCTGATAGACATCCGCCCGGTATTGGATTTGCCCCTTGCTATCCACATCCGCAGTCCAGTAACCAATCAAAATCGGGACGGGTTGATCCAGCCGGTACTGACTGGTTTTACCCGTACCCAGTATTTGTTTGACCGGATCGCGTTCGGGGTCGGTTAGCAATACATCCACCAACTTGAGCGCCTGCTCTACCCGCACACAGCCAGAGCTTAACGCACGGGTATCGCGAGAAAATAGGTGACGGCTGGGCGTATCGTGTAGGTAAACCGCAAAGGGATTGGGAAAGCGAATGGCTACCTGCCCTAAAGGATTGTTCGGGCCCGCCTGTTGGCGTAGCCGAATACCTTTAGGATTATTCCAGTCCACACTGCTGGGGCTGATCGGCTGGCCTTCCAAGTTCAACACCTGAATCCCGTGCTGCTGAAGGTAACTGGGATTGCGCCGAATTCGAGGCAGCTTATCCTCTTTCAAAATGGTAGGAGGAACCGTCCAAGTCGGGTTAAGGGTTAAACGATTGACCGTAGAGCGTAGCAAAGGCGTGGCGCGATCCGGTTGACCTACTTGGGTGCGGGTAGACCAAACCGGCTGCTGATTGCGGTAGTAGATGAGACGGGCTCCAGTGACATCCACCAGCAGCATATCTGGCTCGGTGTCATAGGCCACCCAGCGTAGGCGCTCTAAGTTAATCCGCAGTTGATCCAAACGAGCACTGTGGTCGATGTTCAAGGTCGTGCGGGTTTGCTCGCCCAGTAGACCATCGGCTGACAGACCGTTGCGTTTTTGAAAAGCTGCAACTGCCTTGGCCACTGTATCGGAGTAGAGTCGGCTGTTGTCTTCCACGCCATTGCTGGGTTTTTTCAGATAACCGGCTTTGTAGAGGCGCTGTACCAATACCGGAACGCGCTCATCGTCCATACCCGGGCGCAGGGTCGGGCCAGCGGGCACAGGTTGTCCCAGTGGCTTACCGGCTTTTTGCCGCAACTGGGCATAGAGTCGGCGCAGATTGGTGTAAAGATCCAAGCTAGGCCGTGCTTGGCTAAAGGCCTGCGCCGGATTATTCCAACCCTGATCGGCCAGATTCAATAGGGTGCTAAGACGGTCTTTGCCTACACCCTCAGCATACCAAATGGGCTCTAAGCGGGACTGATCCAGCAAACCTTGCGACAGATGTCGCAACGCCATGAGATAAATTTGGCTAATCTGCACGTCCGCGCAGGCTGCTGCGATCTCGGAGGCATGGGATTCGCTGGCTGATGGTTGCAGCAGATCAAGGTGATACAACTCAGGATCTAGCCCATCATCTGCCAAATGCTCTAACTCAGCTTTTAAGCGACTTTGATGCTGTGCTTCCTGCCATGCTAAAGCGTAAGCGTGGCGTTGGTAAAAACCATGCAGTACTTGCCAGAATGGTGTATCTGGATCTAACAACTGGGTTTGAGGGCATAGGGTGGCCGGGCGCTCCAATACCTGAAGCACTGGAGGTGCCGGTGTTGAAGGCGCTTCAGTCAGCGTCTCTCCGACCTCTGTATTGGCCAAGGCTCTGGCGAGGCTGGATGCACCCCATAGCAATAGACAGAGTACCGATTTTTTGAACAACACGTTTCTCCACATAAGCGGTTTTTGGCTGTTAGACTCCAGCGCGCAAACAGCAGGGCGGCTCCTTTGGAAGTCTATCGGATGTTCCATGTGCCGCTGGAGGTTAGATTACACGAGGCCTTTTTAGCCCATGCCCACATTACTACGGAGACTTAGCCTTGCGGCAGGTCTTTTTGCGTTTTCTTCACTCGTTTTTGCAGCATCTGGTTCTGAAGCATTAGTGGATACCTTGGCACGTGCGGCCCCTAGTTTAGACCGCTATGTGTTAAATAATGCGGTACAAGCGATGCAGTGTGCGGTTCGACATGGAGCCACGCCCGCCCAGCGCCTTGCTGTTATTGACTACAGCCTTCCCTCTTCCGAGCCTCGCCTTTGGATTTTTGACCTGAATAAGAGAAAGCTGGTGTTAGAGGATTTTGTCGCCCACGGTCAAAATTCGGGCGAAAATCTGGCGACGCGGTTCTCGAATCATGAAGGCAGTCATCAATCCAGTATCGGCCTGTTTGTAACTCAAGAAAGTTACTACGGGACGCACGGATATTCCCTGCGCATGGATGGCCTTGAACCGGGTGTCAATGATCGCGCCCGAGATCGTGCCATTGTTATTCACGCTGCGGATTATGTCGATCCTACTTGGATCAGCCGCCAAGGCCGCATTGGTCGCAGTCAAGGCTGCCCAGCAGTACGTCCTGAGGTGGCTAAAATGGTGGTCGATAATTTGAAGGGAGGCCAATTTATGTTTTCTTGGTATCCTGATCAAAATTGGTTACAAAACTCCGCCTTCTTAAATTGTCCTCCTAGTGGCAGCAGAAAAGGCCTGTTAGTCAGCCGCCGCGACAGCAACTAGGTGCTTTTGGGGTACGGCTTAGTGTTACCGTACCCCCTTCCTTGCCATCCCTTAGGCTCATCCAGAATGCTGATGGGGAACTTCTATTTTTAGGTTATTTCTAATTTAAGTAAGTAATCCGAGTTCACACTGAACCTCTGGTGGTCTTTGCTCAGACTTTAGGTAGCACAGGCTTTATCGGCCAGACGGATTTGTACAAGGAAACCTCTATGAAATACCTATCTATTGTTCTGTTGGGTTTGAGTCTATCGCTGAGCCATCAGGCGATAGGGGGTGAAAAAACGGAAACCGCTATTGGGGGCGCATTGGGCGGAGCCTTAGGCAGTGTGGTTGGCCAACAAATAGGTGGATCAACCGGTGCAACCATAGGCGCGGGTGTAGGTGGTGCAGCGGGTGGCGCTGTGGGGGCGCGTGATGGCCGCCGGACGGAGTCTGCCATTGGTGGTGCTCTGGGGGCTGCGGGTGGTAACGTAATCGGCCGACAAGTCAGCGGTAGTACCGGTGGCGTTGTAGGTGCTGCCATCGGTGGTGCAGCGGGCGGTGCCTTAGGTAATGCCTACGCCGATGACGATCGGGATAAACGCAGTAAGTCCCGCCATGTTCGTCGCTATGATGAAGATCATCGTCGTGGTAAAGGGCATTCTAAGCACTGGCATAAGCACCATCGCTAGTCCAAAGTATTAGCCCAGCATTCCATTCTAAAAGCGCGCCCCTATATCGGACGCGCTTTTAGATTTTTGACTTAGGAGTTTTTCATGCAGCATTCAATGCGGATTTTAGGATTGCTGATTGGCCTCACCTCCGCTGGCTTGTGCCAAGCCATGAGTTCCACAGCGATGACGGATATGATTTCCGGTGGCCTGACCAATGCCACCGATGCCACTTCCGATGCCACCTCATCAAGGGACGATGACAAAGTGGTGTTAGCCGCTCGTGACGATGCCGCTCGTTATGTGGCCACTCATGGGGAACAGCGCGGTGCTTATCTTGAAGCCGCGCTCACTCTGATCCGCCAACAACAACCCGACTTACAGGCTACGGATATGCAGTTGGCGGAGGCGATTCTAAGCCGCTAGCTTCACTTGGCTTCAGGAGTTTGTTTAACCACCTTAGCTAAAACGATTTTGGGGCCGCGCATCTTTTTGATGATGATGCGCAATGCACCGACCTCTAGGGTTTCGTTCTCGGTGGGAACGCGCTTGAGGGTTTCGTAGATCAGTCCGGCTAGGGTTTCTGCTTCAATATCTTCTAGGGTTATCCCTAACAGACGCTCGACCTTAAATATCGGTGTATCACCTTGAACCAAGAGTTTTCCCGGCTGGTAGGCTAAGATTCCCCGTTCGGCCTTGCGGTGTTCATCCTGAATATCACCGACCAGAGTTTCCAACACATCTTCCATAGTCAGATAGCCGATGACTTTATGGTCAGCCTCTTCCACGAGAGCAAAGTGCGAGCTTCCACTACGGAAGCGATCCAGCAGACTGGATAAGGACATATGGCGGGAAACGCGCTCAATAGGATGCAGCAGATCATCTAGCTTAAAGCTTGAGGGCAGCATTTCCAGCAAGGATAGGTGTAAGAGCAAGTCCTTGATGTGCAGTACCCCGATAAAGCTGTTGCTGGCTTCATCGTATATAGGATAGCGGCTGTATTTGTGGCGGCGAAACTCAGCTAATACCTCATCTAACGAGGCATTGCGCTCTAGGTAAACCAAGTTTTCGCGCGAGTTGGCCCAGTCAGCTACCTCCAAATCCCCAAGCTCCATAGCTGAAGCTAACACCCTCATGCCCTGATCGTCCGGGTCGCTGGCGCGGTTGGAGTGCAAAATCAGTTTTAACTCGTCACGGGAGTACAGATGCTCATGGTGGGCACCTGCTTCGCCTTGTCCAGCGATGCGTAAAATACCATTGGCACTGGCATTGAGCAGGTAAATGGCCGGATACATCAGCCAATAAAACAAATATAGGGGAACCGCCGTCCATAGAGACAGCAATTCAGGTTGGCGGATGGCCCAAGATTTTGGTGCTAACTCACCGATCACAATATGCAAATAGGAAATAATGAAGAAGGCGGTGAAGAAGGCAATGCCGTGAATCAATACCTCAGAGGTAACTCCAAGCTCGCGCAGCATGGGTTCTAATAGGGTGGCAAAAGCCGGTTCGCCCACCCAACCCAATCCTAACGAAGCTAGGGTAATACCGAGCTGGCAGGCGGATAAATAAGCATCCAACTGAGCATGCACGGTGCGTAAAATCTGGCCACGCCAGCCGTTTTCAGCCGCGATGGCCTCGACCTTAGTGGCGCGCAGTTTGACCATCGCAAACTCAGCCGCCACAAAGAAACCATTTAGCAGCACTAGCAGAAAGGCAAACAGCACTAGGCCAATATCGGCCCAATAGGAAACAGCCGCAAGATCAGAGACAGCAGTATCGGGGGACATGGAAACTCTTTCAGAGAACAAGATTTAATCAGAATGAGGGCAGGCTTAGATGAATGCAAGAGGTAGCTGCCCTCTGTGGCCGACGGAATCTGTTATGCCCTGATCGGTGTTGGGCTGGGGGTGCGGATCAGCATGTGCTCGGCAGGAAGATGACAGATAAAGGTGCTACCTTGGCCGGGTATGCTTTGAATTTCCAGCCAACCCTTATGCCGTAGCAGTACATGCTTGACGATGGCTAGCCCTAAGCCTGTGCCACCTGTGATGCTGGCACGGCTGGAGTCCACCCGGTAAAAACGCTCGGTCAGACGCGGCAAATGCTTATTGTCGATCCCGATGCCGTTATCTTGTACCGACAAATGGGCTCCTTGCGTATCGTGCCACCAACGGATGTAAATTTTGCCCTCGGAAGGGGTGTACTTTACGGCATTGAATACCAGATTAGAAAAGGCGCTGCGTAGTTCCGACTCACTGCCTTTAAACAGCAAATCAGGTTCGGCTTCTAAGATGAACTCATGGCCTTTGTCACTGGACAAGGATTGAGCATCGGTTTTGATGGATTGCAGTAGATTAGTAACCACTACGGGTTGGTTGCTGGCTGGATACTGGGTGGTTTCTAATTTGGTCAGGAGCAGCAAGTCTTCCAATAGATGGCGCATGCGCTCGGTTTGTTGCTCCATCCGTTGTAAGGGTTTGACCCAGCGCGGATTGACCTCATCGGCATGTTCCAGCAGGGTTTCCAGATAGCCGACAATCACAGTGAGTGGGGTGCGTAATTCGTGGGATACATTGGCCACGAAGTCTTTACGCATCTGTTCCAATGAATGTAAACGGGTAATATCGCGCACCAGCATCAGGTATTCGCCATCACCGTAGCGGGTAATGGTAAATTGCAGGTAGATGCGGTCGTTGATGGGCGAAGGCAATTCCAAGGGATCTTGGTACTGACCTCGATCGAAGTATTCTTTGTAGGCTGGATGGCGCACCAAGTTAGTGACTGTTTGGCCAAAATCTTGCGGGGCACGCAGGCCTAATAGGTGTTCAGCGGCTTTGTTGCACCATTCTAAATTGCCTTGGTGCATCACGATCACAGCATCCTGCAAGGCGGCGGTGGAGTCCTGAACACGGTCAATAATGGCTTGCAGATTGGCGCGTACCCGTTGCTCATGGCGTTGCCACTGGTAGAGCTTGTCGAACACTTCGGCCCACAGGCCAAAGCCTTCAGGGGGATGCTCCCCGGTATGGGTGCGTTTTAGCCAATTGTTTAAATGCAGCAGTTGTGACAACGTAATGACCAAATAGATGGCCAATCCTACCGTAAACGACCAACCATAATGTCCACTGATCAATCCCAGCAGCAGACAACATAGGGTCAGAATCAGCAGGCGACGTGCTAATCCCAGACGCCAATCTTGATTCACGGGTCATTACTCCTTGACTGAGGTGCTTCACTTCAGTTTTTAGTGGAAAAGCGGTATCCCGTACCGCGCACAGTCTGTACTAAATTCTCATAAGCCTCACCTAGGGCTTTGCGCAAACGACGGATGTGTACATCCACGGTGCGCTCTTCAACGTACACATTCCCGCCCCAGACTTGGTCTAGGAGTTGACTGCGGGTGTAGGCACGTTCTTGGTGGGTCATAAAAAATTGCAGTAAGCGGTATTCGGTGGGGCCCATTTCAGCAGGACGGCCATCAATGGTCACGCGGTGGCTGATGGGGTCGAGGATTAAGCCACCCACTTCTATCGGGCTTTCGTTGTCGATGGCTCCAGCGCGGCGCAGCACGGCTTTAAGGCGTGCCACCAGCTCCCGAGGGGAAAAGGGTTTGGTGATGTAATCATCGGCCCCAACGTCCAATCCCTGCACCTTGTTGTCTTCTTCAGCCTTGGCGGTCAGCATCACGATAGGGATATCCATCGTCATTTCATCGCGCTTCAGGCGGCGGGCTAACTCGATGCCGGAAGTACCCGGCAGCATCCAGTCCATAAGAATCAGATCCGGTTTACGATCAATCACCAAAGCGTGGGCCTGTTGTGCGCCCTCAGCCTCCAGACATTCGTATCCGGCCATCTCCAGCGCTACGGCGATCATTTCGCGGATCGGTGCCTCGTCATCGACGATTAGGATACTTTTGCCATTCATGGAAAAATTGCCTCAATACGTTTCTATTACGAGAATTAGATAACGAAATTATTGCAGCTATGTGACAGGTCGCCAGAAGCTCAACAAAGCACCTTAGCGATGGCTCAACCTAGAGCGCTATAATGCGGCTTTTTGAGCCCTTAGCATGAAACCTCGCTTAACGGCGGCTGCCGATCCCGAACGCTTAGAGACTTGGGCCCGCTACTACAATGGCCTGTGTCAGGGATGCCAAGCTATTTGCTGCACTTTGCCAGCAGAAATTCGTCTGAATGATTTAATTCGCTTGGGGGTGGTGGATGAGTTTGAGCGCGATGAACCGCTAAAAAACATTGCTCGGCGCTTGATGAAAGAGGGCGTGATTGAGCACTTTAATCAAAAATCCGGGCGCTTTACCCTGACGCGCCTGTCCAATGACGACTGTCTGTACTTAGATCGTAAAAGCCGTCTGTGCACCGTGTACGACAAACGCCCCGATACTTGCCGCAATCACCCCCAGATTGGGCCTCGTCCGGGATATTGCGCCTATCGTCCTAAAAGTTGATGGAATTAGGGCAACCTAAACCCTCCTTGTTTTTGATGTAAGTCGCGTAAATGCTGCGCAATGTGCGCCAAATTGGCCTCAATAGCTTCTAATTGCTTTAAGGATGAGCCATTCAGCAACTGCCGTACCTGTTGATCCAACTGTGTGCCCAAGTGTTTTAGGGTCTGTTGGCGTTGCTGTGTGGCTTGTTCTAAAGCAGTCCATTCGTCTGCTTGGGGAATACCGTAGCCAGAGCTTTCCAGCAGTTCTGCGGGGCGGCTGAGGTAACCACTGTTGGCCAACATAGCACGCAGGGTTTCGTCGGCTTGGTTCAATAGCTCTGCGTTTGAACTGCGGCTTAAATAGCGGTTTTTGACTTCATCGCGAGCCGCTAACAAACGTTGATAATAAGCGCCCTGTTCCAGCAGCAATAAGGCGGCACTGCTGGGCAGATCGGCTTGGGCGATCCAAGCACCGCGCTGGGCCGGTGTGAGCGCAAACCATGCCTCTAAGGTTTTTTCAGGTATTCCCAAGCGCTGCTGTAAAATTCCCAACATGCGCTCATAGCGCTCCCGGTAGGAGTCAAACCGATAGCCCAGTCGTAATGCTTCTTTAGGGTCGTCCAGTTTGCTGTAATCGGCTAACCCTCGTGTGTTCATCAGCTCTAACAAGCCATTGGGGAAGATATTGTCCAGCGTTTGCAGCTTAGGATGTTGGGTGCCGCTGCGCAGCAAGTTGAGGGTTTCCACCGCGCAGTTATTGGACAAAAAATAATAGGTGCCGTCGTAGCTCCAATGCAGCTCAATACTGCGCTGTACTAAATGCTGGATGTGGGTGCGCGAGAGTTTGAGCGGCACTGAAGCCAAACTGCGCAGCTCCATGCGGGTGTATTCTTCGATCACCTGATCTAAGGGCAGGATAAACAGGCGCGAAGGATATTCCCCCACCAAACCATCCCAGCTAGACAGCTGCACATCGTTGACAAAGGCTCGAAAGGACAACACCAGATGGTGACTCAGATCCAAACGACAGGCTGGCCCCAGTGGGCGATTGGGCGCACAGATCACTAAACGCAACATGCTGTGCCCCCAACGGCTGGCCCATTCCTGATTGGCTTCCGCAATCAGATAGTCCACCTCGTACACCCGTTGCGGATTTAAACGCAGCAAGGGTTTACGGCCAAAATCCTGACCGGCATTGATGAGGGGATAATCCTCAGAACAGGCTGGGTTTTTCGGTTGCCATGCAAAATGCTGCTGAAAGTAGCGATATAGGGATGGGCGGCGGCAGGCGTATTCGGGATCAAGCAAAAAATACTCAAGGTTGACCGCCACAAACTCGCGAGGATTGCTGAGTTCATAAATATCAGGGTTGCGGACTTGGTAGCCGTTTTCGGTGCTGCGTTGGCCACGTTGTCCGGGTTGCTGGTTCCAGCCCGCTAAATCTAATAACTGAGGGTCGTCGCTGAGGCTGTATTGGCGCTCGCTTTGAGTGCGGCAGGCTTCCGATATTCCTACCCGCCCTAAACGTTTGAGTTGCTGCTGGCAGTGGCTGTAGTGGCTTTTTTGCGGTTCGCTCCACAAGGCAGCACGATCGTAGAAGTGAGTTAGCTCATGGATCAGGGTCGCTACCAATTCTTGGTGCAGAGTACCGTGCTTGCGTCCTGTAGGGGTATGCAGGGCTGATCCATCAGCCAGTGTGGCTAGAAAGCCTCGGTTGAGTTCCAAATGATGAGTACGAGCTCGCCCGTACACCTGAGCAGGCAGATCATCTTGCCAGCTTACTGCTACCTTTTGATTCAAGCGCTGAATAAAGGTCGGAGGGAGTAGCCTATACACCTGAGCCAATAGCTGCTCGCTGGCTTGGCGCTGTACTGGAGTTAGTGAGCTGGCATCTGCCAGATATAAAGCTAATTCGGCCTGTATTGGGGGACTGACTAACCACAGTACCAGCCACCAAGCCCTCACAAAGATAAGATAGCTTCAGCTAAGGCGAGATCGGAAGTGGCACGGGCTTGGGGAAATTGCTCGCGCAGGGCCACAAGTGCTGCTTCTAAGCGCGCTCCTCGAACCGCGCCTTCCGTCGCCACAAAGCTGGCAGCATCATCGCGGGCTTCCATCACGACCTTCATGTCCCGCACGGAGGTGGTAGTGTCGGAAGTAAAGTCGAGGGTGCGGTCGGTGTAGCGGGTCATCATGTTGCTGCTGGCCTGTACACTGCGGGCATGCAGATGGGGGGCGGCGCATAAGCTAAGGAGCAACAAAGCCTGAATGAGGAAGAAGCGCATGTGAAACAACCCAAAATTCGACGTAAGGAAAGACAAGCATAGCGGTAACCGGTTCCCACTCGGTATCTGGCCTGTAACAGCTTATGGCTTTTACAGGCGCATCATAGAGTATGCTGCGTTAAGAATTTTAATCGCTGTTTTTGATTTCGGTAATACCGTGGGCTAGTGGGCGGCCTTGGTCATCCAGATTGACAAACACAATCTCCTCCACGGTAATGATTTCGTGCTGGGTGCTTTTATTGCGCATGCTGCATTTAACGGTGATAGAGCTCTTGCCCAGTCGAACTACCGCGCAGCCAATTTCAATGATGTCGCCCATTTTGGCCGGTGCATTGAAATTTATGCTGGACATGGCTTTGGTCACTAAATTGCGCGAGCCGAGTTGACAGAAGGCGTAGATAGCGGCTTCTTCATCAATCCAAGCCAGTGCTTTGCCTCCAAACAAATTGCCAGCCCCGTTTAAGTCTTCACCCTTTACCATTTTACGGCTTCTGTACTTCATACCAAGGCACTCCTGTGGTTTATCCGTATTTAAAGCATAAAGGGATTGAACGTATCCACTGAAGGGCATTTTAGTCAAAAAAATGTCCGCAGTTGTTCGTGGCTACTTAATAACGGTAGCCATAAACAATGAAGAAAGCGCGGGCTTGTTCGTACTTTGTCGTTAGGCTTTTTGTGCCCGCTCAATCAAAGCCAAGACTCCCAGCTCATTGCGTACGCCCTGAAGCTGCAAGGGAAATCCGGCTTCGGTAGCCAATCGAGTGGCTTCGTCCAGCAAGCGTGAGCCTACGCCCCTCCGCCGAGTCAAGGCACGGACACACAGGTGAGACAGAGTCCAATGGGTGGCTTCGGGTTTTAACACGGCGGCTCCCAAAAGGCGGCTATTAAAGCGCGCCCCAAGGAGATGGGTTGCCTGTGAGGCTTGTTCAATCAAGGTAGTGATAGATTGCTCAGAGGTCAGCAGTCCTTCGGGGGCATCCGCATAAATTTTGAGCAAATCCTGACGATCTTGCTCTGTCAAGTTTGGGCCAAGCAGTTCAACCACAACCGGCATGGGAGACCCCCATCGAAGGATAAAAAACCAGTGTACCCCGCGTTTAGCGGTGACGGTAGCCGCCTAGCAAGGGCCACGACTATAATTAGCTACTTTTTTAGCCACTGGTGGAGCAGTTGATGGCTGACCGTAAGGCACTTGTCGAGCGCAACACGCTGGAAACCCGAATCAAGGCCCAAATCAATCTGGATGGCACCGGACAAGCTCGCTTTGCCATTGGCGTACCCTTTTTGGAGCACATGCTGGATCAAATCGCCCGTCACGGCTTGATTGATCTGGACATTGAATGCCACGGCGATCTGCACATTGACGACCACCACACGGTGGAGGATGTGGGCATTACCCTCGGCCAAGCCTTTGCCAAGGCGCTGGGGGATAAGAAAGGCATCCGTCGCTATGGCCATGCCTATGTGCCGCTGGATGAATCCCTATCCCGTGTGGTAGTGGATTTCTCCGGTCGTCCCGGTTTAGTGATGGATATTCCCTACACCCGCGCCCGTGTTGGCACCTTCGATGTGGATTTGTTTCAGGAGTTCTTTCAGGGCTTTGTGAATCACGCCCAAGTGACCCTGCATATCGACAATCTGCGTGGCACCAACACCCACCACCAGATCGAAACCGTGTTCAAAGCCTTTGGTCGCGCGTTACGCATGGCCGCCGAGTTGGATGAGCGCATGGCCGGACAAACCCCCTCCACCAAAGGATGCCTGTAATGCAAACCGTCGCCGTTATTGACTATGGCATGGGCAACCTACACTCGGTTGCTAAAGCGCTGGAGCATGTGGGCGCAGGCCGTGTGCTGGTCACCAGCGATGCCCAAATCATCCGTGAAGCCGACCGCGTGGTATTTCCCGGTGTGGGCGCGATCCGCGACTGCATGGCAGAAATTCGTCGTTTGGGCTTTGATGCGCTGGTGCGCGAAGTCAGCGTCGATCGCCCCTTCCTCGGCATCTGCGTTGGCATGCAAGCCCTGATGGATCGCAGCGAAGAAAACGGCGGCGTGGACTGCATCGGTTTACTCCCCGGCCAAGTGCGCTTCTTCGGCAAGGGCTTGGTTGAGGATGGCGAGCACCTGAAAGTGCCGCACATGGGCTGGAACGAAGTCGAGCAAAGCCTCGATCATCCGCTCTGGCACAGTATCCCCAACAAGGGCCGCTTCTACTTTGTCCACAGCTACCATGTGCAAACGGACAATACCCGCCAAATCGTCGGGCGCGGCCACTATGGCGTGGACTTCGCTGCTGCTTTAGCGGATGGCTCGCGCTTTGCCGTGCAATTTCACCCCGAAAAGAGCCACACCCACGGCCTGCAACTGTTGCAGAACTTCGCCGCTTGGGATGGCCGCTGGTAAGGCGCTTTAGGCTGGACGCAAGAGGCTAGACGAGGATTGAGCCGCTTTTCCTTCAGCCTTTAGCCTTCCGCCTCCAGCGACTGTTTATCGCCCCGATTTTTAAGGACTGTTTCCCATGCTGATTATCCCAGCCATTGATTTAAAAGACGGTGCTTGCGTACGCCTGCGCCAAGGCCTGATGGACGATGCCACCGTATTTTCCAATGATCCGGTAGCCATGGCCGCCAAATGGGTGGAAGCCGGTTGCCGCCGCCTGCATCTGGTGGATTTGAACGGTGCCTTTGAAGGCAAACCGGTCAACGGCGAAGTGGTGACTGCCATTGCCAAGCGCTACCCCCATCTGCCGATTCAAATTGGTGGCGGTATTCGCTCGCTGGAAACCATTGAGCACTACGTCCGTGCGGGCGTGAGCTATGTGATTATTGGCACCAAGGCGGTAAAAGAGCCGGAGTTTGTCGGCGAAGCCTGCCGCGCCTTCCCCGGTAAAGTCATCGTTGGTTTGGATGCCAAAGACGGTTTCGTCGCCACCGACGGCTGGGCCGAAGTCAGCCAAGTACAGGTAATTGATCTGGCCAAGCGTTTTCAGGCGGACGGCGTGTCGGCCATCGTCTATACCGATATTTCCAAAGACGGCATGATGCAAGGCTGCAATGTGGAAGCCACAGCGGCCTTGGCGGCAGCTACCTCGATTCCGGTAATTGCTTCGGGCGGTATCCATAACTTGGGCGATATTCAGAAGCTGCTGGATGCTAAGGCTCCGGGGATTATCGGCGCGATCACAGGCCGTGCGATTTATGAAGGCACGCTGGATGTGGCCGAAGCTCAGAGCCTGTGTGATGGGTTTAAGGGCTAACCTCTCAACTGGCTAGCATATGTTTCAGTCGGCTTAGGAGTATGGGTTGCTGGGAATGTTAATGTTGACGCATCGCTCGAAGTAGAGTTTTCGAACGGAAACACCACTCCCTCTGTAGTTGCAGAACAGGAGAAGAAATCTATGAAGAGCAATAGCAGTTTTGCAAAAAGCGTAAAAGGTAGGGTCGCGGCGTCACTGGGGTGCCTGGTAGGTAGACTTTACTTCGAGCGAGATGCGGGCAGATACAGGAAAGTAACTCACCTAGGAGAGCGCCACGGGGGTTCGATTCCCCCATCCCCACCATTTTAGCTCTAACGCTGTTTGATGAACGTGACAGCGTACTGAAGGGTAAAGCCATGCATGATGAGTACGATTTCATCAAGGGAGAACGAGGCAAGTTCTACCACCCCAACATCAAACTCAATCTGCCCGTTTACCTTGATGATGAAGTACAAACCCAATTGACAGAGTTAGCCAAAGCGAAGGGCGTTGAGCTGTCGTTCCTTGTGAATGCTTTGCTTAAAAAAGACATCGAGCTGATCCAGATGGCGCGCTAATCGCCGCACTCTGTATGACTGATGGACAAAACTCTATTCCCAGCCTTTTCCATTACGGCTTAACGCTGACCGCTTACAGCTCTTTTTCGGAGAAAAAGCATGGCCCTTGCCAAACGCATCATCCCCTGCCTTGACGTGGACAATGGCCGCGTGGTCAAGGGCGTTAAGTTTGAGAACATCCGCGATGCCGGTGATCCGGTGGAAATCGCGCGGCGCTACGACGAGCAAGGCGCGGACGAAATCACCTTCCTTGACATCACCGCCAGCTCGCAGGGCCGCGACACCACCCTGCATACGGTAGAGCGCATGGCCAGTCAGGTGTTTATTCCCCTGACCGTGGGCGGTGGTGTGCGTACCGTGCAGGACATCCGCAACCTGCTGAATGCGGGCGCGGACAAGGTCTCCATCAACACCGCTGCGGTCTTTACCCCGGAGTTTGTCGGCGAAGCGGCGGCGCGCTTTGGTTCTCAGTGCATCGTGGTGGCTATTGATGCCAAGCAAGTCTCTGGCCCCGGTGAAACACCGCGTTGGGAGATTTTCACCCACGGTGGCCGTAAGCCTACGGGCCTTGATGCGGTGGAGTGGGCGCGCAAAATGGAAGGCTTGGGCGCGGGGGAAATCCTGCTCACCAGTATGGATCAGGACGGTATGAAGCGCGGTTTTGATCTGGGCGTGACTCGTGCAGTCAGCGAGGCGGTGGGGATTCCAGTAATTGCTTCCGGTGGCGTGGGCAACCTCGATCACTTGGCGGCGGGCATTCTGCAAGGCAAGGCTGATGCAGTCTTGGCGGCGAGTATTTTCCACTTTGGTGAATACACAGTGCCGGAAGCCAAAGCCCATATGGCCGCCCAAGGCATTGTAGTGCGCTGGTAACTCAGTCGTAACAGGCGAAGATGGGGCAACTTTCGCCCCACAGCTTGGGCAGAATATGGGCTGTCTGCGCGGTATCGCCGGTACTCCAAAAGCGCACTGAGGCTGGAATGCTGCCATCGGCTAGGGCTTCGCGTTCAGATAATACTTGCTGTAAACGGCTGGCCACCGCTGCGCCAGTGTCAATCAGGCTGACCGAGGGTGGCAAAATCTGTTGCAACAGGGGTTTGATAAAGGGGTAGTGGGTGCAGCCGAGAATCAGGGTATCGCAGCCTATAGCCAGCAGAGGAGCGGTCAAACGCTCCAGTAGTTGACGGGTTTTCGGGCCATCAAGCTGACCTTCTTCGATTAACTCCACCAAACCGGGACAAGGCTGGGTGAGGATGCGTGTAGAGCCAGAGTAGCGCTCCAGCAAGGCGGCAAAACGGGCGCTGTTCAGTGTCCCCGTGGTGGCCAGCACCCCGACCACGCCCGTTTGTGTGTGGGCGACCGCCGGTTTTAGCGCAGGCTCCATGCCCACCACCGGCAATTGCGGATAATGGGCGCGCAGATCATTCACTGCCGCCGCCGTTGCCGTGTTGCAAGCCACCACCAGCGCTTTAGCACCCTGCTTTAGCAAAAACTCAGTGATGCGCTGGCAGCGTTGGCGGATGTAGTCAGCGGATTTTTCGCCATAGGGTACGTGGGCGCTGTCAGCCAGATAGAGCAGAGACTCCTGCGGCAAGCGCTGGTGAATCTCCCGCAATACCGAAAGCCCGCCCACTCCAGAGTCGAACACGCCCACCGGCGCATTATTAGCCATGCGCTACGCCACACACCGGACACTGCGGATCACGCGGGAAGCGCAGCTCACGGAAGCGGCTGCTCAATCCATCAATCAGTAACAAGCGGCCCACTAAGGGTTCGCCAAATCCGGCCAGCAGTTTAAGAGCCTCCAAGGCTTGTAAGCTGCCCACCATCCCCACCAAAGGGCCAACTACACCGGCTTCGCTACAGGTTAAGTCGGCTTCAGAGCCTTCACCGTAGAGGCAGTGATAGCAGGGACTGTCGTCGCGGCGCGGGTCAAATACCGACAGTTGGCCTTCCAAACGAATGGCGGCACCACTGACCAGCGGGCATTTCAGTTGGACGCAGGCTTGATTCACCGCTGCACGGGTGCCGAAGTTGTCGCTGCAATCCAGCACCAAGTCCACCGCTGCGATGGCTTGGCTGAGGCTGTCTTCGTCCAGAGCACGGCGATGTGGAACAAGTGTGACCAACGGGTTAATGGCCGTCAGGCGGGCGATGGCTGAGTCTACCTTGGGTTGGCCAAGTTGCTGGCTATCGTGCAGCACTTGGCGTTGCAGGTTGGTGAGATCGACTTGATCGAAATCAGCCAAATGCAGCTCACCCACGCCCGCTGCTGCCAAATAAAGGGCCACTGGCGATCCCAAACCACCCAAGCCGACAATCAGCACCTTAGCGGCCTTGAGGCGCAGTTGGCCTTGAATGTCGATCTGAGGGAGCAGAATCTGGCGGCTGTAGCGCAGTAATTCTTGATCGTCGAGCATGGGCTTCTCCGGCAACTTATAGGTACTGACCGAGGCTGATGCGCTCGTGTCCGCCTAAATCTCGGCGGCTTTCCACCGCCTTAAAGCCTCGCTCTAGCAGCAGTTGGCGTACCGCAGCAGCTTGGTTGTGGCCATGCTCCAACAGCAGCCAGCCTTGGGGCTCCAGATAGTCCGGGCTTTGGGTGATGATCTGGCGCAAATCATCCAGACCATCAGTGCCTGATACCAAAGCGCTGACCGGCTCAAAACGTACATCACCCTGAGCCAGATGCGGGTCATCAGCTTCAATGTAGGGCGGATTGCTCAGAATGCAGGCAAAACGCTGACCACTCAGGGCCGAAAACCAGTGGCTGTGGATAAAACGCGCATTGTCCCGTTTTAGGTTGTGGCGGTTGCGCTCGGCCAGTGCCACAGCCCCCTCCATACAATCCACGCCCATGAGTTGCCAAGCGGGTCGCTCAGTTGCTAAAGCCAAAGCAATGGCTCCGGTGCCCGTGCCCAAATCCAAGGCTTTTAGCGGCGCAGTGGGCAGCAGGCTGAGTGCAGTCTCCACCAACAACTCGGTATCGGGGCGCGGAATCAGGGTGCAGGGTGCAACCTCTAACTCTAGACTCCAAAAACCCTGTCGGCCAATGATGTAGGCAACCGGCTCTCCCGCTTGGCGGCGGCAAATGCGTTCGGCAAAGAGCGCAGCCACCTCAGCGGGAACCTCTTTTTCCGGCCAGGTGCGTAAGTAGCTAGCAGGCTTGCCCAAAAGGTCGGCCAGCAGCCATTCCCCATCCACCCGGGCACTGGGCGAATCTGGGAGTCGAACACTGTTGAGTAAGGCTTGAATGCTGGACATTCAGTCGCCCAACGCGGCCAGTTGGTCGGCTTGGTATTCGTTGAGCAAGGGCTCAATCACCGCCTCTACACCACCCGCCATCACATCATCCAGCGCGTACAGAGTCAGGTTGATGCGGTGATCGGTGACGCGGCCTTGGGGGAAGTTGTAGGTACGAATGCGCTCGGAGCGATCCCCCGAACCGACCAGCAAACGGCGGGTGTCAGAAATTTCTTTATGCGCCGCCGCGTCCTGCATGTCTTGTAAGCGGGCCGCCAGCCACGCCATCGCCTTCGCACGATTTTTGTGCTGTGAGCGCTCCTCCTGACACTCCACCACAATGCCGGTAGGCAAGTGGGTAATACGAATGGCAGAGTCGGTTTTGTTGACGTGCTGACCACCCGCACCCGAAGAGCGGTAGGTATCCACCCGCAAATCAGCGGGATTAATGGAGATCGCTGCTTGTTCGTCCGGCTCTGGCAGCACAGCTACGGTGCAGGCCGAGGTGTGAATACGGCCTTGGGATTCGGTTTCCGGTACACGCTGTACCCGATGAGCGCCGGACTCAAACTTGAGTTTGGCGTAAACGTTGTCGCCTTCGACCCGCGAAATAACTTCTTTGTAGCCGCCGTGCTCGCCCTCGTTTTCCGAGAGCACTTCCACTCGCCAGCCTTGGCGTTCAGCGTAGCGCGAATACATGCGGAACAGGTCGCCGGCAAAAATCGCAGCCTCATCACCGCCGGTTCCAGCCCGTACCTCTAGGAATACGTTGCGCCCATCGTTGGGGTCTTTCGGCAGTAATAGGCGTTGGAGTTGGCTTTCTAACTCCAGCAGCTCCTCTTTGGCGCTGGCGATTTCTTCGGCAGCCATTTCTCGCAAATCAGGATCGCTGTCTTTGAGCAGGCTTTGGGCTTCGGCTAAGTTGTCTTGGACTTGGCGCAATTGGGTATAGGCCTGAATGACCGGCTCAATATCCGCGTACTCCTTGGAGTAGGTGCGAAAACGGGTTTGGTCACTGATGATTTCTGCATCGCCTAACAGTGCGGTGAGCTCTTCAAAGCGGTCTTGCAGTAAATCCAGTCGGTTCAGTAAAGAGGCTTTCATGGTGACTTCAGCTCGCCCTCATTCAGGGCAAAAAGCTCTTGGGCCATCATCAAAGCTTCGATGCGGCCTTCGGCAGAGAATTTTTTTAACTGCACGCTGGGAGCATGCAGCAGTTTGTTGGTTAGGCCGCGCGCAAGGCTGGCCAGTACCTGTTCTGGGCTGTTGCCTGCGGCCAGCAGACGCTGGGCCTTTTGCAATTCTTCGTCGCGTAACTGTTCGGCTTGGCGGCGGTAAGCTTTGAGTACGTCTACAGCGGCTAGCTCGCGCAGACGCAGCATAAATTCTTCTGCCCCGGCATTGACCAGTTTTTCGGCGGCTTGGGCGGCTCCTTGGCGACTTTTCAGGTTTTCGGCCACCACTTCATGCAGGTCGTCCACGGTGTAGAGGTAGACATCGGCCAGTTCCCCTACCTGTGGTTCAATGTCGCGTGGCACGGCGATATCGACCATAAACATGGGCTTATGTTTGCGTTGTTTTAACGCCTGCTCGACCGCACCCTTACCCAAAATGGGCAATTGGCTGGCGGTGGAGCTGATCACAATGTCGCTACCGGCTAATTCCTGAGGAATATCGGATAACAGCACGGCGCGGCTGCCTTCAAACTGCTCGGCTAAGGCCACGGCGCGCTCCAAGGTGCGGTTAGCCACCACTAGGCGTTGAATGCCCTGTTCATGCAGGTGACGAGCGACTAGGGTGATGGTTTCTCCCGCGCCGATCAGTAAGGCTTGGCTGCGTTTTAGGTCGCTGAAAATTTGCTTGGCAAGGGTGACTGCGGCGAAGGCCACCGATACTGGGTTTTCACCGATGGCAGTGTCAGTACGCACGGCTTTGGCGGTACTAAAGGTGGCTTGAAACAAGCGGCCTAAGCGTGGGCCGATGGTGCCGGTTTCTTGGGCGGTGGCGTAGGCGGTTTTCATTTGCCCTAGGATTTGCGGCTCACCCAAGACCAAGGAGTCCAAGCCGCAGGCGACGCGCATCATGTGCTGTACCGCTTCTTGGTCTTGGTGGATGTAGGCGCAGGCCTGTAAATCCTTAAGCTGCAACTGATGGAATTGGGCCAGCCACGCCAAAATAGCGTCCGCGTCAATGACTTCCTGCTCAAGGTACAGCTCGCTGCGGTTGCAGGTAGACAGAATCGCCGCCTCGCGGGTAGGGGCTGTACCACAGAGTTGGCGCAGAGCCTCGGCGATTTGTTCGGGGGTAAAGGCTACCCGCTCGCGAACATCGACGGAAGCTGTCTTGTGGTTAATACCAAGCGCAATGAAAGCCATGCCAGACCTGAGAGAAAAACGACGGCTGATTGTCCTACTTCATTCGAACAAGAACAACCGCCTGTATTGAGTGTCTGATTGAACTATGGGTTGACAGCACTATTCTCATGGGCTTGCCTGATAGCTTGTGTCATCATGCTCAAACTGCCTCTCTAAGCCGTGCGTTGCCTTGTCATGAAAAAACTTCTTGCCTTGACCTTTGCCCTGCTCATGGGTGCTTGTCGCCCCCTGACACCGCCTGCCTCTCATATTCAGGAGCAGAGTACGTCGGCAGAGCCTGTGAAACAGGCTGCCCCTGCGGCCCCACAGGCACCCTTTACCCGCGATACCCTGTATTCGTTGTTGGTGGCGGAACTGGCCGGTCAGCGCAATCGCTTTGATATTGCATTGGCCAATTATGCACAGCAAGCTCAGACGACCCAAGATCCAGGTGTTGCAGAGCGTGCCTTTCGGATTGCCGAATACTTAGGTGCAGATCAGGCGGCCTTAGACACCAGCTTAATCTGGGCCCGTAGCGCGCGCGACAATTTAGACGCCCAGCGCGCTGCGGCGGTTCAATTAGCGCGGGCGGGGCGTTACGAGGAATCCTTGGTGTTTATGGAAGAGGTGCTCAAGCGCCAAGGGGACTCGCACTTTGACTTTTTAGCCCTCTCAGCGGTGCGTACCGATGCGGCCACGCGGGCAGGCTTACTGCAAAGCTTTGAACGCTTGCTGCGTAAATACCCAGACAATCCGCAGTTGGTGTTTGGTAAAGCCATCTTGCTGCATCAAGACGGTCGTTTAGAGCAGGCCTTGGATCTTCTTGAGCGGCAGAATAAAACTCAGGCTCCGGTTCCTTCGATACTGCTTGAGGCGCGCTTGTTTCAGGAGCTGGGGCGCAACGATAAAGCCCTATCACTGCTGAATACCAGCCTAAAGCAGCAGGATGATCGCCGTTTGCGCTTGGCCTATGCGCGTCTGCTGATTGAGCAAGGAAATTTACAGGCCGCCATTGCAGAATTTAGCACTCTGTTGCAGCAAAACCCGGACGATGATGATTTACGCTTTTCGCTGGCTCTTGTGTGTTTGGAGGCTCAGGCTTGGCAAGAGGCTATTGTGTACTTGGATGAGCTGATTCTGCGCGGTAGTCATGTCAGTGCCGCGTATTTCAACTTAGGCCGCGCCCGTCAAGCCCTCAATGAGCCTACTGAAGCCCTAAAAGCCTATGCACAGGTGCCAGTGGGCAGTAACGAATATCTGGCCGCTAAAGCCTTGCAGACGCGCTTGTTATTGGCTTCAGGAGGGGAGAAAGAGGCAACTCAGATGCTTAGCCAAGCCCGTGAGGAGCAGCCCGATTACGCCATCCAACTCTACTTGTTGGAAATTGAGGCCTATACCGATCAAAAACGTATTACTCCCGCTTGGCAGTTGGTACAGCAAGGACTCAAGGACTTTCCCGAAGACCTCAACCTAATCTACACCCGAGCTATGTTGGCTGAGCGGCGGGACGACTTGGGGCAGTTAGAGCGTGATCTACGTTTTATCATTGAACGTGAGCCTGAAAACGCTATGGCCCTTAATGCCTTAGGTTATACCTTGGCCGATCGCACTAACCGCTTAGACGAAGCTTCGACACTGATTGAGCAGGCTTATCAAATCAACCCAGAAGATCCGGCTATTTTGGACAGCATGGGTTGGGTGCGCTACCGCAAAGGCAACCCCAAAGAGGCTGAGCGCTGGCTGCGGCGCGCCTATGAGCAGTATCAGGATGGCGAAATCGCGGCCCACTTGGGAGAGGTGCTCTGGATTCAGGGTAAACGACCAGAGGCCCGTGCCATATGGTCACAAGCCGCTAGCCAAGATCCAGACAACAGAATACTTAAAGAAACCCTGAAGCGCTTGACGGGCTCGGAGAAACCCTAAGTGATGCCCCTACGTCATTGGCTGCTGATCAGCGTCTTGCTGTGGTTGACCGGCTGTAGCCTGTTTGTACCCAAAGAACAGCTTGAGGGTGCCGGTAACCCCGAGTTATGGCAGCAACACCGCGAGCAGGTAAGCCGTATTGATAGCTGGCAAATAAATGGCAAAGTGGGCATTAAAGCGCCACAAGACTCGGGCAGCGGTACGGTATTTTGGGTGCAGCGCCTTGATTACTTCGATCTGCGTTTATCCGGCCCCTTAGGGCGTGGTGCGGCCCGTTTGACCGGTCGTCCGGGTGCCGTATTGCTGGAGATTGCAGGCGAAGGCCGTTTTGATGGGAACACTCCAGAGTCTGTGTTAGAGGCCCGCTTAGGCTGGCGATTGCCTGTATCCCACCTGCTGTGGTGGATTCGAGGGCTGCCCGTTCCTAACCTACCGAGCCAGTTGAAGCTCAATGCTGATAGCCAATTAGCCAGCTTGGAACAAGAGGGTTGGTCAGTGGTTTTTTCTGAGTATAAAACGCACCAAGGCTATGTGTTGCCTGAGCGCGTCAAGTTAGAAGGCCAGAATTTAAGCGTTACCTTTGTGATCAAGGAGTGGCAACCACGCCAGCTGTATCCATGACCCATCTAAGATTGCCTGCTCCCGCCAAATTAAACCTGATGCTACACATTCTTGGCCGTCGGCCTGATGGATACCATGAGCTGCAAACCCTATTTCAGTTTCTGGATTACAGCGATGAGCTAATTTTTAGCCCCCGCAGCGATGGGCAAATCCAATTGCTGACCGATTTGCCCGGTGTGCCTTCCGATAGTAATTTGATTGTTCGGGCGGCGCGTTTGCTGCAACAGGCCACGGGTTGTACTCAGGGCGCGGATATTCAATTGGTTAAACGCCTACCCATGGGCGGTGGTATTGGCGGCGGTAGTTCTGATGCGGCCACGACCTTGCTGGGCTTAAACCATTTGTGGGGATTAAATCGCTCTTTGGCCGAGTTAGCCGAGCTGGGGTTGAAATTAGGGGCGGATGTTCCTGTTTTTGTGCAGGGTCAAGCCGCTTTTGCTGAGGGGATAGGGGAGCGATTAACTCCGGTTGAGCTGCCAGAGCCTTGGTTTTTAGTCGCAATTCCGCCGGTTTCTGTGAGTACTGCAGAAATTTTCTCTGCTCCAGAGTTGACACGCAACACTCCGGCCAGTACAGTGCGCACCGTTCTCAAGTGTGGTGGTCGAAACGACTGTCAGCCTGTAGTGGAAAAGCGATACCCAGAAATAAGTAACGCTTTGATCTTGCTGAATAAATTTACTTCAGCTAAGCTGACGGGAACAGGTTGTTGTATATTCGGAGCCTTCTCCGAAGAAGCCGAAGCAAAAGCTGTATCGGCGCAACTTCCAGAAGACTTGCCAAGCTTTGTGGCACAGGGTTGTAACGAGTCTCCGTTGCATACTGCGCTCAAGGCACAGATTGAGATCAGCAGTTATCTTGGATAACTGAATCGATACAGGGGCGTCGCCAAGCGGTAAGGCAGCAGGTTTTGATCCTGCCATGCGTTGGTTCGAATCCAGCCGCCCCTGCCATATTCCCGAAGCTGTTCAAAAATCGGTGGTATGCCGGGTTTTGAGCAGCTTTATAGTTTACGACCCCAATCTCAGCCGGCAGGTACTGCGCATGTCCAAGATGATGGTCTTTACGGGGAATGCTAACCCCGATTTGGCCCGGCGTGTCGTGCGGCAATTGCACATTCCCCTCGGTGATGTCTCTGTCGGTAAATTTTCCGACGGTGAAATCAGCGTAGAAATCAATGAAAACGTTCGGGGTAAGGACGTTTTTCTGATTCAGCCCACCTGTGCGCCCACAAACGACAATCTCATGGAATTGGTGGTGATGGCTGATGCCTTCCGCCGTTCTTCCGCCTCGCGTATCACAGCGGTAGTGCCCTACTTTGGCTACGCCCGTCAAGATCGCCGTCCACGTTCCGCCCGTGTGCCTATTAGCGCCAAAGTGGTGGCGGATATGCTGGATGTGGTCGGAGTGAATCGCGTGCTGACCGTTGACCTGCACGCCGACCAAATTCAGGGTTTCTTCCATATTCCGGTGGATAACATCTACGGCTCCTCGGTACTGGTGGATGACATTCAAGACCAGCGTTTTGAAAACCTGATGATTGTCTCCCCAGATATTGGTGGTGTAGTGCGAGCGCGGGCGGTAGCTAAATCCCTAGGTGTGGATCTGGCTATTATCGACAAGCGCCGTCCTAAGGCTAACCAGTCGGAAGTGATGCACATCATCGGTGATATCGAAGGCCGTACCTGCATTCTAGTGGATGATATGGTGGATACCGCCGGTACCCTGTGCCATGCGGCTAAAGCGCTGAAAGATCACGGAGCGGCTAAGGTGTATGCCTACTGCACGCATCCTATCTTGTCCGGTCGCGCCGTAGAGAACTTGGAAAAGTCAGTGCTGGATGAGTTGGTAGTGACCAATACCATTCCGCTGAGCCCCGCTTCTCTGGCCTGTGGACGCATTCGCCAGCTGGATATTGCTCCAGTAGTGGCTGAAGCGGTGCGTCGTATCAGTAATGAGGAATCCATCAGCGCCATGTTTCGCTAAGGGCGGGCGCTGTCCGGGGCTGTATTTAGCCCCTTTTGAAGCTCGGATGTTGGTCGCGAACAGACCGAGCGTTGTTTTATCTGGGAGAATAACCATGACCGAATTTACTCTGAATGCTGAAGTGCGTTCTGACCTGGGGAAAGGTGCGAGCCGCCGCCTGCGTCGTAACGCTAACCTAGTTCCTGCCATCATTTACGGTGGTGACAAAGAGCCTCAGTCCATCAGCCTGCAATTTAGAGACGTGACTAAACTGGTTGAATCCGATGCCGCGTTTAGCAGCGTGATCGAGCTAAATGTTGCTGGTAGCGTTGAGAAAGTGACCATCAAAGCTATGCAACGTCACCCGGCTAAAAACTTTGTAATGCACATCGACTTTTTGCGTAGCAACTAAGTTCGATTAGCACTAGGAGCCCCTGCATGACGGCCCTGCAGCTCATTGTCGGTTTGGGAAATCCCGGCCCGGAATACGAGCAAACTCGGCACAATGCAGGGGCTTTGTTCGTCGAAGAGCTGGCCCGTCAACAGGGGGTTAGCCTCAATAAAGAAGCTAAGTTTTTTGGTTTTACGGGGCGTTTTAATCATCAGGGACGCGATGTGCGTCTGTTAATCCCCACCACCTTTATGAACCGCAGTGGTCAAGCGGTGGCCGCCTTGGCAGGCTTTTACCGTATTCCTTTAGAGGCCATCTTAGTGGCCCATGATGAACTGGATATGCCGCCCGGCGTAGCCAAGCTCAAAACTGGGGGTGGGCACGGTGGCCATAACGGTCTGCGTGACATCATCGCCCACATGGGTAACCAAAATGGGTTCCATCGCCTACGTTTAGGCATCGGCCATCCAGGGCACGCCAGTCAGGTATCCAACTATGTGCTGGGCAAAGCACCTCAGGCTGAGCGAGCGCTCTTAGAGCGCAGTATTGAAGCCGCTTTAGAGGTCATGCCCGAATTGTTAGCGGGTGATTGGACGCGCGCCATGCATCGGTTACATACCCAGAAAGCCTAAGCCTCAGGTATTAGGGGCGACTTTCCCTCCGATTCTCTCTAAAATTTGGCCTTTTCCGCACAGGATGACAGCTCATGGGATTCAATTGCGGCATTGTTGGCTTGCCCAACGTCGGTAAATCCACCCTGTTTAACGCCCTCACCAAATCCGGTATTGCGGCAGAAAACTTCCCTTTTTGCACCATTGAGCCTAACAGCGGCATCGTCCCTATGCCCGATGACCGTTTGGAAGCTCTGGCCGCGATTGTGAATCCTGAGCGTGTACTCCCGACTACTATGGAGTTTGTGGACATCGCTGGATTGGTGGCTGGAGCTTCCAAGGGTGAAGGCTTGGGCAACAAATTTTTGGCCAACATCCGCGAAACCGATGCCATTGCTCATGTGGTGCGCTGTTTTGAAGACGATAACGTGATCCACGTTTCCAACAGCGTTGATCCTAAGCGGGATATCGAAATCATCGACCTCGAACTGATTTTTGCTGACCTCGATAGCTGCGAGAAGCAACTGCAAAAAGTCACCCGCAACGCCAAAGGCGGCGATAAGGAAGCCTTGGCGCAGAAAGCTATTCTTGAGCGGCTTATCCCCCACTTCACAGAAGGTAAGCCCGCGCGTAGCCTGATGAAGAACATGAGTGCTGAAGAAAAAGCTGTGATCCGTGGCTTTCATCTGCTGACCAGTAAGCCGGTGATGTACATCGCTAACGTGGCGGAAGAGGGCTTCGAGAATAATCCGCACTTGGATGTGGTGAAGGCCATTGCCGCAGAGGAAGGCGCGATCGTAGTGCCTGTGTGCAACAAGATCGAAGCCGAAATCGCCGAGCTGGACGATGACGAGGAAAAACAAATGTTCCTCGAATCTATGGGTATGGAAGAGCCGGGTTTAAATCGGGTGATTCGTGCCGGTTATCAGCTTCTGGGTCTGCAAACCTACTTTACCGCTGGGGTGAAAGAGGTGCGCGCTTGGACGGTGAAAATCGGAGCCACTGCACCTCAAGCAGCGGCGGTGATCCATACCGACTTTGAAAAAGGCTTTATCCGCGCTGAAGTAGTCGCCTACGACGATTTTATTCAATACAAAGGCGAGTCAGGGGCTAAAGAAGCGGGTAAATGGCGTTTGGAAGGTAAGGAGTACATCGTGAAGGATGGGGATGTGATGCATTTCCGCTTCAACGTCTGAAGGCATGAAGGAATCAGGGGGAAGCCTCTGCTTCCCCTTGATTGGGCTATAGCCGAGTTTAGAACAGCACGCGGGTACGAATAGTGCCTTTCACCTCTTGCAGCTTATGCAGCGCCAAGTCGGAATAGGCGGCATCCACGTCAATCACCACGTAACCCACTTTCTCGTTGGTTTGCAGGAATTGGCCGGAGATATTGATGCCATTTTCCGCGAACACACGGTTAATTTCACTCAAGACACCGGGGATATTCTGGTGAATGTGCAGTAAGCGGTGTTTGCCCGGATGCGAAGGCAGAGCTACCTCAGGGAAGTTGACCGAAGACACCGAAGTACCGTTATCGCTGTATTTGACCAGCTTCTCAGCGACTTCTAAACCGATGTTGGCTTGGGCCTCAATGGTTGAACCACCGACATGCGGGGTCAGAATCACATTATCAAAGCCACGCAGCGGGCTGATGAATTCATCATCGTTGGAGCGCGGTTCAACGGGGAATACGTCAATGGCTGCACCCAGCAAATGCTTGTCGGCCAGAGCGGCGGCTAGGGCTTCGATCACCACCACCGTACCGCGTGAAGCATTGAGCAAAATGCCGCCTTTCTTCATGGTGCGCAGTTCTTTTTCGCCAATCATCCACTTGGTGGACGGCAGCTCAGGCACATGCAGGGTCACGATATCACTTTGGGCTAGCAGTGCATCTAAGCTGGGGGCTTGCACCGCGTTACCCAGCGGCAGCTTGGTTACTACGTCGAAGAACACCACGTGCATACCCAAGCCTTCCGCCAATACCGAAAGCTGAGTGCCGATAGAGCCATAACCCACGATACCCAGGGTTTTACCCCGAATTTCGAAGGAGTTGGTAGCGCTTTTCAGCCAGCCACCGCGATGGCAAACGGCGTTGCGCTCAGGGATGCCGCGCAGCAATAGAATGGCCTCAGCCAGTACCAGCTCAGCCACGGAGCGAGTGTTAGAGTAAGGTGCATTGAAGACCGCGATACCCCGCTCACGGGCAGCGTCCAAGTCCACTTGGTTGGTACCAATGCAGAAGCAACCGACGGCGATCAGCTTTTTCGCGGCATCAAATACTTCTGCTGTTAGCTGAGTACGTGAGCGAATGCCGACAAAGTGCGCGTCGGCGATTTTTTCCTTCAGCTCGGCGTCGGGCAGGGAGCTAGTGATGTATTCGATGTTGGTATAGCCAGCCGCCTTGAGGGTATCAACAGCGCTTTGGTGTACACCTTCAAGGAGGAGAAACTTAATCTTGCTCTTATCGAGAGAGGTTTTGCTCATCTGCGAGGAACCTTTTGCAAAGTCTAAAAAGACGGTGGTGTCCGACGGAGGCTGGCCAGTGGCATGGTACGGCAGGCGGGGCACCTTGTTTGAGTCCGTATGCTAGCATAGGCGACCCTAGATTCACTCCTCTGTAGCCTGAAGGCTGTTCAGGGTGAACATGAATTTCATGAGAGTTCCCAGCATGATTGACCCCAGCCTGATCGAATCCCTCAAATCATTGGTTGAGCCCGGTAAGGTACTAACCGATGCCAGCTCCCTCGAAGCCTACGGTAAAGACTGGACTAAGCAATTTCCGCCGGCTCCTTCTGCCATTGTATTCCCTAAAACCATCGAAGAAGTACAGGCCATTGTGCGCTGGGCTAATGCCCATCAAGTAGCGCTAGTGCCTTCGGGTGGCCGTACCGGGTTGTCAGCCGCGGCGGTGGCTGCAAACGGTGAAGTAGTAGTGTCCTTCGACTATATGAACCGGATTTTGGACTTTAACGAGTTTGACCGCACGGTGCTTTGTCAAGCCGGTGTGGTAACGGAGCAACTGCAAAATTTTGCTGAAGAAAAAGGGCTGTATTACCCGGTGGATTTTGCCTCTGCTGGTTCCAGCCAAATTGGTGGCAATATCGGCACTAATGCCGGTGGGATTAAAGTAATCCGCTACGGTATGACCCGTAACTGGGTCGCCGGCTTGAAAGTAGTCACCGGTGCAGGCGAGATACTGGAGCTAAATAAGGATCTGGTGAAAAACGCCACCGGCTACGATCTACGCCAATTGTTTATCGGTGCCGAAGGCACTTTAGGCTTTGTAGTCGAAGCCAGCATGCGCTTAGAGCGCACGCCGAAAAACCTAACCGCTATGGTATTGGGTACGCCCGATTTAGAAGCCATCATGCCGGTGCTGCACGCCTTCCAAGGCCGCATTGATCTGACCGCTTTTGAGTTCTTCTCCGACAAAGCACTGGCCAAGGTTCTGGCTCGTGGTGACGTGCCCCCTGCCTTTGAAACTGACTGCCCTTACTACGCCTTGCTGGAGTTTGAAGCCAGCAGTGAAGCCGTCACCGAGGCTGCCTTAGAGCTGTTTGAGTATTGCATGGAGCAAGGCTGGGTGTTGGATGGAGTGATGAGCCAAAGCGAGCAGCAGCTCCAGAATCTGTGGAAGTTGCGCGAATACATCTCAGAAACCATCTCCCATTGGACACCCTATAAAAACGATATTTCGGTCACTATTGCCAAGGTTCCAGCCTTCTTGAAGGAAATTGATGCCATCGTTGGCGAACAGTACCCAGATTTTGAGATCGTTTGGTTCGGCCACATTGGTGATGGCAACCTGCATCTGAACATCCTGAAACCGGATGCCATGCCCAAAGAAGAGTTCTTTGCCAAGTGCGCTACGGTGAATAAGTGGGTGTTTGAAACTGTGCAGAAATACAACGGCTCCATCTCCGCCGAGCACGGCGTGGGCATGACGAAGCGCGACTATCTAGGCTACAGTCGCTCCGCTGAAGAAATTGCGGTGATGAAAGCGATTAAAGCCGTTTTTGATCCTAAGGGGATTATGAACCCCGGCAAAATCTTCGCCTAACAAGGATATAAAAGAAGGGGTTTTAGCCTATCGGCTGAACTCCATAACTCGGCCAGACTGGCTACCCCGGATGGCTTTCGTGTGTCTAGCGACTCCCTTGGAGTCTTTTCAGGAGCCCGTATGAGCTACAAGCATCAATACACGGATGGCACCCCGATCCACTTTCCCCTCGGCAAAGTGGTTTGTATCGGGCGTAATTACGCGGAACATGCCAAAGAACTGAATAATCCTGTGCCTACTGAGCCACTGTTGTTCATCAAGCCCGGTAGTTGTGTCGTGCCTTTGGAAGGCGGCTTTAGCATCCCTAAAGATCGTGGCACGGTGCATTATGAGGCTGAGATTGCGGTGTTGATCGGCAAACCTTTGTCCCCGCATCCTAACGAAGAAGAAGTGCTGGACGCTATTTCAGGCTTTGCTCCTGCTCTGGATCTGACCCTGCGTGACGTACAGACCAAACTTAAAGAAAAAGGCTACCCTTGGGAGCTGGCCAAAAGCTTTGATGGAGCGGGCGTATTAGCGCCCTTTGTACCCAGTAGTGCTATTAGCGATCTGGAGAACATCGGCATTCGTTTGAGCATCAACGGTGAGGTGCGCCAAGAGGGGAACAGCCAAGACATGATTACCGGTATTTTGCCGCTGATTCAGTACATTGCGGGTCATTTTAGCTTAGTACCTGGCGATGTGATTTTGACGGGAACCCCTGCCGGTGTCGGCCCCTTAAATCCGAATGATCGCTTGGTGTTAGAGCTGACAGAGGTATCGAGCTTTAGCGCTCAGGTGCTGTAAGTTTTGGTGTAACTAAAGCCCATAGAGGGTAGCTACTCTCTGTGAGATTGGTGCTCAGCTTTATGCTCTTTCTCCCCGCTCTTCGCCTCTTCGATAAACTCAGAGTTCAGAGCGGGGCCTTCGTGTAATGGTGGTGGGTATTTTTTATCTTGTATCTCTTTTGATATACAATTTAAAAACACTTCATTTTTGGAGGCAGTATGGCCACCAATACCTCTATGTTGCACATCCGTGTTGATGAGGATACTAAAGCCCAAGCCAGTGCTGCTTTTGACGCTATGGGCATGAGCATGTCGGAAGCGGTACGTATTTTTTTGCGGCGCGTGGCTAGGGATCAAGCATTTCCTTTAGAGCTAAAGGTTCCTAACGCAAAAACTCAGGCGGCGATGGCTGAAGCAGAGCAGATAGCTCAAGCGCGCAAAGCCCGTTTTAAGTCGGCTGACGATCTGTTTGATGACCTCGAAAAAAATAGCCAGTAATAAAGGGGCTGCATTGCCGCGTACCTCAGATTACTCCAAAACCTTTTTGAAGGATTGGGAGCGTCTTTCACGCTCAGGTCGCTTTGATCTAAACAGGCTTAAAGAGGCTATGGTGCTACTTGTCGCCAACGATGGGTCATTGAGTGCTGAGTGGTTAGATCATCCTCTAAAAGGGAATTGGGATAGCTATCGTGAATGCCACATCGGAGGTGATTTTTTGCTGATCTACCGAATCGTTAAAGACTCTAAGGTAGAGCAGATCATTTTCGTGAGAGCTGGAACCCACGCCGATTTATTTGATGAGTAAACCCCAAGGCTGAATTCAGCGAACATCTTATCAGTCTTGCGCGAAAAATCCCGTACTTTAGTACGGGGATGGATAGCGCGGGAGGCGTAGCCTCCCTAAAGGGGGTCTTAATTCAGTGAGCATTGACCTATGAAACAGACCAAGACCCTCAAAGTTCGGGTTCGAGATAAGCATGCTCCGCTCCTTCAGCAGATGGCTCGGAGTGTGAACTTTGTCTGGAACTACCTGAACGAACTCAGCGCCCGATCCATTCGGGAGCGGGGTCGGTTTTTGTCTGCCTTTGACCTGCATCCTTACACCAAAGGCGCGAACAAAGAATTGGGGCTGCACTCTCAAACCTTACAAGAGATTGCCCGCGAATACGTCACGCGCCGCAAGCAGTTTAAAAAGTTGCGCCTGAACTGGCGCAAATCGGGCGGGGTTCGGCGTTCGCTGGGCTGGATACCCATCAATACCGGCGCGGCACGCTGGAAGAACGGGCAGGTCTACCACAATAGCTATTACTTCAAAGTGTGGGACTCCTATGGCTTGAGCCAATATCAGTTCCGTTCCGGCAGCTTTAACGAAGATGCCCGAGGCCGCTGGTATTTTAATGTAGTGGTTGAAGTGGATACTGCTGTTCCAACAGGTCAGGATAAGATCGGCATCGACTTAGGCTTAAAAGACACGGCCACCTGCTCCGATGGCACGAAACTGGAAGCGGGGCGTTTCTACCGTGATTTAGAGCCCAAACTGGCCATTGCCCAACGCGCCAGAAATAAAAAGCGCGTGCAGGCAATCCACGCCAAAATCGCCAACCGACGTAAAGATGCACTACACAAATTCACGCGGCAACTGGTGAACCGTGCCGGTGCAATCTACGTTGGTAATGTGAAATCTTCCTCACTCACTCAAACCAAGATGGCCAAATCCGTACTGGATGCGGGATGGGGCCTGCTCAAAACCATGCTGGAATACAAGTGCGCGGGCGCAGGCATTGTTTTTAAAGCAGTGAACGAGGCGTACACCACCCAAACCTGCTCGAATTGCGGCGCATTGCCCGATTCAAGGCCGAAAGGTATCGCAGGACTTGGAATAAGAGAATGGACATGCAGCGCCTGTGGTGTCAGGCACGACCGCGATATCAACGCGGCTAAGAATATTCTCGCGGTCGGGCATGGCCGTCCAGCAGTGGGAATCCCCGTCCTTTAGGGCGGGGAGGATGTCAAGTGCTGCTATAGCTTGAGGCCTAAGTTAGAAAAGAGTGCCGAATATAGAAAGCAAAGCCTAAGCTTTGCTTTTGGGGGGATTATGGAGACGTTAAAAATCCCAGCGGGTGGTCAGCATCATATTGCGCTTTTCACCATAGGCTTTGTTCGCATAGAAATTGATGTTGGTGTAGTAGTACTTATCAAATAAGTTATTGATATTTAACGTAGTGGATAGCTTATCGGTGAATTGATACTTGGCCATCAAATTGGCTAACCAATAGGCCTCTTGGCTGTATTGCTCGGTAGCCCAGTCCTTGGCGGGGTTGCTGATCTCACTCCAGGTACTGCCGTGATATTCCGCACCTCCGCCAACCATCAACTTGTTCCAAGCACCGGGTAAACGATAGGTGGTAAAGACTTTGAACAGGTGTTCGGGTTCGTCGGTAGAGAGTTTCTTATTGTCCCGATCGCGCTTAATGATCTTGTAGGTATAGCCGGTTTGAATGTTCCAGCCCGGTGCCAACTCACCGGTCATTTCTAGCTCAATCCCTTTGGTTTTGGCTTTCATGGCTTCATAAATGGACTCGTTGGTTTCGTAGTTATAGTCCACGTACTCCGCTCGATCATCTTCGCGGATTTCAAAATAGGCCAAACTGGCATTCAGGCGACCGTTGAACCATTCCCCTTTAATACCCGCCTCGTAGCTGTCGCCTTCATTGGGTTCCAGCAGGCTGCCGTTTTTGTCTTTATAGGTGCTGGGCATAAAGATGCTGGTGTAGCTGGCGTATAGGGAGTAGGTGTCGTTCAGATCGTAGATGACACCGACATAGGGAGTCACCTCGCCGGTGCTGCGGGAGTGGTAGTCACGGCTGAGGTGGTAGTTGGTAATTCGGCTGCCCAAAATCAAGGACAGGTCATCCGTGGGTTTAAAGCGTGCGGTGGCGTATACCGCTTTTTGCAGGGTCAGCTCGTCGTTACGGCTTTGCACACTGCCCCAATCCGGCTTGTTGGATTCCCCGTTCCATTGATAGTAGTTGCCAATGCCTTCACTGCTGTAGTTGAAGCTTTTGCCTTTCCAATGGTTGCGATAGAGGCTGGCTCCTAGCACTAATTCATGTTCTCGGCCAAGAAATTGGAAGGGGCCACTGGCATAAATTTCCCCGGAGTGACTTTTGGTTTTACCGCGATAACGTCCTGCAATCAGGTAGCTGCTGTTGTCGTTATCCACATCGGGTGAGCCAAAGGCCGAGCCTAATTGGGCATCGTAGCCGTTGACTTGAAAGGTGTAGTAGGCTCGTCCCGTCCAGCCGTTATCGAATTGGTGATCTAGCTGAGTGAAAAAGGAGTGGCTGTATTGCTCCCAACTGGCCCAAGAGGCTCCGGGGTTGAAGGAGCGAGAAACCTCTACTTCATTACCTTTGCTGTCCAAGATGGGGATACCGCCCCAACTGGAGCCTGTGGGAATGCTTTTGTTGTAATCAAAGCCCGCCGTTAGAAGCGTAGCGGGGGACAAGTCAAACTCCATAATCCCGTAATAGGCTTTATTTTGGCGTTTGTAATGATCTAGGTAGGAGTGCTTATCTTGAAAGGCACTGGCGAATCGTCCCCGAATACTGCCGCTCTCGTTTAAGGGGCCGCCTATGTCCACTTCTGTGCGGTAATTGTCCCAAGAACCGGCTTCCGCCGTCATATGGCCGGACAGCTCGTAGGTAGGTTTTTTACGGATCAGGTTTAGGGTCGCGCCCGGTGTTCCTGCGCCTGTGGTTAAGCCGGTGGCTCCTTTTAGGATTTCCACCCGGTCGTAAATAATCATATCGCTCAAGTTGTTGCCTGAGGCGTAGGCCGCGTTACGCTGAATGGGAATACCGTCGTACTGATAGGTGGTAATGGGAAAGCCTCGGGCGTAGTACTGGGTGCGCTCAGAGTCGAGGGTATTCACCGTAATACCTGGTGTGTGCTGCATGACTTTGTCGATGTCAGTCAGGTTAAAGTCATCCATATGCTGGCGGGTGATGACGGTAACCGTTTGCGGCGTTTCGCGTGGAGTTAAGACCAGACGAGTCGAGGTAGCAATAGTCCCCGGCGTATAGGATTTTGTTTTCTCGCTGATGGTGCCGAGTTGGTTATCTTCCACCCGCATCATATCCAAACTGAGGGGATCGCCTAGGTCGCTAACCTGTTCAATCAGCAGCGTATCGCCGGTTAGGGTGCCCACTAAACCGGTATCCGCCAATAACTGCTGTAAACCCTGTTGAATACTGTATTGACCTTTGAGTCCGGGGCTTTGATGGCCTGCCAGCAGTTCACTGGCTACGATTAAACGCAGTCCGCTCTGGTCGCTAAAGCGGGTGAGCACTTGTCCTAAGGGGCCGGGAGCAATGTTGAAATTTTGAGTGCTGATTTGTTGAGTCTGTTCAGCGGCGTGACTGACGAGGCTATTGCCGATCAAAAAGCTGGTAGCTGCGCTGAGGGCTAAATAGATAAGCGTAGGTTTAAAAGATTGCCGCATACTGTCTTCCCCGCCTGATTGGCGTATTGAAAATTAATCTCAACAAAGAAGACGCTGATGTTTAAAAACCTGACAGTGGGGTGTGAAAAATTTTTGAGGAAGAGGTGTTTAGGGGTGTTGGTCGTCGCGCTCAATCAGCGTTAACCAAGGCAGGCGACGAATGCGGATAGGCAAGGAGCGCTCCAGCAATTCCAGTTGGGCTTGGGGGTTTTTTGTATCGAATAACCCCGTAACCGGTAATTGACGTAAGTCTTTATCCGGTACCCACAAAAGTCCCGAATGATAACGGGATAGTGCGTCCAGTACTTGGCCCAAGGGTTGCCCATCAAACACCAAGCGATCCCGTCGCCATGCGGTGGCGCTTCTGACATCCACTGGGACGGGGACAGATAATCCCTGTGCGTTGTACTGTAGCCTTTGTCCGGCCTGAACTTCAGCTTGTTGCTGGTCTATCTGTACTTGGACAGCATGTTCAGTGACGATCAGTTGAACCTGTTCAGCGGTACGTTGTACATCAAAGCCGGTTCCCAGCGCGCGAATTTGACCTCCAGCCGCTGTAACGAGAAAGGGACGCGTGGGGTCTTTAGCGACTTGTACATGCAGCTCTCCGGTGTAGAGGTGTACGATCCGCTGCTGATCATTGAAATCCAAATCCACACGGGTTTGCGGAGCCAGTTCGAGCAGGGAGCCATCGGCTAGTTGCAGCCGTCGGTGTTCTCCCACGGAGGTTTGATAGTCTGCCATCCAACCCTGTTCTTGTCCTTGCCATAGCAAGAGGGAAGCCGAACCCAGCGTCAGCATCAAAGCTACCATAGGAAGTAAACGCCGCCGGGGTGGACGTTGTAAGCTACCCAGTTGTTGCCACAGGTGCTCTGCGGTTTGGGCCGCCGCTTGGTGCTCGGTACTCGTTTGGCACCAACACTCGTAAGCTTCCCAGTCAGTGTCACGGGCATCACCTGCGTGTAGACGTACCAGCCATTGCAGGGCTTCTTCAATCAATGGTGGTAAGGATTGATCCAGTTCTTCGTCGGAGGGTTTGGGCATAGCTTTAGTTCATTGGTCCACTAAACCCAGATGCCGGATGCAGTGACGTAAGGCGCGCATGATGTACTTACAGACCATGCTAGGAGATACGCCCAAGCGTTTGGCAATCGCCACATGGCTTAAACCTTCCACGCGATTGAGTAATAAGGCATCTCGACAAGCCGGGGACAGCTCGTTCAAAGCTTGGTGGAGTAAGGTCAGTTGTTGACGCAGTTCCAGCAGTTGTTCGGGATTAGGCTGCGGATCATAAAGCTCGGCCGCTACTTCATCCAGCAGTGCATGTTCCCCACAGCGGACTCGATTGCGGCCAAAGTCGGTAATCAGGTTGCTTAGAATGCGCCAAAGAAAGTAGCGGGGCTGATTAATGGGCTGGTTGGGTTGTTTTTGGGTAAAGCCTGCGTAGCGTACAAAGGTATCTTGTGCCAAATCCGCAGCTAATTCGGGGTCACCGACGCGTTTATAAGCCAGGTGCCGCAGCTCACGGTGATATAGGCGAAATAACTGATCAAGATCATCAGCCACAGTCAAGCCCATCCTATGCAAGCATCAAGCCTCTAGTGGCGATGCTTAGATTGCTCACTATAAATAGGAATACTTCGTGATAAAAGCACAGGATGGTGAAAAAGAGACCTCAGTCACTTTTAATCCAGTGAAAGGATGTAGGCGTTAAATGGATCTATGCCGCTTGAGGCCTGTGTTTTTAAGGAGGTAAGGTTTTAAGGCTGGTTAAAAAAACGAAAGGTATTTTTACCGGCTCGTTTGGCTTGATATAGGGCTTGATCAGCGGCTGATAGCAGCGTTTCTGAGTCTTGTCCGTGTTCAGGAATGCAGGCAATACCGATGCTCAGCCCCACTGAAATGTCTAAAGCACCGTATGAAACGGGCTGAGAAATACTGGCAATCAGTCGCTCGGCCAGTAACGCAACTTCAGTACGATTGGCCTCAAGCAGAAGGGTAAATTCGTCGCCACCCAAGCGGGCTAGCTGATCCCTAGACCTTAAAGCCGCTCGAAAACGCTGGGCTACTTCTTGCAGCAAAGCATCCCCCGCTTGATGTCCGTAGGTGTCGTTGATCTGCTTAAAGTGATCAATATCCATAAACAACAAAGCAAAGGATTTATCGGCCTGAATTTGGGTTAAAGCTTCGTGCAATTGTTGGTTGAATAACGCTCGGTTGGCCAGTCCGGTGAGGCTGTCGTAGGAGGCCAAATAGGTTAACTGGGTTTCCAGCGCCTTGCGCCGATCCATCCCGCGTACAGAGGCCACATAACCGTCGGGAATGCCGGTTGTGGGGTCGCGGGTGAGGCGTACCGAGGCTTCTAACCAAACCCAAGTGCCGTTTTTGTGCCGCTGACGCTGTTCAGTAGTGCCGACTTCTAAACGGCCTTCGCGTACCTCTTGCATCAGGGCTTTAAACGCGAGGGCATCCTCCGGGTGGGTTAATTCAATGGCTTTACGGCCAATCAACTCCTCAGGCTTATAGCCCAATAGAGTTTTCACTGAGGGGGAGATATACAACCGCACGCCGTCTAAATTGCCGCGCACAATGGTATCGGTTGAGGTTTCGGTTAATAGGCGAAATTGAGCCTCTCGGGTTAGGGCCGATTCGGCAGTTGTCCACAGATTCAGCCATTGGTGGGCCATTGCCGCTAGATGTTCAAGCTGAGACAGGGCTTGCGCTGAGGTGCTATGGGGGTGGGTGTCGAATAATCGCAGCCAACCGCCGAGTTCTGGCGTGCCAAAGGGAGCATGGGCTATAAAACGCACGCTGGGTGTGAGGTAAATCTGGGGGCCGGTTCGGAAAACTTCATGGGTTTGTGTGTCCGCTATCCAGAGCAAGGCACTCCCTAGTTTGAGACTGTTTTCCGGTTGCATCAGCCAATCCCAAGCCGAGGCCTGCACTTCAGGAGCGCAATCCAGCCAATAACGCTGGGCGTTAGGAAGGTAGAGCAGAACCACCGGAACCTCAAACAGGGTTCGGGCCATGCGGCATAACAGCTCAAACTGAGGTTCAGGCAAAGCAATCACGACTCAACATCCTGTGGGAAACCCTCAGTGGGCATACTACCGAATGCCTGCTGAGGTTCATTGGGTTTTTACATTGATTTATACAATTTGGAGCCTGCATCCTTAATGCGTTTAGCCTGTTCTTTGGCGTAGTTGCCTCCTTATTACCAGCCGATTCCAGTGCTTAGTGGATGGGCACGGATGATCCATTTGCCCGCTCCATTGATAGGAGGTCGGAACTATTTTTGCGCCTCATCCTCTAATCAGTAAGAAAGGTAGCTATTTAGGCTACTGCGGTCGCCCTCAATTTTGGAGAGGACATTTCCATGAAACGCCTACCTGCACTCCTGCTCGGCTTGGGTCTCAGCCTATCGCTGAGTGCCCCCCTAATGGCAGGCGAAAAAACTGAAACCGCTATCGGTGGTGCCCTCGGCGGTGCGCTGGGCAGCATTGTCGGTGGATCAATGGGAGGCTCTACAGGCTCGACCATTGGCGCAGGCGTTGGTGGCGCCGCCGGTGGTGCTCTTGGCTCCCATAAAGGCAACCGCACTGAATCCGCCATTGGGGGCGCACTGGGCGCTGCCGGTGGTAACGTACTGGGCCGAGGTATGGGGGGCAGTACAGGCGGTGTGATTGGTGCCGCTGTGGGGGGTGCCGCGGGTGGCGCGCTGGGTAATGCCTATGCCGATAATGATGATGACGACCGTCGTGATCGCCGTCGTTACCGGGATGATGATCGTCGCTACTACGACGGTCACCGCCATCCGGGCCGTGGCTACGCTCATGGCCATTACAAGAAACACCATCGCGATTGATAACTTAGGTTATCCCCCACCAAAAACCCCCAGCTTAGACTGGGGGTTTTCGTTACTGCTCTAGGCGTTAAACCGGCTTATACAGTTTCGATCCTTCATCCTTAAAGCGTTCGGCCTGCTCTTTAAAGCCTACTTCGATGGCTTTGGTTTCTTCGCTCATGCCGTGTTCTTTGGCGTAGTCGCGCACCTCTTGGGTGATCTTCATGGAGCAGAACTTCGGCCCGCACATGGAGCAGAAGTGCGCCACCTTGGCTGATTCTTTAGGTAAGGTTTGGTCGTGGTAGCTGCGCGCGGTATCGGGATCAAGGCCGAGGTTGAATTGGTCATCCCAACGGAATTCGAAGCGCGCTTTGGACAGGGCATTGTCACGGATTTGCGCCCCCGGATGGCCTTTGGCTAAGTCCGCCGCGTGGGCCGCCAGCTTGTAGGTGATGATGCCGGTTTTGACATCATCCTTATTCGGCAGGCCAAGGTGCTCTTTGGGGGTGACGTAGCAGAGCATGGCGCAACCGTACCAACCGATCATCGCCGCGCCGATGCCGGAAGTGATGTGGTCATAGCCGGGGGCAATGTCGGTCACCAGCGGGCCTAGGGTGTAGAAGGGCGCTTCGTCACAGCACTCCAACTGCTTGTCCATATTCTCCTTGATCAGGTGCATGGGCACATGGCCGGGGCCTTCGATGATGGTCTGCACCTCGTGCTTCCACGCCAGCTTGGTCAGTTCGCCGAGGGTTTCCAGCTCACCGAATTGGGCGGCATCGTTGGCATCCGCCACCGAACCGGGGCGCAGGCCGTCACCGAGGGAGAAGGCTACATCGTAGGCCTTCATGATGTCGCAGATGTCCTCAAAGTGGGTGTAGAGGAAGTTTTCCTTATGGTGAGCCAAACACCATTTGGCGAGGATGGAACCGCCGCGCGACACAATGCCGGTCACGCGCTTGGCGGTCAGGGGCACATAGCGCAGCAACACACCGGCGTGGATGGTGAAGTAATCCACACCCTGTTCGGCCTGCTCAATCAGGGTGTCGCGGAACAGCTCCCAGGTCAGGTCTTCGGCAATACCGCCGACCTTTTCCAGCGCTTGGTAGATGGGCACCGTACCAATGGGCACCGGCGAGTTACGGATGATCCATTCGCGGGTTTCGTGGATGTGCTTGCCGGTGGACAAGTCCATGATGGTGTCCGAACCCCAGCGAATGCCCCAGGTCAGCTTGGCCACTTCTTCCTCAATGGAGGAACCCAAAGCCGAGTTGCCGATGTTGCCGTTGATCTTCACCAAGAAGTTGCGGCCAATAATCATCGGCTCCAGCTCAACGTGGTTGATGTTGGCGGGGATGATGGCGCGGCCACGGGCGACTTCAGAGCGCACAAACTCGGGGGTGATTTCTTTGGGGATGGACGCGCCAAAGCTTTGCCCCGGATGCTGGGCAATCAGCAAACCGGCTTCGCGGGCCTCGGCCAGCTTCATGTTCTCGCGGATGGCGACGTATTCCATCTCCGGGGTGATGATGCCTTTGCGCGCGTAGTGCATCTGGCTGACGTTTTGGCCTGACTTAGCGCGGCGCGGATTGCGCACATGGGCAAAGCGCATGGCGGTCAGTTCGGGGTCAGACAGACGGCGTTGGCCAAACTCGGAGGACAGGCCCGGCAGTTTTTCAGTATCGCCGCGCTCCTCAATCCAGCGTGAGCGCACATCGGCCAGACCTTTGCGCACGTCGATGACGGCGGTGGGGTCGGTGTAGGGGCCGGAGGTGTCGTAAATGGTGACCGGTGGGTTGATTTCCCCGCCAAAAGCCGTGGGTGTCACGTCTAAGCTGACTTCACGCATCGGCACGCGAATGTCAGGCCGCGATCCTTGAACGTAGATTTTCCGCGAGCGCGGGAAGGGCTGCACGGACTGTTGATCGACCTGTGCGTATTCGCTGAGGTTTTTCGGGGCTTCGCTGGACATCGGTTGACTCCTCTGGGCTGTCGGAGTGAACCTGATGCAAGGAGGCACGCCCAAAGGCGTTTCTTGTTCCCTACGCGGGCCTTAACCCGATCAGGTTCAACGGGATCCGGAACTGTCCGATCTCAGCCTCTGCGTTAAGGCACCCCGACAAGAACTGCTTAGAGTCTAATCAAGGGTGCGTCAGAACACCACAATCTTCCATCACCCCTCCCCAAAAGAAGGGGTGGAGAGGGTATTAGGAGAGGATTGCAACATCATCTTGATCATTGGCCGGACGAAGGTTAAAGATGCGAAACGCCTGGATATGGCCGTGATGCTGATGCACTTGGGCCGCTACTTTGTCACTGCGTGTTTGGCCGCCTGTGCCCATATGCATCTGAATCTGCGTGGGGTGCCATGATGAACCAAACTTTCGGTACCATATCGAATGCTCTACGTTGGGAAAACGGCCTTGGAGTCTCAGCGGGTCTGGCTGAGAATGATACGGTCGAACATACGGTCGCCTAGCCAGATGCGCATGTGGATCAGCATTTTGGCGAACTTGCCGGCTGCATAGCGCGTGTTGGGCTTACTGCTGGCGACGGCTTTGGAGACTACGTCTGCAATGACGCGCGGATCGCTGCCTGTGCCATGTCCATAGGTGTTTTTGATCGACTGGGCCACCATCTGCACTAGTCGACCATAAGGGCCGATGGCCGAGCGCTTGACGATACTGTCCGTGGCGACATCGCCAAAACCTGTCTCGATCACGCCAGGCTCAACGATCACGACCTTGATGCCGAACTCGCTGACCTCCAAGCGTAGGCAATCCGACCAGCCTTCTAGTGCATGCTTGGTCGCATGGTACCAAGCACCTAGGATGCTATACATTTTGCCGCCCATTGAGGTGATGTTGACGATGTAGCCAGAGCGCTTGGCCCGCATAGTGGGTAGCAGCAATTGAGTGAGTCGCGCCGCACCGAAGAGATTGACCTCGAACTGGTAGCGTGCTTCATCAATGCCTATTTCTTCCACCGGGCCGTATAGGCCGAAGCCGGCATTGTTGACCAGTACATCCACGCCACTCGTCTGGGCGAGGATAGTGTTGACACCGGCGATAATCTCCTCGTCCTTGGAGACATCCATGCGCAGAGGCTGTGCGCCTAGTTGGGCTAGATCCGCCATCTTATCGACGCTGCGTGCGGCCACATAGACTTGGTAGCCATCTTGGATCAATCGTTTGGCAATGGCTTTGCCCATGCCTGACGATGCGCCGGTGACTAAGGCCATCTTCTTTCCTTTGGTGAACATGCTGTACCTCGCTTGTTAGGTTGCTGTTAGTTTTTCAGGAAAGGCTAAAGTCAGGTCTCGCATCCTGTGCCAAGCGGCTTGCTATTTGCGCCATTGTGTTGGGCGCTATGCCAGTCAATGGGCTTTCTGAACGTGGCGTGTCTAGCGCCACACATCGGTAGGTGATATTCATGCTGTCTGGGTCAAGCACTGCTTCTACATGCACGACCGGGCCCTCACCTGTCTTCGCATAGGCGAGGCTGGAGGGGGCTTCACCATAGAGGGCTAACCTTTGTTGTGTGGATTTGGGCACATCTGTGAACGCCCCCAGCATCAGGGGTACAAATGCTTTCTCACCTCAAGCCCGCTCTGCACCGAGGCGGGCCAGCACGTTGGATGGGAGAGCAACCACGCCCTGGGCCGTGGGCAGGGTTCGCACCAGTGCTTGAGCAACGGCCCGAGCGTGCACGGGCTTGTACGCGCCGGGCAGGATGGGTGCAAGCAGCTTGGCAATGGGAATTGCGATGATCTCACCGTAGCGTGTCGGCTGGCCTAGGCCGTCGCGGTAGTCCAGCAGCAACGAAGGTTGCGCGATTACTAGAGCTGTGAGGGGCATGGCCTTGAGCGCATCTTCCAGTTCGCCCTTGACGCGGTTGTAAAACATGGTCGACTTAGCGTTTGCCGCTCCGGCGCTGATAAGCCCTACCCGCCGTGCACCCGCCGCGAATGCAGCCTGGGCTACGGCTAAGTTGGCGTCGAAGTCTACTGCACGGAAGGCCGCTTTACTTCCTGCCACCTTGATCGTAGTACCTAGGGCTAGGTATACCTCATCAGCCGGTGGCAGCTCGGGCAGGCAGGTGAAGTCTACTAGGTGAGTCTGCAGCTTGGGGTGACGGATTGTCAGGGGCCTGCGGCTCAGGGTATGCACCTGTGCGACGCTTGGGTCGATCAACAGGGCCTGTAGCATAAAGCTGCCCACGAGTCCGGTCGCACCGGCCAGCAGCACGGTGCGTTGTTCACTTGGCATCGTCATAGCTCATTCCAGTTAAATTCAAGCGCATGGCGTGGCGGGCAGTATCGGGTGTTTGCCCAGTCCAGCTTTGGAAGGCGCGGTAGAAGGAGTTTGGATCTTCGAAGCCCAGCAAGAAGGCGATCTCGCTACCGGACATGTTGGTGTTGCCCAGATAATGGCGGGCTAGGCTTTCCCGGCTGGCATTGACGAGCGCGCGAAAGTTCTCTCCCTCGTCTTTTAAGCGGCGCTGCAGGGTACGTTTGCTCAACCCTAAGCGCTCGGCTGTCTTCTCGATGGTGGCGGCATTGCTGGGCAACAACTCCAGTAGCACGGCGCGTACGCGCTCAGCTGTGGTGGCTACTGCATCAAGTTCACTGAGCCGGCGGCGCAGGTCGGGTTCGAATACGCACCACATGCCTTCATTCAGGGTCAGAAAGGGGCGCAAAGCATCGACTGCGGCAAAGCTGATGCAGGGGGGCTCACCGTGCCGCACGGGTACACCGAAGAAGCTTTCGAAGCGCCGTGCGTAGCCATTGGGCGGAAGCTGCGGTAACACAACCCGCAGAGCCTGCACGGGTTCGCGCGTTGCTAGCCGGGCTAGCCGCAGGAAGAATGCAAGCTCGGCTACCTGTAGCGAGTACGGCAGCTCAGTCTGCACCGGCAGCCAGCGTGGCGATACTGTCAACACGCCTGCCCGGTTTACGTTCACCTCTAAGTTCATGGGTGCCACAAGTTGCTTGTACTTGGCTAGGCGTTGTACTGCCTGCATCAGGTTGGCACTGCACAAGGCAGCGAACAGAGGCGGGTCGAACACTTCAGCCGACACTATCTCAACCAAGTGTAAAGGAAACATAGCATCGCCAGCCTCCAACTCTAGCGCGTGCCAGAAGCGGAAGTACTCGTCTGTGTCGAGCCCATACCCAGCGCGGGAAAACAAGTCTTCGGGCAGCCCAGCCTTGCGCAGCACGTATTCGGGCTGTAGGCCGAAATCCTTTAACAGCGTGCGCCAGCCGATGTCTAGGGAAAAAGTAAGATTACGTGCCATGGGAATGCTTCTGCTGTCGATAATGACCAGACAGGCTCTGGCGTGTGGTGACAGTTTAGCCCTGAATCACGATTGCCGATATGCGATATACGCCACACTGCTGGCAATACGCGCCACACTGTATGGCCCGTCAGTACAGATTTGTGTGAGCTAGGTGTGTGCAAGGAGCCGTTTTGCATGCAAGCATGGCAGAGGTTACGCATTTCACGGCTCGTTGTTGCTCGCTCTAGTGTGCACTGACAAGGTTCCTATGTGGTTATTGATCGAACGTGCGCGCAATCAGCGCTGAGATAAAACTGCTCTAACCTATTAGCCTGAAAGGCTTTTTACTACTATCAGTTTCAACGCGGGCCTCAACAGCAGACATTTTTCATGGATATTAAGGCAACAGCATGGCGTGGGCGGAACGTTTTTGGGCGTTAGATCAGTGGCTGGTGCAGCATCAAAACCTATGGCGGCCTCAACCCTTTATGCACCTAAGTTTGCCTTGGGAGGCTCTGTATCCGTGCTTAGCCCAATGGTTGCGCCAGCAGACATTGGAGCAGGCCGAGTCTTTAGAATACCTCCAAGCCCCTGCGCCCTTCGGAGATTGGTGGGCGCAGGCTCAGGCGTTAACCGCTTTGCCTTCCTTAACTCAGGTCAGTGCGCCGCCGCGTTTAAGCGCCCACCTCAGCACCGATATTCCGGGGCGCAAAGCACAGCAAATCGAAGCTTTTGCCGCTCATCTGAATTTTACTCAGCCGGTACAGCATTGGGTGGATTGGTGTTCTGGCAAAGGTCATTTAGGGCGTTTATTGGCTCAGCAAGCTGAAAAGCCGCTGACCTGTTTGGAATACGATGCCGAGTTGGTGGCTGCCGGTGCGCAACTGAGCCAACGTTGGTCAATCTCGGCCCAGCATATCCAGCAGGATGTATTAGCGGATGACGTGGGCTTGCACCTGTCTTCTGAATCTACGCCCGTGGCTTTGCACGCCTGCGGTCTGTTGCATCGGCAATTGTTAAGGCAAGTTGTGCGCAAGGAGTGTCGGCAAATGGCCCTTGCTCCTTGCTGTTACAACCGCAGCAGCGAGCCTATGTATCAGCCGCTATCCGCCCAAGCCCAAAAGACTGAATTAAGGCTGAGTGCCGAGGATTTACGCCTACCGATCCGGGAAACCGTTACCGCTGGGGCGCGGGTGCGGCGGCAGCGCGATCAGTCTATGGCGTGGCGATTGGCCTTTGATTTATTGCAACGCCAGATTCGTCAATCTGATGAATATTTGCCTATGCCTTCTGTATCCGCGCAATGGCTGCACAAGCCCTTTGCGGATTATTGCCAAGACCTAGGCGCATTACGCGGGGTTCAAGTCCCACCACAACAGGATTGGAGCACCTTAGAAGTCCAAGGCTGGCGGCGTTTGGCCAAGGTGCGCAACTTAGAGCGGGTACGCAATCTGTTCCGGCGGCCTTTGGAGCTGTGGCTGGTACTGGATCAAGTGCTGTTTCTGGAGGAACAGGGGTATCGGGTACAGCTTGGAGCTTTTTGTGCCCCCGAATTAACCCCCCGCAATCTGCTGTTGTTGGCGGAGCGAATTAGCTGAGCTGCACCACAGAAACCTGAGGGTCACGGGACTTACCCGCCTGATGTAAGGCGTTTAGGTATTCCGCCCATAACTCAGCTTGGTGGGTGGCCAGATGCTCCAAATAATCCCAAGAATACAGGCCGGTATCGTGGCCATCGTCAAAGCTCAGTTTGAGGGCATACTGGCCCACCGGCTCCAGATTTTCTAAGGCGACCTGCTGTTTGCCGTACTGTAATACCGGATTGCCATGCCCCCGTACTTCTGCCGAGGGTGAATGCACGCGCAAAAATTCCGCGCTGAGGGAATAGCAGTCAGCGCCGTAGCAAAGCTCTAAGGTTTTGATGCTTTTGTGCAGCTTGATGCGGCTGGGGATACGCATAGAAGAGCCTCCGCGTAAGCGCTGTATCGTGAAAGGATGATCATTATGCAAAACGAAGGCACATTTTTTACAGTCGTTTAAGAGTGATCACGCGGAAGTTTTTTGCATTCATCCTATAACCTGAATGCAGTCTGAAGACGATGCCTGACTCAGGCGCTCTCTGTTCATACTCGGGAATATTTAGCCCATGATCCCTTTAAAATTTCGTACCTTAGCTTCTGTACTTGCCCTCTGCTCTGCCTCAGTTTTAGCCCAAGAAAGCCCCAGCTATGGCCCGCGCTTAGAAGGTTTTGAATACCCTTGGCCGGTGCAGCAGTATCAGTTCACCTCACAAAAGCAAGCGCTGGAGATGAGCTATCTGGATGTCGCGCCTGTGGGTAAGGCTAATGGCCGCACGGCGGTTTTTTTGCACGGTAAAAACTTTTGCGCCGCCACTTGGGAGCAAAGCATCAAAGCCCTGTCTGAAGCCGGTTGGCGTGTGATTGCCCCCGATCAGGTCGGTTTTTGCAAATCCACTAAACCCGCTGAATATCAGTACAGTTTGGCGGGTTTAGCGGCTAATACCCATGCTTTGTTGGCTTCTTTGGGTATCACCAATATTGATCTGGTGGGGCATTCTATGGGGGGAATGCTCGCCATTCGCTATGCCCTGATGTACCCCAAAGAGGTGGCCCATTTAGCTTTGGTGGGGCCCATTGGCTTGGAAGATTGGAAAACCCGTGGCGTGCCGTATGTGAGTGTCGAACAGTGGTACGAAAACGAGCTGAAAACCAGCTACGAAGGCATCAAACGCTACCAAATGGATGTGTATTACGCCGATGCGTGGAAGCCAGAGTTTGAGCGTTGGGCGCGGATGCAAGCCGGTATGTATCTGGGCTCTGGCAAAGAATTAGTGGCTTGGAACCAAGCCCTAACCTACGACATGCTGCTCCATCAGCCCGTTGTTTATGAGCTGCCCCAACTAAAGGTGCCCACCACTTTGTTTATCGGTGCCCACGACAAAACCGCTTTGGGTAAAGGCTTTGCTCCAACAGAGATTCGTCCCACCTTGGGCAATTATGTCGAGTTGGGTAAGCAAGCGGCTAAAACCATTCCCAACGCCACATTGGTGGAGTACCCCGATTTAGGGCATTCGCCACAGGTGCAAGATCCGGCGCGTTTTAATGCGGATTTAATTAAAGCGCTAAATCCTTAGTGGCTTGAGCGTTGGTTTTGCAGCGCCCAATGGCTTGAGTAATCAGCTATTGGGCGTACAGATGCCTTTAGGGCGTTTTAGAGAATATACCGCGATAAATCCTCATCCTGAGCCAGTTCGCCCAGATGAGCATTCACATAGTCCGCATCAATATTCAGCACGCTCCCGGCTTGGGTAGTGGCGATGTCCGAAGCCCCAAAAGACACCTCTTCCAGCAACCGCTCCAGCAAGGTATGTAAACGACGTGCGCCGATGTTTTCGGTTTTTTCGTTGACCTGCCAAGCGATTTCCGCCAGCCGTTTAATGCTGCTGTCTTCAAACTGAATCTCTAAGCCTTCGGTTTTGAGCAAGGCTTGATACTGCTCGGTGAGGGAAGCGTGGGGCTCGACCAAAATACGCTCGAAGTCTTCCGGGGTGAGGGCTTTGAGTTCGACGCGAATGGGCAGACGGCCTTGCAGTTCCGGCACCAAGTCACTGGGTTTGGCCAGATGGAAAGCCCCTGAGGCGATAAACAGAATATGGTCGGTTTTCACCATACCCAGTTTGGTATTCACGGTGCTGCCTTCGATCAAAGGTAGTAGGTCGCGCTGCACGCCTTCACGAGACACATCCGCGCCGCTGGTGTTGCCGCGCTTGGCTACCTTGTCGATCTCGTCGATAAACACGATGCCATTTTGCTCTACTGCTTCGAGGGCTTTGGCTTTGAGCTCTTCTTCATTGACCAGGTTGGCAGCTTCTTCGTCGCGTACCATTTTCAGCGCTTCTTTGACCTTCATGCGCCGGGTTTTTTTGCGCTCTTTGGACAGCCCTGAGAATAGGTTCTGTAGCTGATTGGTCATTTCCTCCATACCGGGAGGAGCCATGATTTCTACCCCTGTAACCCCTTCGGCCACTTCGATGTCGATTTCTTTGTCGTCCAGTTGGCCTTCGCGCAGACGCTTGCGGAACAGTTGGCGGGTGCTGGAGTCTTCAGAGCGGACGTTGGCTTCGTCGCTAAAGTTATTTGGACGAGCAGGGGGGAGCAGAGCATCTAAAATGCGCTCTTCAGCGGCATCTTCAGCACGGTGGCGTAGGCGGTGGATTTCCTGTTCGCGCAGCATTTTCAGCGCCGCGTCGGCCAGATCGCGGATAATGGACTCCACATCGCGCCCAACATAGCCTACTTCGGTGAACTTGGTTGCTTCAACCTTGAGAAAGGGCGCGTTGGCCAGTCGGGCCAAACGGCGCGCGATTTCGGTTTTACCCACGCCCGTTGGGCCAATCATCAGGATGTTTTTGGGGGTTACTTCTTGACGCAATTCTGCGGGTAGCTGCATACGCCGCCAGCGGTTGCGTAGGGCGATGGCCACGGCGCGCTTGGCATCCTCCTGACCGACAATGTGGCGATTGAGTTCGTGGACGATTTCGCGGGGCGTCATGGACATGCGGGATACTCCAGGGCTGGATGGGCTTATTCAGCCGAATCCAGCTCCTCCAAAGTCAGGTTTTGGTTGGTAAAGACGCAAATGCTGCCGGCAATAGTAAGGGCGGTTTCAGCGATCTGGCGCGCGGAGAGATCAGGGTTGTGCTGGAGTAAGGCTAGAGCAGCCGCTTGAGCAAAGCCACCACCCGAGCCCATGGCGATGAGTCCGTGCTCGGGTTCAACCACATCGCCGTTGCCGGTGATGATCAGGGAAGCATCTTTGTTAGCCACCGCTAGCATGGCTTCTAAACGGCTGAGGGAGCGATCAGTACGCCAGTCTTTGGCCAGTTCTACAGCAGCACGCACTAGATGGCCTTGGTGCTTTTCTAACTGGCCTTCAAAGCGCTCGAACAGGGTGAAGGCATCGGCAGTGGCTCCGGCAAATCCGGCCAGCACTTGCCCGTGGTATAGGCGACGTACTTTTTTGGCGTTGCCCTTCATCACGGTATTGCCGAGGGAGACTTGTCCGTCACCTCCCATAACAACCTTACCATTGCGACGCACTGATACGATGGTGGTCAAAGCAAAATCTCCACAGTGTTCGGGCATGAAAACCCCATCCGTGGGATATAGGGTGGCTTGGGGGATTTTTCAAGCAGGCCGCAGCCCGTTTATGGAAAACGGGCTGGAGGAAGGCATCAGACGCTGAGCGTCCAATCGTAATCTACAATCAGCGGTGCATGTTGTGAGAAGCGAGGCTGGCGAGGCAGACGGGCATTGCGTACAAAGCGGCGTAAACCCGAGGTCAGAATCTGGTAGTCGAAACGGCAGCCCAGATTGAGCATTTTGGCCTGTTCGGTATCAGGCCACCAGCTATACAAATCTCCTTCGCGGCAGACTTCGCGCAGGGCATCCACATAGCCTAGGTTGCCGAATAACTCATCCAGCCAAGCGCGCTCTGGCGGTAAAAAACCCGGTGTTTGCTGATAATCACGCCAGTTTTTAACGTCCAGCTTTTGGTGTGCTACATACAGTGAACTACAGTAGATGTATTCACGACGTTTGCGCCGTTGTTTATCCATATAACGGATAAACTCATCCATAAACTTGAGTTTTTGGTTTAAATGCTCATCCGTTTGCCGACCCGAAGGCAGCAACAAGGTGGCAATACTGAGCTTATCAAAGTCAGCCTGTAGGTAGCGGCCATAGCGATCCGAGAGTTCAAAACCAAGCCCCATGATCACTGCTTTGGGTTGTAATCGAGAATAAAGTGCTACCCCGCCCTGTTCGGGAAATTCCCCGTCGCAGGCGTAGAGAAAATAACCATCCAGCTGATAGGCGGGATCGTCCAGCTCCACGGCGGAGGCACGGGTATCTTGCAGACAGATGACATCGGCATTCTGGGCCTGCAACCAGCTGAGTAACCCACGCTGCGTTGCTGCATGAATGCCATTCACGTTGACGCTGATAATCCGCATAAATGGCCCCTGAAAAATTCAGCGTGTATGATAACCGAGACTGTATTTTTCGCCACATCTGCGGCTTCTGGAGCCTATTTTCATGCACGCTTATCAACGGGACTTTATTCGTTTTGCGCTTGAGCATCAGGTACTGCGTTTTGGTGAGTTCACCCTGAAGTCAGGACGCAAAAGCCCGTATTTTTTCAACGCCGGTTTATTTAACACAGGTTCCATGCTCTCACAGCTAGGGCGTTTTTACGCAGCCGCCATTGTAGACAGCGGCCTTAATTTTGATGTGCTGTTTGGGCCAGCGTACAAGGGCATTCCCCTGGCCGCTGCGACTGCCGTGGCTTTAGCCGATCGGTATCAGCGGGATGTGCCTTGGTGCTTTAACCGTAAAGAAGCCAAAGACCACGGTGAGGGTGGCTCTCTGGTGGGTGCGCCTTTGCAGGGTAAGATCCTAATTATTGATGATGTGATTACCGCCGGTACCGCCATCCGTGAGGTGATGCAGATTATTCAGGCTCAGGCCGATGCGCAGGCAGCGGGAGTTTTGATTGCCCTCAATCGTCAGGAGCGCGGAAAAGGCCAATTATCGGCGATTCAGGAAGTTGAACGCGATTACGGCCTGAACGTCACCAGCATTGTGGCTTTGGATCAGGTGTTGGAGTATTTAGCCACTGACACTGAACTCAAAACCTTCTTACCCGCTGTAGAAGCCTATCGAGCCGAATACGGCGTTTAAGGTTTTTATCTTGAGGTGATTTTCGACTGAGCTTGTCTAGCAAGGGGTTTTGCGACTGAATCACAATTACTAAAAGGTCGGGATGAGTGCTTTGCCGTCTCAGAGTATTTTAACCCGTCCAATTAAAAATTTAGTAATTGACGACTATGACCGATAGCAACCTAAGTAGTTATCGCGACCTTCATAAACCGAAGGAAGCCTTTGCCACCCGCGCTGAATATCTGGAGCATGAGCTGACCATCATGTCTCCACGGCGTTGGGGAATCAATTTACCCGGTCGTGATTATCGCTTTGAGCCAGAGGACTGGGTTCCGGCCATGGCCGCTACCATCGGTAAGATCGTGATGGTGGCTGCGGTGGTTGCGGCTTTTGCAGGGCCTTTAGGACTGTCCAGTGACTTTGTGATTGAGAACGTCCGCTTTGAAATGCTGGTTGTAGCTCTGCTGTTTGTTATTTTGTGTTCTGGGGTATTTAACCCTACGGCTAATTTGGCCGGTACCCACGGCCCCTTGATTCCCCTTATTCCCCTGATCGTTGCCGCCGGTGGTCACCCGATGGCGCTGGGCATTATGGTCGGGGTTTTGGGGCTGATTCTGGGGCTGTGTAAAGGCGGCAGTTTACTAGCGCGCCTTACCAGTGACGGGGTGTGCGGTGGCTTGCTGCTGTATCTGGGTTTTATTGGCGTAACTTCCCAGATTGGTGCGCTGTTTAAGTGGGCTAATGGATTTGATATGGGCTACATCGCCTTTGTGGTGGTATTTGCCACTATTGTGATGTACGCCTATTTAGAGCATGTGCGCTTGCGTTGGTTGGCGATTCCCTTAGGCGCAGTGATGGCCGCTTTGATCGCCTTTGCCTTGGGTGCGCCTTTTGAGTTCCATACCACCCCCGGCATTCCTAACTTAGACCCCAGCTATTGGTGGGGTGAGGATACGGGCTGGAAGCTGGGCTTGCCGGAATTACAGCATTTTGTCGCCGTAGCGCCTTTTGCCATCTTAGCGGTGGCTATGTGGTCGCCTGACTTTTTGGGCCATCGCGTGTTTCAAGAGCTGAACTATCCACCTAAAACCGACAAAGTGCTGATGAACATCGACGATACCATGTGTATTGCCGCCGTTCGTCAAGCGGTGGGTACTTCTTTGGGCGGCGGTAACCTCGCGTCCTCTTGGGGTACTTATATGATCCCCGCTGCCATTGCTAAGCGTCCGATTCCGGCGGGTGCGATTTTGACCGGCTTGCTGTGTATCGTAGCGGCCATTTGGGGTTATCCCATGGATTTGGCGGTATGGCCGCCGGTGTTGAGCGTGGCTCTGTTGGTGGGTGTATACATTCCGCTGCTGGAAGCTGGCATGCAGATGACCCGCGAAGGCAAAACCTCCCAATCGGCAGCCATCGTGGTGTTTTCCTCGGCGCTGGTAAACCCGGTGTTTGGCTGGTCGCTGACCATGCTGCTGGATAACCTTGGCATCATCGGGGATAAAGAGCGCGGTCAAAGTTTGACGGCGCGCGATCGTTGGGTGATTCCAACCATCGTCTTTATCCTGCTGTGTGGCATCATGGCTTGTATTGGTATGTTGCCGGGTATTCCTGCTTTAGTAGAGTCGTTCCGCGCCCACGCGGTTTGAGGCTGATAACACATAGAAACCCTGCTAAGGCGGGGTTTTCTTTGGCTGCGCTATATCCTTGAACTCAGCTAGAGTGAAAACTCTGCACCACTTCATTGTAAGGATATTGGGTCATGAGCCATTCCAACGAAAATAACCAGCCGACTTCCGACCGCTTAGAAAGCCTAGCCGTAGGCACCCGCCACGAATTGACCTATCAGGTAGCCGCCTTTGATTCGCCACGCACACTGCGCTTGGAGGATCAGGATGAGTTTCCGGATGTGTTAGCCACTGCCAAAATGGTGGGCCTGATGGAGTTGGCCGCCGCCCGTTTATTGCGCCCTTTATTGCAGCCAGGGGAGTTATCGGTAGGTGTGCAGGTGAATATTGAGCATCTAGCGCCCACGCCTTTATTTTCCGAGGTGCGCGCCTGTGCCACCTATCAGGGTAAAAACGGCAAGCTGCATCTGTTTGAGGTGGAATTGTTAGACGCGGGTGGCGTGGCCGGTAAAGGAACCCATGCCCGTGCCATTGTGCAAAACCAACGCCTGATGGAAGGGGCTCAACGTCGGTTAGCCGGCCCAAAATGATGTTAATGTGGCTTCATCGTCTCTAGCACGCTCCTTAGCGCTTGACCTAAAAGCGACATAAGACTGTCATCTTTTCCTTTCAGTATTCCCTGCCTGTATTCAGACCGACTCATGGGCAGGGGAGAACATCGGGGTGGGGTCAATCACGCGCCGCCGGATCGTACAAGGCTTGGGAGCCAGCGTGTTGCTGCCTTGGTTGAGCGGCTGCGCGCAACCTATGCGATCTACCAGCAGCTCTGCGCCTTTGGAGCTGTTGTACATCGCCGATACGCTGGATGCTCGTCAGCCGTCCTTGCCCGTCGTTCCGCGTACCCGCCTTGGGCCTGCGACCCATATTGGCCAAGCCCCTTGGATGACCGGTAGTTCCGCCCGTCTAGCCTCGGGTGCGTCGGCGGATATGATCGCACTGTTGGACAACACTCATCCGGCTCAGGAAACCGGTGGCTACGCGGTATTGGGAGGCTTATTGACCCAGATGACCGCCCAAGCCGGAGTCGATAACAGCCTGATTCTGGAAAATGGCCAATGTTGGAACGGCAGCGGCCTAGCCTACCTCAGTCAAGGCGGATCTGGCGTGCAAGGTAGTCAGCTATTGGGCTCCGATGTAAGAGTCAGCAGTGATGAGCGCAGCCTCTGGCCTGCTCAAGCCGCCAGCCTGTACCGACAAGCAGGAATTCCCGTATTAGGCGCGGGTTTATCTGAGGCACAGCAGCAACGCTTGGGGACTCAAGGCGTGGCTTTTTTTGAGCGCGCGGGCGTGCGCATCGGTGTAGTGGGGGTGATCAATCCCTACGCCCGTGATCAAGAAGCGCCACTCAGCCAATGGTTAGAGCGTCTGCAAGCGCCGCTGAACCAAGCACGGGAGCAATCCGATTTAGTAGTAGTGCTGGCCGATGTGGGCACTGGGCCTAGTTTTTGGTTAGCCAAACAGCTTCCACAAGCCGATCTGGTGTTGGGCGCTCGGGGGCAGGATTTATGGCCACAGCCGATTGGGGTACGCCAAAGTTCAGGGCGGGAAATTCCCCTGATTTTAGCCGGTAGCCGTGCCAGTGGTGTGCAACGGATTCGCTGTCAGCGTGTCGAAGGACGTTGGGAGATTCAAGCTCAGTTTCAACCGGCTTTTGCTCAAGGATTAAATACGCAGGGACAGGAGCGGGCAGTCCATCTAAAAAGTCTGTTGCAGACTCAAAGAGCGCCCCATGCCAGTTGGTTGGATCAAGCTTTAGGCCACGCGCCACAGGATTTATGGCGGCGGGATATTCGCGCTGGTACTTGGGATCAGTTGATCTATCAGGCTTTGGCAGACAACTACAGCGGACAGGTGTTGCTGCCCGGTTTGCGTTACGACTATCCCCTTAAACGCGGCCAAGCCATTACCCGTGAACATCTGCTTAGCTTAACCGGCAGTTATGCCGCGCCGGTGGTGGAGGCTCCCGCGAGTGCTTTAGAGCAAGTCTTAGAGCATTCGGCAGAGCAGCTCTTTGGCCGCACCTTGTTGCTGGATAACAGTCAGGATTTGCCGCGCTTATTGGGGCAGGATTGGCAAGTAGCCTACAGCCCTTCGGGTAAGCGCATCAGCGGTTTGGCCAGCAGCACCTCAATGTGTCGCACGCTAGGGATGAATCAATCGGAGCAAGAAGGCCGCCCGCTGTGGCAATACATGGAGGCTTTTTTGCGCGCCCAGCCGGTTGGCTGGCAGATGCCGGAGCCGAAACTACCCCATTTGCTGTATGTGCAAGGTCATCCCGGTTGGCATCCACGGGAGCCCGCCTGATGCAGTCCTTGATGCAGCTCGTGCTGACGGTAGCGGCGGCTTGGTTAGCCGCTCAGTCGGTATTAGCGGTGTGGCGCACGCCTCAACCGGAATTACCCCAAGCCTTTGAGCTGCCCAAAATACCGGGATTATTGGCCCAACATTGGCGCGCACCACCTGTAGCGCAAGCCAGCGACTGGCCGCGTACTACCTTGGATGTGCAATGGATTGGCAGCCTGAAAGCCCAGTCTCTACAGGACACGATAGTGGTGCTGACGGTGAATAAGCAGCAGCGCGCCTTAAGTGTGGGCCAGCGTTTAGCCCCCGGCGTGGTATTGGAACAGATTGATGGCCGTGGATTGGTCTTTAACCGCAATGGTCGTCGGGAGCGCCTGCCTTGGCCAGAGGAGCGGCCTGTGGTGGGCATCAAAAAAGCAGCCAATACATGAAGCGATGGATAGGAATACTCAGCCTGCTGTGGCTCAGCTTTGCCTTCAACGAAGCCGCCGCACAGGAGCCAGAGCGCTACGAAGTCAACTTCGTGAACACCGAGATCACCGAATTTATCGACAGTGTGTCGCGCATTACCGGCATCACCTTTATTGTCGATCCCAAGGTGAAGGGGCCGGTAACGGTGCGCAGTGCCGAGCCGGTTACTTCTGATCAACTGTACGGCATTTTCTTGGCGCAGTTGCGGGCGCAGGGCTACGCTGCCGTAGATTTACCCAACGGCCATGTGAAGATTGTGTCCGACCAAGTGGCCCGTTTAGAGCCAGTGCCGGTGGACGTGGGAGACATTCAGGTTGCGGGAGCCGGTAGCGATGGCATGGCGACTCGGGTATTCAGTGTGCGCAATGCCGGCAGTGAGCAATTACTCAACGTACTCAAACCCTTGGTCGATCCCCGTGTGGGGGTGGTCACGCCCTATCCTTCGGCTAATTTGCTGGTGGTCACGGATTGGCGCAGCAATCTAAGCCGCATCAGCGATCTGTTGCGCGAAGTGGATCAGGTCAGCAATGAGCCGCTGGAAGTGCTGCCGGTACAGCATGCGCGCGCCAAGGAGCTGGCTCCCTTGGCCAACCAGCTATTAGCCAAAAATCCGGCCACCACACAGGCCCAAGTGTTGGCCGATCCGCGTACCAATACCCTGCTGGTGCGGGGCAATGCGGAGGCGCGCACTCAGGTGAAGGCCATGCTGCGGCAACTGGATACCCCGCGTGAACCTTCCGGTAATACTCAGGTGTTTTATCTGCGCCACGCCAATGCCGCCGATGTACTTAAGGTATTACGCGGTTTGGCTCAGGAAAGCCAAGCCCCCACCGAAAGCGCAGGAGAAAGCACCACGGCAGCCACCAGTCCCGCTCAAGCCTTAGTCACCGCCAACGGAGTGCGCATGGAAGCGGAGGAAGGCACCAACGCGCTGATTATGATGGGCCCGGACAATGAGCTAGCCACCTACAAAAATATCATTGAGCGGTTGGACATTCGCCGCGCGCAGGTCATGGTGGAAGCCATCATCGCCGAAGTTTCAGAAAACCGTGCCCGCGAGCTGGGGGTGCAGTGGCTGTTTCTGGATCAAAACGGCTCGACGGTGCCGGTGGGTAGTATCAACTTCACCAACAGCAGCGGTGGAGCCAGCATTAACTCCTTGGCCGCCGCCGCTCTAAGCGATGACACCAGCGGTCTGGGCGATATTTTATCCGGGATGCAGGGCAGTACCTTTGGTATTGGCAATCTAGGCAGCGGGATTAATTTCGTCACCTTGGTGAATGCCATTAAGACGGAAACCGGCTTTAACCTGCTGTCCACGCCGACTCTATCCACGCTGGATAACGCCGAAGCCTCCATCATGGTGGGGCAGGAAGTCCCCTTTATCACCGGATCGGTCACTCAAGACAACAGCAATCCCTATCAAACCATTGAGCGTAAAGAGGTCGGGGTGAAACTGCGGATTCGTCCGCAAATCACCATCGACAACACGGTACGTATGGACATTGTGCAGGAGGTCTCCTCCCTGACCGACAGCAGCCTAGCCAGCGATGTGATCACCAACAAACGGGAAATTAAGACCACGGTAATGGTAGAGGACAGCGGCGTGGTGGTGCTGGGCGGTTTAATCAGCGATGAGGCCAGCGACAGCGACCAGCGCGTGCCTTGGCTGGGTGACTTGCCGGTGGTGGGACAATTGTTTCGTTCTGCCTCCCGCAGTCAGCTCAAGCAAAACCTGATGGTGTTTATCCGTCCACGCATCGTGCGCGATCCTCAGAGCTTGGCCCAACTGAGCACGGACAAATATCAGCACCTGAAAAGCCTAAATCCGCAACTCCCGGCCATGCCAGAGGGCACTAGTTTGCTCAACTTGTTTCCACCCAGTCGAGCCCGTTTAGGGACACTGGAGCTGCCATGAGCCCCATGCTGCCCTATCGCTTGGCGCGTCAAACCGGCATTTTGGTGACTGAGCAGGAGGAGGGCTTTGTGCTGTCCCTCAGCCCTAACGCCGATTACAGCCAAGTACAGGAGCTGATTCGGGTGCGAGGCTGGCCACAGCAAACCCACGTATTGGATCAAGCCCAGTTTGCCAGCGAATTGACCCGCCATTATCAAGGTGGCGAGCAGGCCACCGCCGCTTTAATTGAAGGCATTGCCGACCAAGTAGATTTAGACAGCCTGATGAGCGAGTTGCCGCGCACCGAGGATTTGCTGGAAACCGATCAGGAAGCCCCGGTGATCCGCCTGATTAATGGGTTGCTGGCCGAGGCGCTGCGCTTGCAGGCTTCGGATATTCACATCGAAACCTTTGAGCAGGCCTTAGTGGTGCGTCTGCGGGTGGATGGCCATTTGCGCGAAGTGTTGCGCCCGCCGCGTCCTTTGTCGGCCATGCTGGTGTCGCGTATCAAGGTGATGGCGCGGCTGGATATTGCGGAAAAACGCCAGCCCCAAGACGGACGCATCAGCCTGCGAGTAGGCAGTCGGGAGATGGATATTCGCGTGTCCACCCTGCCCGGTATGCATGGCGAGCGGGTGGTGATGCGGGTATTGGATAAGCAAGCCAATCTGCTGGAGCTGGGGCAGTTGGGGTTCCCGCCGCGTTTGGAGCAGGCGTTACGCCAGTGCTTGCAGCAACCCAATGGCATCCTCCTGAGCACCGGCCCCACGGGTTCGGGTAAAACCACCACTCTGTATGCCAGCCTGAACCTGCTGAATGACGGTAGCCGCAATATTTTGACCGTGGAAGATCCGGTGGAATACGCCATTACCGGCATCGGGCAAACGGCGGTGAATCCCAAAGCGGGCCTGACCTTCGCCGGCAGCTTGCGGGCGATTTTGCGCCAAGATCCGGACGTGATCATGGTAGGGGAAATTCGCGACACGGAAACCGCGCAAATTGCAGTACAAGCCAGCCTCACCGGGCATTTGGTGCTCTCTACCCTACACACCAACAGCGCGTTGGGCGCGGTAACGCGACTGCGGGATATGGGGATTGAGCCCTTTCTGATTGCCTCCAGCCTGAAAGGGGTTTTGGCCCAACGGCTGGTGCGGCGCTTATGCCGTTGTGCTCAGTTGCAGCCGGTGCAGCCCGCTGATTTCAGCTTATTGGAAGGTTTGGAGCGGCTGGAAGTAACGGCCCATCCCGTGGGTTGCCCGGATTGTCAGCACACCGGCTATCAAGGCCGTTTGGGGCTGTATGAGTTTATTGTGTTGGATGAAGGTTTGGTGAGCCTGCTGTACCAAGGTGCCGATGAGTTAGCCATGAGTGCTTACTTAGCCGATAAGCGCCAAAGCCTCGGCGCTATGGCTCTGGAGGCTTTAAGCCAGCGCCACACCAGTTTGGCGGAGGTGCTGCGTGCCGTACAGCATTGAGCCAGGAGCCTAAGTCATGCCCTGCTACCAATATCAAGCCTTGGATTTACAGGGCCGCACCCGCAAAGATCAGATTCAGGCTGATAACGAGCGCCAAGCTCGGCAGCGCTTGCGCGAACAGGGTTTATTCGTGCGCCATTTGCGTGAACAAAGCAGCAATTCATGGGCCGTCCGCCGTCATCAACTTAATCACAGTCAGCGCTGTGAGCTGACCCGACAGCTATCTACCTTGCTGGGGGCGGGTATCTCCTTAGTCGAGGCACTGAGCACCCTAGAGCGACAGCTCACCGACAGTGCCACCCGCCATCTATTACGCCGTCTAAGCCATAGCTTGGGAGAAGGACATGGCTTGGCCGAAAGCCTACGCCGCCAAGGCAGCTTTGATGCTCTGTACTGCGCCTTGGTAGAGGCGGGGGAAAAGTCCGGCAAGCTGGCCGCTGTGCTGGAGCGCTTGGCCGAGTATTTAGAGCAGGTACAACGCCAGCGCCACAAAGCCCGTACCGCACTGATTTATCCCTCATTGTTGCTGCTGGTATCTTTGCTGGTGGTGGTGGGCTTGATGGTGTTCGTGGTGCCTAAACTCACCGAGCAATTTAACCACGCGGGGCAAAGCCTGCCCCTCATCACCCAAATTTTGATCAGCCTGAGCGATGCTTTACGCCAGATTTGGCCCTTGCTGCTGGGGCTCATAGTGGCGGTGGCTTTAGTGCGCCACTGGATGTTGGCTCATCCCCATTGGCGCTATCGGCACGACCGTTTACTGCTGCGCCTGCCGCGTTTGGGGCTGCTGTGCTCGGTGCTGAACAGCGCTCGCTTATCCCGCAGTTTGGCGATTTTGACCGGCAGTGGCGTTCCGTTGTTGGAAGCCTTGCAGGTCAGCACCGCTTCGGTCAGCAACCAAGCCATTTATCGGGCGTTGCAGCAGGTGCAAATGCAGGTGAAAACCGGCATCAGCTTGCACCGTGCGTTGGATCACAGCGGCCATTTCCCACCTTTATTGCTGAACATGGTGGCCAGCGGCGAGGCCAGCGGCACCCTGCCCGAAATGCTGGGCCGGGTGGCGGAGGATCAAGAGCGCGGCTTTGCCCGTCAGGTGGATTTAGCCCTCGCCCTGTTTGAGCCGGTGATGATTCTGGTGATGGGTGCGGTGGTGCTGTTTATCGTGCTGGCGGTGCTGCTGCCGGTGATGCAACTCAATCAGGGGCTGAATTTTTAACTACAGGAGGTCATAGCAATGCCCGTTCTTCGCTCGACTCAGCGCGGTTTTACGCTGATGGAAATTATGGTGGTGATTTTTATCATCGGTTTGCTGGTGGCCATCGTCGCTCCTAATGTGCTGGGCAATCAGGATCAGGCCATGCGCCAAAAAGCCCGTGCCGACATCGCCACCTTAGAACAGGCCTTGGATATGTATCGGCTGGATAACCTGCGCTATCCCACTACCGAACAGGGCTTAGCCGCCTTGATAACTAAACCTCAGACTGAACCTCTGCCGCGTCAATGGCGGACGGATGGCTATATTCGTCGGTTGCCGGAAGATCCTTGGGGTAATACCTATGGCTATCGTTCACCGGGGCAGCAAGGCCGCATCGACCTGTATTCGCTGGGCGCAGATGGCCAAGAAGGGGGTGAGGGTATGGACGCTGACATTGGTAATTGGAACCTCTAAGCCGTGATACGGATGCAGGGGTTTAGCCTGTTGGAGCTGATGCTGGTGCTGGCGCTGTTGGGGTTGATGACCGCCTTAAGCGTGGCGTGGCTTGGCCCTGCATCCTCTATTGGCTCGGCGTTGGAGCAGCTAGCCGCCCAGAGTCGTCAATTGGCGCAACAGGCGCAACTGTCGGGGCGCATTCTGGGCTTGCGTTGGACAGGGCAGCATCCGCAGTCGGTACAGTTGAATCTGAACGAAGGCCGCTTAGTCTGGACTCCCTTAGACAGCAGTACCCAAGGATGGGCCGATTGGCCGCAGGAGTTACGCCCCGACCGCCCTGCTGCCCAAGAACCTTGGGTAATTTTTACCCCCAGCGGTTTAGCGCAGCCGGTGCAAGTGCGTTGGTCGTGGCCTGAGGGTGGCGAGCGTTGGCACTGGCAAACCAGCACCCGGATACAGGTGCAGCCAGCACCATGAAGATGTGTCGGTACAGGGGATTTACCCTGCTGGAAGTCATGGTCGCCTTATTAATCGCAGCGATCATGGTGGTGTTGGTCAATCAAATCGTGCATCAGCGGATCAACAGCCGTGAGGCCGCGCAGCAACATCTGTTGGCCAGTTTCTGTGCGCGGGAATTAAGGGCGCGTTTTGAGGTGGAGGGTTATTGGCCTTCCGCAGGGCCACAGCAAGGCCAGTTGACTCAAGGCGGGCAGCCGTGTTTCTGGCGTTTGAGTCTGACCGATACCGGCGTAAAGCAGCTCAGACGCGGGGATTTACAGCTGTTTGCCGATGCGCAGGCCAAGCAACGCTTGGGGCAGTTTATCTTCTTTATCGGGCGGCGGTCATGAGTTTTGCGGTGCCCCATTTAGGCCGTCAGCAACAGGGCTTAACCCTGATGGAGTTGCTGGTCGCCATCGCCCTGACTCTGGTGTTAAGCCTGCTGATTGCGGCGGTGGTGCAAGGCTGGCAAGAGGCGCGCACCCACTTGGCTCACACCGCCGTGCCTCCGGTGTTGGAGTTTTGTCTGCTGCTGGAGCAAAGTTTGGATGCCTTAGTCCCTGTGGCCGAATCCAATCGAGCCGATCCTTCTGGTGGTTTGGACTGGCAGGCTTCCCCTTGGGCCTTGGAGTGGCTGGCTTTGCGGGGTTGGCCGCCTGTAGCGGGAATAACGGCGTTGCAACCTCAGCGTCTGCATTATCAGGTGGATACTCAGGCATTGGAGCTCTTAAGTCGTGCTAATCCCTATGCTATACGGGACACCTCTTGGCAGGTGCAAGCGCGGTTGGACTCGGTGGTCTATCCCAGTCTTCAGTTTTATTACGGCCAGCGTTGGCAAGCGGAAGTGGCTGGACTCAAGGATTTTCCCGTTCAGGGTGTGCGTTTGACGCTACAGCAAGGTGGGTTGCCCTATGTCTGTACCTTTAGCCTGCCGGATCTACGGCCTTGAGCGACTGAGGTGAGCATGAAAAAACTCCGGCGTTTTTGGCCCCGTGCGCCACTACCTAACCTATTAATGCTGCGTCCCCCGCGTCCGCACAGTGCTGATCTTTGGTATTGGCAACATTGGCATCAAGGGCAATTGCTGGCTCAGGGGCAGGGCTGGCCGCCAGAGACGTTGCGCAATCTTCAGTGTGCCTTGGTGATACCGGCTCCTTGCTGTGCGCATTTTGAGCTATTGGCTCCCGTGGGATTAAGGCCCCACGAATGGCCCCAAGTATTAGAAGATCAGCTCTTACAGGAGCCAGATCAGATACAGATCCTGTGTTTTGGCCATCAGCAACAGCGTTTGCATTTAGCTGTTGTCAATCAAGAGCTGCTACAAGACTGGCAACAGGGAATGCAGCAACAGGGTTTGGAGCTGAGTTACCTATGGACGGAATTTTTATTACTGCCTGAACCCACCAACGAGCACGACCTGTATTGGTCAACCGAAGGCTATGGCTGTTATCTAATGCAGGATGCTCAGGGCGTTCGGCAGCGTTTGACTTGGCCTGCGGATCAGCCTTGGCCCCTTGTTTCTGAGCGCCCGATGCAGCGCTTAGACAGCACTGGAATTTTGCCGGAATTGAATGCTGATCGACTCAGCTACTTATTGAGTCGCTCTCAATCTCGCACTCGGCGGCGCTGGATGATGCCGCGTCCCAGTCGAGCGGTGCAGCGTCTGGCGGCTCTGTGCGCGGGGTTGGGGCTGTGTGCGCTGCTGTTGGAAGGCTATGCCCTGTATCGTCAAACGCAGGTATGGCGGGCTCAGGTGGTGCAACAGCTAGGCACTGTGGTCTCCAGCCAGCAAGCGCAGCAGCGTTTACAACCGCTGCTGCGTTCCCAGCATACCGAGCAGATAACTCAGCAGCTCTTGGCCGAGCTGGAGCGCACTTGGGGGGATTGGTTAAGCCGTCAATCCGAATGGCAACTGGTCGAAAGCCGCTTTAACGGTCGTGTATGGCAACTCACTGTGAGCGGATCGCAGCCGCCTACTGCGGAGCTGAGCGCCCGCTGGCAGTCTTTGGCCAAAGCGCTGGCCGTTAAGTTGGGGGTACAGGTTCAGCCGCAGGAACAGGCCACTCAGGTACGACTGAGCTTCGATTTAGACGGTGCAGGGGGCGCATGATGAATCTGGCAGCTTGGCAGCGCTGGTGTAGCAAAATGCAGGAGCTCCCCCCGATGCGGCGACGATTGCTCTGGGCCGGTTGGGGTGTCATTGGGCTGATGGTGCTGTGGCTGCTACTGCGTCCTGTGTGGAGTTTTTGGCAGGAGTCTCAGCAGTGGCAGCGTTTAGCTGCTCAAGTGGCCCAAGTACCGCGCCCACAACCCATGACTCAAGGACAATGGCACAGTCTGCTGCAAAACCATCAGGCTTTACTCACGGATATTCAGCAGCAAGGCGCGCAATGGCGGGTGTTGGGGCAGGTGGGGCAAGTGGTTCACATGCAGCGCTTGTTGCACAGCATTCAGCAGCAGGGGTGGCAAGCCCGTGAGTGGGTAATACGCCGCAGTGACGGGGAAAAGCTGGATTTTGAACTGCAACTGGCCCCTCTGGGAGTGCAGCCATGAAGATCGCAGGTCTGTGCTGCATAGCGCTGTTGGTCTTTCTAGGGCACCTGATCCCTAACAGTCCTGCTCATTTTTGGTTGGAGTGTTTCACTTGGCCCAAGGATTGGCAGCCAGTGGGCGTGACAGGTCGTTTGGTACAAGGGCGTATTGAGCAACTGGGTTGGTTGGGGCCTGTGACTTGGGATACGAACTTATGGCCTCCGCGTCTCAGTATGGAAGCGGGGCTTCAGCAACAAAACTGGCAGGTGCAGTTAGAGGGCTGGCCTTGGCAGTGGCAAGCCCGCGTGTGGCCAACCCATAAGCAGCCTACCCCCCAAACAGCGGTGCATTTGGAAGGGGATTGGCACGGCCAAGTGCAGATTCAAGGACAGGGTTTAGTCTGCCAAAGCGCTAGCGGTCAGATTCAAGGCCAGTGGTTACAACTGGTCAGCCCTTGGAGCATGCCGCTTGGTCAGGCGCAGATCAGCCTGCTGTGTGCCAAGGAGCCCCAACTGAAACTCAGTGTGCAGCAGCCGGAGAGCCATCAATTGAACATGGAGGCCTATCCGTATGCCCAGCGCAGCCATTGGCAAGGACAATTAGCCTCCGGCAGCGAATGGGTGCCTATCTTGCGCCAATTGGGTTGGTTAGGCGCGGATGAACACCGTTTTGAGCGGAATCTATCTTGGTAAAACTTCATCCAGCACCGCAAAAAGGCATCGCCTTGTTGATGGTGTTATTAGCGCTGGCTTTAGTAAGTGCCGGTTTGCCTTGGCTGGTGCAGCAAGGTCGTTATGAGTTGGATGCAGCGCGTTTGTTACAGCAACAGGTTCAGGCGCGGATGATGGAGCAAGCGGCGCGCTCCTTTGTGGTTCAGGCTTTTACCGATCCCTTATGGCGGCAAAATCCTTTGTTTTGGCAGGCGGTGCGGGGTTTTCCGCTCAGTTATCCTTTTGCAGAAGGCAGTGCCCGTGTGCGTATCCGCGATTTGCGTACCTGTTTTAATCTCAATGCCTTGTTGGGAGAAGACCAAGAACGTGCCCATCGTCAACTAGTGCATCTTCTGAGTCGTCGCTTAGGCGCTCTGAGTGCCGAGCAATACGCCCAACAGGTGAAGGATTGGCTAGATGCTGATGATCAGCCACAACTCTTGGGGGCAGAAAGCGACCACTATGCCCGTCAAGCCGAACCCTATCGCGTGGCCAACCGAGCCATGCGTGACCGAACCGAGCTGAATCTGATTCCCGATCCTCAGGCGCAACGCTACCTAAGTTATCCCGAACTCTGTGTGGTGCCGGATCATTCGGGGTGGCGTTTAAATGCCAATGCCCTGACCTTGGAACACTTACCCTTGTTGGAGGCTTTGTACGAGGGGCAGGTATCGCGCACGGTGTTGACTCAATTAATTACCGCTCGTCCGATCACGGGGTATCCCGATGCAGAGGCACTGCGTCAGGCTTTGGGTGCGATGGATGACAGTAGTTTTGCCCGCTTAGCGGAGGGCTTGGTACTCAATACCGACCATATTCTGTTAGGGCTGGAGATTAGCTTGCAGGAGCAGCCGTTCCGCTCTCTGCATCAGGTGGAGGCGCGTGGGGTTTCCCGCTGGCATGCACGGATTCCGGCCCAGTCGGTGCGCTTTCGTGGCCGCCAGCCTGCACCTCTGTGGCAGGCTGATAGGGGTATATTTAGTCTGGGGTTTTGATGAATTTAGTGCTGGGTGTGCAGCCGCTCATTGAGCTGATCCACTAATAAAGCCCAGTCTGCATCGAACTGCAGGGCTTCTTTAAGCATGGAGGCTTGGGCTGAATTCCAGAACGGAGCCTCATTTACCACCACATGGTCGGGAAGACTGTGGCTGGTAATAAAGGTGTTGATGCTGGCTGAGTCGGATTTAAGACCCAACTGTTCAAACAACAGAGATAAATCATGAACGGGCGCTTGCATGATGGATTCCTCCACTGATGTTGAGGCATGGCGAAAGTGCCTATCTTCAGCATAGTGCAGATTCCTACTTTAGGAGAGCGCCCGTCCGTCTGGAGGGCGTTCTGTACGACTGAGGATTAAGCAACGCCGATATCGCCACCATCAACCCGCTGAATCGCCACGGTAGAAGCACGGGGGCGCACGCTGGTGCCGGCAGGTGTTACCTCGGTGGCATCGGTGCTGTAAGGCCAGTTGCCGGGGTGTTGAATATTCACGAACATGGTTTTGTGGTCGGGCGTGAACGCCAATCCAGTGACTTCGCAGCCATTGGGGCCGACGAAGAAACGACGCAGGGCGGTTTGGTTTTCTGCGCGGATGGTTGCTTGATTACCTGATGCATCCAGCAAGGTGGTGGGGATCACAGCCAGCACTTGGTCGTTGGTAGCACTGGCTACGGCGTTGCCCCCGTTATCGGTTTCGATCCACAAAATACCCCGGCTGTCGAAGGACAGACCGTCAGGGCTGGCGAACTGGTTGAGGTCGGTTAAGCCAGAGAAGTTAGTGGTGGTGGGGTCAGCCGCTGCATCGGAGCCAAATACGAAGATATCCCACGTAAAGCTCACCCGATCCTCTGCATCATGCCAGCGGATAATATGACCGTTGAGGTTGCGGGTACGTGGGTTGGCGGCGTTGGCTTCGGTGCGGCTAGAGTTATTGGTTAGCGTTAGGTAGACATCTCCATTGAGGGGGTTGACGGCGGTCCATTCAGGGCGATCCATCGGGGTGGCTCCCAAGGCATCGGCTGCGCCACGGGTATTCAGAATGATGGTAGCCAGATCCCCGTAGATACTGCCTAAAGTACGCCCGTCGGTGGTGGAGCTATCCACCGTCAGAGGCAACCAGCGTCCGGTACCATCGGCATCAAAGCGCGCCACATACAAAGTGCCTTCGTCCATGTATTTAGCACCAGTGGCCAAGGGATCAGAAGGCGTGGCATCTGCGGCCGTCCACAGAGCCGCGGAAACGAACTTGTACAGGTATTCATTCTGAGCATCATCGCCCATGTAGAAGGTTACGGGTTGTCCTTCTACCGGCAGAATGGGCCAGCAGCCTTCGTGGCGGAAGCGACCTAATGCGGTGCGTTTTACCGCACGGCTGGAAGCATCAAAGGGATTGATCTCGACAATGTAGCCGTAGGTACTGGCTTCGTTGCGGTAGTCTTCTTCGGCGCTGGCGGCGGTGGAGGCGAGGTTAAAGCGGGTGAATTCATCGTTGACTTCAGTGCTGTCACCGGCGGCGCTTTCCCAGCCATAGCTGGTGCGGCTGGTGGCAATCCCAATTCGGCGCTGATCTTCTGGCAATGGCGTGCTGGTATTTAGGAATACGTTGGGCCAGTTTTCCTCACAGGTGAGATAGGTGCCCCAAGGCGTGTAGCCGTTGCCACAGTTGTTATTCGTGCCGCGTGTTTGGGTGCCATTTTTGGAGAATTTGGTTCTCACGTGGGCCGTACCGCGTAGGGGGCCAGACAGATCCATCAGGCTGGCCGTGGTGAAGCGGCGGTTGAGTGGGTCGTTATCGACCACTTGCCAGCGGCCATTGACCTTGGTAATCCGAATAACGCCCGCACCGTGAGCGTTGATTTCTTTGCGTACCTCTTCGGCAGGACGACGGCCTTCCGCATCCCGAGTCGGGCCATCGGGGTGTAAGGCGCTTTGGTCGATGTATTCAAAGTTGATCGCTAATAAGCCGTCTTCTGAGCTGCCATTGATGGGGAAAAAATGCATGCCATCGTGGTGCATCCCCACGGAGTTGGCCTGATCTTCTGAGCTGTTGCTGCCGTCACTTTGCCAAGGATTGGCCAGAGTATTTAACGGCGTCCCCCAAGGAGCCAGCACTTGGGCGGTATATCCTTGGGCTACAACACAGCCATCGGTTTTGGAGCCTGCAATGGACTCAAAACCCAAACTTAGGGGCTGAGCCGGTGTATCGGTCGCAGGAGTACTGGAGCCGCCACCACCGCTGCTACCACCGCCATCAAAGCAGCCGGTCAGGCTGGTTGAGGCCATCATGGCAAAAGCCGCACTCAATCCACCGCGTAATACGGTACGCCGCGATAGATACTTTTCTAATACGGAAGCCATAGGTTCATTTTGGCTGGTATTAATCACATGGGTATTTCCGGTTTCGCGGCTCATAGCGTCTGGAGTCCCTTAGAGGTTTAGAAATAGAAACAGGACTCTAGGGAGGAAAGATGATGATTTGGTTAAGCTAGAGCCTTTTAAGTCGTACAAAAAATTGCCTCAGAACACAGAGTGCAACCGATAATGCCCCTCTGTTGTAGGAGATAAGCGATGCGTGTGTGGATTGATGCCGATGCGTGCCCAAGGGCGGCTAAAGATCAGTTGATCAAATTTGCTTTAAAACGCCAGTTTGAGGTGATTCTGGTAGCTGGCCAGAGTCAAATTAAACCCAGCTTTGCCTGCGTAAAACTGATCGTAGTACCTGCTGGCCCCGATGCCGCCGACGATTACTTGGTGGAGCACGCCGAGCCGGGAGATCTGGTGATTTGCAGCGATATCCCCTTAGCCAGCCGCTTGATCCACAAAGGCGTAGCCGCTTTAGATCCTAGAGGGCGTGAGTTTGATGAGCGCAACATGGGTGAGCGCTTAGCGGTGCGTAACCTGTTTACCGAATTGCGTGAGCAGGGTCAGGTGGGTGGCGGGCAAGCGGCGTACAGCGACCGTGATCGCCAGCAATTTGCCAATGCGCTTGACCGCCTCCTGACCCGTTTGATGCGTTGATTAAGCCAGTGCCACCAGACGGGCGATCATTTTTTCGATGCCGGTGGCCGCTTCTGTCAGGGACTGAGCCACCATATAGGCGGGCGTAGTCAGCAATTTGCGCTCAGTATCCTCGACAAACTGATCGGCGGCGCAGCCTTTAACCTCAGCACCTAAGCGGCGCACCGCTTCAGCGGCATCACAACCGGCATCGCCCAGTGTGCAGACAACGCCTTCCCCGTAAATCTTCACTGCCATCACTGGGGAGATACAGATTAAGCCCACCGGCTTGGAGGCTTCGGCGAAGTCTTGGGCCGCGCGCAGTACGTCGTGGCGCACCTGAAACTCGGCCCCTTGGGTGGCGAAATCGCACAGATTTTTTGCCGCCCCAAAACCGCCGGGTAATACCAGAGCATCGAAGTCTTCTACCTTCAACTCGGTGAGCGGTTTGATTTGACCTCGGGCGATGCGCGCGGCTTCAACCAGCACATTGCGGGTTTCTTCCATGACCTCGCCGGTCAAATGATTCACCACATGCATTTGTGGAATGTCGGGGGCAAAGCACTGTACCTCGGCGCCACCGCGATCGAGGGAGACGAGCGCAATCACTGCTTCGTGGATTTCAGATCCATCGTAAACGCCACAACCAGCTAGGATGACCGCTACTTTCTTGTTCATTTCACACCTCCAAGGTGCCAGATTGAGTACGGGCGAGCTGATGCTACTGCCCAAGGTACTTAGGAGCAAACTCCCATTTTTAAGCGGATAAAACCATTGGCAGGCTGGATGAAGCTGGCCACAATGGGAGGTCGCTCCCTGCTGTGTTGTCATCAGCATGTCATAGAGCTGGCGTATAACTGTCATATTCGCCCGTTGCACGGGTTTGGAGTCTGCTGTGAGCTTTAACGCTGCCAACCGCTTATTCCCTGCCACTCGACTGCGTCGCAACCGCTGTGATGATTTCTCCCGCCGCTTGGTGCGTGAAAACCGTCTTAGCGTCGATGATCTGATTTTGCCGGTGTTCATACTGGAGGGCGAAAACCGCCGTGAGCCGGTGCTGTCCATGCCGGGTGTGGATCGACTCTCCATTGATCAATTACTGCTGGAAGCCGAAGAGCTGGTGGCTCTGGGCATTCCAGCCATTGTGCTTTTTCCCTATATCACCTCCGAGTATAAATCCCTAGATGCGGCTGAGGCGTGGAATCCTGAGGGCTTAGTGCCGCGTACCATCCGCGCGTTGCGGGCGCGTTTTCCTGAGCTGGGTGTGATCACTGACGTGGCCCTTGATCCTTACACCACCCACGGTCAAGACGGCATCATTGACGAGCAGGGTTATGTGCTGAACGATGTCACCATTGACGCTTTGGTGAAACAAGCCTTGTGTCATGCTGAAGCAGGGGCTCAGGTGGTATCGCCCTCCGACATGATGGACGGTCGGATTCAGGCCATCCGCGAAGCCTTGGAGCTGGCAGATCACACCAACGTGCGCATCATGGCGTACTCAGCCAAGTATGCCAGTGCTTACTACGGCCCCTTCCGGGACGCGGTGGGTTCGGCGGCGAATCTGGGCAAAGCCAACAAGTTCACCTATCAGATGGACCCGGCCAACGGAGACGAAGCCTTACACGAGGTTGCTGCCGACTTGGCGGAGGGCGCAGATATGGTGATGGTGAAGCCGGGAATGCCCTATCTGGATGTGCTGTGGCGGGTGAAAGATACCTTCAAGGTGCCCACCTTTGTCTATCAGGTCAGTGGAGAATATGCCATGCACATGGCCGCCATCCAAAACGGCTGGCTGAGTGAGGCTGTGATCTTGGAATCATTAACCGCCTTTAAGCGTGCCGGGGCGGACGGTATTCTGACCTACTTTGCTAAGCAGGCCGCACAACAACTGAAACGGGATCACTAATCCCTAGAGGCAAGCCCATGATCCACGAAGGACTCAAGGACAGCGAAGCGGATAACACGCCTATGGATACGCAGGATACAGCTCAAGCGTCTGAAGTTGAGCCTACAGAGGCAGCGGCTGAGGTTGTCCCTGAGCCGGTTGTAGCTGCACCCAGTCCGGCGCTGAATATTCCGGATTTGGATGACACTAGCCTGTACATCCATCGGGAGTTATCACAACTGCAATTTAATATTCGCGTGTTGGAGCAGGCGCTGGATGAATCCTATCCCTTGCTGGAGCGCCTGAAATTTTTGCTGATCTTCTCCAGTAACTTGGATGAGTTCTTCGAGATCCGGGTGGCGGGCCTGAAAAAACAAATCACCTTCGCCCGTGAGCAAGCTGGAGCCGATGGTCTGCTGCCCCATGTAGTCTTGGCGCAAATCTCTGAAATTGTGCACGTACAGGTGGAGCGCCAATACGCCATTCTGAACGAAATCCTGCTGCCAGCGATGGAGCAGCAAAATATTCGTTTTGTGCGCCGTCGCCACTGGACACCCAAAATCAAAACCTGGGCTCGGACTTATTTCCGGGATGAAATCGTGCCCATCATGACTCCCATCGGGCTTGATCCGACCCATCCCTTCCCCTTGTTAGTGAATAAAAGCCTTAACTTCATCGTCGAACTAGACGGCGTAGATGCCTTTGGGCGCAATTCGGGGATGGCGATTATTCCGGCTCCGCGCCTACTGCCACGGGTGATCCGTATTCCTGAAGAGGTGGGTGGGCCGGGGGATAATTTTGTCTTCCTATCTTCCATGATCCACGCACACGCCGATGAGTTGTTCTTAGGCATGCGGGTGAAGGGCTGCTACCAATTCCGCTTAACCCGTAACGCTGACCTGTCGGTGGATGCCGAGGATGTTGAGGACTTAGCCCGCGCCCTGCGCGGCGAGCTGTTTGCCCGTCGTTATGGCGATGCGGTGCGTTTGGAAGTGGCGGATAATTGTCCGCTGCATCTGACCGATCACCTGTTGCAGCAGTTTGGCTTGACGGAGTCGGAGCTGTATCGAGTCAATGGCCCGGTCAACCTGACCCGCCTGTTCAGTGTGACCGGGCTGGACAGCCATCCAGAGCTTCAGTTCCAGCCTTTTACCCCGGCGATTCCGCGCTGGCAGGACAGCGATACCCTATTCCGGGCCATTCGTCGTCAAGAAATGTTGCTACTGCATCCCTACGAATCCTTTACCCCGGTGGTGGACTTCCTGCGCTTGGCGGCTAAAGATCCCCATGTGGTGGCCATCAAGCAGACCCTGTACCGCAGTGGTGCAAACTCAGAAATTGTGGATGCTCTGGTGGAGGCCGCCCGCAACGGTAAAGAAATCACCGCCGTGGTGGAGCTGCGCGCGCGCTTTGATGAGGAGTCCAACCTAGCCCTGGCCAGCCGCTTACAACAGGCTGGAGCCGTGGTGATCTATGGAGTGGTGGGCTACAAAACCCACGCCAAAATGATGCTGATTCTACGGCGGGAAAACGGCGACTTTGTGCGTTATGCCCACTTGGGAACGGGTAACTACCACGCTGGTAATGCCCGTTTATATACCGATTACAGTTTACTCACCGCCGATGAGGCGCTGTGTGATGACGTGGCCAAGCTGTTTGGTCAGTTGATCGGTATGGGTAAAGCGGTACGGATGCACAAGCTGCTGCACGCGCCATTCACCCTGAAAAAAGGCCTGCTGGATTTAATTGCCCAAGAGACACAGCACGCTTTGAACGGTCAGCCTGCCCATGTGATCGCTAAGATCAATGGCTTGACCGATGCTAAGGTTATTCGCGCTTTGTATAAGGCCAGTCAGGCCGGAGTGCGTATTGACCTGATCGTGCGCGGCATGTGCTGCCTGCGGCCCGGTATTCCGGGGGTATCCCACAATATTTACGTGCGTTCTATTGTGGGGCGCTTCTTGGAGCACAGCCGTATCTATTATTTCCTCAATAACGGGGAGGAGAAGCTCTACCTATCCAGCGCGGATTGGATGGAGCGCAACCTCGATAACCGTATTGAAACCTGCTTCCCACTGGAAAATAAAAAGCTATTGTCACGGGTGAAAAAGGAACTAGAAACCTATCTGAACGACAACACCCAAAGCTGGATCTTACAACCCGATGGGCATTACATCCGTAATACTCCCACCGGTAATCAACATCCGCGTAGTTCGCAGAGTGCCCTACTGTACAAGTTGACCAACCCCACCGTGCGGCGTTGACTCTGTAACTTCTTTGAGGGCAACACCCTCAGCGCACGCTGAGGGTGAAATCAATGCGTTTTAGCCACTCGGCTTCTTGCTCAAAATCGGCTTGAGTCAGCGGATGGGTGGCCAACCAACCTTGGGGGAAGGCAATATCCAAGGTATCTTGACCCGCGTGCAAGCGAATTTCCGGTGCTTGCAGGGGGTCACGAATGTGATGGAACACGATGGCAAAACGCAGGATGACGCACAGACGTATCAACGTAATGCCATTGGAAAGGGCCAGCAGTTTTTGCTTGGGAATATTGCGCCGGTGGCTTCTGACCAATAAAGCCAAGGTGCGCTGATCTTGACGGGAAAATCCGGGAAGATCGGCATTTTCGATCAGGTAAGCGCCGTGCTTGTGGTAGTGATAATGGGCAATTTCCAGCCCTACCTCGTGAATACGTGCCGCCCAACTTAATAGCTCTCGATCGCGCTCGTCGTCTAAATTCCAAGCATCCCGAACTTGGTCGAAAGCTTCTAGGGCTTTGGCCTCTACGCGGGCAGCTTGATCCAGATCTACATGGTAGCGGGTCATCAGGCTGTTTAGGGTGCGCTCCCGCACATCTTCGTGGTGGTGGCGGCCAATCAAGTCGTAGAGTACACCTTCGCGCAGTGCGCCTTCAGAAATACTCATGTCCTTAATGTTCAAGGCATCAAAGATGGCTTCCAAAATCGCTAACCCGGCGGGAAGCACCGCTTGGCGTTCAGGTTTAATACCGGCCACATCAATCTTATCTACAGAGCCCAGTTTCAGGACTTTTTGCTTCAGCCACCCCAAACCTTCGACCGTGGCTTGACCTTGGCCTAAGCCCGCCTCTTGAGTGGCGGCGGCAATGGAGCGAATAGTACCTGAGGAGCCAATGGCCTCTTCCCAACCCAAACGGCATAGGTTTTTCTCAATGCCCATCAATTCTAAGCGGGCGGCGGTATAGGCTTGCTCGAAGCGCTGAGGGGTGATTTTTCCATCGCGAAAATAACGCTGGGTATAGCTGACACAACCCATTTGCAGGCTTTCGCGCACTTGGGAGTCAAACTCTTGGCCAATGATAAATTCTGTACTCCCCCCGCCGATATCCACCACCAAGCGTTTAGCCGCTCGTCCGCTAAAGGTATGGGATACGCCCAAATAGATCAGGCGCGCTTCTTCGCGGCCTGAAATCACCTCAACCGGGTGTTTTAGAATCAATTGGGCGCGGCGGATAAAGTCATCCCGGTTACGGGCTTCGCGCAGGGCGTTGGTACCAACAATGCGTACAGCGCCTTCGGGCAAACCATTGACCAATTGAGCAAAGCGGCTTAAGCAATCCAGACCCCGCACGATGGATTCTTCCGTCAGATGGCGGTTTTCGTCCAGTCCTGCGGCTAATTGGACTTTTTCGCCCAAACGGTCAAGGATGCGTAATTCCCGATCACTGGTACGGGCTAAGACCATATGGAAACTATTGGAGCCCAGATCAATAGCAGCAATGAGCGGGAAGTTAGGGTTGGATTGCGGCATTTTGGGTGCGTTCCGGATAATTTTCAGCCAATCCTGCCACGAGCTGAGCCGTTACGCCAATTGACTGCTGCTCATAAAGGAGCTCAAAGGCTGCATTTCAGACTACTTGCTTGCAGGAGCGTGACGGATTGACTCATAGGGATCAGAACAGACAGATACCTTTCGGTGTGAGCCAAGCCAAGCTATTATTGGAACACTTTTGTTTGACGATCTGGAGAGATCCATGAGCAATGCCATTTTTAATGTGAGCGATGCCAGCTTTGAGGCAGATGTCCTCAAAGCAGACGGCCCTGTGCTGGTGGATTACTGGGCGGAGTGGTGTGGGCCTTGCAAAATGATTGCCCCAGTTCTAAATGAGATCGCCAGCGAGTATGAAGGCAGACTCAAGGTATGCAAACTGAACATCGACCAAAACTCCGAAACTCCAGCGAAATACGGAGTACGGGGCATTCCTACGCTGATGCTGTTTAAAAACGGCAGTGTAGAAGCCACTAAGGTGGGCGCTTTATCCAAGTCTCAGTTGGCTGCTTTTTTGGACGGCAATATTTAACTGCTGCTTACAGGCCGGGACCCTCAGTTAATTTGAGGTTTATCGTGTCCCGGCTGGACGCACCGAGCATGGGGTGCTAAATTCAGATCCTGATGACAGCTCATGTCATCCCTACTATCCCATGCGACCGCCGACGCTCGCCTGCCCGACATATACAGCCAATTCTGTCCGTCCGTCTCTTGCTGCTCGGCATTCCCAAGCTCAATGCTTCTTTTATCCTTCCTGAACTATGAATCTGACCGAACTCAAGCAAAAGCCCATTACTGAGCTGTTGGAAATGGCCGAACAGATGGGCATCGAAAACATGGCCCGTTCGCGCAAGCAAGATATTATTTTTGCGTTGCTAAAGCGTCACGCTAAAAGCGGCGAAGAAATTTCCGGCGACGGTGTATTAGAAATTTTGCAGGATGGTTTTGGCTTCTTGCGCTCGGCGGATTCCTCTTATCTGGCTGGCCCTGATGATATCTATGTGTCACCGAGCCAAATCCGCCGTTTTAACCTGCGTACCGGCGATACCATCGTGGGTAAAATTCGTCCGCCCAAAGAAGGCGAGCGCTACTTTGCCCTGCTCAAGGTTGACTCCATCAACTTTGACCGTCCGGAAAATGCCAAGAACAAAATTCTGTTCGAAAACCTGACACCGCTGTTCCCCAACTCGCGGCTGAAGATGGAGGTCGGTAATGGCTCTACCGAAGATCTGACCGGACGAGTCATCGACCTCTGTGCCCCCATTGGTAAGGGTCAACGCGGTTTGATTGTGGCTCCGCCGAAAGCGGGCAAAACCATCATGCTGCAAAACATTGCCGCCAACATCACGCGCAATAATCCCGAGTGCTATTTGATCGTGTTGTTGATCGACGAGCGCCCGGAAGAAGTAACCGAGATGCAACGCACCGTGCGCGGCGAAGTGGTGGCTTCGACCTTCGATGAGCCGCCAACCCGCCACGTTCAGGTCGCCGAAATGGTGATCGAGAAAGCCAAACGCTTGGTCGAGCACAAAAAAGACGTGGTGATTCTGCTCGACTCCATCACCCGTTTGGCACGCGCCTACAACACCGTGATTCCCAGCTCCGGCAAAGTACTGACCGGCGGTGTGGATGCTCATGCCTTGGAAAAACCCAAGCGCTTCTTCGGTGCGGCACGAAACATTGAAGAAGGCGGCAGCCTGACCATCCTCGCCACGGCACTGGTGGAAACCGGCTCCAAAATGGACGAGGTGATCTACGAAGAATTCAAAGGCACCGGCAACCTAGAGCTGCAATTGGATCGCCGTATTGCTGAGAAGCGCGTGTTCCCAGCCATCAACATCAACCGCTCCGGCACCCGCCGCGAAGAGCTCCTGACCTCTGATGAAGAGCTGCAACGCATTTGGATTTTGCGCAAGCTGCTGCATCCAATGGACGAGATCGCTGCCATTGAGTTCTTGCTCGACAAACTCAAAGACACCAAAACCAACGACGAATTCTTCTTGTCCATGAAGCGCAAATAAACAACCGGCGAAAACCGCTAGAGGCTAGAAGCTAAAGGCGGTGTATCGCGTTTATTCGTCCAGCCTTCAGCCTCTGGCCTTCTTTGTTCGGGTTTTAGCGATGCAATACTCTGATCTGCGCGATTTTATCCGTGTCCTTGAGCAGCGTGGCGAACTCAAGCGCATTTCTGTGCCGGTTTCGCCGGTACTGGAAATGACTGAAGTCTGTGACCGTACCCTGCGCAAAAAAGGCCCAGCGCTGCTGTTTGAACAGCCCACAGGACATAGCATCCCCGTGCTGGGCAATCTCTTTGGCACCCCCAAACGCGTCGCCTTAGGCATGGGTGCAGAGGAGACCTCCGAACTGCGGGAAATTGGCAAGCTGTTGGCCTTCCTTAAGGAGCCAGAGCCACCTAAGGGCTTAAAAGATGCTTGGGCTAAGCTGCCCATCTTCCGGCGCGTACTGGGTATGGCTCCTAAGGTGGTTAAGGATGCACCCTGTCAGGCGGTAGTATTGGAGGGTGATGCGGTTGATCTGTATAAACTGCCCATCCAACACTGTTGGCCGGGGGATGTTGCGCCGCTGGTCACTTGGGGGCTGACCATCACCAAAGGCCCGAACAAAGAGCGCCAAAACCTTGGGATTTACCGTCAGCAATTGATTGGCCGCAACAAGCTCATCATGCGTTGGCTCAGTCATCGCGGCGGTGCTTTGGATTTCCGAGAGTGGTGCAAAAAATACCCGGGCAAGCCCTATCCCGTATGTGTGGCTTTGGGTGCTGATCCGGCGACTATTCTGGGTGCGGTTACGCCAGTGCCGGATACCCTGTCTGAGTATGCTTTTGCAGGTTTGCTGCGCGGTAGCCGTACCGAGTTGGTTAAAGCCATCGGCAATGAACTACAGGTCCCAGCCAGTGCAGAGTTTGTGTTAGAGGGAGCCATTTACCCCGGTGAAATGGCTCCCGAAGGCCCCTATGGTGACCATACGGGCTATTACAACGAGGTAGATCAGTTCCCGGTATTTACGGTGGAGCGCATTACCCATCGGCAAAACCCGATCTACCACAGCACCTATACCGGACGACCGCCAGATGAACCTGCCATTCTCGGCGTGGCTTTGAATGAAGTCTTCGTGCCCATCCTGCAAAAGCAATTTCCGGAAATTGTAGATTTCTATTTGCCGCCAGAAGGTTGCTCTTACCGTATGGCCGTGGTCACCATCAAGAAACAGTATCCCGGCCATGCTAAGCGGGTGATGTTGGGGGTATGGTCGTTTTTGCGTCAGTTCATGTACACCAAGTTTGTGATTGTCACCGATGACGACATCAACGCGCGCGACTGGAATGATGTGGTTTGGGCCATTACCACCCGCATGGACCCGAAACGGGATACGGTTTTGATCGACAACACGCCCATTGACTATCTGGACTTTGCCTCGCCGATTTCGGGGCTAGGTTCCAAAATGGGCTTGGACGCTACCCATAAATGGCCGGGGGAAACTAACCGCGAATGGGGGCGAGCCATTACCCGTGATGAGGCGGTGGTGCAGCGTATTGATGCGCTTTGGAATACGCTGGGGATTGATTAAGGATGCAAAAGCTGGCTTACCTTCAGCATGCAGAGGATTTTCAAGATGAAAAATTGGGTCATTTGGCTGTGTTTGGTCATGCTGCCTTCAACCGTTTTGGCGGAGGCCAAAAAGGAAGGTGAGCAGGATAATAAAGTTGCCTACGTCAGTTTGTATCCGCCCTTAGTGGGGAACTACAACGCCGGAGAAAAAAAGCTGCGCTATTACAAAGCGGATATTTCCTTGCGCGTTGTGGGCAATGCCGCTGCTGAGCAAATCAAGCGCCATGATCCCTTAGTGCGTAACCAGTTAGTGATGTTATTTGCCCAGCAGTCTAGCGATGTGTTGGAAACTTTGGACGGTAAAGAACAGCTCAGGCGCGAGGCTTTGAGGCAGCTCCAACAACTACTGACCCAAGAGACGGGAAAGCCTTTGGTAGACGACTTGTTATTTAACAATTTGGTGGTGCAGTAATTAGGAACTTCTGAATTTAAGATCAGTCAACTCTAACCTTGATGGGCTTAGCAAAACCGACGTACGGGATTTGCTTGGCTTAGTACTTTGTCTGAGAATGCGGCCCTTTTGATCACTAGGGACATTTTCAGTTACCGCATGCTATGGATTTAGGCCATGGGGTTAGAGCAGGTTATGAAATGCAAACGCAAACGTAAGCCAGATGTGTTGTGGATTTTGACCATTTTATTTGGTTTAGGGGTGGTGAGCACGGGGTACACGCAAAGCCTAATGGCCGAGCACGTGGATTACCATGCTTCGGTGTCTACGCCCTATAGAACCCGCTGATTACTTGAAGGATTAGCTCAGCGAGTGCTGTAAAAACCACCATCCGTCACTATGGATTGCATGCGGATATCCCATGTTTGTATCGGAAGTTGATCTACTTTTTGGCATTCATGGGCCAGTCCAAATAACAGCGGACGGTGGGTTGGCGCTTGGTTGTGAAAGGCCAAGCAGCGGTCGTAAAAGCCTCCACCCATTCCCAATCGCCCTCCTTGCTCATCAAAGCCGACGAGTGGCATCAAAATGAGGCTCAAAGTCCAAGCTGCGCGCTGTTGTGTGGGCTGAAAACGGGGTTCTGCGATGCGAAAACGATTGAGTGACAGCGACTCTTTAGGCCGCAATCGTTGAAAGTGCATTTTGTGGCGGGGCCAGCGGGCCAATACAGGCAAGTAAATGGCTTTATTACGCCGTTGTGCAGCTTTCAGTAAGTAGTGGGGATCAATTTCGCCGTCGTTGGCAAGGTAAAACGCGATATGGCGAGCGCGCCGGAATATCGGATGTTGCACCAGTTGCCGGTATAGCTTCTGGGCGGCTTGTCGCTGCTGTTGAGCAGAGAGTGCGCGTCGGCGTTGGCGTAGCAAGCGCCGCAACTCAGAGCGCGAACCTTCATAGGTGTGAATCATTAAAAACTCCCCGGCCTGCCGCTGCAGGCGTAGGCCCTTGAACCCGAAAGTTCAAGGTGGTGACTACAGGGAGTTTTTAGGCTTTCCGTCTGGCGGACATGCACACCAACTCCACTGGTAGCCCCCGTTTGTTTGCGTATCGGGAGAGGGACATCACCCGCTGGCAAACAGGCCAGGGCGTTGTCGGCAGTATACCCTAATCTTTTAAGATTCACTCATTAGGCGTGTGCCCTTCGTCGCTGAGCGCTGTATCTGCGCGCTCCAGCAGTTGACGCATTTCGCGCTCCTTTTCTCGTGCTGAGGTTTTTTTAGGCGGTTCAGGTGTAGGCGTGGCACGTCCGCCGTACAAGAGTTCGTGGGTGATGTTTAACGCGGCCATCACAGCCACGCGATCAGCACCGATCACCTTGCCGTGGCTGCGAATTTCCCGCATCCGACTGTCCAGATAGCGCGCCGCGTTTTCAAGATTAGCGCGCTCATCAGGGGGACAGACGATGTGATACATCTTGTCCATAATGTGAATAGTGACAGTGTTCTGCTGGTTCATGGGTCTTGCTCCAGAGCTTTCAGACGCGAAATCATGGATTCGATCTTATGGCGGGCCAGTTCATTTTTTTCAATCAGTTGTTTGCGTTCTTGTTGCCAAGACTGTTCATTGGCACGCAGTTGCCGATTTTCGGCTCTGAGCTGGTCAATGCGTTGAATGAGTTGATCCAATTTAGCGGACAGCAGTTGCAAGTCGGCGTCTTCCATGGAGTTCTCGGGTAATTAAGGGACAGATCAGGATCAAAAGCTTAAGGGTTGATGGTTTGACTAGTCTGCCAGTGCTAGGATATTGGCTAATCATTCTAGTCATTGATCCTCTCTACGCCTAGCCATCATCATGCCGAACCCTAACTCTCCTTATTTTGCCCTAGCCAGTTTGTTGGGGAATTGTCCAAACGCCATTACCCCTGCGGAGTTGCAGGGAGTATTGCTAGGACGTAGCTGTGCTGGGGCAGGCTTTGCTCCTGAGGCTTGGTTAGCTGAAGCTTGTGAGCTATTGGGAGCCCCCGCAGAGGGTGCTTTGCAACAGGCTCTGCTGGGTTTACAGCGTATGGTTCAAGAAGAGCTTATCAGCACTCAGTTAGCCTTAACTTTGCTATTACCTGAGGATGAAGCGCCCCTCAGTGTTAGAGCCCAGGCATTAGGGCAGTGGTGTCAAGGGTTTTTGGACGGCTTTGGGCAGACCATTGGTGATCAAGCCCTAAGCTTAGAAGCCGTTGATGGTTTACAGGATTTGACTTCCATCGCTCAAATTGGTGATCAGTTAGAAGATTCTGAAGACAGTGAAACCGACTATATGGAAGTCACCGAATATGTGCGGGTAGTGCCACTGTTATTGTTTACCGAGTGTGGTCGAGTACCGGCTGCGGCTTCTTCGGCACCAGTACCTCCCGTAGACATCCTGCAGGATGCTGATGCCGCTTCTAAAACCCTTCATTAAGAGATGGGGATGTGCCTATGGTGAGTATCCCGCGTGAGGAATATCGGCAGCGTCGCCAAGCCTTGATGACCCAACTGGGGCCAGACAGCATTGCCATTGTACCGGCCGCTTCTGTGTATCCACGCAACGGGGATGTGGAGCACGATTACCGCCAAGACAGTAATTTTCAATATTTAAGCGGCTTTCCAGAGCCTGAAGCCTTGCTAGTGCTGATTTCGGGCCGGGAAGAGGGTGAGTTTGTCCTGTTTTGCCGTGACCGTAATCCTGAACGTGAGTTATGGGACGGACGGCGCGCTGGGCAAGAAGGAGCGGTACGCGATTACGGGGCGGATCAGGCTTTTTCGATCAGTCAAGTGGATGAGCTGATCCCAGATTTGTTGAACGGCTGTGTTCGAGTCTACTATCCATTAGGACGCACCCAAGATTTTGATCAAAAACTGCTTGGTTGGTTGAATCAAGTACGGGCTAAGGCACGCCAAGGGGCTCGTCCTCCTCAAGAGTTTGTAGATTTAGCTCCGTTGATCCATGAGCTGCGTTTGTATAAAAGTCCAGCGGAGCTTGAGGTGATGCGCTATGCGGCTCAGGTTTCGGCTCAAGCCCATGTTCGAGCCATGCAGGCCAGTCGTGCTGGTTTATATGAGTATCATCTGGAAGCTGAACTGGATTATGCCTTCCGCTTAGGTGGGGCTAAACGACCGGCCTATGGTTCTATTGTGGGATCTGGCCCTAATGCCTGCATTCTGCATTATCGAGAAAACGATGCTTTGTTGAAGGAAGGCGATTTAGTCCTGATTGACGCAGGATGTGAAATTGACTGCTACGCCAGTGATATTACCCGTACTTTTCCCGTAACCGGATGCTTTACGCCGGAACAAAAAGCCCTGTACCAACTGGTACTGTCTGCTAACGAGCAAGCTATTGAGCGCGTTGCGCCGGGTCGCCATTGGAATGAACCCCATGAGGTGACGGTGCGGGTAATCACGGAAGGTTTGTTAGCGCTGGGCTTGTTGCAGGGTGATTTAGAGGAACTGATCAGCAGTGAAGCCTATAAACCCTTCTATATGCACAAGGCCGGACATTGGTTAGGCATGGATGTGCATGATGTGGGGGAATACAAAGTTGGTGATCAATGGCGCACCCTAGAGCCGGGCATGGTGATGACCGTTGAGCCTGGCATCTATATTGCTCCCGATAATCTTCAGGTTCCTGAGCCGTGGCGGGGCATCGGTATTCGTATTGAGGACGATGTGCTGGTCACTCAGGATGGCCATGAAGTGCTGACCCAAGATGCTCCCAAAGGTTTGGCAGACATTGAAGCACTCATGGGGGCTTATACAGAATCGAGGCCGTAGTGGAACAGATAGACACAGATATTGCCATCATCGGTGGTGGGCTTGTGGGGGCTAGTCTGGCGTTGGCATTACAGGCTGATGCTAAGCAAAGAGGATGGCGCATTCGCCTGATTGAGCCCTTTAAACCCGGAGATAGTTACCAGCCTAGCTACGATGCGCGCTCATCGGCCTTGTCTTTTGGTACTCGGCTTATCTACCAAAAATTGGGTCTGTGGGAAGCCATTGCACAGCATGCCGAGCCGATCAAGCAAATTAAAGTGCTAGAGCGGGGGCGCTTGGGTTCTACCCGTTTGGAAGCTCAAAAAGAGGGTGTGCCTGCGCTGGGCTATGTGGTGGACAACGCTTGGATTGGCCATTGCTTATGGCAAGCCTTAGATCAAAACGTAGTAACGCTGGACTATCCGGCTAAGGTACAGCAGCTCAAACCCCAAGTGGGCGGCTATCAGCTGCACTTGGAGGATGGGCGGCAGTTAAATTGCGCTCTGGCTGTCTTAGCTGATGGCGGTCGTTCCGAGTTGCGGGAGCAGTTGGGCATTCACATTAAAACCCGTAGCTACGATCAAACCGCTTTGATTGCCAATGTGACAGTCAGTGCTGCCCATGCTGGACAGGCGTTTGAATGCTTTACCGAACACGGCCCCTTAGCGCTGTTGCCGCTGTCCGGTCACAACTGTGCTTTGGTTTGGACTCGTCCTGCGGATGATGCGTTGCGCTTAGCCGCTTTGGATGAGTCCGCCTTTTTGCTGGAGTTGCAGCACGCCTTTGGTTCCCAGTTAGGCCAATTTACTCAGGTAGGCCGTCGCTATGCTTATCCCTTGGCTTTGGTTGAGGCAGAAGAGCAAGTACGTTCGCACTTGGTTCTGTTGGGAAACAGTGCCCACAGTCTGCATCCCATCGCAGGACAGGGCTATAACCTGTCGTTACGGGATGTCATCACACTGGCCGAAACGCTGGTTAAGAGTCCAGAGGCTCCGGGGCATTTAGCGACCTTACTTCGCTATCAAGAGCGCCAACATTTGGATCAGTGTTTAACCATTGGTTTTTCGGATCAATTAGTGCGTCTGTTTGGGCAAGGATCGCCTTGGGTAGCGCGGGCGCGCAGTGTGGGTTTGGTTGCTTTAGATAATCTGCCGATACTCAAACATTGGTTTGCACGGCAAGCGATGGGTTTGGGTGTACGCCCCTAATACGACCTCTGAGGTCGATGATTTCCTACTCAGGAGCACAGATGCAAACAGATCTCATCATCGTAGGGGCGGGAATGGTCGGCAGTACGCTGGCTTTAGCTCTGCAACACAGTGGTTTGGCTATTACCCTGATTGATGGCGGCTCTTTGGACGTGCAACCCTTTGACACCGCATCCCCCTTCGAGCCCAGGGTCAGTGCGCTTTCCCTAGCCAGTCAGCATATTTTGCAGCACTTAGGTGCTTGGTCGGGTGTGCTAGCCCGTCGGGCCAGTCCTTACACCAATATGCAGGTTTGGGATGGTACAGGAACTGGCAGTATCGCCTTCTCTGCTTCCTCAGTACATGCTGAGGTGCTAGGGCATATTGTGGAGAATCAGGTGGTACAGGATGCGCTCTTGGAGCAATTGGAGACTACCAAGGTGCGTTTAATCTCCAATGCACATTTATCAGCATTAACACGCCTTGATAATGGCTGGTGCGTCACCCTAGATAATGGCCAACAACTGAATACACCCCTAGTAGTGGGTGCAGATGGCGCTCGTTCGGCCGTGCGTCAATTGGCAGGCTGTGCAACCCGTGAGTGGGATTATTTTCACGATGCCATCGTGACCAGCGTGCGCTGTCAGCAGCCGCATCAAAAAACGGCGTGGCAGCGTTTTACTGAGTATGGCCCCTTAGCTTTTTTACCCTTGGCTCGCCCTGAAGACCCGCAACATTGGTGTTCCATTGTTTGGTCTTGTCCACCCCATGAGGCTCAGCGCCTGATGGCTTTAACGGACGAGCAGTTTGCCGCTGAGCTAGGGCGGGCCTTTGAGTTTAAGTTGGGTGGTATTGAGGCCGTAGATCCCCGCTTATGCCTGCCTTTGCGTCAACGGCATGCCAAGCGCTATATCCAACCCGGACTGGCTCTGATTGGCGATGCGGCCCATACCATTCATCCTTTGGCGGGACAGGGTGTCAATCTGGGGTTGTTGGATGCAGCGGTATTAGCCGAGGTTCTGCTCAAAGCTCGGTCGGTAGGGCAGAATTTAGCGGATACTTCGGTATTGGGTCGCTTTGAGCGGCGGCGTATGCCCCAAAACCTGAGCATGATGGCCGCGATGGAGGGCTTGGAGCGTCTGTTCCAAAGTGATTCGTTGACAGTGCGTTTGCTGCGTAATCTGGGACTCAAGCAAGTCCAGCAGCACGCCTTAGCTAAGGCTTTATTTGTGCGTCAGGCGCTTGGGCTCAGTGGAGATCTTCCTGAACTAGCCCAAGCACCCAAAGCCGCCTAATTAAAGCGCTGGCTCCAGCCTATACCTGTGCTTCGCTCCCGCATATGGGCGCGCCATCCCAGTATCAACAGAGGCAAGCACAGGATGAGCAAAGGCCAGACACGCGCACGAAGATAAGGCGTTAATCCCTGCATAGGGACGACTTCTCCGTACAGTATGGCCTCTTGGAAGGCGGGAATTTGCTGGGTAATCTGCCCAAAGGGGTCGATCAGTGCAGTAATGCCATTGTTGGTGACACGAATCATCCAGCGTCCTGACTCTAAGGCGCGCATGCGTGCCATCTGTAAATGCTGAATGGGGCCAATAGAATGGCCAAACCAAGCATCATTGCTGATGGTCAGTAGTAAATCGCTGTGCGCGGCTGAGCGGGCGGCCAATTCGGGATACACCACCTCGTAGCAAATATAGGGCGCGATTTTGTAGTTGTGGGCTTCTAGCAAGGGTTGATCAGCAGGGCCGCGTGCAAAGTCAGACATGGGCAGATCAAAAAAACCGATCAAACCGCGCAGCAGATCCTGCAAAGGAACATACTCCCCAAAGGGAACCAACTGTTGCTTTAGATAGGTGCCTTGGCCTGTACCTGTGACGGTGATTCCGTTGTAGTAGCGCATTTCCCCTTCTGAGTTGGGCTGGCGCACTGGAATGCCGGTTAGAAGTGCCGCTTCCCGCGAATTGGCAAACCGCCCCATCATATCCAGATAATTGGTGGCTCTGTCCTTAATGATAGGAAGTGCAGTTTCAGGCCAGATGATTAAGTCAGCCGGCTCGCTTTCCAAGGTCATATTTTGGTACAGGCGTAGCTGTGTTTCTAACTGTTGGGGGTTCCACTTTACGCTTTGCTGAACATTGCCTTGCATAGCTGCGACTTGCAAGGGATCGCCCTTAGCTTCTGTCCAAGCATATCCTTTGAGTAAAGGGCCGATGATCCAAGGCACAATGAGCAGCAGAAGGGCGCGTAATAAGCCACCTTTACGGCGGATTAGAATGCCCGGAATATTGGCCAATAGCACGGCGGTTAAGGCCACACAGAAGCTAATCAGCCATACGCCGCCTAAGGGGGCCAGTCCTGACAGAGGGCCATCAAGTTGGCTATAGCCGGTATACAGCCAAGGGAACCCGGTTAAAAACCAGCTACGGAACAGATCTTGTGCTACCCAGAGGGCCGCAAAGGCGAGGGCATCCACCAAGGGTCTATGGCTACAGCGTAACCAGCGCGCCCAGATCCATGCCGGTAGTGCCAAAAACAGGCCCATAGCCGCCACGAATAATAGCGTCAGCACACCTGCCAGTAATGGGGAGGCTGCACCAAAATCATGGATGCTGATGTAAATCCAGCTTGTGCCCGCGCCAAAGAGTCCAAAACCGTAAAACCAACCCCGAAGAGCCGCTTGCTTAGGCGTAAGACTGCGTAGCCCTGTATGAAACAATCCCACAGAGAGCAGGGCAAAAATCCAATAATCAAAAGGAGCTAGCGAGAGGGTCGTGAGTGCCCCTGCCCCAAAAGCGGCTAAATTCCCCAACCAGCCGGGGCGAATGATCCAGCGCATGCAGAACCCTCCGAGATCAATGGCGTGTCAATTGTTGAGCCGGGTCAGGCGCAACAGATGTACGCGCCGGCTATCTGCATTGACCACACGCCAACGAAAACCTTCCAACTCGGTGGCTTCGTTACGTTTGGGGAGGTGCCCAAAGTGGCTCATAATCAGGCCCGCTACGGTATCAAAGGCATTATCGGGGAATTCTGTATTAAAGAAGCTATTGAATTGCTCAATGGGGGTTAAGCCGCGTACCAAATAATCCCCACTGGGGAGCTGGCGAATGCAGCTATCTTCTTCAATGTCGTGTTCGTCTTCGATATCGCCGACAATCTGCTCCAATACGTCCTCAATGGTCACTAAACCTGCTACGCCGCCGTATTCGTCGATGACGATGGCCATGTGGTTGTGATTGGCACGAAAGTCATGTAAGAGCACATTAAGGCGCTTGGATTCAGGCACGAAGATCACTGGATGTAGCATTGCTCGTAGATCAAATTCTGAGCGCTCATCGTTAAGCAGCAGCGGTAGCAGGTCTTTGGCTAATAGAACGCCGATGACCTCGTCCAAGCTTTCCCCAATGACCGGATAGCGAGAGTGGGCTGCTTCGATGATGATGGGTAACAGATCCCGTAAACGGTCGGTAGCCTTGATGCTGATGATCTGTGAGCGGGGAACCATGATATCGCGCACTTGTAGGTCAGCGACCTGAATCGCCCCTTCAATGATGGACAAGGCCTCGCCATCAAGCAGCTTGTTATCGTGGGCTTCGCGCAGTAGCTCTAGCAGCTCTTGGCGGTTTTTGGGTTCGTGGGTAAATACCTGGGCAATGCGCTCTAACCAGGATTTATGCTCGTTACTCGATCGGTCTTCGCTCATGGGGGGTAACTCAAAGTTCCTTCAATGATCGGCTGGAGCTTCATCTCCAGCGTAGGGGTCGGGGTAGCCTAATTCAGCTAATAACTGACGTTCTAGGTGTTCCATGACTTCAGCTTCAGCATCCTCTAAATGATCATAGCCCAGCAAATGTAAACAGCCATGAATCACCAGATGCGCCCAGTGAGCCTCCAAGGCTTTGCCTTGCTCAATGGCTTCGCGTTGTACCACGGGAACGCAGATCACTAAATCACCGAGTAGGGGAATATCCAGCAATCCTTCTGGAATGTCAGCCGGAAAAGACAGCACATTAGTGGGATAGTCTTTATGGCGGTAAGTGTGGTTTAGCTCGCGGCCTTCAGCTTCATCCACTAAACGAATGGTCAGCTCTGAGTCGGCTTGGCGCTCGCGCAAGGCCAAGGTACACCAGCGATAAAACTCATCTTGGTTGGGGGCCGGGTCGGAGCAGGCTAATTGCATGTCCAGTTCAAGCATGGGGTTTCTCGGAGCTGGGTTGTCTATGGCTGGGCTGTTCTTGTTGTTTTTCAAAGGCTTCGTAGGCTTCAACGATGCGTTGCACTAAGGGGTGGCGTACCACATCTTTGGGCTGGAAATGGGTAAAAGAAATGCCCGGCACTTGGTTGAGTACCTTGATAACGTGAGCTAAACCCGATGGCGTGCCGCGTGGCAAATCCACTTGGGTCACGTCTCCGGTAATCACGGCAGTAGAGCCAAAACCGATACGGGTTAAAAACATCTTCATCTGTTCTAGGGTAGTGTTCTGACTCTCGTCTAAGATGATGAAGCTGTTATTAAGGGTGCGTCCGCGCATGTAGGCGAGGGGCGCAATTTCGATGACCTGTTTTTCGATCAAGCGGGCTACATGCTCAAAACCGAGCATTTCGTACAGTGCATCGTAGAGCGGGCGCAGATAGGGGTCGATTTTTTGGGCCAAATCACCGGGTAAAAAGCCGAGTTTTTCCCCTGCTTCAACCGCCGGGCGCACTAATAAAATCCGCCGCACCTGTTCGCGCTCTAACGCATCTACGGCACAGGCCACCGCTAAATAGGTTTTGCCCGTCCCTGCGGGGCCAATGCCAAAATTGATGTCGTTATCGAGGATAGCGCGCACATAATTCTGCTGATTAGCACCGCGCGGGCGGATATTTCCCTTGCGGGTGCGCAGGCTAATCTGAGGTTCGCTAGAGGCTTGGCTCAAAGCCTCCATCCCTGACTCTTGCAGATACAAGTGCACCATATCGGGGGACAGATCGGTGGTTTTCGTCTCTCGGTACAGACGGCGCAGCAATTGTTCTGCGGAATGGGTCGCCGAGGCTGGGCCAATCAGCTCAAACTGATTGCCTCGGTTGCGAATTTGGATGGATAACCGTTGTTCAATGAGGCGTAAATGCTCGTCTAATTGACCACAAAGGTTAGCAAAACGAGAAGCTTCAAAGGGCTCCAGAATAAAACGGTAGGGTTCTATGGGCGCGTTCAAGGGTGTGTAAGGGCCGTCAGAGAGTGGCAGATCACTACAGGATAAACCCTGAGCGTCCTCCGACGGAAGACGCGCTTGGAGTCTCTATCCATTATGCCTGTAAGCGTTCTTCACTCAGCAAGCGCCCACGCAATGAGTGTGGCAACGCATCTTCGATTAACACTTCGACAAATTGCCCAATCAGCAACGGGTCATCGGAGTAAAAATTCACAATACGGTTATTTTCGGTACGCCCTTGCAGCATTTCCGGGGCTTTTTTCGAGTAATCCGTCACTAAAATGCGCTGGGTCGTACCCACCATATGGCGGCTGATTTCAAAGCCTTGCTGATTGATGCGCTGCTGAAGCTTTTGTAGACGCTGCTTTTTCACTTCTTCCGGAGTGTCGTCGGGCAGATCGGCAGCGGGGGTTCCGGGGCGCGCGCTGTACACAAAGGAGTAGGAGAAATCGAAGCCAACGTCCTCAATGAGCTTAAGGGTTTGCTCGAAATCCTTTTCCGTTTCGCCGGGGAAGCCGACGATAAAGTCGGAGCTGATGCAAATATCCGGTACAGCCGCTTTTAGCTTGCGGATGCGGGATTTGTACTCCAACGCGGTGTGATTGCGCTTCATGGCCGCCAAAATGCGGTCTGAGCCAGCTTGTACGGGTAAGTGCACATACTTCACTAACTCTGGTACTTCGGCGTGGGCTTGAATCAGAGCGTCTGAGAACTCCAAGGGATGGGACGTGGTGTAGCGAATACGGTCAATGCCATCAATATTGGCCACAATGCGGATGAGGTCGGCTAAATCAGCGAGCGTACCTTCATCGGTTTGTCCGCGATAACCGTTGACGTTTTGTCCGAGCAGAGTGATTTCGCGCACTCCGTGTTCAGCCAGATGCAGCACTTCAGCCAGTACGTCATTTAAGGGGCGGCTGACTTCTTCGCCTCGGGTGTAGGGCACGACACAGAAGGCGCAGTACTTGCTGCAGCCTTCCATGATGGAGACGTAAGCGCAGGGGCCTTCAACGCGGGGTTCCGGTAAACGGTCGAATTTTTCGATTTCCGGGAAGGATACGTCTACCTGTGGCTGGCGAGTATCACGCACGGCCGCGATCATTTCCGGGAGTCGGTGCAGGGTTTGCGGGCCAAATACCACATCTACATAGGGAGCACGGTCGCGGATGGCAGCACCTTCTTGACTGGCGACGCAGCCGCCTACACAAATAACCAAATTTGGGTTATTGGCTTTTAAGGGTCGCCAGCGGCCCAATTGGGAAAACACCTTTTCTTGGGCTTTTTCCCGAATGGAGCAGGTATTGAGCAAAATCACATCGGCCTCAGCCGGATCATCGGTCAGGCTCATGGCCTGATCTTCACTGAGCAAATCCACCATGCGCGAGCTGTCGTACTCGTTCATTTGGCAACCGTGGGTTTCGATAAATAGCTTGCGGGTCATGATGGAGTCAGTCATTGCTTAAAAAATGACCGTACATTATAGGTTTCGAGCCTCTAGCGGAAAAGGGTATAGGCTCTGAATGGGCGTTGGGAGTTTAATCCTATCACTGCTTTCTCTTATACTTTCCGGTTCTCACTTATCCCTACCGGAGCCCGCCCATGATTCACAGCATGACCGCCTTTGCTCGCAGTGAACACGCGGACGAACACGGCACCCTGAGCTGGGAAATTCGCTCGGTGAATCATCGGTATTTAGAACCCCATATTCGTTTGCCCGAGTCCTTTCGGGAGTTGGAAACGCCAGTGCGCGATCTGTTGCGTAAAGGACTATCGCGGGGGAAGCTGGAGTGCACTCTGCGTTTTGTCGAGGCACAGCAGTATCAGAGTTTGCACATAGACTCAGCCCGTGCCGCCCAAATTATCACTGCGGCGGAAAACTTAGCCGAATTGACTGACCGTCCCGCGCCGATTAATCCTTTGGAGTTGTTGGCGTGGCCGGGGGTGATGATTAGCAAATCTGCCGATGCTCAAGCGCTGAACATGACTGCTTTGCAGCTCTTTCAGCAGGCGCTTGAGGTATTAAAGACCGATCGAGCCCGAGAAGGCTTGGATTTAGCCGGACTGATTAGTGAGCGCTTGGACAGTATGAGTCAGGATCTGAGCAGTTTGCGCGATTTATTACCCGAGATGCTAGAACATCAGCGGCGCAGAATTTTAGAGCGCTGTGCTGATTGGGGCGTTGAGCTAGATCCCGGACGTTTAGAGCAGGAAATGGTACTTTTGGCGCAAAAAACCGATGTCGCTGAAGAGCTAGATCGTTTAACCACCCACATCGCCGAAGTCCGTCGTATCCTCAAAACCCCCGGAGCCTCTGGGCGGCGCCTAGATTTTCTGATGCAAGAGTTAAACCGTGAAGCCAATACCCTAGGATCTAAAGCCTTTGATGCCCGTACCACTCAGGTGGCGATTAACCTTAAGGTGTTGATCGAGCAAATGCGCGAACAGGTACAGAATATTGAATAATCCACAGCGCTTAGGTAAGCCCATGTCTTCTACTCCTAGCGGTACGCTGTACATTATTTCTGCGCCCTCAGGTGCGGGTAAAACCAGTTTAGTCCGGGCTTTGCTGGATGCTTTGCCTCAGGTTCGGGTATCGGTATCCCATACCACACGCCCCATGCGACCGGGTGAGGTGGATGGGGTGAATTACCACTTTGTCAGCCGAGAGGACTTTGTACAGCGTTTAGAACGCAATGAGTTTTTGGAGTACGCTGAGGTATTCGGCAATCTGTACGGTACTTCCCAGTTGTGGTTGGAGCAGAATCTGGCCCAAGGTCAGGATCTGATTTTAGAAATCGACTGGCAAGGTGCTCAACAGGTGCGCCACCTGCTGCCCCATGCTCAGTCAATTTTTATTTTGCCTCCGTCGCAGGAGGCTTTGCGTCAGCGTCTGACCAACCGAGGTCAGGATGCCGATGAAGTGATTGAGCAGCGCATGCAAGAAGCGGTCAGCGAAATGAGCCATTATGTCGAATACGACTACTTGGTCATCAATGATGACTTTAGCCATGCACTGGAGGATATTAAAGCCATCTTCCGTAGTAATCGTCTGAAACAAAGCGTTCAACAACAGCGTTTTAATGCCCTATTACAGCAACTATTGCTTTAACCCCCGCTAAAAACCCTAGAAAGCCTGAGGAAGTTGCTTCCACAGACACGGGTGATTTTTTAGACTACGGCTTAATCCTTTGCTCCCTTCGCCTATGATCCCCAACGAGGAATATTATGGCCCGCGTTACCGTTGAAGACTGTCTGGACCACGTTGATAACCGTTTTGAACTGGTGATGCTTGCGACCAAACGCGCACGTCAACTGGCTACCGGCGGTAAAGAACCCCGTGTGGCGTGGGAAAATGACAAACCCACCGTAGTAGCCCTGCGGGAAATTGCCGCTGGTCTGATGAGTTATGAAGTTATCCATCAGGATGAAATGACACAAACCGATTCCTTGTTTGGCTCCATGGATGATGCCAGCGAGGCACTCTAATCCATGTTGGCCCGAGGTGCCGCTGATTACGCTGGATTAGGCCAGCAAGGAGTCTGATCTTGCCTGCCATAGAGCATCTTGCCCAGCGTCTAGCCAGTTATCTGAGTGAAGATCAGGTCAACTTGGTACGTCGGGCCTATTTTTACGCCGAACAAGCCCACGATGGCCAACGGCGACGCAGTGGAGAGGTCTATGTGACCCATCCGCTGTCGGTGGCCAGCATCTTGGCTGATATGCACATGGATCATCAAAGCCTGATGGCCGCCATGCTGCATGATGTGATTGAAGATACCGGCATTCCCAAAGAGGCTTTGGTCGAGCAGTTTGGCGAAACCGTTGCTGAGCTGGTGGACGGTGTCAGCAAGCTGACCCAGATGCAGTTTGAAACTAAAGCTCAGGCTCAGGCGGAAAACTTTCAGAAAATGGCTTTGGCGATGGCCAAAGACATTCGAGTGATTCTGGTCAAGCTGGCGGATCGCTTGCACAACATGCGCACCCTAGAGGTGTTGGCTGGAGAAAAGCGCCGTCGTATCGCCCGTGAAACCCTTGAAATCTACGCCCCGATTGCCAACCGTTTAGGTATGCACTCCATGCGGGTGGAGTTTGAGGATTTAGGCTTTAAAGCCATGTACCCCATGCGTGCTGAACGGATTCGGGCTGCTGTATTGGGGGCGCGGGGGCATCGCAAAGAAATTGTGCATAAGATCCAGCAATCCATTGCTCAATGTTTAGAGCGTGAGGGATTGTTTGGCGAGGTCAGTGGTCGAGAAAAACACTTGTATAGCATCTACTGCAAAATGCGCCATAAACGTAAGTCCTTTAGCGAAATTATGGACGTTTATGCGTTTCGTATTGTGGTGGATAAGGTAGATACCTGCTATCGCGTATTGGGCGCGGTACATAGTCTGTACAAACCCTTGCCGGGGCGATTTAAAGACTACATTGCTATTCCCAAAGCTAACGGCTATCAGTCCCTGCATACCACCCTATTCGGAATGCACGGGGTTCCGATTGAAATCCAGATCCGCACCCGTGAAATGGAGGAAATGGCCAATAACGGCATTGCCGCCCATTGGCTGTATAAATCAGCCGATGAAAAAAGCAGCCATGCCCGTGCCCGCCAATGGGTGAAAGGCATATTGGAAATGCAGCAACGAGCGGGCAACTCCCTAGAGTTTATTGAAAGTGTGAAGATCGACCTATTCCCGGATGAGGTCTACGTCTTCACCCCTAAAGGCAGCATCATGGAGTTGCCCAAGGGGTCTACGGCGGTGGATTTTGCCTACGCGGTGCATACCGATGTGGGGAATCAGTGTATTGCCTGCAAGATTAACCGGCATCTGGCTCCTTTATCACAGCCATTACAAAGCGGTTCGACGGTAGACATCGTTACTGCACCTAATGCACGTCCTAATCCCACCTGGCTGAACTTTGCCGTTACCGGAAAGGCGCGCACCCATATTCGACACGCCCTTAAACAGCAGCGGCGTTCCGAATCCATTCATCTGGGTGAGCGTTTGTTGGATAAAGCCTTGGCAGGATTTGATGCTCAGCGGGATCAAATCAGCAGCGAACACATACAGCAGGTGCTCAAGGAGTATCAGAAAAACACGCTGGAGGATTTGCTGGAGGATATCGGCCTAGGGAATCGGGTGGCCTATGTAGTAGCCCGCCGCTTGCTGGCCGTGGAAGGGGAAACCCCTCAGCCGCCTAGCTTGGATGGCCCGTTGGCCATTCGTGGCACTGAGGGGTTGGTCATCAGCTATGCCAAGTGCTGCTCACCTATTCCGGGCGATCCCATCGTGGGCTACCTATCTGCGGGGAAAGGTATGGTGGTGCATGTGGATAGCTGCCGTAACATCAGTGAATTCCGCCATAACCCGAATAAATGCCTAGGGTTATCCTGGGCCAAGGATGTGACTGGAGAATTCAATGTCGAGTTACGGGTGGAAATTGAACACCAGCGTAGCCTGATTGCTTTATTAGCCAGCAGTGTGAACGCGGCTGAGGCTAATATTGAAAAGATCAGTATGGATGAGCGCGATGGGCGTACCTGCATTGTCCAACTGGTGGTCAGTGTTCATGATCGCGCCCACTTAGCCCGTGTAATCAAAAAGTTGCGTATGCTCAACGGTATGACGCGGATTACCCGAGTAAAACCCTAAGCCTTCCATCTTCCCTGAACAGGAGCAGTTTATGAGCAAAATGGTCATCAGCACGGATAAAGCCCCGGCCGCCATTGGAACCTATTCTCAGGCCATTAAGGTGGATAACACGGTATATCTATCGGGGCAAATTCCCTTAGATCCTGTGCGTATGGTTTTGGTTGAAGGGGATTTTGAGGCTCAAGCCGTACAGGTGTTTGAGAACTTAAAAGCGGTTGCTGAAGCAGCGGGTGGTTCTTTAAACGATATTGTGAAACTCAATATCTTCCTGACCGATCTGGGTAATTTTGCCAAGGTGAACGAGGTGATGAGCCGCTATTTCCAACAGCCCTATCCGGCGCGCGCGGCTATTGGTGTGGCCAGCTTACCCCGTGCTGCCCAGGTTGAAATGGATGGTGTTTTAGTGCTAGCGGACTAAGCTGACTCCATTCGAGGATGGCTGCCTGAGCAGCCACCCTTGAATGAGTACGCAGGACTTAAGCGTGCGCTGAACTTTGATGGGCAAAAGAAGCTTTTTTACGGGAGCTGGTGCGTGGAGTGCTGGTTGCCTGTACTGCTTGGGTGGGAGCACTGGCCGCTTCAGATAGGGGTAACACCGCCTCGCGTAGACCTTTTCCAGGTCTGAAGGCTACGGTGTTGCTGGCTCCAATAGTGATGGCTTCGCCGGTTTGAGGGTTTTTACCGGCCCGAGCACCACGATGGCGAGCCACAAAGCTACCAAAGCCTACTAGGTTCACCGTATCTCGGCGCTCCATAGCATCAGCGATTTGTTCCAGAATGCTGTCCAATACATGCTGAGCCTGTTCTTTGTTCAGATCAGCTTTTACAGCAATGGCGTTGACGAGATCCGACTTACGCATGGGGGAGCCTCTTGCGGAAATTGTTGTTGTTGTTCCGAATAGATAGCTGCACAGGATGCAGTCCTAAAGAGAATGACATGCTAACGAATGGGGCGCTAGTCGGAAACGTGCTTTTATCCCTGCTGCTTAAGTCGAGTTTGTGCTAAATACCCCTTATCTAAGAAAATTTTTGTTACCCTCTTGCAATACATTCTGTGTCTCACTAGAAGGGAAAGCCTATTGTTGAGGGTATCTGATGAGCACTGCCTCTTTGTCTTCCGCTGCCTCTAATAGTGCTTCTGCGGTTCCACTGGATCGCCTGCGCCGTCGCCGCATGATTGGGACGGCCCTAGCCGTACTGGTATTTAGCTTTGCACTGATCGCTTGTTACCATTTGTTGCGGGAGATTAATCCTGCTGCTTTAAGTGAGGCCTTAGCCAAGGTACCGTTTACGGCTATGGGGGGAGCGGTACTGCTGACCTTGTTAGGATTTACAGCCTTAGTAGGCTATGAGTGGTCTGCTACTCAGTATGCTGGAGTGCAGCTCCCGCCAAGGGTTTTAATTGGGGGAGGAGCTTGCGCCTTTGCGATTAGCAATGCGGTGGGATTGTCGATGTTTTCCGGCGGCGCGGTGCGCTATCGCCTGTATGCGCGTCACGGGTTAACAATGCCCGATGTAGCGCGGATGTCTCTGTTTGCTAGCCTGTCTTTGGGCTGCAGTTTGCCCCTGTTAGCCGCCTTAGCGGCTTTGATGGATCCTGCGGCCACCGCTTTGGCCCTGCGTTTTTCTGAGTCCGCGGTCGTGACGCTGGCCTTAGTATTGATCGCAGGCTATGTTATCTTAGGTATAGCTTTAGCTTGGCCCAAGCGTTGTGAGTATCCCAACCCCCACAGTTTTTTGATGTATTGGGGGCGTTTTAGCATTCGCCTGCCGGGGCTGAAGTTATCTGCTCTGCAATTGCTGATTACCCTAATGGATGTCATGGCTGCCGCCGGGGTTTTGTATCTGCTCTTACCTCAGTCTCCGCCCTTTGGCACCTTTTTATTGGTGTACTTATTGGCCTTGGCCGCAGGGGTGCTTAGCCATGTACCCGGTGGTGTAGGGGTTTTTGAAGCCGTCATGCTGGGCGTGTTTTCTAAGCAAATTGATCCTGCTTCATTAGCCGCTGCTTTGCTGTTGTATCGCCTGATTTACATGCTGCTGCCTTTATTGTTGGCCTGTGTGTGTTTGTTAATTTCAGAAGCTCGGCGTGTTTTACCAGCCCCTTCTCAGCAGACTTTGCAGTTTGCTTCTGGATTGGCTGCACCTTTACTGGCATTGCTGGTGTTTTTGGGCGGTATCGTACTGCTGTTTTCAGGCGTCACTCCCTCCATTGACACGCGCTTGGAGACTTTGGGTTTTCTCATTCCTGACCAACTGATTAATGCTTCGCACTTTGCAGCTAGTTTGGTCGGTGTACTGTGCTTGCTGTTAGCCAATGGCTTGTGGCGGCGGCAATCAGCGGCTTGGGCCTTAACCCTCTTACTCTTGGTTATTGGGGCAGTGTTTTCCCTGCTTAAAGGCTTTGATTGGGAAGAGGCGGTAATCCTGTCCTTGATTGCCTTGCTGCTGGCTCTGTTTCGGCGGGCTTTTTACCGGCCCAGTCGTCTGATGGAGCAGCCCTTTACTCCAACCTGCCTGTTGGCCAGTGCTTGCGTGATCGCGACTTCCATCTGGCTGTTGCTGTTTGCTTATCAGGATATTCCCTACAGCAGTCAACTCTGGTGGCAGTTTGCATTAGACAGTGATGCCCCGCGTGGGCTACGTGCCGCTTTGGGTAGTGGCTTACTGCTGGTGGTTATTGTCACCATATGGCTGTTACAAGCCCGTTTGCCTGCCATTCGCTTGGCTTCTGAAGAGGAGTTAGAACGGGCGGCCCAGATTGTCAGTCGCTCCACACAACCAGACGGCGGCTTAGTATTAAGTGGGGATAAAGCTCTACTGTTTCAGGGCGATGAAGCCTTTTTGATGTATGCCCGGCGTGGGCGCAGCTTGGTGGCTTTGTTTGATCCTATCGGTTCTCCCCAAGCGCGGGCGGAGTTGATTTGGCAATTCCGTGATCTCTGTGATCTACATCATGCGCGTCCGGTGTTCTATCAGGTACGGCCTGAAAATTTACCGCTGTATATGGATATTGGCCTGATCGCGGTGAAATTGGGTGAAGAGGCACGGGTTAACCTGAAAAGCTTTTGCTTAGAGCAAAAGTGTAAAGAGATGAAGGAGTTGCGCTATACCCTAAGTCGAGGGCAGCGCGATGGTTTGGTGTTGGAGTTTTACCGTCCCGGTCAAGCGCCCTTAGCCGAACTCAAGCCGATTTCCGATGCTTGGCTGGAAGTGAAGCAAGTACGAGAAAAAGGCTTTTCCTTGGGACGTTTTAGCGAATCCTATTTGAAGTATTTTCCTATGGTGGTGGTGCGGCATCAGGGGCAAGCGGTGGCCTTTGCCAATTTGCTGGAAACCAATGTACAGGAGTTAGCCAGCTTGGACTTGATGCGGGTCTTACCCCATGCACCTAAGCTGACGATGGAGTTTATGATGCTGGGCTTGATTTTGGAGTATCAGCGTCGAGGTTATGCTCAATTTAGTTTAGGCATGGTGCCTTTATCCGGTCTGCAACCGCGTCGTGGTGCGCCCTTGTCTCAGCGTTTGGGCGCTTTGGTGTTTCAGCGCGGAGAGTCTTTCTATAACTTCCAAGGGCTGCGGCGCTTTAAAGAAAAATTTCAGCCCACGTGGGAGCCGCGTTATCTGGCGGTTCCAACCGGGCTTGATCCCTTGGTCGCTATGGCCGACACCGCTGCCTTGATTGCCGGTGGTTTGACCGGATTGGTAAAACGCTAAGGAGCGTTATGAAGTACCGACTGCTTGGATGGGGTGTGCTGGGCTTATGGTTGGCTACAGTTTTGGTATGGCTTATTTGGCCGGTTTCCAGCGCCCATTTGGAGCGCTTTCCTATGGGGGGCGGCGGGTGGGTGAAGCGTGCCACTCCAGCAGATGATCCTAAAGCCCATCTGTTGTTGGTGGTAACGGAACAACAGCAATTAAGCGATGAACAGTTACTCAAACTAGCCGCTGAAAATGGAGCTCAAAGCCTACAGTTGGTCTTAGGGGCTCCAGACTGTGTGGCTCAAGATCAGATTTTTCAGGAGGCGGTTAAGCGGTTAGGCGCTACTCCTGATCTGGTCGCGGGTATTGATCGTGGGGCTGCTTATGCTTGGCGTTGGTTAGCCAATCAAAATGAGCATGAATCAGCGCTGGCGCTGTCCGTGGGGTTTTCTGTCAAGCATCTTGACTGCGATCAGCCTTTGCCACAGGCCGTGGTTAAAGGTCGGTGGCGAGTCGCTTGGAATGACAGCCCCGATGAGGCCAGTGCTGTTTTTGTGCGTAACCAACCCCAAGCAGAGATTGCCATCAGTCCTTACGGTACGCCTTTGCCGGTGGTGCTGTTTAGCCAAATTAAACGGGCGCTGCAAGGGCAGGCCGACCCCGTCCCTGTGGTAGAAGTACCGGCTAAAGCTCCGGCTCTGGACACCTTGACCCTGTTTTATTCCGGTGATGGCGGTTGGCGTGACTTGGATCGCGATATTGCTGAGCGTATGGCGCAACAAGGGTTTCCGGTCGTGGGTATTGATGTACTGCGCTATTTTTGGCAGCACAAAAGTCTGGAACAGGCGGCGGCTGACCTAGAGCAGTTGATGCAGCACTACCGCGAGCGCTGGGGGATTAAGCGTTTTGTATTCGCGGGTTATTCCTTTGGGGCCGATATTCTGCCGGCTCTGTATAACCGTCTGCCAGTAACGGATCAACAACAAACCGATGCATTGCTGCTGTTGGCTTTGGCTCGTAGCGGTGGTTTGGAGGTTGAAGTCCAGGGATGGTTAGGCGAAGTAGGCGATGACTTTAAAACTGGGCCTGAGTTGGTCAAGATTCCAGAGCGCAAGCTGTTTTGTGTGTATGGATTGGAGGAGCAAGCCGAGAGTGGCTGCACCCAAGCCGAGTTTAAAGGCGAGGTGTTGGCGTTACCGGGAGGCCATCATTTCGATCAAAACTATGAGGCTTTGGCGGAACGTTTGATGGCGGTAATTCGTGCCCGTCAAAACGCTCCTTAATACAGCAGGCTTGAGCCTGTCTGTTAAGACAGACTCCCCAGAGTTTAAGCCGGTGCTGAGGTGCGAATCAGATGATCGAAGGCGGTTAAGGCCGCTTTAGCCCCTTCGCCCACGGCAATCACGATTTGCTTGTAAGGTACAGTGGTGACATCACCCGCTGCCAGAATGCCCGGCAATGAGGTTTGGCCCCGCTCATCAATCACGACTTCACCGTGGGTACTCAGCTCTACGGTGCCTTTGAGCCAATCGGTGTTAGGGATTAAACCGATTTGCACGAACACCCCTTCTAGCTCCAAGCTGTGGTATTCGCTGGAGTTGCGGTCTTTATAGACTAACCCGTTGACCTTGTTACCATCGCCTTTCACTTCGCTGATTTGAGCGTAGGTAATGACCGTCACGTTGTGCAGGCTGAGCAGCTTGCGTTGTAGCACGGCATCGGCTTTGAGTACGCTATTGGTCAGCAGGGTGACATGGGCGACGACACCGGCCAAATCAATGGCGGCTTCTACTCCAGAGTTTCCACCACCAATCACGGCCACACGCTTGCCTTTGAACAGCGGGCCGTCGCAGTGCGGGCAATAGGCTACCCCCTTGGATCGGTATTCTTTCTCGCCGGGGACATTCATTTCACGCCAGCGAGCTCCGGTAGCCAGAATCACGGTTTTGGCCTTTAAGGAGGCACCGGACTCAAAGCGCACTTCGTTCAAACCACCGGCTACGGAGGCTGGAATCAGTTGGCTGGCGCGTTGCAGGTTCATCACGTCCACTTCGTATTGGCGCACGTGGCTTTCCAGAGCCGCTGCTAAGACCGGGCCTTCGGTTTCGAGGACGGAGATAAAGTTTTCGATGGCCAGAGTATCCAGCACCTGACCGCCAAAGCGCTCGGCTACCAATCCGGTGCGGATACCTTTACGGGCGGCATAGATTGCTGCTGAAGCTCCAGCCGGGCCACCGCCAACGATCAGCACATCAAAGGCTTGTTTGGCTTTGAGTTTTTCGGCTTCACGAGCACTAGAGCCCGTATCCAATTTGCCTAAAATCTCAGCCAGCTCCATACGCCCTTGGCCGAAGGGTTGGCCGTTCAGGTAGATGGTAGGCACGGCCATGATCTGGCGTTCTTCGACCTCAGCTTGGAACAGCGCCCCATCAATAGCAACGTGCTTGATCTTGGGGTTAAGCACCGCCATCAGGTTGAGGGCCTGTACCACATCCGGGCAATTCTGGCAGGACAGGGAGAAATAGGTTTCGAACCGGTATTCACCGTCCAGTGCTTTAACTTGCTCAATGGTTTCTGCACTGGCTTTGGAGGGATAGCCGCCGGTTTGCAGCAGGGCCAGAATTAACGAGGTAAATTCGTGGCCCATGGGCAGCCCGGCAAAGCGCAGGCTGATTTGCTCTCCGGGGCTGTTGAGGGCAAAAGAAGGCTTGCGCGCATCCTGTCCCTGAGTATTGAGGCTCAGTTGATTGGAGAGACCGGCGATATCCTGCAAAAGCTCCAGCATCTCTTTGGATTTTTCACTGTCATCCAAAGAGGCTTCGATTTCCACCGGACGGGTAATTTTTTCCAAGTAGGCTTTCAGTTGACCTTTGAGGCTATCGTCCAACATGCGCATACACTCCGTAATTAAGAAAGGGCCGCGTGAACTTAATAGGATAAATCCTGCGTTAGGACTACCTTAAGCCCATTGGGTGTTTTAGTTAAATTAATTAATCCACTAGTGTTAATTAGGTATGACTATATTGAGAGCAGAGCTCAGTCGGTGAGGGCGCGTACCTGTTTGGCTTCCAAACGGTAGGCGGCATCGGCGAGGTCATTCTGGATTTTCTCGATCTTCAGAGCACCTTCTACCCAAAGAGGATCATACAGATCGCTCAATGCAAAACCCTTGGGGTAGTGCACCAGAATGATTTGGTTGGGTGGTGGCGGTGGGACGTGAATGCAGGCTCCGGGATAGGGCACGAGGAAAAACTGGGTCATACGTCCTTTAGCATCTTGCTCAAGGGGAACCGCGTAGCCTGCCAATCGAACTGACTTATTGTGCAGAGCCGGTACGGTTTTGCCGGAGTACATCACCTCCGGCAATCCTGGGGCTTGTTTAAGGCGCTGTTGATCGGTAAAGCCTTGAGCTTCTGGGGTGATGTGATCAATTTCGGGCATATCTTCTAGGGCTTGCCGATCTTCGGCCGGCATCAGTTCTAGCCAGTCCAACTCCTGAGGGGCTGCCTGAGCCCCAGTGATTCCGGCTAATCCCAACAGCAGTATCAGACCGCAGAGCCCATAGCGCATACGAAAGCCTCCTACCTCTGTGCGAGCAAGTTGCTGGCCAGACTGATGTTTTGCTCTAAAGTGGCAGGGTCTGAAGCGCAGAGGCTGATGTGCCCCACCTTACGGCCCGCTTTAAAGGCTTTGCCGTAGTGATGTAGGTGCGCATCGGCAATACTCAGTACCTGCTCTGTACTGGGCACGGAGCCGATGCAGTTCAGCATCGCGCTGTGGCAGCGGCGGGCGGTGGAGCCTAGGGGTAAACCAGAAATGGCGCGCAGGTGTTGTTCAAATTGGCTGCATTCTGCCCCCTCAATCGTCCAATGTCCTGAGTTATGAACACGGGGTGCTATTTCGTTGGCTTTTAGTCCGCCATCAACCTCAAAGAACTCAAAGGCCAACACTCCGACATAATCCAGTTGTTTCAGCACTCGGCCCACATAGTCTTCCGCTTTGGCTTGTAGGGGATGCTCAGTGCTGGCGATGGATAGGTGCAAAATACCTTCGATGTGGGTGTTGTGTACTAGGGGATAGAAACGGGTTTCGCCACTGCGGGCGCGCACTGCAATCAAGGATACTTCGCCGGTGAAGGGGACAAAGCCCTCTAAAATACAGGGCACCGCGCCTAAGTCTGCAAAAGCCTCGGTGACATCCGCCGGAGTACGTAGCACTTTTTGCCCTTTACCATCGTAGCCAAGGGTGCGCGTCTTAAGTACCGCAGGCAGCCCGATGCGCTCGACGGCTTGGTTTAAGTCGGTTTGGCTGAGGATGTTGGCAAACTCTGGGGTTGGGATGCCCAGATCGCGGAATAAGGATTTTTCCAGCCAGCGGTCACGGGCAATGCGTAAGGCTTCTGCGGCGGGGTAAACCGGCACAAACTGGCCGAGGAAGGCGACGGTTTCAGCCGGTACGCTTTCAAACTCAAAGGTGACTAAATCCACCGCTTCAGCGAGTTGGCGTAGGGCGTTCTGGTCTGTGTACTCCGCTTGGATGTGCTGTCCTAAGACCGCCGCACAGGCATCGGGAGCGGGATCAAGAAAAACAAACTTCATATCCAACGGAATACCTGCTAATGCCAGCATACGACCTAGCTGGCCAGCACCGATAACACCGATTTTCATGGATGGAGTGCTCCAAGACAGGTCGCAGTGCCGGAGGCGGCCTGATCATGCAGGGCATTTAGAGGGCTCCGGCAGCCCTTTTGAGGCTTAAAAATCGCGTGGATCAGGGTTATCCAACACGGTTTGGGTTTGATCTTCGCGAAATTTCTTCAGTGCGTTCTGGTATTGGGGAAACTCATGGCCCAAGATACCAGCGGCCAGCAAAGCGGCGTTCACGGCTCCTGCTTTGCCGATGGCTAGGGTGGCGACGGGAATTCCCGCAGGCATCTGTACGATGGACAGCAAAGAGTCAACACCCGATAACATAGAAGACTGTACCGGAACCCCTAATACGGGAATATGAGTTTTAGCCGCACACATGCCGGGTAAGTGGGCTGCGCCGCCAGCTCCAGCAATAATGACGCGCAGACCCCGCTGTTCTGCCTGTTCTGCGTACTGGAACAGTAAATCGGGCGTTCGGTGAGCGGAAACAACCTGAACTTCGTGTGGAATGCCCAAGCGTTCTAGCATATCTGCGGTATGGCTCATGGTGGCCCAGTCGGACTTGGAGCCCATGATTACGCCTACCAGTGCGCTCATAGTTGTGCCTCTTGTTGCAGCGCCGCTGGCGCAATAAAAATAATAAGCCACGCAAAGGGCGTGGCTTGTAAGGTTAACTTCGATCCAGTTTGGCTTCGAAACGCCGCAGTATACCTGAAAACCCTAGGCGCTATTCCAGTCCCCTAATGGGCTGTTGGTCGAGTGGTTTAGGGTCAGAAAAGTGCTGATGTAGTTGTTCCAGCTCATCCCGAATATCCAACATGACACGCACCAGTTTTGGGTCGAAATGGTGGCCAGATTGCTCCTGAATAAAGCTCCAGGTCTCTTCTAGGGGCCAAGGTTTTTTATAGGGGCGCACGGAGCGTAAGGCATCGTAGACATCACACAGGGCTACAATGCGGGCCGCGAGTGGAATGGCTTCCCCAGCCAATCCGTTGGGGTAACCGTTGCCATTCCATTTTTCATGATGATTTAAGGCGATCTCAGCCGCCATAGCCATGAGAGGGGCATGCTGAAAATCATGAAGAATTTCGTAACCAATACGGGCATGGGTATTCATGATCTGCCGTTCTGCCTCCGTCAATCGACTCGATTTGTTGAGAATTTGGTCTGGGATAGCGATTTTTCCAATGTCATGCATGGGCGCTGCCTGACGGATGCTCTCTACCCATTCAGCAGATTGGCCAGAGGCCTTGGCTAATAGAGCCGCCAGTTCACCAATCCGCAGGATGTGATTACCGGTTTCGTTGTCTCGATACTGTGCCGCCCGACATAGGCTGCGTAGCGTGGCTTTGTGAGTTTCAGCCAGTTGTTGTGCCCGTTCTTGTACTCGTTGCTCCAGTAGCTTGCGTTCTGCTTTAAGGCTTTGACTGGCTAGGCTGAGGTTTAGGTTGGTGCGTACTCGCAAGAGTAATTCGGGTACATCAACGGGGGTATAGATGCAATCGTTAGCGCCTAGTTGTAAGGCTCGGCGGCGTTCTTGGGCCTCGTTGAGGGTGGTTGCTATCAAAATAGGGGCACAAGAGATATCCCGTGTACTGAAGGCTTTAAGGATGTCAAAGCCATCGGGGGCGGGCATATTTAAATCCAGCAGCAATAAATCCCAAGGATTGTGCTGTAGCCATAACAGCCCTGCTGCCGAGTTGGTAAAAGACTTTATCTGTTGGATGCCGAGGGTGCGTAAGCTGGATTCCAATAGGTCTAGGTTAGTGGTTGTGTTATCAATGACCACCACTTGAGCCTTGCATAGTGCTTCCGGCAACATTGAATCTCCTTATAATTTTTTTACGAGATCGTATGTCTTCCTAGGGCGATGGATTAAGCAGCACGGCTGAAGGCTTACAATCAATAAGCAGTCCATATGCAAAAGTGAGCAGAATGATCACAGGGGCTGCTTCGGTTAGACTTAGACAGTGTAGTCTAGGTGATAGCTTAGCCCCCTTAATCCAGAGAGTTCAGGGGGAATGGCATTGATTATTGTGGGGATACTTATATCAGTAGGCTAGCACCTCTTATCTGAGTACAGCCGCAAACCTGCCTTAGCGATAGAGCGTTTTTGGCTTATCTGGTTTGATCAGGAGGAGGGCTCAGTACCCTGAGGGGCCATAATGGGAAACTCCACCCAAAAGCAGCTACCTTGCTCCAAGGTGCTGGTAAAACCTATATGAGCCTTGAGTAATTTAGCCAGCTCTCGACACAGTGAAAGGCCAATCCCCGTGCCCTGAATCGCTGTGTTTTCTTGGCCTAGGCGCTGGAAAGGCTCAAACAGGTGAGGCTGAAGCTCAGGGGCGATGCCTTTACCGGTGTCCGTTACGCTGAGTCGGATCTGGGCATCTTGTATTTGATAGCCTAAACGGATAACACCCTGAGGGTGATTGTATTTGATGGCATTGGACAGCAAATTCAGCAGAATTTGGCGCAATCGCCGTGGATCAGCCAGGATCTTAATCCTTGGGTCGGGTAGCTCCAAACGGAGCTGAAGCTCATGTCGTACTACCTCTAAGCGCACCAGTTCGGCACATTCGTTGAGTATCGCTGCAACGCTAACGGCCTGCATGTCGATTTTAGGGTGTTCGGCTTGGATGCTTGTCCAATCTAAAATATCGTTAACCAGTGCGTTCAGGTGCTGGCTGGCTACGAGCAGTTCGCGCAGATATTCTGAGTTTTGACAGGCGGTGTCGGAGGTACGCTGTTCTTGTTCTAGCTGGATGAGCTGGGCGAAACCGTAGATCGCATTCAGCGGGGTACGCAGTTCATGGCTGATGCTGGATATAAAACGTGATTTGGCTTGGCTGGCGGCTTGGGCTTCGAGGGTTGCTTGGCGTAGGTTGGCCTCGGTCTGTTTGAGGGCATCAATGTCAACGTAGGTTCCGGCCATCAGCAGAGGAGTTCCTGTTCCTCGGTCATACTCCACAATACGACCTCGGCCCAGTAACCAGTGGTACTGGTCGTTGGCATCTTTAAAACGGAACTCTGTCTCGCAGGGAACATCCTGTTGTTGGGTGAGGCGCTTGGATTGTTTGAAGGCTTCTAGGTCATCGGGGTGGATGTGCCGTAAAAAGGCTGCTTCGCTGATGGAGTCGGCAGGCAGCCCAAAGCGCTGGCGAAAGCGCCCTCGTAAAAAAGTCCAACCGCTGTGTAGGTCACATTCCCACAGGCTTTCGGTAGCACTGTCTAATACCAGTTCTAAGCGCTGCTGCGTGCGATTGCGTTGTTGTTCGCTGTGTTGTAGCTGCTCTTCCATATTGATGGTGTGTTGCACCATGTTTTGTAGTTCTTGGATTTGAGACTCAGGGCGCTCTGGGTTCCAATGTCCTCGGCCAATCTCAGCCATCATGTCTTGGATGCCCTGAATAGGCGTTAATAACGCACTGCTCAGATGGCGGGCACGCCACCACATAAAGGCGAAGAATAGGATATAAAAGAGAACCAGTCCTCCAATCATCAGATAGCCAATATGTTTGTAATGTTGGCTTAGGGTTTCTGTTTCGGCGTATACGTTGCGCTCATCGACCACCATCAGCAAATGCCAGTTGGTGCTGGGTACGGTATTCCAAGCCACTAATTTGGATTGCTGGCCTAAATGCAGATTAATAATGCCTTTAGGCTGTTGGCGGATAGCTTGCGCAAGCGCTTGGGTGGTGTGGCGTTTGGCCAGATTAAAGTCTTCGGGTTTGAGCAGTTCTTTGCGGACTGCATCTTCGTAAGAATGTTGAGTCAGTTCGCGCAGACCGAAGTCTTGCTCTCCCAGTTCAGGGAGCGCCATGATGTTGAGCTGATCGCTCACTAATACAGCATAGCCGTTCCAAGGCACAGATAAATGATTGATCTGTTTGAGTAGGGTGCCAACAGTGATATCCAGTCCCACCACGCCCTCTAAAAAGTCGTCTCGGTACACAGGGGCAATGGCGGACATCATCCAGCCCTGTCCGGCGGGGTCTAGGTAAACGTCCGTCCAAACTTGTTGGCGTTTGGGATTATGTTGGGCATCGGCCAGATAGTAAAAATTAAATTCAGGCACCCAAATGTTATGGGGGTATTGGTCTGGGGTGTAGAACCAAGGATAAATGTGGTTGTAACCGTCCCAACTGTTGAAATAAATACTGGTGATGAAGGGATGGCGCTTTTGGATTCCCTCCATCAGCGTATCCAGCGTGCTGAGGCGGGCTATTTTGTCCAGATCCTGTAGCTTAATCGGGGTGATGTTGGAGTAAAAACTAGCGGCTCCTCCCGTATCAACCGGGGTATAACGCACTCCCGTGGGCGTAATAGCTAATTTGGGGGGCGTGATGAGTTTAACTTTGGGGTAAAGCAGAGCTTGAGTTGTGAGATGTCGGTACAGTTCGGCCAGTTGGCCTATTTCCTTTAACTGACTGTCGATAAGGTAGGATTCACGGTGTGAAGCCATATCCAATTCACTGTGGGCTACCTCGCGCAAATAGTTGGTTTGCGCCTTGTGAATGGAAGTATTGGCGATCAGATAGACCGCAATCAGTACAGACTCCACCAGCACTAGAGGAATTAGGGCTCCTCGCACAAAGGCACGCCAGATCCACTCTCGTAAACCAAACAGTCGGGATTTCATCAATTGACAGTACGCGAGACATGAGGCCTTTGGGCTCGAAAGCGGGGGCTAAGGGAGCTTTGGATGTGCTCGCTTCTCCTTGCGTAGGGTTGAGTTTTTTGATCAACAATACGGGGTTTTTTTCTAACCTGCACGAGCCTTCGCTAGCCAGAATGTCGCGGTTTTACCTAGGCTTAAATGGCGCTCAAGAAAGGATAGGGATCAGTTTTTGACGGGAAAAGCCTTGGTAGGTACAAGTACCAAGGCTATACAGGCTGAGCCTTAGGACTCAGAGGAGTAAGGAAAGCGCCAGTGCTCATGCTCTTTGGGAAACAGCATGCCCGCGTCGCCACGAGGCCCGGTAAATACCTGACGTAAGCGGGCCGCGCCTAGTTTGCCACTGGGATCTAGCTCATTCACCTTATCTAAGGCTGCCAGTGATTCTGCTTGTTTGCCTAAGCGCGCCATATTGTAGGAATAGGCGGTTAAAGATTGCAGCCACAGACGGGTATAGGCGTGCCAGTTTTTAAAATCCGCCATATCGCCAGTGACCGCCCGCCAGTCATCGGGTAAATCCAACCGCTTAGATAACCAGTCCAAGCAAGATAAAGCCCAGTGTGCTGCTTCGGCTGAGCGGCGCCGATAAAAATAAAAGCGATAGGCGACGATGCGCACCCCTAAGGTATCAGGAGCTTGGTCGATGATTTCCCGCACCAAGGCTTCAGCTTTTTCTGACTCGGACCAGTGGGCGAAAATCTCCTTGAGTTTATCGCGGGTATCCGGCGGCAGGTTGTTGCTGAAGCGATAAGGTTCCAGTTGGTAAATACGAGCACTGGGACGTGCTTCTGGAGGTGCGGTCTGCGTCATGTCAAAGCTCCTAGTGCTAGGCGGATAAAACCACTTGAGGCAAAGGCTGCTTCAGGTGGGGCGATAATCGAACAAAGCAGGCATCATTCCAACTCATGTACTTGAAAGCAAGAATGGCTTAGGGAGTAAAAAAACGTTCCTTCCACTGCTGATCCAGTGTCTCACCTCGCCGTAATGCTTGACGTACAGCGGCTAAGCTACGATCCAGTTGGGCGAGATGTTCCACACAGTCCTGCTCATCGCTATTGGCTTCTAGTACCTGTACAACCGCTCCGTTGCAAATGACTAAGCGCCGACTCCCCGACAACGCCAGCAAGGGATCGTGGGTCGATAGCAACACGATTTTGCCTTTCTCGATGAAGAGGTTGAGGGCGCGGGTGCGGTCTACGCCGGCATTCTCAATCTCATCAATCAAAATGATTGGCTTAGGACTTAACAGGGCTGCATCGGCAATCATCAAGGCACGGGATTGCCCACCCGAGAGCTGAGTTAAGGGAGTATTAGGGCCAAAGGGTTCACCGGCCATAGCCACCGCTGCATCCAATACCCGCCAAACGGCTTCCTCTGGGTCGGCTAAAGCCCGACTTTCAGCGTGTAAGCGTAAAAAAGCGGCCACGGATAAGTCCATGACGAAGTTCATGTTTTGAGTAATTTGTGCTACTAAACGCGCTTCGCCCGAAAAACGCCATTCCGGGTTAGGAGCTTTGCCATCAATCAAGATGTGCCGTTTAGAGGGCGTATCCCCCTGGGCCGGGCATTCGATATCGGCCAGTAATCGGCTTTTACCGGCTCCGGTCGGCCCCACAATGCAAATGACTTCACCGGGACGCAAACACAGATTTTGAGCTTCGGGGGTTCCGTCTTTTCCTTGGCCCGCTGTGATTTCGAGGGATTGCACAATGCTGAGTTGATCGGCGGAGAGTTGGCGCGCGGCTAAAAATGCCTGCAAACCTTCCCACAGGCTTTCGGGGGTCCAGCCGCCCAAGTCTTGCTGTTGCCAAGGTAGGCTGTGCCAATAATCTTTTAGTGTATTGTGGGATACGGGGATGGGGAGGCGGTTTAGGCGGAAGAATTCAGCCGCTCCCGCGTGTTCAAGGAGTATCTGCTGACGCAGAGATGCAGGCAGTTCAGTCATGGGAGCCGTCCTCTTCTATATTCATGCGTCGTACTACGCCGCGCTGAAAATCACGCCCGATTTTGGTTTGCCCAAAGCAGTAGGAGCACACGGCCGAGGGTAAGGAAAAGCGTAGCTGACCGCCGCTTAGGGAGTCATCTTCAGCGGCATTGGCCCAGAGTCGGCTGATTTCCCAACTGCCTTGGCCGGTGATGCCATTGGCAAACAGGATGCGCGCCTTGGCATTGACCTGCCGCACACGATGAGCAAAGACTTCCCGCTCGGCTTGGCTGACGATATCTCCCTTGGTGATGATGACTAAATCAGCGGTTTTCAGCATAGGGCCGACTTTGCGCGGGGTATCCACACCGGAGAGGTTATCCAGCACGCACACGGCGTACAGGCCGCGAATATGGGGCGCACAGCGGTTGCATAAGCCGGCGGATTCGCTGATCAGTACATCCAATTGCTGTTCGTGGCCCCAGCGCGCGCAGTCTTCAATGTTGCTGACAAAAAAATGATCGGGGCAGGTATTGCCAGCCAATCCGGTTAAAGCCGGAAAGCCTGCTTCCTGATAGCGCTCACCGTCACGGCTGCTCAGGCAATCGAATTTGACTACCCCGCAACGCAATCCAGTGTCCCGCAGTTGCTGCATGACTTTCAGGGCAAGGGAGGTTTTTCCGGAAGAGGGCGGGCCTGCCAGAGTGATGAGTTTCATGCTTGATAGCCTCGTTTAAAGGAGTGACCGGCCTGCGCCAGCAAAGCATCCAATTGGTTACTGCGGGCCAAATCCCAACCGATCCAACGTAGCGGGCCGGGTAACGGCAGCCGAGCGTGTTGGCGATGAGCGGCAATGCAGTGGATGTCTTCCATCTGTCTGGCCCAGCGCGGGCCGGTGAGAAAATCAAAAGCCGCTTGAGCGCCGGGGCTGAGGTGTTTTTGCCCCAACAAAGTCAAGGGGGAACCATAGGCTCCTTCTTCAGGCCACAGGCGTGCGGTGCGTTCGCTATGGATGTTGTTTTCTGCCCAGAACCAAGGCAGCACGTAAATGGCCGCCCGCTGTGGGTGACGACTACCGGCGGCGCGGGCCATTTCGCCCCCGCCTTGAATGGCCTTGGTATTCCGGCCTAGGGTTTCTAGGGCGGCGGGGCCGAAGTCTTTGGCCAGATTGCCCAGTAGCATGGCGTTGGGCAGTCCTTGTTCGCCATTCAGGATGATCTCGCCTTGGTAACGCGGGTTGAATAAGTCGGCCCAGCCTTTGGGTTCCGGGCGGCTGCCTAGGCGTTCGCGATCCAGAAGCATGATCCAGCAGGCGCTGCCGTACACTCGGAATAGATCTTCTGGGTCGGCAAATTCAGCGCTGATCAACTCAGGCCGCATGGGGATTGAAGGCAAAGGCGCAAACACATTAGCCCAACGCTGCCTAAAATCGGGTTGCGCAAAGTGGCGCGGGCCAGCAGCAATCAGGCAGGGCAGCTCCTCTCGCCTTTGAGTATGCCGAAAGTCTTGATAAGGCTGTGCGTTTGAGGGGAGCGGGATGTACCAATCGGGCTGGAGACCTTGGGTGATGAAGTAGCGGGCCAGTTGGCGGCGCAGCGTTCGTTCTAAAGGTGGAATGCTGTGTCCGTAAAAGTCCAATTGCCGGGGAGCCGCGCCCTGTTCCTCTGGGAATACAGGCTCCTCATATTCCAGTGACTCCAGACCTGTATCCGCAGCCTGAGGATCAAGGTAGCAATAAGCGGTCAAGGGCAGCCTCCGAAGGGGTAGTTTGGAAAAATTCCTGCATAAAGGTGCGCACGTAAGGGCGAAGTTCTTCAGAAAAGCGCTGAGGATGCAGCAGGCCGGCTAACCAACGGGCTCCCAAGATCCGCATAAATGAAGGGGGGCGGTCGAACCAGTTGAAGGGCAAGGCTGGGATGCTATAGATCCGTCCGTGGCGCACGGCATTGATGGATTGCCAGCGCGGATCGGTGCGCAGATGTTCGGCGGTTTTAGCGTCCCGCGTCAGGATGACATCGGGGTTAATCAAGAGTACTTGCTCTAAGCTCAGACTTTGACTGAGGGTGAAGTCGGTTTGCGGGCAGTCTAACGCCGGTCGCCCTCCGGCCAGTCGAATCACTTCCATACGGCTGGAGTTGGCGCACTGGGTGGTCAGCCCATCAGGCGTTTCGCTGTAGTACACCCTAGGGCGTTGCGATTCGGGGATATCCACCACAGCTTGTTGTAGGGCGGCTAAACGCTGTTCCAACCCCAAAGCAAGCTGTTCGCCACGTTCTGGGCGTTGCAGTATGTCGCCCAATCTTCGGAAGGTAGCAGGGTATTGGCTTAAGTGTTCGGCATCCAGCAGCACCACTGGTTTATGCAGACGCTCCATCAGGGCGAGGGTTTTATTCTGTAGGCTACTGGGGCCCGTCCAGCTCACAACTAAGTCGGTTTGAATGGTTAAAACCTGCTCTGCATCAGGGTTTTGCAGCACGGGAATAATCGGGAGTTGGCTGATTCCCGCCGGTAAAAAATCCTGAGCTCCTTCTGGCAGTACGAAGGATAGGGCCACTGTGTGTTCAGGGGCTAGAGCTACCAGTACCGGCGTTAGGGCAGTGATGGCGGGAAACAGGCGTTGGGGATGATCGGGGATTTCTACCGAGCGCTCTGCCATGTCCGTGACCGTACGCGCCATGCTCGAATGGCTAAATAAACCCAGTAACAGCAACAGACTCAGGGTAAGACGGCGGTTCATGGGGTGGCCTCCAGCGGGTCAGCACCTTGCAAAATCAAACGCACCTCCTGATCACTGGGGCTGTATTGGTAAAACTCTTGGTAGAAACGCCGGGTTTCAGTGGCCAGATCCAGGCTCGAAAAACGCTGTGGATGGAAGAGCTGCGCCGCCCACAGGATCTGTAAGGCGGTTTCGGTGGCCCGAGTACACCAAGCATTGATGCCCTTAGGGTTGACCAACACGCGCCCCGCTTGAACAGCGGGTAACGAGTGCCAGCGTGGATCGTCCAAAATGGCCTGCTGAGTGCTGCGGTCTAGGCTGATGATGAATTCCGGTTGCCATATCAATAGCTGTTCCAAAGACACCTGAGCCTCAGCGGGTAATCCAGCTTGAGCGGCGACATTGATGCCTCCCGCCTGCTCAATCCAATGATTGATCATCGAATTCTGGCCTTCGGTGTGCAGTGGCGATAGGGCGGCGTAGTACACACGGGGGCGTTCTGTGTCTTTAAGGGGCCGTAAAGCGGAGGCAACCCGCTCTAGGTTGCCTTGGTAATACTGAATAAAGCGCTCCGCCTGAGCCTGTGACGCAGGGCCAAGGGCTTGGCCTAGTAAGCGAGCGGCGGTCATCATCTCTGTGGCATTGCTGTAGCCCAAGTAGAGTACGGGTATCCCTAGGCGTTCGAGTCGGGCTCCCAAGGCTTGGTGGGTATTCCAGAGCGCGACTAAATCCGGTTTACGGGTCAGCAGTGGTTCTAGGTGTACCGAAGCGGGCCGCACAAAAGGTGTAGGTAACTGGCTGATTTTAGGCAAGATGCGGCGCAACCAAGGGTTGCTTTGTACTTCAGGGGTGATGCTGGCGAGCTGCTCCTGTCCTCCTAGAGCCAAAATAAAGGAGGCAAGGGAAATTCCCGGCGTGCCCACGCGTTGAGGCGCAGCGGTGAGATTTACTGTGTGGTTGGCTTGGTCTACCAAGGATAGGGGAAAAGTTTGAGCCCATCCCCAACCGGAGTCACTGAGCATCCCGCCCATCAGCCCGATAATGGTCACTAAAGTACGGATTGGGCGGCGCATCAGAAGGATACCGTGCCCGACAGCGATAGGGTACGGGGCGCACCTAAGTACAGGATGCCGGAACGGGTCGTCCAATAGTCCTTATCGCCGAGGTTAGACACCGTTAGCCGCCACGTGGTGTCTTTATCGTACACACGAGCCCGATAGCGCAGACCGGCATCCAGCAAGGTCACAGAGTTGACGTACAGGGTGTTGGCGGCATCCCAAGGTACTTCTTCGGTATAGCTAATGCCGCCGGTTAGGGTTAGTCCTGATACCGAGTTGGAGCCGGGCAAATCATACTCGGCGTACAGCTTGGCCATGCTTTCTGGAACCCCTTGCGGGGTTTTGCGTTCGTTGGCTGAGGCGCGATCAATCCAAGCATCCAGTTTGGTAAAGCCGCCGGTTAGGGTCAGACGCTCGGTAAGGCGGCCTGTGGCGGAGAATTCCCAGCCTTTGTGAATCGCCTTGCCATCCTGAGTGGCGACGTTGGTAGCGGTATCCACGTTTTGGTTGGCATCTTCAATGTAGAACCAAGCCAAACTCAAATCCATACCGCCAACTGAGGCTTTCAGCCCCAACTCTTTTTGCTTGCTGACATAGGGTGAAAACACCTGTCCGGCGTTGGCCTGTGTAGCGCCCGCCACTAAACCCTGTTGCAAGGATTCGACGTAGGAGGCGTAAGCGGTTAGCTCGGGGATGGGTTTGAAACTGATGGAGTAAGCGGGGGAGAATTCATTTTCGTCATAGCGGGTGGTGGTTTCTGCACCTGCAGAATTGCGTGAGGTGGAGCGATCATCCACCCGTGCCCGAGTGCCACCAATCATCACCGTCCAGTGGTCGCCGATGGAAATGCGATCGGCAAAGATCAAGGTGGTGTAATGGGTTTCCTGTGAGGTGCTGGTGCCTTTGGGCGGTTCACTCCAAGGGCGATAATGGGTATTACCGTGCAGATCACCCGGATAGACCGTGGTATAGGTGGTGCCTCGGTAGCCGCTATCGCCGGAGTCGTAAGAGTCACGGGTTACACCCAGCGTAAACAGGTGCTTCAAGGGGCCGGTGCTTAGATTGGCATCCAGAAACAGATTGAACTGCTTGACGATGGTGTCGAATTCTTGCTGAGAGTCGACCCGCCAGCGGTAGTCCAGATCATTGTTTTGCCACACCTGACGATTGAGCAAATACGAGCGCTCAATACGGCTGTAACGTGCTTTAGTGCGTAGGGTAAACACATCATTCAGCTTGGTTTCTAGGCCGATGCCGAATCGGTTGGTAGCATCCATAGCGCCGGTGTAGGGAGCGCCCCAGTTTTTTGAAGCATTAGGCGCGCTGGGAATGCCGATGTGCGCCGTAGTCATAAACAGCGCTTGGGCGTGTTCTAAATTGCGCCGCGAACGGCTGGCATCCAGCATCAGCAAGGTATCGGGGGTGATTTGCCAGTCCAGTGCCCCAGAATACAGGTGGCGTTTTTGGCTTTGATCATCCATGCCGTTGGTGTCGCCCTTGTCGGACTGAAGCACGTTAAGCCGATATTTGAGGGTATCGGTGAGTGCTCCCCCTAAATCAAGATGGCCATAGACCTGTTTATCGTAGGTGCCGACGGTGAATTCCCGCAGGCTGTGTGCGGTGGGGCGTTTCAGGCTGTAATTGATCATCCCGGCGGGTGAGGTGATGCCGTATAAAAAGCCGTTGGCCCCGTTGAGTACCTCGATGCGCTCTTTGTCTTCCATCGGTTGGTACACATCGAAGTTACGCATCCCATCCACAGCCATGTTGTAGTTCCAAGTGGAGGCTGAAAAACCGCGCAGGGTGAAGTAGGGCGTAATCTGACTGGCCCCGGTGTTGCTGTACACCGTGGGCACATACTTAAGCGCTTCGGTGGTATTGGTGGCTTGGGTGTTCTGAATCAGATCCCCAGAAACGGTATTAATGGAGAAGGGCGTGTCCTGTAAGCGCGTGTTGCCCAGTGGCCCAAGCTGAATGCTTTCGACGCGATAGCCCAACTCGGCACTGCCATCGGCGGCCTGCAGGCTAGTAATCTGAGTTTCGGTTAATTCTAGGGGGGCTTCGCTGGCATTCTCTTCCGCCACGACGGGACTTATAGGAGCAAGCAGTAGACCAATACAGGTGATTTGGGCATAGCGATATAGAGACGACACGGCGGCACCCTCGCGCGTTTGGTAATCCTGATGCGGATTTGGCAAGGGCTGTGCCAGTCCCATAAAGGGCTGTTTTGCGTTCAGCTTAGAACGATATCGGATTAATGTTCTTGGGTGTTCAGCGGTCGAGGGGTGTAGGAGGCATTAAGCGTTCGAGAATGTCAGCACTCAAGCCAGAGTGTACCTGAATGTTATTTGTACTGGCTGAATGGGCTGACATGAAGGTTAGAAATACCCTAAATAAAAGGGTTTGAAAAACCTTGAATGGGTCATCAAATTTCGAGATAAGCGCTTTGCACTCAGCCTATCCGAGTCAGAGGTTCAGCATGAGTTAAGCTTCATTCTCTAGTTTGGATGCTACGAAACAGCACGAGGTTTCTAATCTGAACCTTGGTGTTTCGTAAGCGCACTACCTAACAGGTTGCTGCTCTCCAGCGTTCAGAGGATATGAGGGAATAATCATGAGTGGATCCAAACTGCGTCCTGTGTCGGCTCAAATGGCTTCTGAGACCTTAAAGCCTATTATTGATGGCTTTAAGCGTTTTAAGCGCGATGTCTTTCCCACTCAGCAAGCACTGTTCCAAAAACTGGCTAAGTCACAAGCGCCTCAGGTTATGTTTATCACCTGTGCGGATTCGCGCATTGTTCCTGAGCTGATTACCCAAACCGAACCGGGCGATTTATTCATCACCCGTAACGTGGGCAACATTGTTCCGCCCTATGGTCAGATGAACGGTGGGGTATCTACCGCCATCGAATATGCGGTTTTGGGGTTGGGCGTAAAGCACATCATCATCTGCGGGCACTCCGATTGCGGTGCCATGAAGGCGGTACTCAATCCAGAGCCTTTGGAAAATATGCCTACCGTAAAGGCTTGGCTGCGTCACGCTGAGGTGGCTCGTACCGTAGTAGCCGGTCATAGCCATCATCAGTGTGGCCATGAGCATCCACTGGAGTTTTTAACTGAGGAAAATGTGGTGTCCCAGTTGGATCACCTGCGTACCCATCCATCCGTGGCCGCTCGTTTAGCCAGTGGTCAGTTGTTTATTCACGGCTGGATTTACTCCATCGAGACCGGTGAAATCAGTGCTTACGATGTAGAGCAAGGTCGTTTCTTACCCCTAGACGGTGACGACATGCCAGTGGCCAACCCACGCCCACGTTTGGTAGCCGCTTCTTGATTTAACCGGTACCTGCGTTTTCGCAACTAGGGTGGGTTCACTAGGTAGTGCATTGATATAACTACTACATAAGTACCGATTAACTTAGCTCAGCATGGGGCTATGCTTAAACCCCTGTGGGCATGTATCGGTGACTCTCGGGATAACCCGATTTTTGGGCCTTATTGAGCCCAGTATTCGTGCCGTTTCTATATTCAATACCCAGTAGGGCATCAATCTAAACCGATGGATGCCTTGCTGGGTATTCAAGATGATGGGGATCCACCATTTATGTCTGAAGTGCTCTCAATGAGGTTTGCTGGGTTTCAGCAAACTTTTTCACGGGATTTATTGGCTTCGTTAGTGGTTTTTTTGGTGGCTTTGCCCCTGTGTATGGGAGTGGCCATTGCTTCAGGTATGCCACCGGCTAAGGGGTTGGTTACGGGAATTATTGGGGGATTAGTCGTTGGATTTCTGGCAGGCTCTCCCCTGCAAGTCAGTGGCCCGGCGGCGGGCTTGGCGGTACTGGTGTTTGAACTGGTGAGTCAGCACGGTATTGCCGCTCTAGGGCCGGTATTGATTTTAGCGGGCATTATTCAAGTAGCCGCTGGTTTTGCCCGTTTGGGCGCATGGTTTCGCGTCACCTCTCCAGCGGTGGTGTACGGCATGTTGTCGGGCATCGGTATTTTGATTGTACTGTCGCAAATCCATGTGATGTTGGATGCCACGCCCCAAGCAGCGGGTTTGGCTAACCTCTTGGCCTATCCTCAGGCCTTAACTTCGGCACTGAAGCAATGGAGTGGTGAGGGGAGCTCAGGGGGATGTGCTCTGCTGTTGGGCTTGATCACGATTGCGATTATGTGGACTTGGGATAAAAAACGTCCGCACAGTTTGCGTTTTCTACCCGGCGCTTTATTAGGCGTGACCGCTGCAACCCTGATTAGTCTGATATTGGGCTTAGAGGTTAATCGCGTTGATGTGCCCAGTAATCTAGGGGATGCCATCGACTTTGTGGGTTTATCGGAGTTGGCTTTGCTGGCCAATCCCGCTTTGCTGATGTCGGCCATTGCCCTAGCCTTTATCGCCAGTGCTGAGACTCTGTTGTCGGCAGCGGCGGTGGATCGTATGCACCAAGGGCCGCGTTCTGACTTTGACCGAGAGTTATTTTCGCAGGGTATAGGTAATTTCTTATGCGGTTTAGTCACCGCCTTACCCATGACCGGCGTGATCGTGCGTAGCTCTGCCAACGTGCAGGCGGGCGCTAAAACTCGACTGTCGGCGATTTTGCACGGTGTTTGGTTGTTAGCCTTTGTGGTGGCTCTGCCTTTTGTATTAACCGCGATTCCGGTGGCCAGTTTGGCCGGTGTTTTGGTGTATACCGGGTTTAAATTAGCTGATCCTTCGGTCATCAGCAGCCTGAAGCGTTATGGCCGTGCGCCCCAGTTGGTTTATGTCGTGACGGCTGTAACCATCGTGTGTACCGATCTTCTGACTGGCGTACTGGTTGGCTTTATCCTGTCCCTGATTCAGTTAGCGGTGATGGCTTCCCGTCTCAAAATCAACATTGTTTATGATCCAGAAGATGAATCCCAAGCGGAACTGCGCATGACCGGCGTGGCGACCTTCTTAAAGGTACCTAAACTGAGTCGGGCTCTGGATAAGATCAAACCCGGAACCACGCTGCATGTGCCTTTAGATAATCTGCGCTACATCGACCACGCCTGTATGGAGCTGCTGGAAGATTGGGAGCGCAGCCATCAGGCTGACGGTTGTCAATTGGTGATCGGTCACTGGGCCTTGAAGCGCCGTTTGGAGGGGGCTACCCATAAAACTTAATGGGGTTTGAGCCGTAGTTGTACCTAGAAAATCCGATGTTCCCTCAACGGGGCATCGGATTTTTTATATGGGGTCTGGGGAAATGGCTGAGTGCTTAGACAGGCGTTTTTCTTGAGGTGCTACTTCCTATATATATTTAAGCTATGCCGATGCTGGCTATTTGCTGGTACTGTTTCAAGCAAATTGATTTCCGATCCTGATCCAGCAGACGTGGCTTATTTTCTGTGGTGTATAACATCCTTATTCCGTCATGGAGCTGCTGCACAGCTTAATTTAGAGGGCTTTTGCTGATCAGCAAGGAAGATTATCCACCAGACCCGCTTGGCAGGTTATACACCAAGTGGGGTCTAATAATAGTTAGCAGGTAGGAATATGGCACATTCTGAGCTAGACCATCTAGCATTTAGATTCTTTAAGCTGTTCGCACAGTATGAGTCCACTTTGAAGGAGCGCGAGCATTTCCAGCCAGGCAAGAACGGAACTATAAATGTAGACTGGGATAGATTTGCGAACGAGGTGGTAGGTCCAAACTTCATCGTGAACCTCGGAGACAACTCATCAGCAGCCGAGTACATTCTAGAGAGTCCTCCAATGAAACAATCTATTGGGGATGACGGACGGATTGTATGGAAAGAAGTTCCTAACACAGAGCGCTCAGCTCAAATTCTTTTTGCGCACATTTGCCGCATGAGGAACAACCTATTTCACGGTGCCAAGTTTAACGGAACATGGTTCGACCCTGACCGTAGCACAGCTCTGTTGGAATGTGGACTGATGATTTTGGAGCATTACGGGAAGTGGTTGCAACATTGACTGCTAACAAATCAATCAACGAACGCCCTCCGGGCTCGTACCTCCAAACCGCTGCGCGTTTTTCCGGCCTGTTATTGAAGCGTTAGACATTAAGAGGGCCAAATTTTGAGACTCGAAGGAAAAGTTGCTTTAGTCACTGGGGCTGCCAAAGGTATTGGTGAATCAATTGCTCGTCATTTTGCAGCGGAAGGTGCTTTTGTTTATGTCACGGATATTGATCAGGACAATGGGCAGCAAGTTGCGTCATCCCTCAACCGATCTGCTTGCTTTGCTTTGTTGGATGTTCGCCATGAGGAAGATTGGCAAAACCTGACAGGAAAAATAATTAAAGCACATGGTCGACTTGATGTTGTCGTCAACAATGCTGGTATTACTGGTTTTGAAGATGGTTTTGTACCGCATGATCCAGAGAATGCAACCATAGAATCCTGGCGCAAGGTACATGAGACAAACCTCGATGGTGTCTTTCTAGGGTGTAAGTACGCCATTAAAGCCATGCGCGCCACAGGCAAGGGTTCCATTATCAATATATCGTCGCGTTCTGGCATTGTCGGCATTCCAACTGCTGCAGCCTATGCTTCTAGTAAAGCAGGTGTGCGGAATCACACTAAAAGTGTAGCCTTGTACTGTGCACAGCAGAATTTGAATGTACGGTGTAATTCAATTCACCCTGCTGCAATTCTGACGCCTATGTGGGAACCGATGCTGGGTAATGGGGCAGAGCGTGAGGCTAATATGGCTGCCTTTGTTCAAGATACACCGCTTAGGCGTTTCGGTTTGCCCAAGGAAGTAGCCTGTGTTGCTGTTATGTTGGCTTCAGATGAATCAGGCTATTTGACAGGCACGGAGATAAACATTGATGGGGGCATTCTTGCTGGTTCAGCAGGAGCTCCTAAGAAATGATGTCTAACAAAACGCAGCACGCGCTCCCTGCCGGTCGCTGGGATACCAACCCGCTGCGCGGCTCGCCGCCCGTGTGCTTTGCGTTAGAACTATGGAGTATTGGCTCATATGAGTGAAATCCCGCCTGTAGCCATTGGTGCGATCCTAGCAGCCCTTATAACAGGGTTGGTGTCACTGCTTGGCCTGATCATCAGCAAGGAGCACAAGGTCTCTGAGTTTCGGCAGGCCTGGATTGACTCGCTTCGGTCCGAATTGGCTAACTTGATTTCCCATGCCAATGCAATTCATGGAGCGGATGTCGCTACGTTTGAAAGCGCATCAGAAACATGGAAGATCGTTCGAGATGACTTCGTAGGAATAAATCAATCGGCGGCAAATATCCGCCTTCGCCTCAATCCGAAGGAAAAGGAAGCGCAGGCTGTCCTCGGAAAAATCGAAGCTCTCGAAAGGTTGCTGACACCGGGCGTAGCTATGGACTATGCGGAAATGAACCGTGTTGAGAAGGAACTGGTGGCCAAAGCGCAGGTATTACTGAAGAACGAGTGGATGAGAGTCAGGAATGGAGAAGCGATTTACCATTATACCAAAATCTTGGCGTTTTCCATCGTCTTTGGCGCTCTATTGGCTTTGGTGGCTTTCGTTATAGCAAAGTGGTAGCCAATGAGTTCTAACAACAGCGTCAACTCGGATGCCCAACTGCGCTGCGCTCCGTTGGGAGCCGGTTACGCTGGTCGTTAGATTTTTCTATGCACATACCATCTAGCCACGTATTTGAAGCTCTTTCAGAAAAAGGCGTTGACCAACTGCACCATGCAAACAGTGTCGCGACCGCATGCCAGTTCTTAAGGTCGCGTGCGCTCCTATCCAGAGGCACGGTTGAGCGTCTTGGCATAACCCAAACGCCTCAGGAATCTGATGACATCGATCGCCGATACAGTATCTGGTTTGATGTATTTATGGACTCCGTTGATATTCATCATCATGCGCGCCGCGCAAACGTATACGGCCCAGTGCTTTTCGTTTTCGATATTGGTCTAATAGATAGAACCGGTACCGGCCGACTATGGGTAACAAAACTAAATCCTACAAAGTGGGCTGGTAAATCAGAAAAACAGCGCTGGTTCCAGGACAAGGACGATCTAGAAGAAAACTTTGTACTGGGACAATTCGATCAAATGGTTCTAGCCCGCCACAGTGGCGGAGAGCTTCCTTTCAAGGGGCACTTGAGAAAAATAATACTTGATGACCCACGCCATGAAGACGACGAGGGAATAGATACCTACAGTATGGCTGTAGGTGCTCTTCGGCTTGCAATGCAAGATGTGGGGCTTGATATTCCGATTGAGCGACGAACTTGCAGGCAAGGTTGCGTGTGCAGGCGATACTGGACGGAAAACGATGATCGAACCCTTAAAATGTTTAGCCCAAAAATCTAACAAGTGGTATATGGACTCTCCCCACAAGTAGTGAGCAAAGCTTTGCTTTTGCACCTGTCGTCAGCGCGGTTGCATTCGTATATCCGGCCTGTTCTGGGCGCTTACGCCCTGGCCATGCTGTAGTTCGCGCAGCGGGGGCCAAGCGTTCAATCGATCACGGGGATCATCATTGTTATCGGCCTTGTTCCGCTGCAGGACTCGCCTGTTCCGACAGTGCTGCTGTTCACCACAACCACCAGAAAACCATCACATCTTTACTGATTACCCCCGCCGTTAGGCGAGCTTTGTGCTCTGCCAGTTGCCATTGAACCGCCGCTCGTGGCACCAAACTGCCCAGCAGATCCGTACCAGCTTGTTGGCCAGGGCTACCGCCGCTTTGTTGTGGCCGATCCGCGCTGCTGTTTCTACAACCCATCGCTGTAAGTGCGTTAGCTTCTCCGGCGTGCGCGCCTGGCAGCGTTGGGCAGCCAGCAAGGCGGCTCGGGAGCCATGGATCAACAGGGTGCGCACATAGACGTTGCCCTGTCGGCTGATATGGCCGAGTTTGCGGCGGTCGCCGCTACTGAACTCGCGTGGCGTCATGCCCAGCCAAGCGCTCAGTTGCCTGCCGCTGGCAAAGCGTTCTGGTTTTCCAACAGCGGCGGTCAGGGCGCTGGCGGTCAGCAGGCCAATGCCACTGACTTCATCCAGTTTGCGTACGACTTCGTCGGCGGCGTGCCAGCGCTTGAGCTGTTGCTCGCACTCGGACATGCACTGCGCGTACAGGTTGATCTCGGCCAGAACAATCTGCAGTTGAGGCCGCAGCAGTGCCAGCTCAGGCCGCTCGATTAGCTCATGCGCGGCGCGCAGAAACGTGGCGGTGCTGCTGGGCGCTTCAATCCCCGCCTCACGCAAGAAGCCGCGTAGCAGGTTGATACGCTGGGTACGGCTCTTCTTCCAGGTTTCACGCAGGCCATGCAGTTGCTGCACCTGCTGTTGTTCGTGGGTTTTTACCGGCACTGGATGAATATCGCGACAGCGGGCCGCTTCGAGCATGGCATCGCAGTCGTTGCGATCAGTCTTGTTGCGCCGGCGATAGGGCCGCACGTAGCGTGGATGAATCAACATCACTGCATGCCCCTGTGCTTGCATCGTGCGCCCCCAATAGTGAGCGGTGCCGCAGGCTTCCATCACCCATTCGACGGGCTCGCTCTGCTCCTGTATATATTGCCGAAACGCCACCCGGTTCAGCCGTTTACGCTGCACCACTTGGCCAGAATGGACACTCTCAGCAACTTGGTAAATGGACTTGGCCAGATCAACTGCGATGCGCTTCATCACTGCTCTCCCACTCAGCAAACGTCGTTACTTCGGTATAGAACCGTGGCGTGGGGAGAGCCCATTACAGCATTCAAG
>NZ_VLKG01000006.1 GCF_007830255.1 Azomonas agilis
CGCTGTGCCGGTGTTTGGACACGCCAGCTTGAGCGGCATAAAACCTGTTTGAGCGCTCAGCCATGATGCGTCTTGGCTTGTATCTCTCTGTGGCGTTGGCCCTTGTGGGGGCAGGCTGGACGCTTAAAAGCTGGAAGGTGGAGAGCGATGCCGCCTTAGCTTTGCGTCACCAACTGGAGCAGCAAGCGCACGACCGCCAGCTCATTGCTGAGATCACGGATAAGACGCTGGCTGCCATTAGCCAAATCCGCGTCACCAACACCACGATTTATCAGAAAACTCGCCATGAAATTACCAAAGAGCCTATGCCTGCTGATTGCCGGATTCCTGCTAGCTGGATGCAGCAGCTCAATACCGCCCGCGCCGCCAAGGCCGATTGAGCAAGTGTGGAATTAGCGGGGCAGTACCGTGAGTGTCAGAGGCTGCATCAGGGGTTGGTGGATGCGCTTAACGCTGGTCGTTACGATTAACAGAAGACGGGATGGAACAAGAGGGACACTTTTTAGTTTTTGGCTGTTACGCCAAATTTACGCCATCTAAACCTGAAAGCCGCTGTATGTATGGGCTTTCAGGTATTTAATGGTGCCCGGAGCCGGAATCGAACCGGCACGGTGTTACCACCGAGGGATTTTAAGTCCCTTGCGTCTACCTATTCCGCCATCCGGGCAAAGGAGGCTAGTTAGCGGGCGTGAAATATAACGATCTATAAGCTTAGGTGCAAGTTTTTTATCCTTATTTTCAAACAGTTCTGGAAAATTGCCCTTTGCCTTTGCTCTCTAGGTAGGCATCAAAAGCCATGGCGATGTTACGCATCATCAGTTGTCCTTGAGGTTGTAAAACCAGAGCCTCTGATTGACGTATTACAAGACCATCCTGCACCGCTTCATCCAATTTAGCTAATGTATTGGAAAAATAGTCTTTAAATACAATCTGATGTCTACGCTCAATCTCCGCATAATCCACGCGGCCATGGCACATCAGCGCAATAATGACATCTCGACGCACGCAGTCATCCTTGGATAAGCGATAGCCTCGATGAATGGGCAATGCATCAGTTTTCAGGCTGGCATAGTAGCCCGAAAGTTCTTTAAGGTTTTGGCTATAACTTTCCCCGACTTTGCTAATGGCCGAAGAACCTAAACCGATCAGATCGCAGTCGGCATGGGTAGAATAACCTTGGAAGTTGCGCTGTAAGGTGCCTTGGGTTCTCGCTTGAGCCAATTCATCTTCAGGCAAAGAAAAGTGATCCATCCCGATATAAACGTACCCGGCAGTGGTTAAATGCTCAATCGTTAGCTCTAAAAGCTCTAGTTTGCGCTCAGGCGGCGGCATATCTTCAGGGCGAATTAAGGTTTGAGCACGAATCAGATCCGGCAGATGAGCATAGCTATAGGTAGCAATACGATCAGGGCGCAGAGCAATGATTTTGTCCAGTGTTACCTTAAAGCTGTCTCTGGTTTGCAAAGGTAGGCCGTAGATCAAATCCACACTGATGGATTTAAAACCTGTTTGCCGAGCCGCGTGCATCAGACTGATGACTTGCTCTTCGCTTTGTACGCGGTTAACGGCCGCCTGTACCTGAGGATCAAAATCCTGAATACCAAAACTCAGACGATTAAAACCTAGGTCATATAAACCTTGGATACGCTCAGGCGTTACCGTGCGCGGGTCAACTTCCAACGAGAACTCGCGCTCATCGCTGCGTTCTAGGGTAAAGGCTTGGTTCAAAGCTTCCATTAAGTCCGCAAGCTGATCTTGAGTGAGGTAGGTTGGCGTTCCTCCGCCCAGATGCAATTGGGTTAATGTGCGGCGGCGGTCAAACAAAGCACCTTGCAAGGCGATTTCACGCTTGAGGTAGGTTAAATACTCAGCGGCGCGCTCGGTTTTATGGGTAACGATTTTATTGCAACCGCAGTAGTAGCACAGGCTGCGGCAGAAGGGGATATGTACATACACCGATAGCGGCTTAGGTTTGGCCTCTTGATTGGTAGCCTGAGCGATTTGGCGATAATCCTCAGCGGTAAATTGCGTATGAAATTGAGGGGCCGTCGGGTAGGAGGTGTACCGAGGGCCGGGACGGTCATACTTTTTCACCAGTGCACGGTCAAAACGGGGCAATTGCAGCATGCAGGGTCACCTTATAAGAATCGTTCTAGCTGGCTGGCATTATCCCTGATTCTGAACCTCTGTGCTGAGGCTATGGCTATCTACTAGGGTTGCCAGATGGGCGTTCCCCCCGTTTGCGGTGGTATTAATGGTCTGCACGCGCTCAACCAGCAGCCATTCCAAAGCAATATCGGTGCAGCCTGACGGGTAATGCTGAGGATTTAAGACAGCACCTTTATACCTAGCAGCTTGCGCACTGGCTTGTTGTATGAAGGCAGTGTCTCCATGCACCAGCAATGCATCCAAAGGAGTCGTTTCCTCAAACCAATTCGCAACCAATTGGATTTGTCCCTGTACTTCGATCGGTAGGATTTCGTACTGCTGGCTGCTGTGTTCACAGGCAGGCCAAACCACCTGTCCGCCACAAGCTAAAACGGCAGCTAATTGGAGCCAACGGTCTTCCGGTTGCTCTGCCAGACACAGGATTTGAGATCTAGGCTGTAGCTCGTAGCGATTGTCTTCCCCTGTTGCGCCTTGTAGCAAGAAAGAGGCTCCAGCAAGGCTGTGGTGTGCATAGCGCTCACAACAGGCCGCAAGTTCGGTTCGTGCTGAGCTTATAGCCCAAGCCTGTAAGCTTTTTAATGCGGTATCGGTGGTTACTGCTGAGGGATAACCCAGTCTATGATGAGTTTTTAAGCCGTCTAAAGGGGCTCCCCAAGGATAACCCGCTAAAAGACGATACAGATATAAGGGGCCACCAGCTTTAGGGCCAGTTCCTGAGCGCCGTTCTCCGCCAAAAGGCTGAACCCCAACGACAGCACCAATTTGGCTACGGTTTACATACAGATTGCCCACAACAGCCCGCTGAGTAATGCGTTGGCAGGTGGTTTCCAGACGGCTTTGAACCCCTAACGTCAAGCCATACCCCAACGCATTAATCTGTGCCACTAATGCGTCTAAATCCTTGGATTTATAACGCACCCAGTGTAATACCGGCCCAAATACCTCTTGTTGCAGCTCTGCCGGGTACTTTAGTTCAATCAGTGTCGGGGGGATGAAATAGCCATCGGCATACTCAAGGCTGTGGTGTTGGAATACAGAGCGCCCCAGATAGCTCTGCTGGTTGATGTAGTCTTCCAATCGTTGTTTGGCCATCGGGTCAATCACTGGGCCGATATCGGTGGTAGCCTGTTCAGGGTTTCCCAGCTCCAGTTGAGCCATAGCCCCCATCAGTTGCTGAATAATCAGATCAGCAACTTCCTCCTGTAAACACAGCAAACGTAACGCCGAGCAGCGTTGGCCAGCGCTGTCGAAAGCTGACAGCACCACATCTTTGACAACTTGTTCGGGCAATGCCGATGAGTCAACAATCATGGCGTTAATCCCTCCTGTCTCTGCAATCAGAGGGATAGGTTTACCATGAGCCCCTAAACGACCTGCCAAAGCTCTTTGAATGCCATAGGCCGTTTGAGTTGAGCCCGTAAAGAGCACGCCCGCAATACACGCATCATTGACTAAAGCGGCTCCAACTTCTGCCCCTGAGCCTGGCAACAATTGCACAGCGGCACGAGGTACGCCTGCCCGATACAGAAGACGTATAGCTTGATCAGCAATCAGATTTGTTTGTTCGGCGGGCTTAGCTAAAACCCGATTACCCGCCGCTAAAGCAGCACTGATTTGGCCTAGGAAGATCGCCAAGGGAAAATTCCAAGGGCTGATACAGACCACAATCCCCAAAGGGGGATGTGTCTCTGAGTTCAGAAAGACAGAGCCTTGTGCGTAATAACGTAGAAAGTCCACCGCTTCACGGGTTTCAGCTACGGCAGCAGCTAAGGTTTTTCCGGCTTCACGCACCAGCAAAGCAATAAAGTTGGGCTGTTCCTGCTCTAAAAGATTGGCGGCACGATTTAATAATGCGGCCCGTACTTTAGGGGCAGGAGGCCACAATCTTTCTAACGGGGTAAGCACTTGAATAGCTTGTGCAATATCGGTTGGAGTGGCTGCTTGATAGTGTCCTAGCAACTCTGTTGTGTTAGCAGGGTTCATGCAGGTGAAGACAGGTGACAGACTGGCACAATGCGCCAAACGAGTCGAGGGCCGAGCACCACAGTAGCTTTGCTTACTGCGCTCAATGACAAACCCTAGCTGGGTACGCACTTCAATATGGCTAAGATCGTACCCTCGCGCGGTGTAACGCCCCTGTGGGCCTTGCAGCAGACGAGGCTTTGGAATCTGTGGATGGGGTAATCCCACACAACCCTCTGTGCTCGCCCGCTGTTGAATCAGATGCAAAGGATCAGCCAGTACCTCGGACAGGGGGCAATCAGCATTGGCTACTCGATTAATAAAGCCCGTGTTAGCGCCATTTTCCAACAAGCGGCGCGCTAGGTAGGCGAGTAGGGCCGTTTGTGGCCCAACGGGTGTATAACGGCGACAAGGACGCTTTAGTTGAGGCAATAGTGATTGATACAGTGGTTCCCCCATGCCATATAAACACTGAAACTCATAAGCTGCTTCTGGGCTGCCTGTGGCCAGATAATGGATTGCTGCGATGCTTTGGGTGTTATGGGTGGCAAACTGTGGATAGATACAATCCGAAGCGGCCAGTAACTGTTGGGCACAGACTAAGTACGATAAATCCGTATGGTATTTGCGGGTATAAACAGGGTACTGAGCTAAGCCCAATACCTGAGCGCGTTTGATTTCGGCATCCCAATAAGCACCTTTAACTAAGCGAATCGTCAAGGGGCGTTGATAGGTTCGAGACCAAGCAATTAGCCGCGCGATGACTTGAGGAGCACATTTTAAATAAGCCTGAACCGCCACACCTAAACCGGCCCAATCCTGTAATGAATCCTCTTGGCACAGACGCTCTACCAGACTCAATGATAGAGCCAGATGTTCGTATTCTTCGGCATCCAGCGTTAAACCAATACCGTAGTGCTTAGCCAGCACCGCTAGCTCCAGCAGCCGAGGGTAAAGCTCTTGATGTACACGCTCTAACTTCCAAGAACTGTACTTAGGATGTAGCGCCGACAGTTTAATGGAAATACCCGGCCGTTCAGATAAATGCTCTGTCGTATCCTGTACGGATTGCCCCACTGTTTGGATCGCCTGTTCATAAGCGGCCCTATAGCAGTCTGCATCTTGTTGCGTCAGTGCCGACTCTCCCAGCATATCGTAGGAGTGCAAAAATACGCGCTCCTGAGCTTGTTGGGTACGCCGTAAGGCTTGCTCAATGGAAGCCCCCGCAATGAACTGTTGGCCTAACAAAACAACCGCGTGTTCTACAGCATACCCCACCAAGGGCTCTAACAGACTTTTGACAGGCTTTGGAATCACTGAGGTTTCCAACAGCCGACTGCTCAGTACCAACCCAAACAGAGCGATATGAGCAGAAAAGGGCCGCTTATGTTCTGAGTCAAAGGTCCATTGTCCTTGACCGAGTTTATCCCGAATCAGTTGTAAGCGCGTCGATGTGTCTGGAATGCGTAGCAGGGCTTCAGCCAAGGCCATCAGTGCTACACCTTCACGGGTGGATAAAGGAAAGCTGTGCAGCAGCACCTGAGTCAAACCTGCTTGATGGCGGCCTAGCTGTTGACGCAAAAGCTCTGTCCAACGTCGAGCATCTTGCTGTACCTGTTCAGGTAATTGTTCCCAAGGGCATTGGTCAACTAGGTAGGAAACGGCTTCAGACTCTGGTTGATCGCCTGCTTGTCGGATGTCGGCATACTGGGCTGCGTTAAAAAACATAATTTATCCACCCCGCAAGGAAACCCTTTGAGCTTAGCCTCGTCTGACTAAAGGTGAAACTAGGAGCAACCCAAGTTACACTCCCCACGGGCCTAAGCCCCAGCCCCGACCTGAATTGGTTTTTAGAAACGAACAGGATTATTCAAGGACTCACATGATCAAGAAATGCCTCTTTCCGGCCGCCGGTTACGGCACCCGCTTCCTGCCGGCGACCAAAGCCATGCCCAAGGAAATGTTGCCTATCGTTAACAAGCCCCTGATTCAATACGGGGTTGAAGAGGCTTTAGAAGCAGGACTGCCCCAAATTGCGATGGTGACAGGTCGTGGCAAACGCTCATTGGAAGATCATTTTGACATCAGTTACGAATTAGAAAATCAGATTCGTAATACCGACAAAGAAAAATATTTGGTCGGTATTCGTAAGCTGATTAACGAATGCACCTTTGCCTATACACGCCAGATCGAAATGAAAGGTTTGGGCCATGCTATTTTGTGCGGTCGCCCCTTGATCGGCGACGAGCCCTTTGCCGTAGTATTAGCCGACGATCTGTGCTTAAACATGGAAGGTGATGGTGTACTGACGCAAATGGTCAAACTGTACAATCAGTTCCGCTGCTCCATCGTAGCCATTCAAGAAGTACCACCCGAAGAAACCAGCAAATACGGCGTTATTGCCGGTGATATGATTCGTGAAGATATCTTCCGGGTAACCAACATGGTAGAAAAACCCAAACCCGAAGACGCGCCTTCCAATCTAGCCATTATTGGTCGCTACATTTTAACGCCAGATATTTTCGACCTGATTGAGCAAACCGAGCCCGGTAAGGGCGGAGAAATCCAAATTACCGACGCCTTGATGAAGCAAGCCAAGCAAGGCTGTGTCATGGCGTATAAATTTAAAGGTCGTCGTTTTGATTGCGGTAGTGCAGAGGGTTATATTCAAGCCACGAATTACTGCTATGAAAATCTGTATCTGACGGGTAAAACCTTTTGATCTGAGTTGATCAACGTATTAAAGGCCACTCTCAGAGTGGCCTTTTGCATTTCAGGGAGGGCATTATGGAATACGATTTTGATTTATTGGTCATTGGCGCCGGTTCGGGCGGGGTTCGGGCGGCCCGTTTTGCAGCCAATTTTGGGGCCAAGGTCGCGGTTGCTGAGAGCCGTTATCTGGGCGGAACCTGCGTTAATGTGGGTTGTGTTCCGAAAAAACTCCTAGTGTATGGCGCTCACTATGCTGAAGAGCTTGGACAGGCAGCAGGCTACGGTTGGACAGTAAAAGGCGCTCAGTTTGACTGGGCGACCTTAATCACCAATAAGGATCAAGAAATCCAGCGTCTCAACGGTATCTACGAAAAACTGTTGCTAGATTCTGGGGTGACACTCTTAAACGGACATGCTCGTTTAGTGGATGAACACAGTGTCAGCGTATCCGATCAAACCTACACCGCTAAACACATTCTGATTGCTACCGGAGGCTGGCCCAAGGTTCCTGATATCCCCGGACGTGAACACATCATCACCTCGAATGAAGCCTTTCATCTGGAGTCTTTGCCTGAGCGCGTTATCGTCGTAGGCGGTGGCTACATTGCGGTGGAGTTTGCCTCCATCTTCCACGGTTGTGGCGCTAAAACCCATTTAGTGTATCGCGGCGATCTGTTCTTACGGGGTTTTGACGGAGGTTTGCGTCAACACCTTAAGGATGAGTTGTTCCGCAAAGGTATGGATCTGCAATTTAATGCTGATATTGAGCGTATTGACCCACTGGCTGAGGGTGGTTTTAAGGCCACACTGGTTGATGGTCGAACCTTAGAGGCCGATTGCATCTTCTACGCGACCGGCCGCCGACCCATGCTGGATGATTTAGGACTAGACTCAGTCGGCATTGAGCTGGATAAGCGTGGGCACATTGCCGTTGACGAGCATTTTAGAACCTCAGTGCCTTCTATTTTGGCCATTGGTGATGTCATCGGGCGGGTGCAATTAACCCCGGTTGCTTTGGCCGAGGGTATGGCAGTAGCGCGTTCTCTATTCCAACCTGAAACCTATCGTCCCGTTAATTATCAGCTTATTCCCACGGCTATTTTCAGCCTGCCTAATATGGCCAGTGTGGGCTTGAGTGAGGAAGAGGCGCGGGTTAAAGGGCATCGGTTGGCCATTTATGAAAGCCGTTTCCGCCCCATGAAGTTGACACTTACTGCAACTCAAGAGCGCACTTTAATTAAGCTCGTGGTTGATGCTGATACAGATATCGTTTTGGGCTGCCATATGGCTGGCCCTGATTCTGGGGAGATCATCCAAGGTTTGGCCGTGGCCATTAAGGCAGGGGCGACCAAGCGGATCTTTGACGACACCTTAGGGATTCATCCCACAGCGGCTGAAGAGTTTGTCACCCTGCGCACGCCAACCCGTGTAGATTCTTAGTGGTTATGCAAAGCTCCGGGCGCTCCTGAAAGGCTTGGAGCTTGCTCTAAAATCGGTACGGATATCTGCTGCTCTGGGGTATGGGCAAATTTCAAGCTCAAGGGGAACTGACTACCCGCAGTAAGCGACTGTTTGAGCCCATTGAGCATCACATGATAACTCCCCGGTTCGAACAACACCTGAGCATGAGCCGGGAGCTCAAGTGAAGTGATTGCCTGCATACGCAGCATATCTTTATGTTGTACATGGGTATGTATCTCTGCGGTTTCAGCAATGGGCGTACTCACCGCTAATAGCTGGTCGGCTGCTCCATGATTATCCAGTTGAAAATAGACCACTCCCGTCGTAGCTGTTGCAGGCATGGCCCGTGACCAGACTTTAGAAATCTGTATGCCGGTTTCAGATTCGGCAGCCATAGCGATAGCGGTTGAAACCCCAATACACAGCCCTAACATCATTAAAGTCATCAAGCGAGATGGCATCATCAGAGGACTCCTCGTATCAGAGATTAGAAAATATTAATCTGTAGTTCTGTATGTCGCTGTTTTTATTTATAAGCATTGAGGGATAAAGTATGTCTGCCCAAGTTACCGAAGAGCAAATTGCTCAACTGGTTCAAACTTTTTACGCTAAAGCGAGGGCCCATAAGGATTTGGGTAAAGTGTTCAACGCAGTGGTCTCTGACTGGGATCACCACTTAGCTTTGGTGCAGGACTTTTGGTCGCATATTCTGTTGGAGTCGGGCCGCTATAAGGGACATCCTTTCCCAGTACATCTAAGCCTCCCCATTCAGCGTCAACACTTTGAGCAATGGTTGGCTTTGTTTAGGGAAACTGCTTTAGAAACCCTACCGGAAGCAGCCGCTCAAAAGGCTATTGATCGGGCAGAGCACATGGCTAAGAGTTTTAAAGCGGGCGTATTCCCGTTTGATCGCTAGCCTGTGGAGGAGTGGGGGCAGCTCATGCGAACTGCCAAGCCACCCGTTTTTAATTGAGCACCAGCAATACTAAAACTTGGCCAATAGCTTGCGGACTTCGTCACGTCTAAAATCGTCCACTTTGGTTTGTCCGGGGCGACTGGGAGCTTTGAGGGCTTTTTCAAGCATGGTGCGTGCTTCTCCATAGCGTTTTTCCTCCATCAGGAAATAGCCATAAAAGTAGTTAGACTCAAAACCATCAGGGTTCATGCTCAGCGCTTGCTTTAGCAGTGCTTCGGCTTTTTTGTCACTTCCAAAGCTTAATGGCCAACTGGGTGTTTGATGGTACAGCCTGCCTAAGCTAGCATATCCGAGCCCCTCTAAAGCTTTGGGGTTAGTACTGATGGATTGTTCTAAAGTGGCTTTGGCTCGCTCTGCTAAAGCCCAGCCATCCGTACCGCCTTGAGCATCGGCCCAACTGGTTAAAATCGTTCCTTTTAAAATCAGCAGTCCTGCGGATGTTGGGTATTGAGCAACAGCCTGTTCCGTTTCTTTGGAAAGCACCTCAAAAGCCGCTAACTTTTCTTTTTTCTCCATGTCGGTGGATTGGTAACTCAAGATAACCCAGCGATTCTGGAGTTCTTGCAAGAGTTGCTCTTGGCTAGCTGCTAGGCTGATAGCGGGTGACAGTAGAAGGCTTAGCAAAGAAGTAATAATCAGTCGATGCATAAGAGACTCTAATTTATGTGATTTAACATAATATATATTATGCGTTAATCGAAAATGGGTAAGGACAGGCAATGGCTAAACCTTGAAAGACTAAGTCCGGTACAGATTGAACGGCAGGCAAATCAGCAACAATTTCCAGATCACCGCCTGTTACTAGAATGGAACACTGAGCACCCAGTTGAGCTTGGGCTGAACCTATTTGTTTTTCTATGTACGCCCTTAACATAAGTAGGCAGCCGCGCTCTACAGCCTGTCCGGTACTGGTTCCCGGTTCAAGACTATGCAAGGCCTGCTGGGCTTCCTCTACAGAATAACGTACTCGACGTGTGTGGAGCTGCAATTGCGTCCGCAACATAGGCAATCCGGGCGTAATAAAACCACCGAGGTGCTGCCCCTGTGGGTCAACCCAATCCACGGTGACTGCTGTGCCTAGATCAATCACCAAGCACGGGCCTTGAGTGTGATGATAAGCCCCCAGTACTGCTAACCAACGATCCATTCCTAAGCGCTGTGGCTCCTGATAACCGTTAGTAACGCCTGCTAATTGTGCAGCCGGTTTAGCCACTGCCATAGCAATGCCTAGTTGCTGGTGCATGGCTTGGATGATGGCTTGAGTTTCCTCATCAGAGCGCACACTGACTAAGCGGCCCCAGTCTAATGAGGTGAGTAGGATGTCCTGCTGTGTTACTTGTGGCAATAATTCTTCAATGCCCCGAATCACTTGCACCGAAGTGGCTTTATGGGTTTTAGGGTTCAGTACACGCCACTTAATCAAGGTATTACCGCAGTCCAGCTCAAGAATCATGATCTAACCTCAAGCTAAGCTCTCCAGCACAAAAACTTTGCTCTTGTCCATTCACCAGCAAACGTAGTGAACCTTCATCATTCACTCCTAGGGCAACCCCTGAAATCTCTTGGTTCGGTGTGCTCAGAATGCAGCGCTGACCTTGCCAAAGATGGTGTTGCTCCCATTCATGACGCAGCCCTTGAAAACCCATCTGCGCTTGCTGAGCCAAATAGTGATGTAGGTTTTGCATCAAGCATATCGCCAATGCAGTACGGTCAATCCGTTGGCCGGTTTCGTAGCGCAAGGAAGTCCAAGGCTGCTCTATGGAGGATTGCGTGTGAGGCATCATATTGAGGTTAATGCCAATCCCAATGACCAAATGGCAAATATCGGTAGGATTTCCGGTCAACTCCAATAAAATGCCTGAGATTTTTCGGTTATTGGTGTACACATCGTTAGGCCACTTTAGACCTGCCTGAGTGAGACCAAAGTAGCGTAATGTGGCTAATACGGCTAATCCCACCACCAAACTTAAACCGGTAAGGCAACGAGTATCCGCTTGCAGACGTAGCCCCAAGCTAAACAGCAGGTTTTGGGCAATGACAGGGCTGACCCACTGTCGCCCTCTTCGTCCACGTCCTGCGGTTTGCCATTCAGCCATCACCACCTGAGGTCTTACATAGTCAGCCTGTTGGATTAACTGCATACAATAGGTATTGGTTGAGTTTAGGCGTTCATGCAACACAAAATTCCAACCCAACTCATTGGCTGTTTGAGTCAGAGGTATGGGGTCTAGCAAGGATAAGGGTTCAGATAAGCGATAACCTCGTCCAGAGATACGCTGAATACTTAAACCATACTCAGCTTCTAAGGATTTTATTTTTTTCCAAACAGCGCTACGACTGATGCCCAGTCGTAACCCTAGGGCTTGGCCCGAGTGGAACTGGCCATCCATGAGCATCAATAAAAGGCTATTCATCACAAGTCCAGCCGAAAACACGCATGTTAGCCAAACCCAGTATGGCTTCCAAGCTGAGAACCTGGAAATTCTTAAGATCTATGGATGGCTTGATCTTTCGACAAGCTCTCTAGGTTGCTTGATATAGAAACTTATACTCATGGAGAATACAGTAGCTTCTTGCTTTAACCTTGCTCAGCCAATAAACAACAAGAATGAGGAATACAATTTTGTATAAGATTTTGATCGCGGATGATCACCCCCTCTTTCGTGAAGCCATTCACAACGTGATTTGTGATGGCTTTTCTCAAGTGGATATTCTGGAAACCTCTAATTTAGAGGATACCCTCAGCTTTGCCTTAACACCTGAACACGAAGATTTAGATCTGATTCTTTTGGATCTGAATATGCCGGGTATGCATGGACTAAATGGATTAATCAGTCTGCGCAACGAAGCCCCGACAATTCCTGTGGTCATCATTTCGGCAGAACAGGACAAACAGATTGTGTTACAGGCCATATCCTGTGGTGCCGTGGGTTTTATCACTAAGTCTTCCCCGCGCCGGCAAATGATTGAGGCGATTGAGCAAATTTTAAAGGGTAACGTTTACCTGCCCTCAGACATTATCCGTACTACAAACCCTTCAGGGCGTAAGACGGCTGCTGAGAGCTCCTCTATTGCCCCTGAGCTACTGCAAGCCCTGACCCGCAAGCAGTTGTTGGTGCTTGAGCGCATGACCCGTGGCGAGTCCAATAAGCAAATCGCGTACAATTTGGACATCGCTGAAACAACGGTGAAGGCTCATGTATCGGCCATCTTACGCAAGCTCAATGTGCATAATCGCGTACAGGCTATTTTGTCGGCCAGTGATATAGATTTCAGCACCTACTTGCGTCGTTGAATCCGTCTAAAGCTTCTAAATAGCTGATCACTAATTGCAGGGTTTCACGACCTCTAAACAGATTAACGTCCAACTGATAGGCCAAGCGCACCTTATTCACCTTGGGCGCTGGCCAGTGGAGGCGATCAACATTGAAGGCGATGCCCTCAATCTGCGCTTGGCCACACTCGGTGGCTAACAAAAGTTTTAAATGACGCTCACCAATGGGGCGTTGCTCCATAATCTGAAAGGTACCGTGAAACACAGGTTCTGGGAAATGCTGTCCCCAAGGCCCTGCGCTACGTAGTGTTTTGGCTAAATCGAGGTTGAACTCATGGGGTTTTAAGTCGCCATCCGAGTACAGATGCCCGCCTAAGTCTTGTTCTGTTAAGTGTCGACGGACTTCTTGATCAAAGGCTTGCGTAAACTCAGACAGATGCTCGGCCGCTAAAGAAAGACCGGCGGCCATCGCATGTCCTCCGAAATGGCGAATTAACCCCGGATGGCGCGTAGCAATGGCATCAATCGCATCACGGATATGCAGCCCTGATACAGAGCGCGCCGACCCCTTTACTAGCCCCTCATTGGCTGTCGCAAAGGCAATGACAGGCCGGTGGTAACGCTCTTTAAGGCGTGAAGCCAAGATCCCAATCACACCCTGATGCCAATGAGGATCAAATAAGCAAAGCCCGAGAGGTAAATGTTCCAGTGAAAGCTCCTGCATTTGGTTCAGCGCTTCTTGCTGCATACCCTGTTCGATCGTTTTGCGCTCTCGGTTAAGCTGCTCCAATTGCGTGGCTATTAAACGTGCTTGATGTAAATCCTCACACAACAGGCATTCAATGCCCAGGGAGATATCGTCGAGACGACCGGCTGCGTTCAAACGCGGGCCAACAATAAACCCCAGATCGGTAGCCGTAAGACGCTGATAATCCCGTCCAGCCACTTCAAGAATGGCTTGAATACCAGGCCGCAATCGCCCTGCTTTCATGCGGGCTAAGCCTTGATGTACCAAAATGCGGTTATTGGCATCCAAGGGAACCACGTCGGCAACACTGCCTAAAGCGACTAAATCCAAGAGCTCTGCTAAGTTGGGTTCAGAGCGTTGTTGAAACCAACCCAGCTTGCGCAACTGAGCTCTAAGGGCCAAGAGCACATAAAAAATCACTCCCACTCCGGCAATGCACTTGCTAGGGAAATCACACCCCTGCTGGTTTGGATTAACCAGTGCATCGGCCTGAGGTATTTGTGCTCCCGGCACATGGTGATCGGTGATTAGCACCTTAATGCCAGCAGCTTGCGCTGCCTCAACGCCTTCAAAGCTGGAAATTCCGTTATCTACTGTGATCAGTAAGTCAGGCTGCCGCTCTAAAGCTACTTGGACAATTTCTGGAGTTAAGCCATAACCGTATTCAAAGCGGTTGGGAACCAAATAATCGACATGGGCCGCTCCCAAGCTACGCAGCCCTAAGACCCCTACTGCACTGGCCGTTGCCCCATCCGCATCAAAATCCCCAATGAATAAGATGCGCTGCTTTTGCGCTAAAGCCTCAACCAGTAACTGAACTGCAGGCTCAATTCCTTTTAGCCATTGATAGGGCAATAATCGGCTTAAACTACGATCTAACTCTATCGCGCTCTGAACGCCCCGAGCGGCATAGAGTCGAGTCAATAAAGGAGGAATATCGCCAAGATTGGGTAAGGGATGAGGCACATCACGCAGGCTAATACGCATAACACATAGGATTTTTTAGAAAAATGAGAAGAGTTTAGAGAGCTTATCAAGCAAAACCTGAGACTAGTAACGCGCACCGAGCAGCCAATGCAAAGGGATTTCGTGTTGCCCCTGTTCATCGGTTACAAAGAGTGTTCCATCACTCAACATGATGTCCCATTGGATACTACGAGGCAGGTTCTGTGTCAGCTTAGCCAGTGCCTCCACATCCAATGCGGCCACCGAAAGATTTTTCAGGGTCTTAACGTTGGGTAAAACCCGATCTTGCCAAACACGAGTAGAACCATACATCAGTAAGCTAAGTCGCTCGGTGCGACGAGAGCACCACTGTAAACGATCAGCATCTGGCTGCCCTACTTCGATCCAGTGCAGAATGCGATCATCCAAGCTTTTTTCCCATACGGCGGCTTCGTCTACATCAGAAAGTCCCCGACCAAATTTAAGCAACTCGCTGTACCATAACGCATAGGCAATTAGACGAGTACCTAGGCGCTCTTCTGTTTCCGAAGGATGTCGTGCCAGAGTAAAACGTAAATGCTCGTAAACTCCACGATCCATATCAGTTAAATTGCAATCCACTTTATAAGGTGTTGCTTGTAAAGCCATATTTAGAGTCCCGTAAAAACCCTTAGTCTACTCTAATCTTGGCTGTAATCCTGAAAAGCCCCAATCAAATTCGGGGCCTTTTTGCTCACAAAAACTCACAAGGTGTTTAAACCATTAGCTCTACATCTGCCTGCGCGCATCGATGGTGTACTGGGTGAGCAATACTACGCTCTAAATAAATCCGCATCGTTTTTGCTGTAGAGAGCAGCTTCATATTTAAATTACGCTCTGTTTCTGTTTCCAAAACAGACAGTAAATGTTGCACTTCATTGGCTGAGTGAATCTCAGAACGTCCTAAAGCAATTAGGACTAATAACTCCTGCTTTTGAGCTTTAGATAGACTGTCAATTTCCTCAGTAAATGCAATTTCTTCGGGAGTTACATCAAAATAATTATACAGGTCATGACTGGTGAAATCGGCACCCTCTGAACGTCCAGCTCTAATGGATTTGGATAAAGAAATAATGCTTTTTATTTGCCCCATAGATAAGTGGCTTAGCTTATAAAACATAGTAAACTCCTTTTAATTATCCTATTCTATTTCTAATTTAGTCTTTGCAACTAAATCAACTTAGCCCGTATCAAAGCCTGATATAAATCAAAAATATTTTACCTAAGCCAATCGCAATAAGTTAACCACGCCTAGTGCATGAAGCCGGGTATGACCGTTACCCTTGAGAATACATACCCACTTTAGTGTAGTACCTAAGGCTGCCTCAATCCTCATTTAAATATCAACTAATCGTTAATCCTTTCTTTTTATTCAAAAAAACGAATTATTTATAAATAAATATTTCTTTTTCTTATAAGAGTTACCTGATATCTTTTCAAGTATTCTGGCCCATTTTGTTAAGCAATTTAGTCGCTCGTGTGTCAGAAAACGCAGCACTCCCTACCTTTATTAAGACTGGGATGACGTTAAGACAGGATCATTCATGTATCAATACGACCAGTACGACCAAAAAATCGTAGATGAGCGCGTCCAACAATTCCGTGATCAGACTCGCCGTTACCTAGCCGGTGAGCTGCCAGAAGAAGAGTTTCGCCCTCTACGCCTCCAAAACGGCCTTTATGTACAGCGCCATGCCCCTATGCTGCGGGTAGCGGTTCCTTATGGACTTTTGTCCTCAGCTCAGGTGCGCGTACTGGCCAAAATCGCCCGTGATTACGATAAAGGCTACGCCCACATCAGTACACGTCAAAACGTCCAATTCAACTGGCCTAAGCTAGAGGACGTTCCTGATATTTTGGCGGAGCTAGCCAAAGTACAGATGCATGCTATTCAGACCAGCGGTAACTGTTTGCGTAATACCACCTCGGATCAGTTTGCCGGGGTTGCCCGTGATGAGCTGGTTGATCCGCGCCCTTGGTGTGAAATTATTCGTCAGTGGACTACTCTGCACCCTGAGTTCGCCTACCTACCGCGTAAATTCAAAATTGCGGTTAATGGCGCTCAGCAAGACCGGGCGGCGATTGAGGTGCATGACATTGGCCTAGAAGTCGTTAAGGACTCTGCTGGCCAAACCGCGTTCCAAGTGATTATTGGTGGAGGCTTAGGTCGTACTCCCATCGTTGGTAGCCTGATTAAAGAAAACCTGCCTTGGCAACATTTACTCAGCTATCTGGAGGCTGTACTACGGGTTTATAACCGTTTAGGTCGCCGTGATAACAAGTACAAAGCCCGGATTAAGATTCTGGTTAAAGCCTTAACGCCCGAAGTCTTTGCAGAGCGCGTAGATGCCGAATGGGCTCACCTAAAAGATGGGCCTCTGACGCTGACTGAGGCTGAAGTAGAGCGTGTTGCCCAGCACTTCATCGATCCTGATTATAAAGTGTTGGCTGATGAGGATTTTAGCGCTCTGGATGCGCAATATCCTGACTTTGCCCAATGGCGCTCCCGTAACGTCATGCTGCATAAAAAGCCGGGATACGCAGCCCTCACCCTGTCGCTAAAAACCAACACGCGCGCTCCAGGTGATGTCACCCATGAGCAACTGGATGCCATCGCCGGATTAGCCGATCGCTACAGTTTTGGCGAGGTGCGTAACAGCCACAATCAGAACATGATTCTGGCAGATGTAGAGCAGGCTCAGTTGCTGACTTTATGGCAAGAGCTTAAAGCCCTTGAGTTAGCAACCCCCAATATTGGCTTGCTGACCAACATCATCTGCTGCCCCGGCGGGGATTACTGCTCTTTGGCCAATGCTAAATCCATCCCGGTGGCTCAGGCTATTCAGCAGCGCTTTGATGATTTGGACTATCTGTTCGATATTGGCGACTTGGATCTGAATATCTCCGGCTGCATGAATGCTTGTGGTCATCACCACGTAGGGCATATCGGCATTCTAGGCGTCGATAAAAAAGGCGCTGAGTTTTACCAAGTCTGCTTGGGTGGTAACTCAGAGCGCAATGCCAGCTTAGGGGACATCCTAGGCCCATCCTTTGCTCAGGATGAAATGCCTGAAGTGATCAGTAAAATCATTCAGGTCTATTTGGATCAGCGTATAGAAGAGGAGCGCTTCATTGACACCTACCGCCGCATCGGCATTGACCCCTTCAAGGAGCGCGTCTATGCAGCAGATCATTAAGGACGGTGCGTTAGTACCAGAGTCTTGGCATCTGTTACCTAAAGAAGCCACGCTCGAACACTTACCTAACAGCGATGACATCATCATCCCTCTGGGTTTGTGGTTAGAGCATAGCCATGCCCTAAAGGCTCGCGATGGTGGTTTAGGCGTTTGGTTGGACAGTGACGAAGAAATCGAAGCGATACAGGAAGATTTAACCTTATTTCAAGTGATTGCCTTAAACTTCCCTGCCTTTACCGATGGTCGCCACTACTCCACAGCACGTTTGCTGCGGGAGCGCTACGGTTATCAAGGTGAAATTCGGGCCATTGGTGACGTGCTGCGCGATCAGTTGTTTTATATGCAGCGTTGCGGCTTTGATGCCTTTGCTGTTCGTCCAGATCGTGACCCACAGGCTGCGTTGGCAGGTCTAAAAGACTTTAGCCTTGCTTATCAAGGGGCCGCAGACAATCCTCTACCGCTGTTTCGCCGCCGCTAAACAGCTCAGTTGCCGCATGGAGTAGAATCCGTGCGGCTCGGCTCCTTACCCTCATTGTTCTGATACTTAAGATGAAAGCGTTGACATCCTCCCCGCCCTAAAGGACGGGGATTCCCACTACTGGACGGCCATGCCCGACCGCAAGCATGTTCTTAGCCGCGTTGATATCGCGGTCGTGCCTGACACCACAGGCACTGCATGTCCATTCTCTTATTCCAAGCCCTGCGATACCTTTCGGCCTTGAATCGGGCAATGCGCCACAATTCGAGCAGGTTTGGGTGGTGTACGCCTCGTTCACTGCTTTAAAAACAATGCCTGCGCCCGCGCACTTGTATTCCAACATGGTTTTGAGCAGGCCCCATCCCGCATCCAGTACGGATTTGGCCATCTTGGTTTGAGTGAGTGAGGAAGATTTCACATTACCAACGTAGATTGCACCGGCACGGTTCACCAGTTGCCGCGTGAATTTGTGTAATGCATCTTTACGTCGGTTGGCGATTTTGACGTGGATCGCCTTCACGCGCTTTTTATTTCTGGCGCGTTGGGCAATGGCTAGCTTGGGCTCTAAGTCACGATAGAAACGGCCCGCTTCCAATTTTGTACCATCGGAACAGGTAGCCGTATCTTTTAAGCCCAGATCAATCCCAATTTTGTCCTGACCCGCTGGAACAACAGCCTCTACTTCAACCACCACATTGAAATACCAGCGGCCTCGGGCATCTTCGTTAAAACTGCCTGAACGAAAAGAGTACTGGCTCAGGCCATAGGAGTCCCACACTTTGAAGTAATGGCCGTTGTGGTAGACCTGCCCGTTCTTCCAGCGTGCCGCGCCGGTATTGATCGGTATCCAGCCCAGTGAACGCCGAACCCCGCCCGATTTGCGCCAATTCAGGCGAGACTTTTTAAACTGCTTACGGCGTGTGACGTATTCGCGGGTGATTTCTTGCAGCGTTTGAGAGTGCAACCCCAATTCTTTGTTCGCGCCTTTGGTGTAAGGATGCAGGTCAAAAGCAGACAAAAACCGACCCCGCTCCCGAATGGATCGGGCGCTGAGTTCGTTCAGGTAGTTCCAGACACAGTTCACACTCCGAGCCATCTGTTGCAGGAGCGCAGCATGCTTATCTCGAACCCGAACTTTGAGGGTCTTGGTCTGTTTCATAAGTCACTGCTAACTGAATTAAAGCCACTTTAGGGAGGCCTCGCCTCCCGCGCTATCCATCCCCGTATTAGAAGTACGGGGTTTTTCGCGCAAGACTGATAAAGGGGCTTTGACAATAATTATCATTGGTATTATCTTCGACATCAGGCAAGCGTTCGGAGTAGCTGAGATGTATGTCTGTTTGTGTCATGGTATTACTGATGGGCAAATCCGTGAAGCCATTACGGACGGCTGTTACAGCTTTAGAGACGTACGCGTCACCCTTGGGGTAGCAACACAGTGTGGCAAATGCGCCTGTGCTGCCAAAGCTTTGGTTCATGAAACCCTAAACAACGGTTGTTCTGCACAAGCGGTTACTAACAATTGTCCGGCGAGCTGCCCCGCAGCTTGAAGCTAGTTACTAAATAAATATCGAGTAGTAAGCCTAGAAATGCGAATACACCCGTTTTAGATTACGGGTGTATAGGGTTTAATTGCCTTCAATAAGGGTTTGACAGTTGTTATTGAACTGGCCAGACTTTAGGGTATCTTTACCCTATCAGGCAGATAGAACATGAAAGGCGACAAGCAAGTCATCCAACATTTAAATAAAGTTCTTGCTAATGAACTGATTGCAATCAATCAATACTTTTTACATGCCCGTATGTATGAAGATTGGGGACTTGAGAAGCTAGGAAAACACGAATACAAAGAATCCATTGATGAAATGAAACACGCTGACAAAATCGTTAAGCGTATTTTGTTTCTTGAGGGACTACCCAATCTGCAAGAGTTAGGCAAGCTCTTGATCGGTGAAAACACCAAAGAAATGCTAGAGTGCGATTTAGCCTTAGAAAACAAGGCTATTCCAGATTTACGCACTGCTATCGCCTACTGTGAATCGGTTAGTGACTACGCTACTCGCGAGCTACTGGAAGATATCCTAGAGTCAGAAGAAGAGCATGTTGATTGGTTGGAAACTCAACTAAGCCTTATTGATAAAATTGGCATTGAGAATTACCTGCAGTCACAAATGGAAAGCGCTGATTAAATCTAAACCTTTGCTGCCCATATAAGGATAAAAAGAAGCCCTAGTTATTAGGGCTTCTTTTTTTATCGCTTATTAACAAAGCAAAATCCGCACTTATACTGATTTTTCGACAGCAGCTTTAATAAGCGGTTGTAACTCACCTTTTTCAAAGAGCTCCAACATAATATCGCTACCACCCACTAATTCGCCATCAACCCAAAGTTGCGGAAAGGTAGGCCAGTTAGCATAGGTAGGCAAAGCAGCGCGAATGTCTGGATTTTGCAGAATATCTACATAAGCAAAACGAGCGTCACATTCCACCAGTATCTTGGCCGCCCGAGCAGAGAAACCGCATTGGGGGGCATTAGGCGATCCTTTCATGTACAGCAGCACTGGATTTTTAGCAATTTGATCTTTAATGGTTTCAATAATTTCCATGACAACCTCTATCAGCACTGGGATGAATGCTTGGATTGTAGCGAAAGCCCTAACATGGAGCACTTAAAATTCAGTAATTCAGCATGGCACAAAGCGGGTATTTGCACCTTAGAAGTATTTCCCGATAAGATCGGAGTTTTCCGTCCAATTGCTTACCAAACGACCTACTTTGTCGATTGGCTGGTTTTTTCTTACTTACTCAAGAGATGACCTCAGTTGGCGGCCATTAACAAGGTATTCAAAGAATGAGCGTCAGACACTTTCTTTCTCTGATGGACTGCACACCCCAGGAGCTAAATACCCTGATCCGTCGCGGCATCGAGCTGAAGGAACTGCGCAAACGAGGCGACTTATTTGAGCCGCTCAAAAATCGCATCCTTGGGATGATTTTCGAAAAAGCTTCGACAAGAACCCGTCTTTCCTTCGAGGCGGGAATGATTCAGTTAGGCGGCCAAGCTATTTTCTTGTCTCCCCGTGACAGTCAATTGGGGCGCGGAGAACCCTTAGCTGATACTGCTATTGTGATGTCGAGCATGCTAGACGCGGTGATGATCCGTACCTTTTCACATTCAACACTCACCACCTTTGCAGCCCACGCTCAGGTTCCCGTCATTAATGGGCTATCGGATGATCTGCATCCCTGCCAAGTCTTAGCGGATATGCAGACGTTTTACGAGTTACGCGGTGACATTACCTCCAAAACAGTGGCATGGGTCGGTGATGGGAATAATATGTGTAACACCTACATCGAAGCGGCAATACAGTTTGGTTTTCAGTTGAATATTGCCTGCCCTGACGGCTATGGCCCCAATGCGGCTTTAATGGCTAAAGCAGGTGATCGGGTTCACTTGATGACTGACCCTAAACAAGCTGTTGCAGGAGCTCATTTAGTCAGTACTGATGTTTGGGTTTCCATGGGGCAAGAGGAAGAGCAAAAGTCACGTTTGGCGCTCTTTGCTCCCTATCAAGTCAATGCCGAACTGTTGGATTTGGCGCATCCAGATGTTTTGTTTATGCACTGCTTACCCGCCCATCGCGGTGAAGAAATCAGTGACACCTTGATTGATGAGGATCCGCGCTCTGTCGTTTGGACACAAGCAGAGAACCGTTTGCACGTGCAAAAAGCTTTACTGGAGTTTTTAGTACCACACTAAGAAGTAGCTTTATTTTTGCGGCGCTGTTGGAAAAATTGACTCAATAAAGCGCCGCTTTCCTCAGCCAATAACCCGCCCTCTAAAATCACTCTATGGTTAAGGAAGTTTTGGCTAAAAAATTGGCCCTGACTGACAACCGCCCCTGCCCTTGGTTCAGCAGCCCCATAAACCACACGCTGGATGCGCGCATGCACAATAAGTCCTGCACACATGCTGCAGGGTTCTAAGGTAACGTAGAGGACAGTGCCTGGTAGCCGATAATTGGCACAGTGTTGGGCGGCGGCTCGGATGGCTATCATTTCAGCATGGGCACTGGGGTCTTGCGTCGAAATGGGACAGTTGAAGCCCTCTCCAATCACCGCTCCTGCCTGAACTAAGACCGCCCCAACCGGAACCTCTCCTAAGCTAGCACCTTGTCGAGCTTGCTCTAATGCTCGTCGCATGAAGTATTCATCCTGAGTGCGATCAATAATCAGAGGTTTCATGCTAGAGCTCGTTCTTGGATATAGCAGAGATTGTGGCATTTTGCCGGATAATTTGCTCTGTCCATATCACATCGGTATACACTCTAGGTTCAGTAGCATGTGCGGGATTATAGAACATATGGATAGAGACAATTACATTACCTATGATCATACGCTGGAAACAATAGTCAAGCCCCTCAAGGTTCAGGTTCGATACCAGCATAAACATGCAACTTAAGCACAAAATCGTCGCTCTTAGCGTAACGCCTTTGTTATTGGCGGTTACTCTTATTTGTGTTCTTGTTCTGACTCAAAACCAACGTCTTGGAGAGCAACAAGCTGCTTTGCTGGAGTCTGCCATTTTGTCCAGCAAACGAGCGGAACTTAAGAATTATGTGGCTCTGGCTCTGAGGGTTATAGAGCCCATGCGCAATAATCTAAAACTGCCCCAAGAGACTTTGCATCAACAGACGTTGGCCGCGCTTGCCCGTCTCGATTTCGGTAAGGACAACTACTTTTTTGTATACGACAAACAGGGGCGCAATTTAATGCACCCCCGCCAGCCTGATTTGGTGGGTAAGAGCCTCTGGGATATGACCGATGCCGATGGCTTTCCCATCGTACAAGCTTTGGTGTCCGCCGCTACTCAGGGCGATGGCTTTCAACGCTATCGTTGGCTGAAACCCTCGACCCAACAAACCACCGATAAGCTGGCCTATGTAGTGATGTTAGAACCTTGGGGTTGGCTATTGGGGATTGGGCTGTATTTAGAGGACGTGGATCAGGCTTTACAGCAAGTGCGTACTGAAGTGACCACTGGAATTCATACTACGATGGTGGCAATTACCAGCATTGTTTTAGTCGCGGTATTACTGGTTTTTATTGCAGGTTTAGCATTAAACGTCCGGGAGCATCGACTGGCCGATACTAAATTACAGACCCTAAATCGCCGCTTACTAAATTTACAAGAAGAAGAGCGCTCACGGGTTTCCCGAGAATTACATGATGGCATTAGCCAACTTTTGGTATCCATAAAGTTTCAGTTTGAGTTGGCCAGCCATCAATTAGAAACGGGAGCACCTGCAGGACAGATCAGTCTGAACCGTGCTATTCAACAACTGGGTGAGGCCATTGGGGAAATACGTCGAATATCCCACGATTTACACCCTTCTCTATTGGATACCCTTGGCTTAGCCGCAGCCATCGGACAACTCACGAGTGAGTTTGAGCAGCGCTGCAAACTCAGCCTAGATTACACCAATGATCTGGGTAGCATCTTGCTTCCCAATACCTTAGCCGTCGCTCTATTTCGCATTGTCCAAGAAGCACTGACCAACATTGAACGGCATGCCCAAGCAGATCAGGTCATATTGAACCTATCGTGCGTTGATGAAGGCATACAGCTTATCGTAGAAGACAACGGAATAGGTTTTAATCCAAAGGCTCTGGAACAGGGTCAAGAGGGCATTGGACTGCGCAATATCCGGGATCGAGTGGAACACCTTAGCGGGCGCTTTGAGCTATCGTCCAATGCGAAAGGGACACAGATCCGTGTAGTATTGCCTCTTCACGAAGCGGCCTAGAATAATAAGCATGACCTCTGCGTCCCCTATCCGTCTGGCACTGATTGATGACCATGCTCTAGTTCGGGATGGTTTGCGGGCTTTACTCAGTGTCATGCCGCAAATTGAAATTGTGGGTGAGGCTGAAGACGGAGCCAGTGCACTCAAGCTGATGCGTGACCAACTCTGCCCCGACCTGATTCTGATGGATATCGGTCTTAAAGATACCAATGGTTTGGAGTTAACCCGCCAGCTCTGTCAGCAATATCCGGGAATTCGGATCTTAATTTTAAGTATGTACAATAATGACGAATACGTGCGCACCTCTATTCGGGCGGGTGCCTGCGGCTATGTGCTTAAAGATGCTTCTGCTCGCGAAATCGTAGCAGCTATTGAGGCTGTAGCAGCGGGAGGCAGTTTTTACAGCACTGAAATCGCCCGCAAGCTGGCAGAGCGCTCCGCCCAGTCTGACCCTTTAACCCCACGTGAAACGGATATTTTGCACAGTTTGGCTAAGGGGCTGGATAATAAAACCATTGCTCGTGATCTCAACATCAGCGTGCGTACTGTGGAAACCCATCGCTTGAGCATCAGACGTAAGTTAAAACTGGAGAGTACATCCGCTTTAATCAAATATGCTCTGGATCACTTCAAGACCTAAATGCAAATGGGTAAGCAGCTACTACTTACCCAGTATACGGGTATAAGAGCTAGAGATTGATCGCCTCAAAATCCGCTACGGTTGTGTGTCCTTCTAAGATGCCACCTTGTCGGGCTAGACCTATGGTCTGCATACCGGCTTGCCGAGCGGCATCAAGTTCTTCTTTAATATCAGAAAGAAACAAAATTTCACTCGCCGCAAACCCTATGGCTTTAGCAATCCCTTGATAAGAGGTAGTGTCGCGTTTTCCGCCGCTGGTGGTATCAAAATACCCCGAAAATAACGGCGTTAAGTCACCGACTTCAGCGTAACCAAAAATCAATTTTTGCGCTTGGATGGAGCCGGAGGAGTAAACATACAAGCTATAACCCGCAGTTTTCCAACGCCTTAATGCCCTTACTGCATCGGGGTATACGTGGCCCTTTAGTTGGCCCGCCTCATAACCCTGCTGCCAAACCATACCTTGCAGCACTTTCAAGGGTGTTGCTTTACGGTCAGCCTCAATCCAGTCCAGCAGAATGCTGATGACATGTTCCACATCTGCTTGTGTCTCACCCGTTTCCTGCCGTACAGCTTCTAACTGTAGGGCTACTTCAGGTTGCTCAGCATGGGTGCGAACAAAATCTGGTAGATGAGCACGGGCATAGGGAAAAAGTACATCAAATACAAAGCTGACCGCACTGGTAGTACCTTCAATATCGGTGAGGATGGCCTTGAGGGTCACACCAAATCCTCCAGTCGAGGAAAATTATCTGCAATAGGGTCGCCCGTGTACTGAGCTACCCAGCCTTCAGGGTTATTGAACAGGCGGATGGCAATGAATTCTGGATGTTCGCCCATATCAAACCAGTGGCGGGTTCCTGCGGGTACTGAAATCAGGTCGTTACGCTCGCAGAGAATGCAATAAACGTATTCATTAATATGTACGGAAAACAGGCCACGACCTGCTACGAAGAAACGTACTTCATCTTCGCCGTGGGTGTGCTCCATCAAAAATTTATCGCGCAACTCATCCTTTTGTGGGTGCTTACGATCCATGCTGATCACATCGACCGTAATGTAACCGCGTTCTGTTTTCAAACGATCAATCTGGGTTTGAAAGGCAGCAATGACTTCCTCAGCCGGAGTACCTGCCACCAAACGACGTTCAGCAGGCCAGCGCTCATAACCAATACCTGTGGTTGCCAAGGTCGCACTGATGTCTTCTGCATGGGTCAAAAGCTTGATGGGCTGTAAAGGCGCATCCGCACGATACACGGCTAAAATGGTCATACATTCTCCTCAAAACAGGCATCAATCAGGAATTAGCGGGGCTGTACGGCTTTTAGTTTTAGCTCGCACTCAAATAAGAACTCAAAAGCTTCCACTTGGCGTAAAACGTCGTTCATCTTAGCGCCCCAAGTGTAAAGACCATGTCCGCGAATGAGGTAGCCTACGCATTCTGAATGGTTTTCAAGCCAAGGTTGAACTTTAGCTGCTAAGCGCTCGATATTCTGATCGTTATCAAAAATCGGGACGCAGACTTGGGATTCATGGGTGGTAATACCGGTGAATGCCTTTTGTAGCTCGTAATCTGCAAACACCAAGGAGTCGCTCAAGGTTAGGCGGGATAACACCGTTGCACCCACGGAATGGGTATGTAATACGGCTCCTACTTCGGGCTGCCAACGGTAAATTTGCAGATGAAGTCCTGTTTCTGCGGAAGGCTTTTTACCGGGCTCTAGGCTGTTCCCGTCCATATCTACGGCCAGCAAATCTTCGGTAGTTAGCTGTCCTTTATGCTTACCCGATACGGTGAGCAGCACTTCTGAACTGGTTAAGCGTGCGGAGTAGTTGCTACTGGTGGCCGGTGACCAACCCCGTCCATATAGAAAACGCCCTGCCTCAATGATGGTTTGAGATAAGTGCTCGCGTGTGGCTGTCATGCTGGCTCCTCCTGCAATCGGGCCCACATGATAACGGCTGCAATCAAGGTTGCCAGCGCTGCAAGAGCAAAAGTCACCGCAGGCCCGAGGGTATTCCAACTATAACCCGCGTAGAGTGCCCCCAGGGCCCCTCCTATACCCGATACAGAGGCATAAAAGGCTTGGCCTTGACCTTGGTATTTAGCTCCCACGCGATGCTGTATAAAATGTACTGCTGCAATATGGAAACTGCCAAACGTAGCAGCATGGAGTATCTGAATAACCAGAAGCCACAGCAAGTTATCAGCGGCAGACGACCCTAACAGCAGCCACCGTACAGTAGCCAATACAAAGCTAGCCAGTAGGATCTGACGCAAACTAAAGCGCTCCAATACGCTAGACATGACCCAAAACAGCACAATTTCTGCAATGACTCCTAATGACCACAGTAAGCCCACAGCGGTTCGGCTATAACCCAACGACTCCAGATAAAGGCTTAAAAAGGTGTAATAAGGCCCGTGGGATAACTGCATCAATCCGGCACATAGGTAAAAAGCTAACAAGCTGGGTTGTTGGAGTTGCTGCCAAAAACTGTCGCTAGAGTATTGGACTTTAGGCGTTACAGGCCGTGCATTAGGTACCCAAAGACTGGCCAAAACAATGCCGCTCATAATAAGCACTATGGCCACAGGCCAAGCATCCAGACTCAGATGTTCAAAAAGTCCGCCCAACCCCACCACGGCCACAATAAAACCAATGCTGCCCCACAGTCGTATGCGGCTGTATCCTGAGGCTCGGTCTCGTAAATGCGCTAGGGTGATGACCTCAAATTGAGGGAGCACGGCATGCCAAAAAAAAGCATGCAGCGCCATGACCATGACAAGCCAGCCATAATTCTGATCAACAAAAATCAGCAGGAAAGCCAACAGGGTAGCTAAAGCCCCTAGACGCACGATAAGCAGCCGTTGCCCCGTAATATCGCCCAGCCAACCCCATAAATTGGGTGCCACGCAACGCATAAGCATTGGGATGGCTACTAGCTCGCCAATGCGTTCCGCCGAGAACCCTAAATGGGCAAAATACAGCCCAAAGAAAGGTGCAGTACCTCCCAGCAGGGCGAAATAGAAAAAGTAAAAACTGGACAGCCGCCAGTAGGGTAAGGCCGCAGTCATTACTACAAGGCTCCGGCTACTAAAGCACAGTCAGTCACAATTGCGGCAGTACGGGGGTGGTTACGCGTACTTCAGCATTTTGGGCTCTATGGCGCAGTAAGTGATCCATTAACACTAAGGCCATCATCGCTTCAGCGATGGGCGTGGCACGAATGCCAACACAAGGATCATGACGACCTTTAGTCACCACCTCCACCGGATTGCCATGTACATCAATAGAACGACCGGGCGTGGTGATACTGGGTGTAGGCTTTAAAGCCAAATGAGCCACAATAGGTTGACCCGAGGAAATACCGCCCAAAATTCCGCCCGCATGGTTGGAGACAAAGCCCTCTGGCGTTAGTTCATCGCGGTATTGGGTACAGCGTTGGGAAACAGCCGCAAAACCATCACCAATTTCCACCCCTTTCACCGCATTAATGCTCATCAAAGCGTGGGCTAAATCGGCATCCAGTCGGTCAAAAATGGGCTCACCCAACCCAGGCAATACACCTTCAGCGACTACAGTGATTTTAGCGCCTACGGAGTCTTGATCGCGGCGTAGTTCATCCATATAGGCTTCCAGCTCCAATACCTTGGCAGGATCAGGGCAGAAGAACGCATTTTGTCCCACGCTTTCCCAGCTTTGGAAGGGAATTTCAATGGGGCCAAGCTGGCTCATATAGCCCCGCACTTTAATACCTTGGGTTGCCAAATACTTTTTAGCAATAGCTCCAGCAGCCACGCGCATGGCTGTTTCTCGTGCAGAGCTGCGCCCACCACCACGATAATCCCGAACTCCATATTTATGGTGGTAGCTGTAATCCGCGTGGGATGGACGGAATAAGTCCTTGATGGCGGAGTAATCCTTAGATTTTTGATCAGTATTGCGGATCAATAACCCAATAGGACAGCCTGTGGTTTTACCTTCAAAAACGCCGGACAGAATTTCGACGGCATCCTCTTCCTGACGTTGGGTTGTGTGGCGGCTGGTGCCGGGTTTACGACGATCCAAATCCTGTTGCAAATCTTCAGAACTTAGGGGCAATCCCGGTGGACAACCATCCACGATGGCCACTAGGGCTGGGCCATGACTCTCGCCGGCCGTGGTGACAGTAAACAGCTTGCCAAAGGAGTTACCGGACATGCACATGCTCCGCTGATAGGCCTGGAATAGAGAGGGATTATACCTGAGCCGCCTTTGTGTCCGCTGAACATCCTAAACCTCAGCACATTTTTTAAAATTTTAGACCTAGCTCACTAATTGATAATTTGTTGCATTTCTTGTGGCGCTATTTAACTACTTAAGCCATTATCATCCAGTATCCAGCCCTAGATTGATTGAGATCTATGCCCTCCATAAAAAAATGTGCATTAGCACTTGGTGGTATCACTGGGCTTTTAAGCGCTGCCTTATTGAGTGAGGCTCACGTCTTAAAGTCTGCTCCCCAAGAACAATCCATTCAAACCCTTGTATTTTTGCGTCATGCCGAAAAGCCAGCGGAGGGCTTGGGGCAACTGAACTGCCAAGGACTCAATCGAGCCATCAGCCTGTCACACATGCTGCCGGAGCGTTTTGGAGCGGCGCACTATATCTTTGCTGCAAACCCCACGCGCAAAGTTGAAGAAGGCCCGAAAGATGAGTCTTACCATTATATTCGTCCTTTAATGACTATTGCACCGACAGCCATTCGCCTCGGATTGCCCATCAACATTGAGTTTGAGGCCGATGAGGTCGATGACTTTGTGGATGAAATACTTGAGTCTAAATACCGCGATAAGACCATTTATACCGCGTGGTCCAGAGGTTATTTGCCTGATGTAATCAATGAATTGCTGTCGGAAACTAAGGCCGACTCTAATCTGAATGTAGGTCATTGGTCACGGGATGACTTCGACAGTATTTTTATGGTCAAGCTGCATTGGAATGGGCATGGAAAACCCAGCGTTACCCTATTGGATAGCGACCAAAAGCTTGATGGCGGAGAGCGTGATTGCCCAACTCCTGAAGTTTCTCAGTCAGGTTTATCCATTGATTCTGAAGCTTAAGGCAGACTCCCCTGCTTGTGTGTGTATTAAGCAGGGGAAATTTACTGAACTACTAGGCGTTACCTGCTAACTTCAAGCGGGCTGACTGGGTAAAGTTCAGCATCCGTTGCAAAGGCTTAATTGCTCGGGGAATTAGAGCAGGATCTACAAAAACCTCGTTCTGCCCTGTGCGTAAGGTCTGAAGCACAGACTCTAGGGTATTCATCGCCATCCAAGGACAATGGGCACAACTGCGGCATGTAGCTCCCTGTCCTGCGGTAGGTGCTTCAATAAACTGTTTATTGGGGCAGAGTTGCTGCATTTTATAGAAGATGCCGCGATCCGTAGCTACGATGAATAAAGGATTGGGCAAGGTCTGGGCTGCTTTTATCAGTTGGCTGGTAGAGCCCACTGCATCGGCTAATTCAATTATCGACTCTGGCGACTCTGGGTGTACTAATACAGCCGCTTCAGGGTACAAGGCTTTCATGTCCGCCAATTGCTTAGCTTTAAACTCTTCGTGAACGATGCAAGCACTGTCCCACAACAACATATCGGCCCCAGTCTCGCGCTGAACATAGCGGCCTAAGTGCTGGTCTGGAGCCCAAATGATTTTTTCGCCATTATCCATTAGGCTTTCTACAACCTCTACGGCGCAGCTGGAGGTCACGACCCAATCAGCTCTAGCCTTCACAGCGGCTGAGGTATTGGCATAAACCACTACTGTGCGGTCAGGATGTTGGTCACAAAAAGCGGAAAACTCATCCACGGGGCAACCTAAGTCCAAGGAGCAAGTGGCCTCCAGAGTTGGCATTAGAATGCGCTTTTCCGGGCTGAGGATCTTAGCTGTCTCACCCATAAAACGTACCCCCGCTACCAGCAGGGTACTAGCCTTGTGATTTTTACCAAAGCGGGCCATTTCTAGGGAGTCAGCCACACAGCCGCCGGTCTGCTCTGCTAAAGCCTGAATCACCGGATCTGTGTAGTAGTGGGCTACCAGTACAGCTTTTTGGCGGGCTAATTCTTGGGCTATTTCATGACGCAACTGAGCCTCCTGCTCTGGGGACAACAGTCTAGGCTGCTGAGCAGCCAGATGCGCCTGGACAAGAATGCGTTCGGGAATCTGCGACATGTCTATTCTTTCAACCTATCTGGGACGCTATTGCGAGCCGTGATTATACACAGCCGCCTCTTTTCTGTTCGTTGGTTACCGCTAAAGAACAAGATTACTCAAACCGAAGTGCTATAGACAAAAGCACCACCCATAAAAAAGGGATGACACGAGGTCATCCCTTTGAAATCAGCACACCCTGAGTAGATAAAACTCAGGATGCTAGTGCCTTATTTCTTCAGCATGTGACCGTTTTTCTCAAGGTTCACGTGCCAAGATAGGGCTTCTTCAATAATGTGCGGAGTTTGGCCGCCACGAGCACAGGCGCGCTCGAAGTAGTCATTCATGGCATCACGGTAGGAAGGATGCACGCACTTGTCGATGATCAGGCGGGCGCGCTCACGAGGAGCCAGACCACGCAGGTCAGCCAGACCTTGCTCGGTAACTACCACGTCAACGTCGTGCTCGGTGTGGTCAACGTGGCCGACCATAGGCACTACGCTGGAGATCGCACCGTCTTTGGCTAGAGACTTGGTCACGAAGATGCCGATTTGGGCGTTACGGGCGAAGTCACCGGAACCACCGATACCGTTCATCATCTTGGTGCCACCCACGTGTGTGGAGTTGACGTTACCGTAGATGTCGAATTCCAGCGCAGTGTTGATACCGATGATGCCCAGACGGCGAATCAGCTCAGGATGGTTGGAGATTTCCTGAGGACGTAGAACCAGCTTGTCTTTGTACTTCTCGATGTTGCCGTAAACGCGCGCACCACACTCTTCAGACAGAGTCATGGAGCTGGCGGAAGCGAACTTCAGCTTACCGGCATCCATCAGTTCGAAGGTGGAGTCTTGCAGCACTTCGGAGTACTGAACCAGATCCGTAAACGGAGAGTTCAGAAAGCCACTGGTTACTGCGTTGGCGATAGTACCGATACCTACTTGCAGCGGGGCCAAGCTGTTGGGCAAACGGCCAGCGGCTACTTCTGCGAGGAAGAAGTCTTTCAGGTGGTCAGCGATGGCTTGGGTTTCATCGTCTGGCGGCAGAATAGTAGAGGGAGAGTCTGGGATGTCGCACAGCACGATGGCCGCGATCTTAGCCGGATCGACTTTGATGTAAGGGGTGCCGATGCGGTCATCTGGGTTGATGAGTGGAATAGGGCCACGACCGGGACGGGCAGCAGGGACATAGATGTCGTGCAGACCTTCTAGGTTAGTGCTGTGGGTGCTGTTGATTTCAACAATCACTGCATCCGCAAATTCAACCAAGTTTGCCGAGTTACCTACTGAGGTACTGGGAACAATGTAGCCTTCTTCGGTGATGGCAACCGCTTCCACGATGGTGACGTTCGGCTTTTTCAGTTGGCCGCAACGCATCATTTCCATAGTGTGGGACAGGTGTTGGTCAATAAACATGACCTTGCCAGCGTTGATGGCTTTACGCAGAGTGGCATCGGCTTGGAACGGCATACGGCGAGCCAGTACACCGGCTTCAGTCATCAGCTTGTCCAGATCGTTACCCAAGCTGGCACCAGTGATCAGAGTGATGTGAACAGGCTCTTTCTTAGCGCGCTCAACCAGAGCCAAAGGCACAGCTTTGGCTTCACCGGCACGGGTAAAACCACTCATGCCGACAGTCATACCATCTTTGATCAAGGATGCGGCTTCTTCAGCGCTTTTTATTTTGCTCTGCAAAGATGCCAGCCGAATGCGGTCAGAACTCATAGGGGCCTCGGTACTAGTTACTACAGCCTGTAGGAGGCCACAGTCTAGTCGCTTCTGATTACGCCGTTGCTCCTACATAGGTCGTATGGGCGAACGGATATTAAGAATATCTTGCATCTTATTGAGATCCTTTTAGGCGGATGAAGATTTTCCCAAACCATTCTGGTCTTTTCTTGGCACCTTTGACCTTAGATCACTGCCGTACCTCTCGTTTCTATTTGTATCACCTTAAAAGCACTTTTTAGATTGAGCGCTAAAGTCAATCTCATTGCCTTGAGTATTTGTAACAAATTATGTATTTTTGTTACAAATACTCACAGTCAATCAGGGCGTTTAAGTCAGTTAATTAGCCCGATGGAGATGACTAAACCATGCGTAGTCTGATTGTAAGAAGCTTTTCTCTAGCTCTACTTGTAGCGCCTGTATTAAGCCAAGCAGCATTTTTAGAAGACTCTAAGACATCTCTTGAGCTTAGGAACTTTTACTTCAATCGGGATTTCCGGCAACCGGGAGGGTCAGCAGGTCAGTCCAAGCAAGACGAATGGGCACAGGGTTTTATCATGCGTTACAGCTCGGGATTTACTGAAGGCCCAGTGGGATTAGGTATTGATGCCTTAGGACTTTGGGGTGTGAAACTGGATTCTGGGCGTGGAGAACGTGGGACAGGTCTATTACCCGTGCACAATAACGGCGATGTTCCTGATGAATACGGCAAATTGGGTGCTACCTTAAAGATGCGCCTTTCCCAAACGACGTTTCGTTATGGCACTTTAATACCTGATTTGCCTACGGTCTCCTCCAGTGACTTGCGCCTTCTCCCCCAGACTTTTCGTGGTGGCCAAATTACTTCCAATGAAATTGCTGGGCTTACCCTTAATACGGGACGTTTAACGCGCAATGTACAACGTAACTCTAGTAGCACTGAAAAAATTACTCTGACTAATAAAGGTATGACGGGGCTAACTCCTGACGATCAGTTTGATTTTTTTAGTGTTAGTTATAAGTGGTTTGATAATTTAACTGTTTCTTATAATTATGCGAATTTAGAGGATAACTACCGCCAAAATTATTTCACCCTGCTGCATAACCTTGACCTGGGGACTGGCAGGTTCTTAAAAACAGACGTGCGCTATGCAAGATCCAGCGATGATGGTCGCACCAACGTAGATAACCACGCTATGCAAGGTATGTTCACCTACCGAGTGGACTATCAAGCCTTTGGTCTTGGCCTGCAAAAAATGACCGGAGATACGGGTTTTGCTTACCTAGCGGGTACCAATCCCTATCTAGTCAACTTCGTTCAAATTAACGACTTTGCTAACCCCAACGAAAAATCCTGGCAAGCTCGTTATGACTACGATTTCGCGGGTATGGGGATTCCGGGGCTTAGTTTCATGACCCGCTATGCCAAAGGCTGGGATTTTAAACGCAGCCTTACTGGCACAGACAACGGTACTGAATGGGAGCGCGATATGGACATTGGCTACGTGGTGCAAGAAGGTGTTGCTAAAAATCTGGGACTGAAGTGGAGAAATGCCACTTTTAGAAGTAATAAAAGTGGCAATGACTTAGACGAAAACCGAGTGATTTTGAGCTATAGCATTCCGCTGTTGTAGTTATTTTAAGTAGGGTGGAAACGCTACACATAGCGGTATTCCGTCCTACTATCGCCCTATCCAAAAACATGATTTATTACGAGCCCCGCAATACACAAACCATTTCAATTTTCGTGACTACTTTGCCGTCTACCCCCTCAAAACCTTCTGCCTGAAGCTCATCCACAACTATGAACCCTAGTTTTGCAAAAACAGCGGGATTGCCAGTTTCTTTAATGGTGTGCAAAACAAGCTTTAACCGTTCACGCTGAATCGCTATATCCTTAACAGAACTTATCAGTGCCCTCGCAACTCCAAACCGCCGCCATAATGGATGAACGGCAAGCCCCTGCACATATATCGAATCAGACCCTATAAAATACTCAACAGTCCCAACAAGCTCCTCACCGATAATAGCTACCAATATTTCTGGTTCACGCTCATTGGTCTGATTGACTGGTCTTATTCCCCTAGAGCGCCGATAAACTGATCTAAGATCAGCCGTTGCAAGGGCAATCACATCAGCGACTTTACTGTGATCACTTACTTTTTTCTCCCGAATCCTGATCACACTCAACTCCATATTTTCTCTATTTAATTGCTGCCAGCTTCTCCACTGCCTTTGCTGCCGCAGCCATACCAAAACTGGCAGTAACCATCGTCACTGCCCCAAAACCTCCAGCGCAATCCAGCTTAACGCCCTCCCCAACAAAGCTTTTGTTCTGACACACAGTGCCATCGGGTTTGGGGTAACGCAGTTGCTCGCTAGAGAACACACAGGGCACGCTGTAGTGGCGGCCCGGTGTGCGGGAGAAATTGTAATCACGGCGCAAGGTGGCCCGCACTTTAGCCGCCAAGGGATCATTAAACGTCTTATTTAGATCAAGGATTTGGATTTTAGTGGGATCAATTTGCCCGCCTGCTCCGCCGGTGGTGACAATGCCAATCTTGCGCCTTTTGCACCAAGCAATCAGCGCCGCTTTGGCCGCTACGCTGTCGATGCAGTCGATAACAAAATTCAATCGCTCGGTAATGAGTTCGGGCAGAGTTTCACGGGTCACAAAATCGGCAATGGCATGTACGGTGCAGTGCGGGTTGATGGCCCGCAGCCGCTCGGCCATCACTTCTACCTTAGGGCGGCCAATGTTGTCGCACAGGGTATGCAGTTGACGGTTGGTATTGGTGACGCAGATGTCGTCCAGATCAAACAGGGAAATTTCGCCCACCCCTGTGCGTACTAGTGCTTCCGCGGCCCAAGAACCTACCCCACCGATGCCCACCACCGCTACATGGGAAGCTGCTAGGCGTTCTAAGGCTTGCCGTCCGTACAAACGGGCAATGCCGCCAAAGCGTTGTTCGTCAATGGTCATCATGGGGCGCACTCCTCGTCAGCAAGGAGCGGATTATAGGAGATGCCCGCCCTTCTGTGCCGCCATCCAGTAAACTGTAGGTCGCGTTTTTACCTCTGTGAGCCTCCCATGCCCATTCACCATTGCATCCTGCACTTTATCGACAAAAAACCTGATGGCAGCCCTGCTATCCTGCATCGCCGTGAAGCCGAGCTGGCCCAATCTGAGGCCATCGAATATCTGTTAGCTGATCTGAACGACAGCTACAACGCCAAACCGGGCAAGGGTTGGGGTTACTTTCAGGAAGAAAGCCAAACTTATCCCTTTAAGGGCTGGCTGGAAGCTTATTTAGCTCAGTCGCAGGACTTTCCCGCTTTTACCACTCAAGCAGTGCAGCATTTACAGGCTTTAATGGAACAATCCAACCTCGCCACCGGTGGCCATGTGTTGTTTGCCCACTACCTGCAAGGGATGACCGAGTACCTAATCACTGCCCTTTTGCATCAAACACAGGGCATCGGCATCAGCGAGTCCTTAGAATTGGTAACGGGCGAGCATCTGGACTTATCCCAACTGCACTTAGCGGCGCGGATTAACCTGTCCGAATGGCAAAACAACGCCCAATCCAAGCAGTACATCTCCTTTATTAAGGGCCGTAACGGGCGCAAGGTATCGGACTACTTCCGCGACTTTATCGGCTGTCAGGAAGGTGTGGATGCACCCACGGAAACCCAAACCCTGCTCAAAGCGTTCAGCGATTATGTGGACAGCAGCGACCTTCCCGAGCAACAGGTACGGGAAAAAACCGAGGCTTTGATGGATTACGCCAGTACTCAAGCGCGCCTTGGCCAGCCCATTAGCCTAGAGGAACTGTCCGAGGTATTGGACGAGGAACAGCCACGGGGCTTTTACCAGCACATCCGCAACAGCGATTACGGATTGGCTCCAGAAATCCCAGCCGATAAGCGCACTCTAAGCCAATTTAGGCGCATCAGCGGGCGGGCTGATGGCCTATCCATCAGCTTTGAAGCTCACCTGCTCGGGTCACAGGTGGAGTACGACGACAGCCGTGAGGTGCTAATCATCCGTCAATTACCCAGCCAACTGCGTGAGCAGCTTAAAAAGCGCAAAAGCTAGCTGATCTCACGGCGAAACGGCGGCAGACTGTCCAAAATGACTCGGCCATAACGCTGAGTCACCACCCGCCGATCCAATAGCGTGATGGTTCCGCGATCCTGCTCCGAACGCAGTAAACGACCGCAGGCTTGCACCAGCTTTAATGAGGCATCGGGTACAGTAATCTCCATAAAGGGATTACCACCCCGCGCCTCAATCCATTCGGCCAAAGCAGCCTCGACCGGATCATCAGGTACCGCAAAAGGAATGCGGGCAATTACCACATGCTCACAATAAGCCCCCGGTAAGTCGATACCTTCGGCAAAGCTGGCTAATCCAAAAAGCACGCTCGGTTCATGGTTATCTACACGGGCTTTATGGCGGTTCAGGGTTTCTTGCTTGGACAGGTCGCCCTGCACCAGCACTCGTTTACGCCAAACCTCATTTAGCCCTGTGAACACCTCTTGCATCTGCCGCCGTGAGGAAAACAGCACCAGCGCGCCACGCGCTTCCTCCAACAACTTGGGCAACTCACGGATAATGGCCGCACTATGGGCAACCTGATCACGCGGATCGGCTTGCAGATCAGGCACACGCAATAGACCCGCTTCCGCATGCTGAAAAGGACTGGGCACCGCCAAACTAGCAGCCATGCTGGGTAAACCCGCTCGCTGATACAGCCGATCAAAACGGTTTAACGCCGTCAAAGTCGCCGAGGTGATGACCGCACCATGTGCCGGTAGCCACAAACTACGGCGTAGAGTTTCAGCGGCTAAAATGGGGCTGGCGTGTATCTCAAGGTCTTGATGTTCGGTTTGAGTCAGCCAACGAGCCATCGGTGGCCCCTGTTCGGAATCCTCTGCTACAAAGGCTCCCCAAAGCTCCGTATTCGCTTGCGCGCGGGTGAGCATCCCACCAAATAAGGGATACCACTGCTCTGCCTGATAGCTATTAATTCCAGAACTGATATCGCCGTTCATGGCTTGGCGCAAAATATCGGTGAGACGGTTAAGGTTGTCCGCACTGCGCTGAAAATGCCCTTTCAGCTCTTGACCTATAACCTTTAAAGGATCGGGAATTACTCCCCCGACAAAACGGTGACTGGGCCGCTCTTGGGTTTCAGGAGACTCTGGAGGCCTAAAATTTGCTAACTGCTCACAGAGACTCAGTAAAGTCTGTTGCACCGTCCGGCCTTCTTTAAGCTGCTCAATCAAGCGCTCCAATATCCGCCCCGTTTCCCCCGGAAAGGCATGTTGGGCCAACAGTCGGCTCAGTTGTTTTTCAGACTGGCCCATCCAATCCGCTGTGGCCCGAATACGAGCACTGTGGGCAAAGTGATTAATGGCTTTATCCGGCAGATGATGCCCTTCATCGAAGACATAAAAGGTTTCCGCAGGGTTTGGCAAAATCGCTCCACCACCCAAGGCCAAGTCAGCAAGCACCATATCGTGGTTGGTGACAATAACATCCGCCTTAGTCATGCCCTCCCGTGCTTTATAAAAGGGGCATTGCTGAATATTAGGACAGTAACGCCCTGTACATTGCCCATGATCTACAGTGACCAGCGACCAAACCCCATCTTCAATACTCTGTGGCCAGCTATCGCGGTCACCATCCCAACGGTTAGTAGAGAGCTGTTCTAACATTTGAGTAAACAGCTCAAGGCGTTTCTCATCCACCTCTAAGCGAAATCCTTCCTCCAGAAAAAGCTGGGCGGTCGCATTTTGGGCTTGGGAGTCTTGCAACAGCACATCCAGTCGCGACACGCACAGATAACGCCCGCGCCCCTTGGCCAAGGTAAAGCTAAAGCTTAAACCGCTGTGTTGCATCAGGTCGGGTAAGTCCTTATGCACAATCTGTTCTTGCAAGGCCACGGTAGCAGTAGAAATTACTAGCCGTTTTTCGGCCGCTTGGGCAATGGGGATGGCGGCTAATCCGTAGGCTACGGTTTTACCCGTACCTGTACCGGCTTCCACAGCAACGATGGCAGGGTCACTGGTTCGCTGACCTTCCTCGTCGGTTTCTATACCCCCCAAGGTTTTTGCGATCTCGGCAATCATCAGCCGTTGACCATAACGAGGCCGTAATCCCTTGGACTCTAAAAAATGACGATAAGCGCCTTGAATACAGGCTTTAAGTTCGGAGCTGAGCATGTACGCCAACAGAGTCCCAAGGGTTAAAAGATTCCTATGATAGCCTGTGAATCATCAGGACGAAAAAAACCCGATGTATAAACACCGGGCTTAGATCAGTTGCCTATCTAAAAGAAACTAGCGCTGTACGTCGATTTCTACTCGACGGTTATAAAGACGGCCTTCGTGCGTAGAGTTATCCGCGATGGGACGAGCTTCACCCATGCCCCCCACATGCACGATACTGGCCCTTGGAATCCCCACTTGGATTAGGTAATCCGCAACGGCTTGAGCTCGGCGTTCTGAGAGTTTCTGGTTATAAACCTCAGCTCCCGTATTATCCGTGTGCCCCGTAATAACTAAACGGGTTGAGGTGGCTTCATTACGCAAACGACTGGCAGCCTCATCCAGAATCAGCATATCTTTTGGAGAAAGCTTGGCCGAATCCACCGCAAACAACAGATTGTGGATGACAATGCGCTCTTGGGCGGGTAATGGCGCAGGTGGTGGTACAGGCGCTGGAACCACAGGGACAATCACAGGACAGCCCGTAGCATCAACGAGTTGGCCTTTTGGGGTATCAGGGCATTGATCATGCCGATCCAGTACGCCATCGCCATCACTGTCCGCGTAGAACCAGCAATATCCCCCCGCAATTGCTGCTAGACCTACACCACCCCAAGCCGCTGACTTGCTGTCATCTAATGCCCCCAACAAAGCCCCTGTACCACCACCAATAGCAGCACAGGTAGGCCAACTGGGTTTTTGCACCGCACAGCCGCTTAACACAAGACTTGCTAGGAGCAAGGGAGCGGCCATTTTCATAGTTTGAATCTTCATCTGTATTTCTCCATCCATGCTGGGCACAAAAGCTACCCCTTAGGGCCCTCAAGAGGGGCAAACCAATGGATTAGACCTAAACATCAACAACTTGTTCTTTTCTTTATAGCCAACCCCCTGTGAAAATAAGGAGATTATTTTGTATCTACCGTTACAATTCTCCATCTCTAAATAACGCCACAGCAGTATTTATTGCGCTCTGTTAACTTAGCATAGACGCAAAAACCTCCTCTGCGGCTCATTTCCTATTCGCATTTACCTTGAGGATGAACTGAGTGAGCAATACGGCCTGTACCCCGCAGCAAGCAGTAGCTACCCTGCTGGAGCAATACGCCCCAAAACACTTGCTGTATGTGGGCCACAGTAACCTTCCCGCCTTAAGTGCTTTTTGTCAGACCCACGATGATTGTCATCTCGATCAGACTACCGAAGTCCCCCTTCCTGCGGCGTTAAACAGCCAACGCTATGACCTTGCCCTAGTCGCAGACTGCCTTGAGCACATCCCCAAACGCACAGGACTAGAACTGTTGGGAGGACTGCGTAATCTCAACAGCCGTCGCCTGATCGTACTGGTTGATCTACAAGCTACCGAGTGGCAGGCTACTGATTTTTACGCGCTCGCCTTACACAATGCAGGAGAGTTCCAGCGTGATGAGCAGAAACTGACCCTATTCAGTTACGATCTACTGGATTACAAGCAAGCTCCAGACTGGCTCAATGCAAAGTTTTGGGCCAATCCTTCCTTGTTCGGTAAGTTTTGGTGGTAGCTATGTCGGAGATACCCTGCCCTTGTGGGCAACCACTCCTGCTTACTCAATGTTGCGGCCTACTGCATGCAGGGCAAACAGCCGCCAGCGCTGAGCTTTTAATGCGCTCACGCTACACCGCCTATGTGTTAGGTAATGTCGATTACCTAATACGCACCACATTGCCCATTCAGCAATCTGCTTTGGATTTAGAGGCTATACGAACTTGGAGCCAAACCAGCCAGTGGTTGGGGTTACAGGTCGAGTCCGTTCAAAAGCTGGGGGAACAACACGCTCGCATAAGTTTTCGAGTCAACTGGATGGATGCTCAGGGTAACTCACACCAACATGCGGAAACCTCCCTCTTTGTGCATCTGGCTCAGGGTTGGTTCTTTATTGATCCATCTTATCCACTTAAAGCCAGCCGTAACGATCCATGCCCTTGCAACAGCGGCCAAAAGTTTAAAAAGTGCTGCGCGCCTTATCTGTAAACTTATGAACTCAGGTACTCAATCTCAGCTCCAAACGGGTATTTTCCGTACCAACTCCCTTAGATTTTCCTGCGGACTACTCCTACTGGCAGTGGGCATTTTTTTGAGTCTACAACTGGGGCTTAAATGGCCTGCTCAGGAAGCATTCTGGGAGCTGGGTCTTTGGGCTCATCAAGCCTCATCTCAAGAGTTACTTAACACGCTACGCTACCTTCTCCCAGCGCTGGGCTCTGGCCTGACACTGTATGGACTGCAACAAAGCCTACAGGGTAAGACCTGCTTTGTACCTTGGTGGCTCAGTTTGGGCTTAACCATCGGCAGCTATTGGCTATTGGAGCAATTGATCCAAATACCCCAAGAGCAGCTCATAGACCTTCGCGTCTTCGCATCTACACTGCAACAGCCAAAGCTCAGCCGATGGTTAGAACCTTTATCCTACATTCTGCCCCTAGTGCTGATTGTTTTAGCCTTCATACGCCGCCCCCATTTAGGCGATCCAGTACACGCCGCACTTTTTGATTCCATAGCCAACCCCAAAACCGGTAAAACCCTCGAAAACATCACATGGCAAGAGTTTGAACAGCTTGTGGGGGAAACCTTTCGACGGCGCGGATTTTCCGTAGCGCCCACTCAAGTTGGAGCCGATGGCGGCGTGGATTTGGTACTACGTCAACGAGGCAAAACCTACCTTGTGCAATGTAAACAATGGCGGGCGTTCAAAGTGAGCGTCAATGTAGTCCGCGAACTGTACGGCGTGATGGCCGCAGAAGGGGCTATTGGTGGCTATGTGGTTACCTGTGGCACCTTCACAGAACAAGCCTATACCTTTGCTAAGGGGTTAAATTTACACCTCATAGATGGGGCACAACTCAATCAGTGGATCACAGGAACCACTGAGGCCCCCCAACCCTCAACAAAGGCTAGAAAGACCACCAAGCCAGCCGATCAAATAACGCAAACCACCCCAAAATGCCCAAGTTGCGGAGCCTCCATGCAAAAGCGCCAAGCCAAACGGGGTAATAACCTCGGTAAAAAATTTTGGGGTTGTTCTCAGTACCCACAGTGCCGAGGAACACGACCGCTATAGCTTTAACTTCATAAATTTTGTATGAATGAAAAGGATTTTCACTGCACTAGGTATGAGCTGAGATGAAACTGGTCATAGACCGTCCCTATGTCGAAGCCTTGGTCGAGCGTTTTCCCGACCTTGCCTTCTTAGGGCAACAACTTAAATTCGGCAATCGCGTCGAAATACAGCTAGAGCAACTGTCTTTGGCACAACTGGACTTCCTGCGCCAAAGCTACGAAAACGTAGGCCCAAGTATGAGAACACGGGCCGCACAACTGTCCACCATTCAAAAAGCCCTAGCTGATGGTGGACGGCGTTTTGATGAGGATGATCTTGAACACCTAGTCCCCGGCATTGCAGAGTTTTTGATTCAAAACGCCGTGCGCGGTTGGCTGTTCAAGCTCAACATCTCTGGCAAACCGATTGCGTACTTAGTCTCACGCATCGACTTTACCCCACCCAGTGACGAAGAAACCGGGCGGATTTTGTTGGATCTTAAAGCCAACTCCATGGCAAAGATCACCACCCTGACCCTCACCTTATTTGAGCGAGACATCGTCGGCAAAACCTTACCCGAAATTTTATTGGCCAAGGGTTTTGTTAAAGAAACTCCCGAACTGATTCAAGCCTACGACTACTCAACCCAACGTTTTTTTGAGCTACGGGCAGAGTATGGCCGTCAATTCTCAGGGCGAGGCACAGGGATTTTTGCTGAAGACCCAACCGCCACCCACCGCAATACCGACTGGGGCCGTAAAGAGCTGATCGTGCTCTCCTCCTCAGGCGGCTGGGCCAAATTGGTGAATGATGAAGAAATCATCAAAGACCGCGATCTGGTATTAGAGGTTACGGGAGACGTACTCGCCAAATATCTGCGCAAAGCAGATCGCAGCGTCAAATACAATGATCGGGTGGAAAAAGAGGTCGCCAAAGTTCGGGACAATATGCCCGAAGGAGCCTTCTCAGCCTTACCCATCCACGGCTATATCTTGATGTTCCACCTCGATCTGCATCATCACTTATGGGTGCATGTGGATGACGTGAAACCTTACCTTTACCAGCCTGAACTTAAACAAAAACTGATTCTTCCTCCTGAGCAAACCGACCTGATCGACATTCTGACCGCCGAAATGGATGTGCTGATGGACGATATTGTGGACGGTAAATCCGGTGGCACCACCGTACTCTGTGCAGGCCCACCCGGCGTAGGTAAAACCCTAACTGCCGAAGTGTATTCAGAGATTATCAAACGGCCCCTGTACCGCGTTCACTCAGGACAATTGGGGCTAAATGTTGGAGAAATGGAACAAATCCTCAAAAAAACCCTGACCCGCGCTCAACGTTGGGGTGCGGTGATGCTGATTGACGAGGCTGATGTCTACATCCGTCGCCGTGACGACAATATGACAGCGAATGCCGTTGTAGGCGTATTCTTGCGGGTTTTAGAGTATTTCAACGGCCTACTCTTCCTCACCACCAACCGCATGGACGATATTGACGAGGCCGTTGTGTCGCGTTGTATTGCCTTGATTCGCTATCACCAACCAGACCTAGAGGATCGGCGCAAAATATGGGCGGTGATGACGGAACAATTCGGCCTATCCATCGAACCCAAGATGGTCGACACCTTAGCTGAGCTATTCCCTAAGGCCAGTGGCCGTGACATCAAAGGCTTAGCAAAATTAGTGTCTAAATACTGCCATCACAAATCTGTCCTACCCACCCTAGAGGTTTTTGAGCGGTGCAGTATGTTCCGAGGTATGGATATGGGTAGTCTGATTAGCACCCACCAAGACACCTGATCTAACCCGAACTGTCAGAGCCTTAAACCAGGCTCTGACAATTCGCGAACCACCTTACTTAACGAGCACAACCGGAACCGGTACTTCGTGAATCACCTGAGTGGCCACAGAGCCAAGCAACAGACCTTTCAGACTTCCCAAACCTCGTGTTCCCATTACCACCGTATCGCAGCCTAACTGAGTCACTGTTTCCCGCACTTTTTCTGGCACATTCCCCAGCATCACATGGGTTTTGCAGGACAGACCGGCGGACTCAACATAATTGCTAGCTTCTTTCACGATCTCAGAGCCCTTAGATAAAAACCCCTGAGTCATTTGATCAATCATTTCCACGGTAACGTATTCACCGAACATCACTGGCTCTTGCTGCACATTCAGCACATGCACCTCTAGGCTGGCTTTATGTTCTTTAGCAAAGTCGATCACATACTGGAGTGCCCGATGAGCACTGGCTGAACCATCAAATGCAATCAATACGTTGCGCATCTTTTTCTCTCCTTTGAACCAGAGTCTGCCAATGTAACATCTCTATGGATTGAACGCCTTCTCTAACGCTAGAAAACTCAACTGCCTAGAACCACAGATGCTTGCCGTACATATAGAGTAACGACTAAGCTGAATGACGCTTCAGTAAAGCTTTTTGAGACTCTTGCGCATAAGAATTTCGCTCTTTCCCGTTCCTATCATGCCAAAAGTATAGCTTATAAGCTGATGACTGCTTAACAGACTTGTCTATGTCTGCTGATTCTGGCCCCTTAGTTTTAGTGCAAGCAATCTGAATTCTCTTAATAAAACGTCGTACATATCCTATGGGAGTACGAACTCGGATAAACCAACGCCGCACCAGTAACAAACGGCTTTGAACCTGTGTTAAAGGTTGTGTCGATATTTGCTTCTTTAACTTAACGATACGTGCCAAATTAAGCGCACGTAATGCGCGCCGCACTGGAGAGCATATTTTCCAGTTCGGTACAATTAACGAGGCACCATAGTCAATAAGAACTAATCGTCCTTGATCACTAATCAAAATATTGGTACTACGCAGATCATTGTGAAATACACCTTTGCGGTGTAACTCACCAACAACCCGTAGCAAGGTAACGAAATGAGCCGGATAAGAGGGCTCTACACGGTTAACTCTACGCCCCTCAACATATTCCATGCTAAAAGCGTACTGGCCATTGAAACTAAGAAAGTCAGGTACATGAGCCCAACCTTTTAACTTTTGAAGCACTTTGGCTTCTCTTCGCATTAAATACCGTGCGACAGGAGCCCAAATAGTTCCTGCATAATGACTATAATCTTTAATAATTATAGTTTTATTCTGTTTTCTCTCTATACGTACTTCTGCTTTTAAAAAAGGTTGTGCAGATTGCAGGATAGTAACAGTATCTTCGGTAGGCTCGTTTTTATTTTTTTTATCAGACCCATGCTCAAATTGCCGTTTTACTTTGGCTAATGACATGTTTAATTATCTCTTAATGACAGCAAAGGCAAGAAAAACAACTTTTATATAAAACCAATTTAGAGAGTTGCTTTTCGTCTTTTGAGTATCCGTTCTCGAGCTTTTATCTCCTCACGGTTATAAAAAATTTATACTAAGATAATAACTCATAAATCAATTTGCAACATTGGGCATCAAAAGTGCTCCTAAGCTTTTACAGTACCCACTCCCACCAGCAAGGTTAAATCGAAACAAATACGAACAAAAAGACATAAAAAAACAAAGCAATGTCAAAAAAATAATATATAAATACCAGCAAATGAGATTATTTCTCACAAAAAACCGGAAACTCCACTAAAGTATGCCGATGGCGACCTCGCTCATTAATTATCCCGTCAGATAGACCCAGCAACAAAAAAAAGCCCGGATCTTTACGAGATCCGGGCTTTTTGTTTAAGCCGAAAATTGATTCAATTTAGAGCAAAGGCACTGTGTAACTGACAATCACACGGTTTTCGTCGATATCATTACCGGTCATATTGCTACGGAAAGTAGCATTACGCCATTTGAAACCTAGGTTTTTCAGCACACCATCCTGGAAGACATAGCCGATATCGGTGTCACGTTCCCACTCTTTTCCCTTACGACTAACACCGCGATCAATATCATGACCACTGAGGTAACGAGTCATGAAGGTCAAACCGGGAATACCCAAAGCAGCAAAGTCGTAGTCATAGCGCAGCTGCCAAGATTTTTCATCCGCGTTGGCGAAATCACCAATTTGAACGTAGTTGACCAAGTAGGGATCTGAAATCCCTAGATAGGCAAAACCAGTATCTCCGGTCATTTTTTGCAAGCCTAAGCTGAACTTATGGCTGTACATTTGGTAGGTAAACATAGCGCCCATGGCATCGTTATCCACGTTGGTACGGCCATCATCCGTAGAACGTGCGTAGCGCAAATCTGTCTTAATGGAATGCCCCGCCATGATAGGCCAAGTGTGAATTAAGTTCAGCAAGTCTTGGCGATAGTTACCATCCAACTTAGCGTAGCTGTAAGAGGTTGATAAATTGCTGGTCCATTTATAATTGAAGCTAGCAAAGTCAAAACGGTCAGAAGGGTTAGCTCCTGTCACTCGCTTGCCTGCATTGTTCATATTAATTTTTTCAGAGCTGCTCTTATCGCGAGGAACCTCACGGTTTAAACGTCCGATATTGATAGTAAGGTCTTTAATGTCTGTAGAGGTTAATTGAGCACCACGCCACATTTGCGGTAACAGACGACTATCGTTTGACATTAAAACCGGTACTTTAGGTATCAGTGTACCCACACGGAATATACTATTGGCATAACGCGCTTTCAGCGTTGCACCAAACTTACCGTATTCGTCTTTAGGATCACCGTCATTATCTACCTGTAATAGACCTGTGCCCGTATCCCCACGACCACTGTCTAACTTGACCCCTAATAGGCCGATAGCATCAATACCAAAGCCAACTGGGCCTTCAGTAAAGCCTGACTCATAGCGCAACAGGAAACCTTGCGCCCACTCAGCCGCTTTATTTTTAGTGGCTGTATCCTGACGAAAATCACGGTTGAAATAGAAATTGCGTAACTCTAGTGTTGCTTTGCTGTCTTCAAAAAACGCAGCTTGAGATACAGAGGGAACGGCTAGAGTCATTCCCAAAGTCGCTAAAGCGATACCTCGGGCGATAGGGGTCTCGAGCATTTATATACTCCTATTATTATGATGAATTCTCGTTGTCGCTCAAAACGAGCTAGGGAGAATGAATAAAATCTGATAACGAAACAAGCTTTTTCAGACTTTAGTATTTATACCCTGCTCGATAGATAGTAGCACTTATTTAGTAATACCATCTAAAAATAGCACTGCTTAAGTCACTCATGATTAACATGTTGATTTTAAAGGATATCCACCAAAAGATCAAAAATTGATCAACCAAAATGGTTTTTATATGAATAAAAAACAACAATACTTCATCTGCTCTAAATCAGTAGATAGAGCCAATATTTAGGGCTTAACGAACATATAAATCAACTCAAACCCATAACAAGAGTTAAAAGTCAATTCTGCAAAGGATTCAAGCAAAGAACATGTACCGACATATACCCATAGACCCTATGTGTCCCAGAAGCTAATCCTATAGTCCGGTAACGAGGATCAAAGACATTCTTGCGATGTCCGCGTCCTGAAACACCGTCATCAATCAGTAATTGAATAACGATGTCACGTACATTTTGGGGGCCATAACTGATATTTTCCCCACAATAGGGCAGCACTCCGACTAAGAACTTTTGGGCTCGCTCAGTTGCCTGACTACCGTCCTTACCCTGATGACCCACCGCCCCTGTTTTGCTTTGATCTTGAACATGATACAAGGCCGATAAGGACAAACAGCGCGATAAACTCAAGGGCATGACGGGTTTAACCTGTTTTAAAAATGCTAAGGTTTCCTCAATAACTGCCCGGCCCTCTTGAATTTTATAGAGCTTACCTGAACTGCGATAAAGGCCATCTGCCCCCAAATTAGAAAATTTATCCGCTACAATTTGCGCATAACTCATCGGCTGAGTTCTTGCTAGATTCAATTCAGCTAACATTTCCTGCTGTTGCTTATTGATAATTGCAGAGCACTGAGGATGTTGATCCTGAATAGGAGATAATGCGGCCTGCGCACCAAAGGCAACCCATGCCAACAAGAACAGCCAGAAAACGCTCAAACAATGCATAAAATCAGCAAAGGTCGGTTAAACAAGCGGCTTACTGTACTGGGCTTTAACTGTAAAATACAGTTATAAAGCAATGAGTTACACTTAAACCCTAGCTCTACGCCGGTACGAGGCATCCTATCAGCCTCTAGCACCCAAGCTACATCGTTCATTCGCTCCAGTCTGAGGTTGGAACATGACACACCGCGAAGCGGTCATTGCGCTTAAGCTCCAGTTATCCAATCGAATTTTAGGCCAAGAGCGGCTGGTGGAGCGTTTACTGATTGCACTATTGGCGGATGGCCATTTGTTGGTGGAAGGAGCTCCCGGATTAGCCAAAACCCGTGCGATTAAAGAATTAGCCGAAGGAGTTGAAGCTGAGTTTCACCGCATCCAATTCACCCCGGACTTGCTGCCTGCCGACATCACTGGCACCGAAATCTATCGGCAGGAAACCGGTAGTTTTGTCTTTCAGCCGGGGCCCATCTTTCATAACTTGCTGCTGGCGGATGAAATCAACCGCGCTCCTGCTAAGGTACAATCTGCACTCTTAGAAGCTATGGCAGAGCGGCAAGTCAGTGTAGGGCGCACCACCTATAACCTCTCGCCCTTATTCTTAGTCATGGCTACCCAAAACCCCATTGAGCAGGAAGGAACCTACCCCCTGCCCGAAGCACAGATGGATCGGTTTCTATTACACGTCAAAATCAGTTATCCCGATGCCAGTGTAGAACGACGTATTTTGCAGCAAGCCCGTCAAGAAGCCTTGCAAGCGTCCAAGACCTCCGAGCCACTGCTGAGCCAATCCACCATCTTTGCCGCCCGCCACGAGGTGCTGAATTTGTATATGGCCGATGCCGTGGAAGAATATTTAGTGCAACTGATTATGGCCACTCGCACCCCTTCAAAATTCGATGCTGAATTAGCCGAATGGATTGATTACGGAGCCAGCCCACGCGCTAGTATTGCTTTAGATCGCTGCGCTCGTGCCCACGCTTGGCTAGCTGGTCGTGACTTTGTCAGTCCTGAAGACATTCAGGCGATGCTGTTTGACGTACTCCGCCACCGTTTGATCTTATCCTTTGAAGCCGAAGCTTCTGGTATAGATCAAGACCGAGTGGTGCAACGCATTTTGGACGTGGTTGCCGTGGCATGATGACTCCCTGCATTGAGGGTGTTACCACCAACTTGAGTGAACTCATTGCCCTACGCCAACACATACATAAGATTCCTCTGTTTTCCACCCCGCAGCGCCGTAGTCTGCTGCTGGGCCATCACCATGCACGTTTACGCGGACGAGGGGTAGATTTTGATCAGGTTCGACCCTATCAGGTGGGGGATGATGTTCGTCACGTTGATTGGCGTGTTACAGCCAGAACCCGTGAACCCCATACCAAAATCTTCCATGAAGAGCGGGAGCGCCCTATTTATTTGCTGGTGGAACAAAGCCCTCGTTTATTTTTTGGGACGCAACGGCAGTTTAAGTCAGTCTTAGCTGCCCAAGCCGCAGCGCTCATCGGTTGGGTTGCTTTAGAGCACTGTGATCGTGTCGGCGGGCTGGTATTTTCTCAGCACCAGCATCAGGAGGTTCGCCCTCGTCGTCGCCAACACAGCTTATTGCAGTTTCTGCAATGTCTGGCCCAAGCAAATCAGCAGTTAGCCCAACCGCTCTCCTCCACTACAGCATCCAGTACAACGGATAGCCTAAGCTTTGCCCTGCATCGCACCCGGGAAGTGTTACGTCCCGGCAGTTTGGTCGTTCTTTTGTGTGACGAAAGAGCATTAACAGATTTGGCAGAACAACAACTCAAACTGCTTGGCCGACACCTTGATCTTTTGCTATTGCCCTTATCCGATCCTCTGGATCACAGATTACCTAGAGCCGGTCTCTTAGACTTCACCGAGCAGGATTCTTACCTATCTTTAAATACACATGATCGTAGTGTACGCAACCGCTACCGCCGATACGCAGAAGCGCGTCAGCAGCGTTGGGTACAACTGGCCCACCAACTCAATACGCCCCATCTGCCCCTAAGTACCCAAAGAGGTGTCATTGAGCAGCTACACGACTATCTAACCTCTACTTTGGGAGCCTAACGCTTGGACAGGACGACCCAATTAGCGCCCCTGATCATACCTGCTCCACCTGGCTTTTGGCCTTTAGCGCCCGGTTGGTGGCTATTAATTTGCATTGCGCTGTTTAGCGTGGCTGGGTTAGGTATGATTTATTATCGAAAACGGCATAGGGATACACTGCTGGTTGAGACAACCTCAGAGGCTCAAACGCTCGTTGACCCCTTAGAGCAACTACGCCAAACCGCCCTAGAGGAATTCCACCAACTTGATCGCCCCTTGGCTGGAGCACCAGCCAGTCAGTGGCTACAACAGATTAATGCCCTATTAAAACGCATCAGCCGTATCCGTTACCCCAATGCTAACCCCCATACCCTCAGCGGGCGTGCTTGGTTGGCATTCCTAGATAGCCGCTGCCCTGCGGCAGGTTTAACCCGTTGGATGATTTTGGTTGAAGGCGCTTATCGCACCGAATGTCGCCTCGATCAACGATCTATTGATGGGTTGTCACAAGCAATCTGCACTTGGATACAGAAACATGCTTGAGTTCGCTTGGCCTTGGATATTGTGTGCCCTGCCGCTACCTTGGATACTGCGAACACTGCTTCCTGCAGCTCAGGAAAGACAGGCCGCACTACGCATCAGCTTTTTAGCTGAGCTGGAGCATATCAGTAGGCACAATAAGCAGCGTCGATCCTCATTTCGTTATCTATGGCGTAAACACCTGCCTTTCATATTGGTTTGGACTCTGCTCGTACTGGCAGCAGCTCGACCTCAAATTTTAGGCGAATGGTTACCGCGCAACACCACAGGACGGGATTTGCTACTGGCTGTTGATATCTCTGGCTCAATGGATACTCCGGATCTGCTGTGGCAAGGAGAGTCGATTACGCGCCTAGAATGGGTTAAGCAACTTTTTGGGGACTTTATTGAAAGTCGCTTAGGAGATCGAATCGGTCTTATCCTGTTTGGCAGTCAAGCCTACGTACAAGCTCCCTTAACTTTTGACCATACAACCCTGCGGCGTTGGTTGAGTGAAGTTCAAGTGGGATTAGCAGGGCAGAATACGGCTATTGGTGAGGCTATTGGTTTAACCGTTAAAAGATTACGCGAAGTATCAGAACATCAGCGCTTAGTTATTTTGATCAGTGATGGAGCCAATAACGCTGGTCAAGTAGATCCTATACGAGCCGCTCGATTCGCAGCCGCAGAACAAATACGCATCTATTGCATCAATATTCTGCCCCCTGCCGCTCCTAACGATGAGTCATATCTGGATGAGGCTTTATTACAGAACATAGCCACTTTAACGGGTGGTCAGTACTTTAGCGTTCAATCCACTGAAGATTTACAAGATGTCAATGCCCTCCTCAATCAATTAGAACCCGTCCTTAAGCAAAGTTTAAATCAACGGGCTATTCAGCCTTTGTATCACTGGCCTTTAGCGATTGCTTTCCTGAGCAGTATGCTATTAGCAGCTCAGTACCTTTGGCTTCGGCGAATTAAGACCTCATCAAAAATATGATCAATCTTGGCTATTCATTCAGTCGCCCAGAGTGGTTGCTGATGTTACCTCCGAGCCTATGGCTACTCTGGCATCTGAACCAAGCTAAACCCCAGAACAGCCCTTGGTATCAGTTGTTACCTCCCCACAGCCAAGTCATGCTATTAACGGGGGCAACAGACCAGAATCATCGCCGCTGGTCTGTACTTTTACTGGGTTTAAGCTGGTTGCTGAGCCTAATTGCACTGGCAGGCCCAAGCCAACAGCAAGCAAATTCCGGACAAAAGGTTAGCCAAGCTGATCCTTTAGTCGTGATTTTAGAAATGACTCCTGAACTGTACGCCACTGATACCCTGCCAACCCGTTTACAACGAGCACAGCATAAGCTGTTGGATATACTGCGTCTTCGTCAGGGGGCTCAAACAGGCATTGTCGTGTTTGCTGGAAGTGCCCATACCCTAGTTCCACTCTCCAACGACATCGCAACCATCCAAAACTTGCTGGAAGGCCTAACCCCTGAACTGATGCCTGTCCCTGGGCATCAGGCTGATTTGGGCATACAAAAGGCCCTCGAATTGCTGGATCAGACACAACTAGGGCAAGGACGTTTGCTATTAGTAACGACAAGCTTGAACAGCCAAGAGCGTAACCAGATTCGCAAACTACTCAAAAACCGCCCCGAGTCCTTGAGTATTTTAGGAGTAGGTACTGAGCAAGGAGCGCCCATCCTAGCCAAAAAAGAGGGACATTTTCAGCTAGACCCTCAGGGAAATGTCCTAGTTTCCCGTTTAGATGCTCAGGGGTTGGAACGCTTTGCCCAAGAGCATCAGGGCCGCTATCAAAGCCTATCCCTAGATGATCGTGATCTACAGGGGCTTAATGTCTTATCCAGCTCTCCCTTAAGCGCAGCACCCCAAAAGACTTCAGGGAGTGGATGGCAAGATCAAGGGCACTGGCTGCTCTTACCTCTATTGGTCATCGCCGCTTTGGGGGCACGCAAAGGTTGGCTGTTTTGCCTCCTGCCGCTGTGTGTACTGATGCCAGCCTCTGCTAAAGCTTCCGAATGGTCTTGGCAGCACCTATGGCAACATCCTGATCAACAGGCATACCAACTACTGCAACAGCACCAACCTGAGGCAGCCGCCTCAGTATTTGAAAATAGCCAATGGCGAGGAATCGCTTATTACCAAGCTGGACTCTATGCCCAAGCAGCGGCTGCTTTTGCCCAAATGGATACAACTGATGCCCATTACAATCGTGGTAACGCCCTAGCCCTAAGTGGACAACTGGAAGCGGCGTTGACAGCCTATGACCAAGCCTTAGCACAACAACCTGATCTAATACCCGCTCGCTACAACCGCAAAATAGTGGAGCAATGGATTCAAGTGTCTGCTGACCCCGCCAATCAAATGGCTTTAGAGTCGCCTATAGAGTCTGTCAGCAACAGCCCAAATACCCTCTTTCCTTCAACCCAAAGGTCAATCAGCCAAGCTCAAGCCTCAGACTCAAGCTTGACTGCTCAGACTAAATCCGCACAGCTCGCCCTTGGCCTCATGGATGGCCCAGTCAATAGCCTAAACGCAGAAACACCTCTCTATTCCTCTGAATCGCAATTGCCACAACAGCAACAGAGTTTGGAACAGTGGCTACGCCGTATTCCCGATAACCCCAGTGAACTGCTGCGGAGAAAATTTTTGTATGAGCAGCAAGAACGCCAACATCCTTAATAGCCTCTTGCTCACGCTGATCTTGGCTATAAGCACAGACTCCAGCATAGCGGCCAGCCCGCCAGAAACACAGGACACCAAGTCCAGTGCTGCGAAGCACGATACGCCCCAAAGCCCAATCTGGATGGAGCGGGATTTAGATCTAACCTCGGTGTATGTACAACAACAGGCGATTTTGCGGGTCAGGGTTTACCATGCCATTCCTCTATACGATGACAGCCAACTCAGCCCTTTGCGCCTTGATCATGCAGAGATTGAACCTCTAGGCTCAGCCATAGCCTCAGAAACCCTAGTCAATGGGCAGCGCTATGGCATGATCGAGACCCGTTACAGTATTTTTCCACAGGAGCCGGGTGTACTGAACATCAAGGCCCAAACCTTTACCGGCACAACTCCAGACAGCACCCGCAATACATTACAGCGTATTCAGCTTAATAGCAGTGACTTAAAGCTTATCGTACGACCTAAACCTACAGAGTATCCAGCCCAAGCCCCTTGGCTTCCTGCACGCCACATCACATTGGAAGAAGCATGGAGCCCGACCCAAGAGTCTCAGATATTGGGGACAGCTTTTAGCCGCCGCTTACGCCTTCAAGCACAAGGGTTAACAGCAGCTCAATTGCCGAGTTTAGATACTCCCGAACTGCCCGGTGTTCGTTACTACCCCGATCAACCGCGTCTAACTAATCAGGTCACAGAATACGGAGTACTCGGTGCGCGGGAAATGCGCTCGCTCCTGATTCCGATTCGAGCAGGCTCTTTCAGTACCCCAGCCACTGAATTAATCTGGTGGAATACTCAAGAAGATCGCTTAGAACGCATCCAAATCCCCAACCGCCACTGGAATATCCGCGACAACAATCCCGTTGTAGCACAGACTATTGTGCCCCCCCCCACTCCTCAAGCACTGGCCACTTCTAAAGGATCTGGCTTGGCAGAGAACACTCAGATTTGGATGTGGCAACTAAGTACATTGCTTTTTGCCTGCACCAGCATTTTAGGATTTGGACTGTGGTGGCGGGCACGCCATCAACCCGCCATCAGTACCCGATTGATCTCCGATGAGGCACCTAAGCAACTGCTGTTGGAGGCACTGCGCTTAGCCTGTCTGCGTAATGATCCCCAAGGTTCACGACAGGCTTTGGATGCTTGGGCACGGCAACAGCCAGAAACCTTAGCCAATATGGCCGCCCGCTTTAGCCCACTGTCTGAGGCATTGAACGCCTTAAATGGCGCACTCTACAGTGAAGCTGGACAGCGTTGGCAGGGGGATGCCTTATGGGAAGCCATCAACGGCCTTCCCCCTAGACTTCAAGAAGGGCAGGAGCAAACTCAAAGCACCCTCCCCCCCCTGTATCCCCAATAGGCTCAAGCCAGACTTTTGGTCACTACTTCATAAACATCCGGTGATAAATTCCCGGAGTTTAAAATCCGCTCCAGTTCGGCTTTCATTTGTTGCTGGCGCTCTGGAGCATACTTGCGCCACTTGGTTAAGGGTGTCAGTTGACGAGCAGCAATTTGTGGATTAGAGCCATTCAACTCAATCACCCGATCGGCCAAGAAACGATAGCCCGCACCATCAACACGATGGAAACCGGCATGATTCTGCCCAGCGAAAGCACCGATCAGCGCCCGCACCTTGTTGGGATTTTTTAACGTAAAGGCTGAATGGCCCATCAAACTCTGCACCCGCTCCAAAGCTCTAGCCAAGGGAGAAGTCGCTTGCACACTGAACCACTGATCCATAACCAAAGGATTGTCTTTAAACTCATGGGCAAAATCAGCCAAGGCGGTTTCACGCTCCGCCTCAAAGGGTGATTGAACCAGTGCAGCCAAGGCGGCAAAACGCTCAGTCATGTTATCAGCCGTTTGGAACTGTACCAGACAAGCCGCCAGTACCTCTGGCCGCTCGGTCAGCATCAGATAAGAGAGCGCGGCATTTTGCAACGCACGGCGGGCAAAGTGCTCAGACTCCGCCACATAAGGCGTTTGGCGCGACACTTCGCGATTGTGCTGATAACGCAACCATAGAGAGTCAAATAGTGCCTCAGCAATCGCCTGACGCGCCGCCTGACGCGCTGCATGAATGGCCAAAGGATCAGCCACCGTAGCGATTTCAGCCAAATAGGCTTCAGCGGGTAAATTCAGCATTTCCGCCAACATCGCCTGATCCAACGAGGTATCTTGGAGCAAGGCATCATAAGCCTGAATCAAACGCTGATTGAGGATAGGCGTTTCCTTGCGCTGCACCTGCGCAATCATGGTCTGTAAAGACTGCACTGCCAATTGCTGGCCCGCCTCCCAACGATTAAAACCATCGCTGTCCTGCTGCATCAAAAACAGTAGTTGGTCTTGAGTATAGGGAAAGCTAAGCTTAATCGGGGCCGAAAAACCACGCAGCAGCGAAGGTACAGGCTCCTCGGGGATATTGATAAACACCAAGGACTGCTCCGCCTGATCAATACTGAACACAGCATGACCGCCTCGTGGAGCGGATTCCCCCGCCAAGTGCAGCGGCAATTCTTGACCTTGAGCATCCAAAAGCCCCAGAGCAACAGGAATCACAAAGGGGAGCTTTTCTGGTTGACCGGGCGTTGCGGGGCAGCTTTGGCTAAAATTCAGGGTATAGGTTTTAGTCTGAGCATCGTATTGTCCCGTAACCGCTAGTCTTGGGGTTCCCGCCTGACTGTACCAGCGCTTGAACTGGGTTAAATCTAAGCCGCTGCTGTCTTCCATCGCCTTGACGAAATCATCACAGGTCACGGCCTGTCCATCGTGGCGCTCAAAATACAAATCCGTTCCCTTGCGGAAGGCTTTTGGGCCAAGCAGGGTATGCAGCATCCCCACCACCTCTGAGCCTTTCTCATACACGGTCAGGGTATAGAAGTTGGAGATCTCAATAAAGGACTCAGGGCGTACTGCATGGGCCATGGGGCCTGCATCCTCAGCAAACTGATGAGTACGCAGAAAAGCTACATCCTCTATACGCTTCACCGTGGCGGAGTTCATATCCGCTGAGAAAGCAGCATCCCGAAATACGGTAAAGCCCTCTTTTAGGGAAAGTTGGAACCAATCCCGGCAAGTCACGCGATTGCCCGACCAATTGTGGAAGTATTCGTGGGCAACAATAGCCTCCACCCGCTGGTGAGCGGCATCAGTGGCGGTTTCTGCCTTAGCCAACACGGCACTGGAGTTGAAAATATTGAGGCCTTTATTTTCCATTGCCCCCATGTTGAAGTCATTTACCGCCACGATCATGAAGATATCCAGATCGTATTCGCGGCCATAAACTTCTTCGTCCCAACGCATGGATTTTTTCAGGCTATCCATCGCATGCTGGCACTTGTCGATGTTTTCCGGCTCAACATAGATGCGCAGAGCCACCTTGCGGCCACTGCACGTAGTAAAGCTATCCTCCACACACCAGAGATCACCGGCTACCAAGGCAAATAAGTACGCAGGCTTTTTGAACGGATCTTCCCAAGTGACCCAATGACGACTGCCTTCTTCGCCTTGAGCAATGGGATTGCCGTTAGATAGCAGCACCGGATAACGCTTACGCTCGCCTTTTACCTTGGTGGTAAACAGGCTCATCACATCGGGGCGATCCAGATAGTAGGTAATCTTACGGAAACCCTCTGCCTCGCACTGAGTACAGAACATGCTACCTGATTGATACAGCCCTTCCAGCGCTGTATTGCTCTCAGGGTGAATGCGTACCTGAGTTTCTAAGGTAAAAGCTTCGGCATTAGGCTGTAGACTGAGATGATCTTCATCCAACTGGTAATCCAGAAACGGCTTACCATCCAAGACCACTGAGAGTAACTCAAGGTCTTGCCCGTCCAGCATCAGCACGGGTAATCCATCACCTGCAGCCGGGTTGCGGCGCATCACCAACCGAGCCTGCACGAGGGTGTGGTCTTCGTGCAGATCAAAACTGAGATGGGTTTCATCAATCAGGTAATCAGGTACCTGATAATCCGCAAGGTGGATCACTCGTGGCTGTTTAGTAGACATGATAGGCCTCGCTGGGGCCCATAGATGGCCCGTTACGGACTGCAAAAAAAGAAAAGGAATGACTCCTACCCATCACATCAATGGCGGGTTTCTGAAGTCTCAGTCAAAAACAGATCAGGAAACTCGCGGCGCTTATTTTTTGAAGAGGAGCAAGTCTGCCCTCCCATATAGCCTGTGCGCTGCTCTTCAGGTAAGTTTTTGTTTTCCCATGCGATCATTGCTTGCATGCATAGGTCGCGCTGCTCTGGAGTCAGTTTATTGCCGTTTTCCCACTTACCCAGCTCAACCGCCTGCTTCAGACTCTCGTAAATTTCTGGGGTGATCTGTTCGATCGCAGTTAAAAATGACGACATGGACAACACCTCAATACCTTAGATGCCTTGTTTTCGCACAGCCTAGCTTCAGCCTGCTCGGTAAAGCTTCTGCATCGAGCTCCTGATAACCATATCACAAGCGTCCCGAGTGTCTGCGGCCTGTTTTACCAAGATACGCTGAAAGTCGATATCTAATTATTTATAGGTATAATCCATAAGGAAAGCAGGGATACACAAACTAGGCATAGACAACCAGAAACAACAAAGCCCGCACAGGGCGGGCTTTTGCGGCTGTTTCTGGTACTACTTGAAACTACCAGAAACAAGGGTCTGGTCGGAGCGACTGGATTCGAACCAGCGACCTTCTCGTCCCGAACGAGACGCGCTACCAAGCTGCGCTACGCTCCGAATTTGGCGCGCATTTTACACAAACTGCAATCCGTCACAAGATATCAAGCTGAATTTTTACCCCGATCAAATGCCCTAATCGCTTAAAAACATCCGCAATTGCCGTGCATCAAAAGGCCAATCTAGCTCAGCCCCTGTATCCAGACGTTGCAGTACAGGAATGCGCTGTTCATAGCGCTCATAGTGAGCGAGTATCTCAGTAATATCGACACACTCAACCTGTAATCCATAAGCAACCCAAGGCATCAACAGAGCCTCCGCCTGCTCACACAGATGGCAGCCCACAGTGCCCAATAATTGGCAATTAGGCCATGCCTGATTAACCCAACCCGAAACCATCATCTCACTCCTCAAATCGGTACACTGACCCGAATAAACCGATCAGGAGCCCAACTGATGCTACGCTGCATCCTTGTATTCATTTTACTATTCCTCAGCCTATCTACTCAGGCCGACAGCTTTATCAATCGCCTACTCAACAAACCTGTTCCCGGCGGAGTTGCGGTTATTCCCCTACCTGAAGGGCCTGCACCCAGTGTCCAGTATCAAGGTAAGCCCGTATTAGTAATTTCAGATAGCGCAGGCTGGTTGGCCATCGTAGGGATTCCACTGTCTGTACAAGCAGGCAGTCAAAACATCTCCGTGACCCAAGGAAGTCAGCAACAGCAACTCGCTTTTAACGTGCAACCTCGTACCTATAAGGCACAGCACATTACCCTCAAAAACCAGCAGCAAGTTAGCCCAAACCCTGAAAACCTTAAACGTATTGAGCGGGAATTAGCGCTACAAAACCAAGCCTACCGCCAGTTTGACCCACGCCAACCTAGCAATCTACTGTTCGACAAGCCAGTGGATGGCCCCCTATCCAGTCCTTTTGGATTGCGGCGTTTCTTTAACGGCGAAGAACGCAATCCACACTCAGGCTTAGATTTTGCGGTTCCTCAAGGCACTCCGATTAAAGCACCCGCAGCGGGACGAGTGACGTTAATCGGCGACTTCTTCTTTAACGGCAAAACGGTATTTGTCGATCACGGCCAAGGCTTAATTAGCATGTTCTGCCACCTATCACGCATTGATGTGCAACAGGGTGATGAGCTAATCCGAGGCGCTGTAGTGGGCCAAGTAGGCGCAACCGGACGGGCCACAGGGCCACATTTGCACTGGAATATCAGCCTAAACGATGCCCGTGTAGATCCAAGCATTTTCATCGGAGCCTTCAAGCCCTAACCCAAAATGCACGGCCCTAAATAGATTCCCTGTGTTCGGCAGGGATCTCTAAAAACCCCATAACAATTTATCTGAAGCTTTCTTCAGATCATCAGCATAAAATTTCAAAAAATTAACAATTTGTGAGTTAAAATTGCTTTTTTAAATAACAAGTTGAAATTTTTATCCAATAAAAATAATGTTTCCAGCATAAATACTCAATTAATCCTCAGTTGGAGCAATGTTTAACCAACTCCAACGACCTGATTAAGGATTGACCTCATGTCTATGCTCAAAGATCCATCGCGTAAATACCAAGCCTTCCCCCCGATTCGTCTCACCGATCGGACTTGGCCTGATAAAACCATCACCCAAGCCCCCATTTGGGCCAGTTCAGACCTGCGCGATGGCAATCAGTCTCTGATTGAGCCTATGGACACTGAGAAAAAGTTACGCCTGTTCAAAACCTTGGTGCAGGTAGGTTTTAAGCAGATTGAGGTAGGCTTCCCATCCGCTTCCCAGACCGATTTTGACTTTATTCGTACCCTGATCGACGACAAGTTAATCCCTGATGATGTAACCATTCAGGTATTGACCCAAGCCCGTGAGGACTTAATCAGCCGTACTTTTGAGTCTTTAAAGGGCAGCAAACAAGCCATCGTCCATGTCTACAACGCGGTTGCCCCTGCGTTTCGGCGCATCGTTTTTAACCAAGAAAAACAGGGTGTGGTACAGATTGCCGTTAAAGCAGCGCAATTAATGAAGCAACAAGCGGCTGCCTATCCAGATACGCACTGGACGTTCCAATATTCACCCGAGGTCTTTAGCTCTACCGAGTTGGATTTCGCAGTGGAAGTGTGTAATGCCGTGCTGGATGTCTGGCAACCAACGCCAGAACATCGAGTGATTTTGAACCTGCCCGCCACCATTGAGGCAGCTACGCCCAATGTATACGCCGATCAGATCGAATGGTTCTGCCGCCATATCAGCCGGCGTGACAGTGTGTGGATCAGTTTGCACACCCACAATGATCGTGGTACAGGCGTAGCCGCTAGCGAACTGGGCTTAATGGCCGGTGGCGATCGTGTCGAGGGATGTTTGTTTGGTAACGGTGAGCGCACAGGTAACGTCGATCTGGTGACGATGGCCCTGAACCTCTACACCCAAGGCATTGATCCTAAACTGGATTTTTCTGACATCGACGGCTTGCGCAAAATTGTGGAGGACTGCAATCAGTTGCCCGTACACCCACGCCATCCTTACGTGGGCGATTTGGTACACACAGCCTTCTCAGGCTCACACCAGGATGCGATTCGCAAAGGCTTCACCCTGCAACGTACTAATCCAGAAGGCCTTTGGGAAGTTCCTTACTTACCCATTGACCCCGCTGATATTGGGCGCAGTTATGAGGCGGTAATTCGGGTCAACAGCCAATCCGGGAAAGGCGGCATCACCTATTTGCTGGAACAAGAGTATGGCATCAGCTTACCCCGTCGCCTGCAAATTGAGTTCAGCCAAGTGGTACAAAAAGAAACCGACCGCTGCGGCTTAGAGATGACCGCGCCTCAAATTTACGCCTTATTGGAGCAAGAATACCTGCAAGCCAACAGCCCTTATCAACTGAAAAGCCACCGCTTACAGGAAGAAAACGCGCGCTGCTCTGTCGATGTGGAAGTAGGCTTTAATAGCGATTTGTGCCATTGGCAAGGTGTAGGCCAAGGCCCCTTGGAGGCTTTAGTCGCTAGCCTGCCAGTTCAAGTAGAAATTATGGACTACAGCGAGCACGCCATTGGCAGTGGTACTCAAGCAAAAGCAGCCGCTTACATTGAGTTGCGCGTAGAGGGTGGTCGGGCGATACACGGCATTGGTATTGACTCTAACATCACCACAGCCAGCTTCCGGGCTCTGTTTAGCGCTCTGAACCGTACCTCACACCAACAATAATGAGTTAGCCCAAGGCCGTACTGCCACCCAGTACGGCCTTGTTTGGCCTAAAGCATCCGTTTGTGCTTTTCTTCTAACATGGCATCCATCTCTTTCAACAGCACATAACTCTCTTCTTCAGCTTTGGACATTGCCTTAATAATTTCGTCTTTGATACTAGCGTTGTGTACCCAGTCTTCATGACGCAGGCCAACTGCCTTTTGTACTGCTTCATGAACGCGAATATGCGGTGCTTCCATCGCTTTATAGCCTTGGGTCTGGCTGAAGGTTTTACTGCCTGCTCCCTCGTAATACCATTTACCCAATCGACACTGGTGATGAGTCACTCCAACAGCCTGCACAGCCTCATCCTGTTTGATGGACGTATCTAGGGACACATAGCCATTTTGTTTGTAGATGATGTGATCCACCTTAACCAAGGCATTCAGCGCCTGATCCTTAGCCACAGTCACCAGCTTACTGGTCTGCTGCGAGCGCCCTGAAAACACATCGAACTGCTCTCTAAAACCCGAAATCATCTCTCCCACTTTTTGGGCCGAATCATTCGAGTGATTGGCTTGTACCACCATGTCATCCACTCGACTGCTAAAGCTGTTAATGGTGCTGGTCACTTCAATGGCGGCATCCTTGGTACGACGTGAAAGGGCTTTTACCTCATCGGCTACTACAGCAAACCCACGCCCTTGATCCCCGGCCCGAGCCGCTTCAATGGCGGCATTTAGGGCCAACAGATTAGTCTGATCAGCAATGTCTGTGATGATGGATAAGGCTTCTTGCACTTTACGGCTGTCTTGCCCTAATTGCGCGACCGCATCCGTCACGGTCTGAATCGTGCGGGAAATCACCTCTAAGGAAGAGACAATCTGCTGTACCCCCTGCCGACTCTCTTGCGCTGCTTGCCCTGTCTCAAGCGTGATGGACTCGACTTGAGCCATCCGCTCGCCAATTTGAACTAAGTTAGTCTGAGTATCACGTAAATTAAGGATTAAATTACGGCTATTGAGCGAATGCAGCGCAGAGTGCATTTCATTGGCTGCCAGCAAGCTGACGTTTCTGCTCATGGTTTGTATCGAGTGATTAATATTGACCAAGGATTGCCGCAGTAGACCTGGCATACCACTGAGCATTGCAAACCGTTGATATTTCCCTTGGGCAACATTATCAAAGCAGGAGTTAACCTCTTTAAAATAGGACTCGACCTTATCCAAAAAGTCGTTGATTTCCCAAGCGATCTTACCCACCTCTCCCAGTTTTTTGGTGTTAGTGATCCGGCGGTCAAAAGCCCCTGTATTAGCCTCATGCACCGTTTCAAAAATAACCTTTAGGGTCAGCAACACCCGCTCAGCACGCTGCAATAAGATCAGTAGAGGAATGAGCATCAAAGCGGGATTGAGCAGCCACCAAAAACTGGCATCGTATAACCCAATCCCAATCCCCGTGGTTAGCACAGCAATAGCCAACATACTGACCGCTAAAATCTTGATACCTGTCGCTAAAAATGGCGCTCCTGCGCTTACACCCTGCGTCTGAGATTGATGGGCGCTCATGATGAAATATCCTTACGAACCAAGTCCAAAACAAAGGAGGTGTAATCAGTATTTTTAGTCTTCAACAATTCAGCCAAATAGGTTTGTGAGCGCTGTATCGCCTCTTGTCCCTTAGCTTGTTGCTCCAAAGCCGCCATCTGTTGGTATATGGGAATCAAAATAGCCAAGTTTTCGGGAGAGGGTTTACGGCGTACCGAGTAGTAACCACGCAAGTGGCCTGCGGCATCCCGATCTGGCGTAACGTTGGCCAAAACCCAGTAAAAAGACCCGTCTTTACACAGGTTTTTAACGTAACCAAAAAACTCTTCGCCGGCTTGTAGGGTGCTCCACATCAACTTAAACACCCCACGCGGCATATCCGCATGCCGCACAATATTATGGGGCATACCCAATAACTCTAACTCCGAATAGCCCGCGATCTTCATAAAGGTGCGGTTCGCGTAGGTGATCACGCCTCTAGTATCTGTTTTAGAGACGATAAACTCGCTTGCATCCAGCCTAATCTCACGATTGTTAGGCACAATCTCTCGCCTCATGCTACCTCCGGCCTGCTTTAGAGCACTAACCATCGTTGTATGGTATTGATACCGATCTGTATACGAAGTCTGTGTCCGAAAAAGGCACCGTAACGGAGGACTAAGCCATCGGTATTCTGATTATTTTCCTTGAACGTCATAATCACACAAGCCCGGTTTTAAGGTAAAAAACATGAACATAGCCATCCTTGACGACTATCAACAAGTCGTCCAGCACCTTCCTTGCTTCAATCTGCTTAAAGGGCACAAAGTTCAAATCTTTAGCGATACGCCCGATACACGCGAACAACTCATAGCGCGCTTACAGAATCAAGAAGCCTTAGTCTTGATTCGTGAGCGCACCCTCATTGATCGAGCTTTGCTGGAGCAACTGCCTAATCTGCGCCTCATCAGCCAGACGGGCCGGATCAGCGGTCATATTGATGTCGAAGCCTGCACAGAATTGGGGGTTGCCATTGCCGAGGGACAGGGTTCTCCCGTCGCCCCGGCTGAACTTTGCTGGGCGCTGGTGATGGCCGCTAGCCGACATATTGTACCCTACGCCATGCACCTACAAGCAGGCATGTGGCAAAACAATGGCACACTAGGTCTAGGTCGCAGCGTACAGGGGCTGACCTTTGGCATCTGGGGCTACGGAAAAATTGGTCAGCGGGTCGCCCGTTATGCTCAGGCCTTTGGCATGCAGGTTGTTATCTGGGGCAGTGAACAATCCAGAAATCAAGCCGTACAAGATGGCTTTACAGCCGCTCCAAGCCGATCTGCCTTCTTTGAGCAGTCTGACATTTTATCCTTGCATTTACGACTCAACGAGGCCACTCGTGGGCTGATCACCCAAGAAGATCTACTGCTGATGAAAAAAGATGCCCTATTAGTCAATGTCAGCCGCGCTGAACTCATAGCCCCCGGTGCATTGATCGCATCTTTGGATCAAGGACATCCCGGATTTGCAGCCTTGGATGTATTTGAATCCGAGCCTGCGAACCTAGACAATGACCCCTTGCTTAACCGACATAACGTGCTCTGCACGCCCCATATTGGTTATGTAGAACACAACAGCTATGAGCTGTACTTCAGAACAGCTTTTGAAAACCTGCTCTCCTTTACTCAAGGGCAGCCACAAAATATTGCCAACCCTCTAGCGCTTTAGTCAGCCCGTTAAACTCCGAGCCACAAGCGTGATAAGGATCGTCCAAAACCCTGATACAGTGCGATGAGTACGGAGGATATTCATGCAAGACGATGATTTTGATCTGTTTCGCGCCAATGTGCGGGGCATTAAGCCGATCTCAATTGACCGAGCAGACACAGGCAAACCCCGCCAAGACCGGCAACAAGTTACCTATAAAAGAACACAAGCCTCTAGCCCCACGGCACAACAGCGCATACAGGTAGATGGGCTGTCTGATCAATTTGTCATTGATGTTGCTGCCGAAGAAGAGCTGTTCTGGGCCCGTGAAGGTGTTCAAGAGGGACAGATGCGCAAGATGAAGGCCGGTCAAATCCCTTTTGAAGGCAACCTTGACCTGCACGGTCTGAGTGTAGAAAAAGCTCGCGAACAACTCTGGGCCTTTTTAGCGGAAGCCCTACGCTTCGAAATTCGCTGTACCCGTGTTACCCACGGTAAAGCCGCTCGAACCGATGGTAAACGCCCTATGCTTAAAAGCCACGTCAACACTTGGTTGCGCCAGCATCCTCAGGTACTGGGCTTTACCTCATGCCAAGCGAAGCACGGAGGCACAGGCGCTGTTTATGTACTGCTCAAACGTACTATGTTAGAGGGCCGTGATGAAGATTAACCGCACCTCTCTCACTGCTATAAGCACCCTGAGCCTCTTTTCTCGTCTGCATACTTATGGGCAGACTTTTTCTCAGACAGGTTTACCCCATGTCTCTTGAACAACATTACTCCGCAATCCTCCAACACCTTGGCGAAGACATTACCCGCGAAGGATTGATTGATACGCCCAAACGGGCAGCCAAAGCCATGCAGTACCTCTGCAAAGGCTACCAACAGACTTTAGAGGAAGTCACCAACGGGGCACTCTTTAGCTCAGATACCAGCGAAATGGTTCTGATCAAAGATATAGAGCTGTATTCACTGTGCGAACACCACATTTTGCCCTTTATTGGTAAAGCCCATGTCGCCTACTTACCCGCCGGGAAAGTGCTGGGACTGTCTAAAGTGGCACGCATTGTTGATATGTACGCTCGACGCTTACAAATTCAAGAAAATCTGACCCGACAAATTGCCGAAGCCATACAGCAAGTTACCGAGGCTGCTGGCGTTGCTGTGGTTATAGAAGCACAGCATATGTGCATGATGATGCGTGGTGTGGAAAAGCAAAACTCCTCCATGGTCACTTCGGTCATGTTGGGACAGTTTCGCGAAAATACTGCAACCCGCAGTGAGTTTCTCAGCCTAGTGCGGGCTCGCTGATCTCCTGCAATTAAATTACCCGGCCTCGGTATCGTGCCGGGTAATGCCGTATTTGCGCATTTTTTCAACCAAAGTGGTACGCCGAATCCGTAAGCGCTCCGCGGCATGGGCAACAATGCCTTCCGCCTCGTTCAAAGCTTGCTGAATCAGCCCCTGCTCCAATTGGTTTAGGTATTCCTTTAAATCCAAACCCTCTTCGGGTAATGGCTTTAACTTATGACTTATGAGCGACTCGTCTTCAACGGACTCATCCTCCTCGCTGAAGAAGGTATCAAATAAGGCTTGCTGCTCCTGCTCCAACTCATCCAAAACCCCTTGCACATCCTCCTGCACACAGGATTCCTCCTGACGAAATTTCCAAGGTAACTCAGCGACACCCACGACACGCCCTGGATACATAATGGCCATACGCTCAACCAAATTAGCCAGTTCGCGCACATTACCAGGCCAAGGGTAACGACTCAGAGCGCTTACTGCCGCCGGATTAAAACGTACAGAGCCGCGTTTATCCCGCTCAAGTCGCACCAGCAGGTCACAGATGAGGGCGGGAATATCCTCGGCGCGCTCCCGTAAGGGGGGCATTTCAATGGGGAATACGTTTAGCCGATAATACAGATCCTCCCGAAAGCTGCTTTGAGTAATCATCTGCTCCAGATCTTTATGGGTAGCGGCGATAATACGCACGTCTACATTCTGAGTTCGATTACTCCCCACCCGCTCAAAGGTACGCTCTTGTAACACGCGCAACAGTTTGACTTGCATGAATAAAGGCATATCGCCGATTTCATCCAAAAACAGCGTACCACCTTGGGCTAACTCAAAACGCCCAGCTCTTGAGGTAATAGCTCCGGTAAAGGCTCCTTTTTCGTGGCCAAACAGCTCGCTTTCTAAAAGCTCACTCGGAATAGCACCGCAGTTAACCGGCACAAAGGGGGCTTCTGAACGGCGAGAGTGCAAATGCAGATTACGGGCAACCACCTCCTTCCCGGTTCCAGACTCGCCCAAGATCAGTACATTAGCCTCAGTATCTGCCACTTGGTACATCATTTGCCGGATGACCTGCATAGGGCGGCTGTTGCCCACTAAAGAGCGAAACAGCAAAGGATCACGCCCACCCAAAGAGGGACGGATGGACTGTGTACTCCAATAAGTATGGCTCTGATAGAGGGCATCCCAAAGACTGGCATACCCAAAAGGCGTTTCTAATTGAGCCAACACACGCAACCGCAGAGCCTCTGGCCAATAACTAGGTGCGGGCTCTAAAAGAATAATGGGGAGAATACGACCTTGCTTTTGTAAAAACTCAGATAACCCCCTAAAACTGTCTAAATCAAGGCAGCCTAGAATCAAGGTTGTAGGTATTGGATGAGTAGCCCAATGATTCATCCATACCGACCAATCCCAACTCCCAAGGCTCTGACAGGACTCGCCTAAAAAAGCCAGAATAGCTGATAAGTCACGACAGCGATTTTCATTGTCGTCGATCAATAAAACGTTACTTTCATGCCTCATTAAACTTTTTACCCATGCATCTTCAAAGGGCATCTCTTTTTAAAATGCACACTAGTTAAAAAAAGAATGCAGGATCAAACACAATATAACAAGTTTAGTACCTAAGCTAAGATTTAACGCCACGATAACAATCTATACCTTGTTGAGCGTGATTCATCTGTATCAATTCTATAGCCAGTTGCTTTCGCTCAGCTTCACAGACTGGAATAAGCTTTTGATACACCGCTTGTAGTTGTTGTAAAGCGGCAACCAAGTCTAAATCCCTAGAGTAGTCTGATGACAAACTGGCTACCAGCATACGACAATCTTCGTCTAAAACCTTGATCTGATCCCAATTTTGAACGGCCATCGCTTCATTGAACGCCTGAGTCAAACGAATAATCTGATTCGCAGATACCGCCATAGCAAACAGCCTCATCAGCTCATTGGGTTTTAGACTGAAACTAGTCAGTTTTCTTACTGTAACCGATAAAACTCAAATTAACGCATGTATTTATCAAGGTTAGTCTATTTGTTTCCTCTAATTAAGTGTCCTTAATTAGAGGCTGCCCTAGACTGTTCAATCAATAAATGCTGCGTCAGCTTTGAACCTTTATTAAGCGATAATTCCGAAGTTTCTACCGCCCAATCACCCTGTAAAGCATTTCCTGAACGGGAGATACGAGCGACTAAGATAACTTTTTCAAACCCTGACAGCCGCAACTGAGGCAACATGGCATCGGCATCACTTAATACCACCTCAGCGGGCAAGTCCGCTAGGGTGAGACGTTTAACCGCTAGGGGCATTGGCATAGGTAATTGGGCACCCGAAGCCTTGGCAAATATGAATACACTGTCTTCCGGCTTGGCTTGAGCCCGTACTTCAGGGGTGACATCTACTGTTACTCGAATGCCTACAGTCTGAGCGCCGCCTGTGGAACTTTGGTGTTGCAGTTCTGCTTTAGCCCGAGCAATGCCACCTAAAATAGCAGCCCGTGATGGATTCTGCTCCGGCAGTAAGACTTCCATCCGTGTCCAAAAATACACCGCATCTTGAAAACGCTTGGCTTCAAATGCAACAGCTCCTAGCAACCCTAAGGTCGTTAACTCCTTGGGATCAGCCCGTAATACCTCTTCAGCCGTCTGTTGCATTTCTTCAGACCAAGTGCGTCCCGGAGAGAAATAACGCGCCTGAAGCCATTGCCCTAATAACTCTGGCTGACGGCCCGTCACTTGAATCGCGCGCTCAAAAGCAGCAGTGGCCTGCACTGGCTTATCTTGATCCATGTAAGCACGACCCAAGCTGTACCAAATGCCACCGGCCTCGGGTTGTAGTTGAGTGGCGCGCTGTAGCCGATCAATCAATTCATCAGCATTAGCAGGAGGTGTTGCCATCTCGCGAGTTAGTGCCAGCTTGGCTTGACTCCCCCAGTGTTGATACAGATAAACCGCAGCCAGAGGAATCAAAATCGCCAACAATACCAACAACCCTTTCCCCAAAGGCTTAAAGGCTGAGTTGGAGACTGCGGTTGCTGCAACTGCATCCGTATCGGCTAACAACTCTCGTGCCGCCTCTGTACGCGCTTGCTCCCATTGCGCGCCGGACAACACACCCGCCGCTTGCTGAGCTGATAAAGTAGCCAAGCGCTCTTGATAAAGTTCGACATTCAGGGCCGTACGATCAGAGTGAGTGGTTTGGGATACTTTACTGCGCCATACCGGAATCAAGATGCAGGCTGAAGCCAGTAACAATAAGGGCGTGGCAGCGATCCAGAAATCAATCATGCTTTTTACGCTCCAATAAAGAAGCCAACCGCTGATGCTCTGCATCAGTCAGAGGTAGTGCCGAAGTATCCGTTTTTTGTTGCCGCTGCCGCACCATCCAGCGCACCCCAACCACCCCTCCGAGCAACAAGAACAAAGGCCCAAACCACAGCAAGAGAGTGTTAAAACTCAAGGGTGGGTTGTAGCGCACAAAGTCCCCATAACGCGCTACCAGATACTCAATGATTTGCTCATCCGTTTGGCCTTCTTGAATCAGGCGGTAAATCTCCTGACGTAAGTCCATCGCAATGGGCGCATTGGAGTCAGCAATATTTTGATTTTGGCATTTGGGACAGCGCAGCTCTTCCACCAATACTCGATAGCGGGCACGCTCGGCATCGGTGGAAAACTCGTAGGTATCAATGGCTGCCCAACCCACACTGACCCACAGTAATAGAGTGATTGCAATCAGCCGCTTCATTCGCCCTGCAACTCCTGATACAAAGGCGCTAACTGCTCACGCCATACTTGATCGGTGATTACGCCTACAAACTTGTGCCGAATGATGCCGTTTTTGTCGAGCAAAAAGGTTTCTGGTGCCCCATACACACCTAAATCAAAGCCTAAGCGCCCTTCAGCATCCTGAATATTGAGGCGATAAGGATTTAAAAAGTCTGCTAACCACTGACGGGCCATAGCGTTGTCGTCTTTATAGTTAACCCCATAAATCAGTACGCCTTGGGCTGCCAGACGATTCAGTACAGGGTGCTCCACCCTACAAGCGACACACCAAGTGGCCCAGACATTCAGCAAAGCCGGACGACCTAATAAATCTTTGTCGGTAATTAGGCTCTGCCCTTCTACTGCGGGCAGGGAAAAAGCCGGTATAGGCTTACCAATCAGAGCAGAGGGTAATTCTTCGGGCTTTAAAAAAAGTCCTCGGTATAAAAACAAGGTTAAGAGTAAAAAGGCGACCAAGGGCACCAGCAAGACAAGCCGTTTCATGCGTTTAAGCTCCTTGAGGTGCAGGTTCTGAGGCGGTTAGCTTTGGAGTTTTAAAAACACGCCGATAACGAGCATCCAAGGCGGCCAATAAGCCACCCAGCGCAATGATTAAGCCCCCCAACCAAATCCAGCGGATAAAGGGTTTAATATGAATGCGTACCGCCCAAGCCCCATCGCCCAAGGGCTCGCCTAAGGCAACATAGAGGTCACGGGTAAAACCCGCATCAATACCAGCCTCAGTCATGGGCATTTGTTGCACGAGGTAAAGGCGCTTCTCTGGATACAGTCGGGTAATCAGCTCACCTTGATCATCCAAAACACTTAGGGTGGCGCGCTCTGAGCGATAGTTTGGCCCTTGAATACTTTGGGTTCCTTCAAAGACGAAACGGTAACCACCTAAGCTCACCTGCTCAGTAGGAGCCATACGTAAATCGCGCTCTACGGATTCTTGGCTGCTCAGCACAATCCCCAAGGCACAGACCACTAACCCCAAATGCGATAAGTGCATTCCCCAATAGCTCAGAGGCAAACGAAACACGCCCCAAAACCCTGTATGGCGTAGCTTATCCAACAGCTCCCGCACAACACCTAACACCACCCAAGCCGCCAATAGATAAACCAGCAGCGAACCCCAATGGAAAGACTCTCGCATAAGCTCCAAACCACCGCCTAACACCAATGCACCCAAGCCGATAGGCCAGAGCATTTGGCGCAACCAAGGCCAAGGGGTTTCTTTCCAGCGCACCAGAACCCCTACCGTTAAGCTAAATAGCAGCACCGCCATTAAGGGTAAAAACAAGGCATTAAAATAGGGTGGTCCCACGGAAAGCTTGGCTCCCGTGAGTGCATCCAGCAGCAAGGGATACAAAGTACCCAGCAAAATAGTGGCCGTAGAAACTACCAAGAGTAGGTTGTTAACCAATAACAGGGTTTCCCGCGACCAAAGTCCAAAACGCACCTGACTGGCTACTACGGGGGCTCGGATGGCAAATAGAGCTAAGGAGCTGCCCACTACTATCAGCAAGAACACCAGAATAAAGGTGCCGCGCTCTGGATCAGTGGCAAAAGCATGTACTGAGGTGAGCACCCCAGAACGGACTAAGAAAGTACCTAACAAGCTGAGCGAAAACGCAGCTACGGCTAATAACACCGTCCAGCTTTTAAACACACCACGCTTTTCTGTCACCGCTAAGGAATGCAGCAATGCCGTTCCGACCAACCAAGGCATCAAGGAGGCATTTTCGACTGGATCCCAAAACCACCAGCCGCCCCAACCCAGTTCGTAATAGGCCCACCAAGACCCCAATACGATGCCTACGCCTAAAAAGCACCAAGCAACCAGTGTCCAAGGACGAGACCAACGTGCCCAAGCAGCATCCAATCTTCCACCGAGTAAGGCAGCGATGGCAAAGGCAAAGGCTACCGAAAAGCCTACATAGCCCATATACAGCATGGGTGGATGCACAATCAGGCCAAAGTCCTGCAATAAAGGATTTAAATCGCGGCCATTATCAGGTGAATAGGGCAATAGGCGTTCAAAAGGATTTGAGGTGTGCAGCAAAAACAGTAAAAACCCCACGCTGATCAAGCCCATTACCGCTAATACACGCGCTAACACTTCTTCGGGTAATTGGCGTGAGCCCAGAGATACCGCCACACTCCAGCCACTGAGCGTCAAAGCCCAAAGTAACAATGAGCCCTCATGGGCAGCCCACACCGCGCTGAACTTGTAATACCAAGGCAAGGCCGTATTAGAGTTATGGGCCACATAGGCCACTGAAAAGTCATCACTCAAAAACGCAAACGCCAAGCACAAAAACGCAAACAAGACTAAAGCACTTTGGCCCCAAACCAGTGGACGTGCCAATCTCATCCATTGGTGAGCGCCTAACCAAGCCCCCACTAAGGGTACGGTTCCCTGTACTACCGCCAGACAGAGCGCCAAAATGAGCGCCAAATTCGCCAGCTCTGGAATCACGGAGTCGCTCCCTTTTTCTCGTAATGCTTGAGCATGCCCGTTTCCTCCAAGGCTTTAGTCACCTCAGGAGGCATGTATTGTTCATCATGTTTGGCCAATACCTCGTCTGCTATCAGCAAACCCGGAGCCCTTAGACGACCTAAAGCCACAATACCCTGCCCCTCACGGAATAGATCCGGCAAGATACCTTGGTACTGAATATTGATACTGTGCAGACCATCCGTTACCCGAAAGCTCACCGCTAGAGACTGAGCATCTCGCACCAATGAGCCCTTCTCCACCAAGCCACCGGCCCGAATCCGGGTATCCTTAGGGGCTTCGCCAGTGGCAATTTGGGTTGGGGTATAAAACAGATTGATATTCTGTTGTAAGGCCAGCAGAGCCAAGCCCACAGCAGCCCCCACACCCAAGACAATCAACAAAATAATCAGTAGACGTTTTTTACGCGCAGGATTCATACCTGAGCCTCGCGACGCAGACGGCGGGCTTCATCCTTTACATAGCGGCGCTGGGCATGCATTGGCAACGCCAGATTTAACGCCAGTACCAACACACTGATCCCAAAAGCCGACCACACATAGAGGCCATGCTGCCCCATGCTCAAAAAGTCTTCCCAAGAGGCAAAGCTCATGCATTGTTCCCCACTAAGGTTTTAAGTGCAGCCTGAACCCAACTCGTGCGGGCTTCACGTTTAAGTATCTCTAGGCGCATGCGCATCAGTAGCACCACGGCAAAAAAACAGTAAAAAGCCAACACCAAAATAAGCAATGGCCACCACATTTCGGCGGGCATACTGGGCTTTTCCGTCAATTTGAAAGTGGCGGGCTGATGCAGGGTATTCCACCACTCCACGGAGTATTTGATGATGGGAAGGTTCACCACCCCCACAATGGCCAATACGGCACAGGCTCTGGCGGCGCTTTCTCTATTACTGATGGCTTGTCCCAAAGCGATGATGCCAATATAGAGAAACAGCAGAATCAGCATAGAGGTTAGGCGAGCATCCCAAACCCACCAAGTCCCCCAAGTGGGTTTACCCCAGATGGCCCCCGTAATCAGGGCCAGCGCACACATCCAAGCACCTATGGGCGCCGCTTGCTGTAAGGCTACGTCTGCCAGCTTAATCTTCCACACCACTCCAACTAAACCTGCGACAGCCAGCATGAGATAAACAGATTGCGCCAAAAAAGCGGCAGGCACATGGATATAGATGATGCGAAAACTATTCCCTTGCTGATAATCCGCCGGAGCAAATACCAAAGCCCAGAGCAACCCCGTCAGCATTAAGACCAGCATGAGGCCCGTCAACCAAGGCAACCAACGACCACTGACCTCATAAAAGCTCTTAGGAGCACTGAGTCGGTGAAACCATGTCCAATTCATTGTTATCCCACTCGCCTGCATGAACCTTAAAAGCAGCTAATAGTTACTCGCTTAAGCCAATGCGCAACCCAGCAGCAATGGCAAAGGGTGTTAAAGTCACCGCCAATACCGTCAAACTGGCCAACCACAGTAAATAACCTAAGGGTGAAAAACCCTGTAACTCAGCCTGTAATGCTCCACTGCCAAAAATCAGAACTGGGATATACAAAGGCAGGGTCAACAAAGCCAACAACAGCCCGCCCCGCTTTAGTCCCACGGTTAACGCTGCCCCCACAGCGCCCAACAAACTGAGCACCGGCGTACCCAATAGCAACGACAGCACCAGCACCGGAATATGCTCACTCGGCAGCCCCAACATCAGCGCCAATAGAGGCGATAACAAAACCAGAGGCAAGCCTGAAAATAACCAGTGCGCCAATACCTTTGTTAGAACCAGCCAAGATAAAGCCCGCGATGACACCGCCCACTGCTCCAGTGATCCATCTTCAAAGTCACTACGAAACAATGCATCCAGCGATAACAACACCGCTAACAAAGCGGCCACCCAAATTAATCCGGGCGATATGCTTTGGAGTAAACGAGACTCTGGGCCTACCGCCAACGGAAACAGCACCAGCACTAAGCTGAAAAATACCAAGGGATTGATCAGCTCTGCTGGGCGACGACATAACAAACGAGCTTCACGCTGCACCAAACTAAAAAAGATGCTCGTCATAGGATTAACTACCCAAAGCCAAGGTAGTAAAGCGAGCAGGAGTCAAGGTTAAGGTATGGTGTGTGGTTAAAATCACTAGGCCACCCGCCTCACAATGCCGTACCAAATGCTGCTCCAACTGCGTCACACCTTGAGGATCCAAGGCGGTAAAAGGCTCATCCAAAATCCATAGTGGTGGGGGATTAAGGTATAAGCGCGCTAAAGCTACCCGTCGTTGCTGACCTGCTGACAGGCTATAACAGGGCACATCCTCAAAGCCTCGCAAGCCCACGGCGGCCAGCGCCTGCCAAATCTGGGACTGGGATTGGGGCTGCTGATGTAAGCTACACAGCCAGCTTAGGTTTTCCTCAGCCGTCAACAGCATCTTGATTCCCGTGGCATAGCCCATCCATAGCAGCATCTGATTCAGTGGCATTACGCTTGAGCCTGAATTGGACTCCAAGCGCACCGCCCCTTCAGAAGGTGGCATTAACCCCGCCAATATACGCAGCAAACTGGTTTTACCACTGCCATTAGGCCCCATTACTTGCAACATGCTGCCAGAAGATAAATCTAAGCTCAGATGTTCAAACAATAAGCGGCTATCACGCTCACAGGATAAAGTGTCCAGTTTCAAGCCATAGGAGATCGGAACCTCACATGCGTTTATAGGCTTGCCTGCATGAATGATCTGTTCCAATCTGTTACCTGCTTGAGCTAAATCGCCACGGGTTTGGATTATACATAGGCTGATTTCAAGCCCGCTCGTCTCTTAGCTATTAGGTTGTAAGAGCATTTTCATTCTATGACCGACATCAAGGGTTCCTTCCCTATCTCCCCACTGAGCTCAACACCCAGCACAGCTCATAGGGCGTTCGGCTTGATTAACCTGCGCCCGAGTACCTCTTTAGAGACACTACTCGCCTCCATCTCCATACCCACTAAAGCTACAGTAATAGAAACTCGACCCAATACTCAGCCAGCAGGACAAACCACATTTAATACCCTGCTCAATCTGTCCTTGGCTAATGGGCAACAGATATCTGTACGGGTGCAAAGCCCAATTCCTTTGTTGCTGGGTGCTCAATACCAACTGAGTTTAAGTTCGGATCAACAGTCTCTTCAGGCACAGCTCGTGGCTCAAGAAGCACCGCTGGAACACTTAGACCCCGAAACCTGGCCTCCCGGTACAGTCCTTCAAGGACGGGTGACTGCTACTCAGCAACTCTCGGCTGAAGCTCGTACCACACAACACCTTGTCAAATTGATCCACAGTCCCAGTGCTCAAACTTTGATTGTGGAATCGGAGTCCCCCCTATCCATTGGTACACTCATCAGTGCTCAGGTCAAAAACCCTCAAGCCTTGCAATGGCTACCGCTGAACCAACAACTCAATCAAATACGGCTTGAGCAACAGCTTAAAACCCAGTTTAACCAGCAGGCATCACTACAGACTCTGGTAGATCATTTGCAAGAAGCCCTGCTCAGTTTGCCTAAATTACGCCCCTTGATTGAGCAGTGGCTGGCACTGTTGCCTGAAGTGGCGCAACTGACCCGACCTCAATCCCTAGCTCAAAGTCTGCGTAACAGCGGCCTATTGCTAGAAAACCAACTGCTAGCCGCCATCACAGATGACCTCCCGGATGACTTAAAAGCTGGTTTACTGCGCTTACTGCAACACCTAAAGGCTCAAGACAGTCTGTTACCTACATTGCCTACTGCCTTGCCGCAATCATCCTCTGGCTCTACCTCTGCGGCTGTACCCTTACCACAACAGGCCCAACAACTCATCAAACAACTAAGCATGGACAACGCTCAGGTGGCCTTAAATTTTCCCTTAACCAGAACGACATACCGTGTTAACCCAACTCAGGGCAAGTTAGAACAACTCATTGGATTGCTCACCGCCGCCATTGCGCGCTTACAAACACACCAGTTAGCGAGCCTCGCTCAAAACCAAACTGATGAGCGGGGACAACAGATAACCACTTGGCAACTGGAGTTGCCCGTGCGTTTGGATACTGAAATCAGTGTCCTGCAAATACGCCTACAAGCCTACATAACACCTGAGGAGCACTCCCCTAAACCTGAAAAACCCAACCCCATGTCCATCCGTTGGCAAATTGACTTAGCCTTTGATTGGCCGAGTTTAGGGCCATTACAGGTACAGACTGTAGTACAGCCTACAGGGGTTTCCAGCCAGTTTTGGGCAGAGCGCGCTACCACGGCTCAGATCATTCAACAGGAGTTAGGCTATTTACGGGAACAACTACAGGCCGCAGGTTTATCGGTAACCACCTTAAATTGTTATCAGGGAGTATCCCCTGCTCGAAAAACTCATACGGCAGTTGCCGCCTATTTCGTTGACGAACAAGCATGAACTCACCATCCGACCCACCACGTCGTGCGATTGCACTCAGCTATGACGGTCATCAAGCCCCCATATTGACAGCCAAGGGCGATGAACAATTAGCCGAAGCTATCTTAGCCATTGCCCGCGAACATCAGGTGCCTATCTATGAAAATGCCGAGCTGGTTCAGCTATTAGCCCGCCTAGAGTTAGGCGACAGCATCCCAGAACACCTCTATCGCTGTATTGCCGAAATCATCGCCTTTGCTTGGTATTTGAAAGGCAAATATCCCCCGGGATTCGCCCCCACCAAAACCGAAACAGAAACTTCAGCGCCTCCTATTCCCTTATTAAAACCCCCAAAGCCTAAGCTTTGAGGGCTCTATACACAGGTTTGCGACCGACTACTTCAGAATTTCGCCCTGATACTCACCGTTCAAGGTGCGCAAGAAGGCTGCAATTTTACCCACGTCTGCTTCGGAGAGTTTCACGCCCACTTGGTAGACCGCCATTTTATCCACGGCTTCCTCCAAAGTCTTAGCGTTGGCATCGTGGAAATAAGGCGGAGTCAGCTCGACGTTACGCAGGGTTGGAACTTTAAAGCGGTACATATCCTTAGGATCTTTGGTCACGCCATAACGCCCATGATCCACTTCGGTAACATTACCCCGATCCGCAAAGTAGTCTTTCTTGACCCCCATCAGCTCGAAAGACTGGCCACCCATAGCCTCACCCACATGGCAGGTATCACACTTAGTGGCTTTGAACAGGGCATAGCCTTCTTTTTCAACCGCCGTGATGGCTTGCTCATCTCCTTTCAGGTAGAGATCAAAACGGCTGTTTGGAGTCACTAAGGTCTTTTCAAACTCAGCAATCGCATCCGTAATGCTGTTTTGGGTGATACCTTCTTGAGGATAAACCGCTGCAAATTCAGCCCTTAAGCTTTGATCTTGAGCCAATTTACTGACAATTTGCGCCCAAGAGGTAGAAGCCATTTCCAAAGGGTTCATGGGTGGGCCACCGGCTTGCTCTTGCAAATCGCGAGCACGCCCATCCCAGAACTGATGAATATTAAATACAGCGTTGTAAACGGTTGGCGCATTAATCGGGCCTTGAGCACTCTTAACCCCTGTTGACACAGGAAGCCGATCAACACCACCCGTATTTAGGGCATGGCAACTGGCGCAAGAAACGCTGTCATCTCCTGACAAGCGCGCGTCGTGGTACAGCTTGTTGCCCAAGGCAACCTTCGCCTCATTTACCGGGAATGTAGTGGTGATTGGTTGTACGGGCTCGTACTTGAAGGCTTCGCTCACTATGCCTACGGGATGGTGTTTCAAACGCTCGGCTTTCACCCAGCTTTTCAGGGTTGAGCGTTCTTCATCCGAGAGCTTCGAAGCCCAGTGCATGCTTAGGTACAAACTTGGGGGCATGCTAGCATCATCCAGAACGGATTCAACCTTGGCCAAATCCACTTCTGAGATCGGCTTACCCGCTTGAGCTTGCTCCAACAGAGCACTGATGTTGAATTGGCGCTGGGCCATATTCACGTCATGCTCCATCAGTTGCTTAGCCAAGGGGAAATTGGCGTAAAAAGGCATTTCGCTATCTTGCGTATGGCAATAACGGCAGCCGTTTTCGTTAACGATAGTTAACGCTTTGAGGGTAAGACTATCCAATTTTGTGCTATCTAACTTTGCCAGCCGTTGCTCACTCAACTGCTGGTCAAAGTGGTTCACCGCGTACACCGTGGCTAGATAGCCTGCGATACAGGCACCCAGAGCGCCAATAACAACAGGAACTTTTTTCACAACCTAATTCCTTTCTTTTCTTTGCGACTTAATTGCTAATCCGTACCCGTAGATACATCCAGAGAATCAATCCCAACCAAAGATTGGAAGAGAACGAGTACACCACAAAATAAGGTCACTACTGTATGTCTGGAATCAGTGTTGTGGAAATCTTTATGACTAATACAGGTTATAGAAAGTCGCTATGACGCAGCTATCCAACCTATTCACTGATAGAAGCTGAATTAGCATCACGCAATTGTTGCAGACGGCTCATCAATTCGGCCTCCCCTTGAGTTAGCCCGCAACTACGCACCAACTCCTCTACAGAAGCGCCCATAGTAGCCATCCGAGCGGCTTGGCTAAAGGAGTGCTCCGTTCCCAGATCCCGTTGTTCCTGACGCAGTAAGCGCTCAGCCTGAACACTGAGGGTGGTGCGTAAAGCCTTCAGTTCCTCTCCCATGCGTAAGCTGCTAATGCGTTGTGCCTCAGCACGATCATCCAGCTTTCGAACCAACTGCTCCAAATGTGCTAGGTGAGTTTCTTGGCGTTGCTCTAGGGTGCGGTGCTGACGTAACAGCCACAAAAACAAACCAATTAGCGAGACGTAACAGAGTACCGCCAAGAGCACAAAATGGGTCAGCATGGGTTAGATATTCTCCAGCTCAGACCACTCATCATCTGTCATCATTTTTTCAAGATCGACCAAAATCAGCAGTTCTCCGCCTTTATTGCATACACCCTGAATAAACTTAGCGGACTCCTCATTGCCTACATTGGGTGCTGTTTCAATTTCAGATTGGCGCAAGTAAACCACTTCAGCCACGCTGTCAGCCAAAATGCCCACCACTTGACGATCCACTTCGATAATCACAATCCGCGTATTATCGGTCACAGGCGCAGGATCTAAACCAAAGCGCTGGCGAGTATCAATCACGGTCACTACGTTACCGCGCAAGTTAATAATACCTAAAACATAACTGGGTGCGCCGGGCACAGGAGTAATTTCGGTATAGCGCAAAACCTCCTGCACTTGCATGACATTAACGCCATAGCTTTCATCGTCTAAACGAAATGTAACCCACTGCAACACCGGATCATCAGAACTTTGACCTTGGGCAGATATCGAGTTTTTCATGGAAACATCAACCTTTTTATAGAACCAGCGCAATAACTCTCGTTTTAATCATTAATCTGACCGCGGGTAGCTTGCATAGAACGCGAGCCAGAAGCAATTAACTCTGCCAGTGCTCGAACATCAACCAAAGCACACATGTGTTCAACCACGGTACCCGCCAACCAAGGACGTTGCTGGCGCTGTGCCCGCCACTTAACATTCTTAGGGTCGATCCGTACTGAGCGATTCACTTGGTGGACAGCTAGTCCCCAATCATAGCCTTGAATCGACAGCACATAGCGTAACCCTTGGCGAAACTGGGCATCATAGCGTTCAGCCATTAGCCAGCGCGCACTCTCTAATACTTTAAGATTACCCACAGGGCAAGACAGTATCCCCATAAACCAGTTTGGCTGGCCAAAAATAGGCGTTAGATGCTCTTCATTGAGTAAGTAAATGGAGCCCAAGGTAATCAGCGGCACAGCCAAAGTTAAACCGGCCACCTCAAATAATAGACACTCAAAAGGGGCTTCAGCCCAGTCTAGGGACTCTTCAACCCGTGCTGCAGGTATATCTGGGACAGGTGGTTTAGCTATAACCTGATCTTGCAGAATAATAGAGGGTGGCAAAACCTCTGATTCAGCGCCTATTTTTTCTGCTGAACTAGCCTCTAAGATCGGGACTGTAGTAAACAGAGACTTTTCATCAATGCAGGGGATATCCAAAGCCTGATGCTGAAGCGCCTCATCAGCCACCTTGGTAGCTTTAGACTCAGAGTCTGTTAGCTCAGGCATATCTGTTTCAAGGCTTACATCCCGCAACAGGTCATTGAGATAAGACTGCAATACCTCTTGAGGTGGCGTTAGAGTTGGGACTGAGCGACTCATGGATACCCCCTAGCTCAAATTATTCAATGGAGCTACCACTAATGGAGCTACTACTGCCCAGCAGCTTCTATAAAAATTATCTACGGATGCACACTAAAACATAGATCATCTATCAAGCCACCATCGAGGGTGTTTTGGATTCCAGTAAGTATTTCAGCAATAAACGATAGGCTTGTACACCTCGACTACTGGGGTCTTGCTGGGAAGGCATAACACCGATGCGACTGGCATCCCTTAGGCGAGTGTCAACGGGAATAAAACCTGACCACAATTGCTGCGGGTAAGTATCGCGCAGAATTTGCAATGCTCCCAAAGAAGCCTGAGTACGCCGATCAAATAAGGTAGGCACCACCGTATAGGGCAGAGCCTGATGTCGCCTTGAATGATTAATAAGATTCAAGGTACTGATCATACGCTCCAATCCCTTAAGGGCCAGAAACTCCGTCTGTACGGGAATTACCAAATGCTGGCTAGCCGCCAGTGCATTCACCATCAACACCCCTAGTAAGGGAGGACTGTCGATAATGGCATGATCATAATCCCCCCAAAGCTGAGCTAAGCTACGTGCAACGACCAAACCTAAGCCATTTTGGTTGGGAGAGTGGCGCTCTAAGGTAGCCAATACCGTACTCGAAGGTAACAGAGCCGCTTGCTCGTGACTGGTGGGCAATAGCAAGTCTTTAATATCAGACACACTGGTTTGAGCATGCCGAAACAGGTCAAAAACACTGTACTCTAGGTGATCCGGATCGTAACCAAAGTAGCTGGTCATTGATCCATGCGGATCTAAATCCACCATGATGACACGCTTACCGCTGGCCGCCAGTAAACCAGCTAATGCTACCGAAGTCGTGGTTTTCCCTACCCCCCCTTTCTGATTGGCCACGGCCCAAACTCTCATGAGTATTTGTTTTCCTGTATGTTCAAAGTCTACAAACCTGATCTAGGCGCACTGTGCCAAAGAGCTATAGGGTTCTGGGCAGTCTGGCGGCGTTGACCTGCCCTGTGGTAAAGGTCGTCATATTACGACGTACATCGGTATCCCGTGCAACCGCCAACACCACTCTACGATTACGCGCTCGTCCAGTTCCCGTTGCATTATCGGCAATGGGTCGGTACTCACCATAGCCCACAGCAGACAGACGCTGAGGATCAACACCATGCATAGCTAATAGGCGCACAATGCTGGCGGCTCGTGAAACGGACAGCTCCCAGTTTGTTGGATAATTGGCACTTTTAATGGGCTGATCGTCTGTAAAACCCTCGACCCGAATGGCATTTTGATAAGGAGCTAAAATAGCAGCAACCTTATCAATTAAGGCAAAGGCATTATCGTTAGGAATAGCCCCTCCACTGGGAAAGAGCAAGTTTGAACTCAGCTCTATCTCCAACCACATTTCATTGCCTCTTAGACTGATCTGCCCCGTACCTACCAAATCACTAAAGGCTTGTTGCACGCCTTGACCAATCAGCTCCAAAGAGTCTGTGGGTGTACTGGATGACCCACCAGGAACCCCAGGGGCCAAAGAGCTTGGACGATCCTCTCCAATAGGAATGGGTCTAAATGAGCGTACAGGTTCACTGAAGATTCCCTCTAAAGATTCTGTTAATACCTTATATTTACCTTCATTGAGGGAAGACATGGCGTACATAACCACAAAAAAGGCAAACAACAGCGTAATAAAATCAGCATAAGAGACTAACCAACGCTCATGATTTTCGTGCTCCTCAGGATGGGAGCGCCGGCGGTGACGAGGCATAGGATTAATCCATGAAGCCCTGTAGCTTCAACTCGATGGAACGTGGATTTTCACCCTCTGCAATAGAGAGCAGACCTTCCAAAATCATCTCCCGATATCGGGATTGACGCTGCACAATACTCCGAAGTTTATTACTAATCGGCAGCATCAACAGGTTTGCAAAAGCAACCCCGTAAATAGTGGCAACGAAAGCTACAGCAATTCCCGCCCCTAGCTGACTGGGATCTGCAAGGTTTTCCATGACATGGATTAGCCCCATCACCGCCCCGATAATGCCAATGGTCGGTGCATAACCGCCCATGGACTCAAACATCCGAGCCGCCCGCAAATCGCGCGCCTCTTGGGTTTCTATATCTACTTCAAGCACATTACGGATTACAGCAGACTCTGTGCCATCAACCAACAATTGCAGCCCTTTACGCGCATAAGGATCACGTTCAATATCGGCTACCGCTTCAAGTCCCAACAAACCTTCTTTACGGGCTAACTGACTCCACTTGATTACATTAGCAATGCCTTGGACGAGATCAATACGCGGCGGAAACAATACCCAGTGCAACATTAGCAACCCGCGTTGAAATACGGAAAATGGGGTTTGCAGCAAAACAGCTCCGAAGGTGCCACCCAGTACAATCAAAGCCGCGGGGCCATTGATGAGCGCACTGATGTTGCCGCCCTCCAGCAGATTACCACCTACTACGGCACCCAAGCCTAACGCTAACCCCAATAGACTTAAGAAGTCCATTATTCAACCTACTGGCACGCGTCTATAAGGCGTGAACCGATTTCCTCAAGGCTGTATACCGCATCACTCAGATTGGCTTTAAACACAGCCATCGGCATACCGTAAATAACGCAGCTTGCTTCATCTTGAGTCCATACTTGACTGCCATTTTGTTTCAACAGACGAGCTCCCTCGCGGCCATCAGCGCCCATTCCCGTTAAAACAACGGCCAACACTCGATCCTGAAAGGCTTTCGCTGCAGACCCAAAAGTGATGTCAACACTAGGCTTGTAATTTAAACGCTCATCCCCCGGAAGAATACGCACCACACCCCGAGCATCTACCATCATTTGCTTGCCTCCCGGTGCCAATAGCGCCAAACCCGGTCGTAAAGCATCACCATCCTCAGCCTCTTTAACCTGTATTTGGCACAGTTTATCTAAGCGTTCTGCAAAGGCTTTGGTAAAGGTTGCTGGCATATGCTGAACCAGTACCAAAGGGGCTGGAAACTGCGCGGGTAACTTAGTAAGTACATGCTGCAATGCCACTGGCCCTCCGGTGGATGTACCAATCACCACCAAGCGGTAATTTCGCCGTTTAGGTGGCGTAGAAAACACAGGAGCAGTGGTCGGCACAGAAGTTGGGGCTGCGACTGGTACTGGGTTGGATTTCCAAGTGTGAATACTGGGTGCTGCGGAAGTCTCAGTTGGTAACGGACTATGATGGGTTACAGTACGGGTTGTTACTTTAGGCGCAGGAGAAACCACGGGGTTTCCCGTACCCCAATGGCTCGAAGTATGGTGATAACGGCTGCGAGCAATGCCCTTGATTTTCTCACACAGCAGTTGCCGAAGCTTATCGGGGTTCTTAGAAATATCTTCAAAGTTTTTGGGTAAGTAATCTACAGCACCAGCATCCAATGCATCCAAAGTCACCCGAGCTCCCTCATAACTCAGAGACGAAAACATCAATACTGGAGTTGGACAGCGCTGCATAATTTGACGCACAGCAGAAATTCCGTCTAATAACGGCATTTCGTAATCCATAGTAATCACATCAGGACGCAGAGCCACCGCTTGATCAATGGCTTCCCGCCCATTACTGGCCGTACCTACTACCTGAATATCGGCATCTGATGAAAGTATTTCTGTAAGACGACGGCGAAAAAATCCCGAATCATCCACCACCAAAACTTTAAGCGACATGAAGCGTTACTCCTTACACAACGAGGTATAGCAGCTTGTTTTGGCTTATTACGCTCGTCGTGCATAACGCTTGAGCATACTGGGTACATCTAAAATCAATGCAATTCGACCATCTCCGGTAATGGTAGCACCCGACATTCCCGGCGTTCCCTGTAGCATCCGGCCTAAAGGTTTAATCACTACTTCCTCTTGTCCTACCAGTTGATCTACTACAAAACCAATACGTTGTGTACCGATGCTAATAATCACCACGTGCCCTTCATGCTGCTGCTCATGGCCCATGCCCTGCACCAGCCAACGCTTGAGGTAAAACAACGGCAACGCCTTGTCACGCACGATGACTACTTCTTGCCCATCCACCACATTGGTTTTGGACAAATCCAGATGGAAAATCTCGCTCACACTCACCAAGGGAAATGCAAAAGCTTGTCGCTCCAACATCACCATAAGGGTGGGCATAATGGCCAGCGTGAGAGGCACTTTAATAATAATTTTTGAACCGCTGCCTTTTTTTGAAGATACAGTAACCGTACCGTTGAGCTGGGAGATTTTGGTTTTCACCACATCCATCCCCACTCCGCGCCCAGATACATCGGAAATTTCGGTCTTAGTCGAAAATCCGGGCGCGAAAATCAGGTTAAAGCAGTCCACCTCCGTTAAACGATCGGCGGCATCTCGATCCAAAATTCCTTTTTCTACTGCTTTATTGCGCAAAACCTCAGCATCCATACCTTTGCCGTCGTCGGTAATCATCAGCAAAATATGGTCGCCTTCTTGCTCAGCGGAGAGCACTACATGACCAGCCCTTGATTTGCCTGCGGCTGTACGCTCCTCAGGGGACTCAATGCCATGATCGACGGCATTACGCACCAAGTGCACTAAAGGATCTGCTAAGGCTTCTACCAAATTTTTATCAAGGTCTGTTTCTTCCCCTACCAACTCAAGGTTGATTTCTTTATTAAGGTTGCGGGCCAGATCGCGTACAAGACGTGGGAAACGCCCAAAAACCTTTTTGATGGGCTGCATGCGGGTCTTCATCACTGCGGTTTGCAGATCAGCAGTGACCACATCTAAATTAGAAACCGCCTTGGCCATAGTTTCATCGCCTGTCGTCATCCCTAAACGAACTAGGCGATTACGCACCAATACCAGCTCCCCCACCATATTCATGATTTCATCCAACCGTGCGGTATCCACCCGTACAGTGGTTTCGGCTTCTGAAGCAGCGGCAGTGCTTGATTTTTCCCCTGTAGGCGATGAAGAAGGAGCAAGGCGCTTCTTCTCAGCCGCAACGGGAGGCTCGGGCTCGGGCTCAGTCTTTTTCGGCGTAGGGGCTTTGGATACTACTGCCGACTTGCTTGCTGGCTTTTTACTGTTATCAGCCCCGACAGGTGCTGAGGTGACTGGCGTATCCTCTGGCTTGGATACCGTCACACCACTATCAAAACGACCTTTGCCATGCAACTGATCCAGCAACGCCTCAAACTCTTGATCTGAAATAAGGTCGCTGTCTTGAGCTGCAGCTACAGGAAGCTCGGGGACTTCGCTGTTTAAGGCTTCTGGATTCGGCGAGGTTTCCTGTGGTTGATTTGAGGCAACAAATTTTCCTTTGCCATGCAGTTGATCTAGTAGAGCCTCAAACTCATCATCGGTAATTTCATCAGCTGCCGTTGAGTTAGCTGAAGGTGAATCCACCTCATGGATCTGAACAGGTTTAGGCAGCTCACTCTCTAAGCCTGCTACATGCCCCTGTTCTTGTAGCTGATCCAACAAAGCGTGAAATTCTTCGTCTGAAATTTCTTCCGAATGAACAGCCTCTTCCTGTGAGGAGCTGGAGGTATTGTGTTTACCCACAGCAGCATCCAGCATCTGCTCAAACTCTCGATCTGCCGTATCTAACGCAGGAGCTGCTACTGGAGCGGACACTGGTGGCACCACAGGGGCCGAGGCACCGGGTACAGCCAGTTGTGCTAAAGCTTCTAATAAAGCAGGATCGGCCGGCTGAGGGTCTTGGCGCTCGCGTACTTGGTTAAACATTTCATTGATAGCATCCAGCGCTTGAAGCACCACATCCATCAAAGCTGCATCTACCCGGCGCTCACCCTTGCGTAGAATATCGAAAATATTCTCAGCAGTATGGCAGCACTCCACCAGAGCATGCAGTTGCAAGAATCCAGCGCCACCTTTTACCGTGTGAAAGCCTCTGAAAATAGCATTGAGCAGAGCCATATCATCGGGAGCACCCTCTAACTCCACCAATTGCTCAGACAGCTGCTCGAGAATTTCACCTGCTTCAACTAAAAAATCCTGCAGAATCTCTTCGTCAGCGTCAAAGCTCATACTCAATATCCCCTACTAAAACCCAAGACTAGACAGCAAATCATCAACATCATCTTGCCCTGATACGACATCTTCACGCTTATCGGCCCGCATTTGTGGGCCTTCCCCTCGCGCTAAAGAGGCGGCAGCATTTTTCTGGTGCTCAGCCCGCAATTCGTCTTGATCATGGCTAATACCCGCAAACTGATTGACTTTGCTGGCCATCAAAACTAGCTCAAGCAGACTGCTTTCCACTTCAGTAATCAGTTGAGTGACTCGTTTAATGACTTGCCCGGTTAAGTCTTGGAAGTCCTGTGCTAACAAAATGTTATTTAAATTATCTGACAGCTTATCGCTACTTTCTGTAGTACGACCTAAAAAGCTGTCAATGCGCTTGGTAAGCTCTCGAAACTGCTCCGGTGTCAACTCCCGACGCATAAAGCACCGCCAATCTTCTGACAAACTTTGGGCTTCATAATTGATATAGCCGACTAGGGGGGCACAATCTTCCACTAAATCCATAGTTCGATTGGCCGCCCTTTCTGTCACTTCTACAACGTAAGAGAGGCGTTGGGTTGCGTCCGTGATTTGTGAAGCTTCTCCTTTAAGGCCATTGCAGCTAGCATCCATTTCCAGTTTGACAATTGCACTGTGCAACTGCCTCGTCAGACGACCCACCTCTAAATAAAGCCCTTGATCTCGCGTCTGATTGATCTGCTGGATGGACTCAACGGCCTCGCCGAAGCAACCCCGTTCCAGGCTGTCGATCAGGTGTTTTGCATGATCTTTGAGCCTAAGCTCAAAATCTGCCATTCCATTCTCATCGTGCGCCATATCGCCCTCTTGGCTTTATATTCAGCCGCTTACACGCTGGAAGATTTTTTCGATCTTTTCCTTAAGCACTTGAGCTGTAAAGGGCTTTACTACATAGCCATTCACACCCGCTTGGGCGGCTTCAATAATTTGATCCCGCTTAGCTTCAGCGGTCACCATCAATACGGGCATATTCTTTAAACGCTCATCAGCCCGAACGGCGCGCAGCAGCTCAATACCAGTCATACCCGGCATATTCCAGTCAGTCACTAAAAAATCAAAGTGACCGTTTTGCAACATCGGCAAGGCTGTCGCCCCATCATCTGCTTCTGCTGTATTAGTAAAGCCTAGATCCCGCAGCAAATTTTTGATGATTCGCCTCATTGTCGAGAAATCGTCCACAATGAGAATTTTCATGTTTTTATCCAAGGCAACCTCCAAAAGTCTCACAGTTTCCTGAGCCTGATCTATCGTTCATCAGTCGATGCGCCATGCTTCAAGACGGGCCCGCAATCGAGCGGCACATTGACTGTGCAGCTGACTCACGCGCGATTCACTGACCCCTAAAACCTGACCAATTTCTTTCAGGTTTAATTCTTCATCATAATAAAGGGATAACACTAATTTTTCGCGCTCTGGTAATCCATCAATAGCTTCAGCTAAGGCTTGCCGAAAACGCTCATCTTCAAGCGTACCAGAGGGGCCAGAATGTACACCTTCTAGCACATCATCTACAGCGTCTTGGTCTTTTGATTGCAGCAAATGATCAAAACTAAATAATCGGGCTCCTTGAGTGTCACTGAGGAGCCCGTAATATTCATCCAGATCCAACTTCAGTTCGGCAGCTACTTCCTGATCTTTAGCATCTCGCCCTGTACGAGCTTCCACTACGCGAATCGCATCGCTCACCATGCGTGCATTACGATGCACCGAACGCGGGGCCCAATCCCCTTTGCGAATTTCATCCAGCATGGCTCCCCGAATACGAATTCCTGCATAGGTTTCGAAACTCGCGCCTTTATCTGCACTGTATTTAGCGGCTGCCTCCAAGAGGCCAATCATGCCCGCTTGTACTAGATCATCCAGTTGCACACTGGCAGGCAGGCGTGCGATCAAATGATAGGCTATGCGTTTTACAAGAGGGGCATATTGTTCAACCAGCCGATACTGGGAGTCTTTAGGACGTGTCTTGTTATAGTACATACAGTACCCGCTCAGGCTTTACTTTACGCGGAAGTATCTGCGACGGGCTGAATGAGGCGCTCAATAAAAAACTCAAGTTGCCCTCGTGGGGCTGTAGGTAGAGGCCAAGTATTTATTTTTTGTGCTACTGCCCGAAATGCTAAAGCACACTTAGATTGCGGGTATGCCTCATACACTGCTGAACGCTTCTGAACGGCCTTTCGCACCATCTCATCATAAGGAATAGCACCTACATACTGTAACGCCACATCTAAAAAACGGTCGGTCACTCGTGTGAGCTTAGCAAACAAATTTCGCCCCTCTTGGGCTGAGTGGGTCATATTAGCCAACATACGAAAACGGGTGATCCCGTAGTCTCGATTCAGGAGTTTAATCAAGGCATATACGTCAGTAATAGAAGTAGGCTCATCGGTCACTACCAAGAGAATCTCTTGGGCTGCTCGGGTAAAATTTACGACCTCGTTACCTATTCCAGCGGCAGTATCCACAATTAACACATCAAGATCATTGGCCAGCTCGCTGAAGGCGTTAATTAAACCCGCATGCTGCATGGAGCTCAGGTGCACCATGCTTTGAGTCCCTGAGGCCGCTGGGACGATATAGACTCCAGACGGCCCCGTCAGTACCACATCCCGTAACGAGCAGCGCCCAGCGACCACGTCAGCTAAGGTTCGCTTTGGACGTAGGCCTAACAAAACGTCTACATTGGCTAGGCCTAAATCGGCATCTAACAGCATCACGCGCTGCCCTAAATCGGCTAAAGCCAAAGCTAGGTTAACTGCGACATTCGTTTTGCCAACCCCACCTTTGCCACCCGTTACGGCAATAACTTGTACGGGACTTATTCCCATGTGCTTGCTACCTTAATTGCCAGAGCTGGCCTAGGGTTCTGGCCTGCTTGATCCAGCCACGTCACGCTTTCAACCAATACGACACGCGGAGTTGCCATTTAAGCTGGCAAATACATCGGCCATAATTTCTTCAGTGGGCTCATCTTCTGCTTGCAGACTTACGGCTCGACTGACTAACCGATGATTACGCGGCAGGTGAAGATCGTCAGGAATTCGTGGACCATCAGTTAAATAAGCAATGGGTAATTGTTGAGTAATAGCCAAGCCTAATAAATCTCCTAAAGATCCCGCTTCATCCAATTTTGTGATAATACAGCCCGCTAAACCACAGCGCTTGTGACTATGCCAAGCAGCTTTAAGCACCTGAGTTTGAGTAGTTGCCGCCAATACCAAATAATTCCTAGCGCCGACTGTTGGATCTGAGAGCGCATCCAACTGTGCCCGTGCTCCTGCATCATTCACAGGCAACCCAGCCGTATCAATTAGAATCATCCGTTTATCTGCCAAAGAGGCCAAGACTTTAGGCAAAGATTGATCTGGCCCCATGGCAGTCACCGATACATCTAAAATACGCCCTAAGGTTTTCAGTTGCTCTTGTGCCCCAATCCGAAAGTTATCCATGGTCACTAAAGCAATATTCTGACTGCCGTACTTCAAGACATAACGTGCGGCAAGCTTAGATAGAGTTGTGGTTTTACCAACACCCGCTGGCCCTACTAAAGCAATGATACCGCCCTCTTCCAGAGGCTCATCATCCAGTGTTTTGATCGTTTGAGCGAGGTGGGCTAACAATAAACGCCATGCCTGCTGAGAATCCTCTACACGCTCAACTTTTTGTAATAAATCACGGGATAAATCAGCCGGTAGTCCCAGCCGCTGCAATCGCCGCCATAAAATGGCTTGATTCGGTTGCTGATTTTGTACACGCCCCCAAGCCATGGAGCCTAGCTGAACCTCTAATAGCTCACGCAAACCGTTTAACTCAGAGCGCATGGCATCAAAGGCCCGCTGATCTAAACTTGCAGTGGCTGAGGGGTTTGGCTCCATCTCGAAAGGAGTCTGAGAACGGCGCTCCTGTTCAGGTTGTACCGTCGTTTCAGGAGCGGTCGGAATGGGCTCCTTTTCTCGGTCAGGCAGTTGCAGTTTTTTCTCAAAACGATCACTAACATCAGCAGCTACTGATAATAATGTTTGAGCACTGGTACCCAATTGGGCCGTAGCCCGACTTTTACGCAACTCAGCCTCTAAGGCTAAGTTAGGACGGGCTTTCCGAGTCGAGGGCATGGGGTAATTCAGGGCGGCCGTTAATTCTATGCCCCCAGCGACCCGACGATTGCCAATAATGGTTGCATCACAACCAAACTGATCCCGAATCAGTTTCATGGCTTGTCGCATATCCGCTGCGAAAAAACGCTTGACCTGCATGGTCTCACCCCCAAATTACTTTTGTCCCACCGTCGCTACGATGGTGATCTGCTTGTTATCCGGAATTTCCTGATAAGCCAATACATGAATGCTGGATACAACTTGCCGTGCAAAACGCGACATCATCGTTCTAATAGGCCCGGCTACCAGCAATACAACGGGTTTACCCAAGATTTCCTGATGCTGTGCTGCTTCGATTAAGGATTTTTGCAGTTTATCGGCCATACCAGGCTCCAAAACAGGCCCATCATCAGCGGTTTGTCCAGGCTTTTGCAAACTACTTAATAAAATTTGTTCCAAACGTGGCTCTAAGGTAATGACAGGCAACTCTGGGTCAGTACCCACAATCCCCTGCACAATGGAGCGAGACAGTGCCACTCGCACTGCGGCCACTAAGGTGGATGCATCCTGCCCCTTAGTGGCGGTATTAGCAATAGCTTCTGCAATCGTTCGGATATCTCGGATAGGTATTTGCTCTTGCAGCAGGCTTTGCAGCACTTTTAAGAGTGTGGATAACGGCACTATGCCCGGAACCAAATCTTCAGCCAGCTTAGGCGATAACTTAGCCAGTAATTTAAGCAACTGTTGAACGTCTTCATGGCCCAACAATTCGTGAGCATGCCGACTTAATACTTGGTTTAAGTGTGTAGCAACTACAGTGCTAGCATCTACCACAGTATATCCTAAAGATTGAGCCTGATCGCGCACACTGTGCTCAACCCAAACCGCATCTAATCCAAATGCAGGATCTTTAGCCTCAATACCTTTAACCGTACCAAACACTTGCCCAGAATTAATGGCCATTTCTCGGTCAGGATAAATTTCAGCCTCAGCAATACAAACGCCCATTAAAGTCAGACGATAGGCGTTAGGCAGCAAATCTAAGTTGTCTCGAATATGCACTGAGGGCATCAAAAAGCCCAGATCCTGAGATAGCTTTTTACGCACCCCCTTGATCCGCGTTAACAACTGCCCTCCTTGGTTGCGATCTACCAGCGGAATCAAGCGGTATCCCACCTCTAGCCCCACCAAATCGACGGGAGTTACATCATCCCAGCCCAGTTCGCGTGTTTCGGATGCTTGCTGAGTAGCCGGTAAACTCTCTTGCTGCTTTCTTTGCAAAGCCTGCTGTTCATTACGCTGGGCTTGTTGCTTGGCATGCCAAATCCAATAAGCACCGGCAGCAGCAATAACGCCTAAACCGATGAAAGGTACATGGGGCATACCCGGTATTAGGCCCATGATGATCAGAATAGCTGCCGTGACGGCTAAAGCACGGGGGGAAGCAAACATCTGGTTATTGATTTGCTGCCCCATATCCTCAGAGCTAGTAACCCGAGTCACCATAATGGCCGCTGCGGTAGACAGTAACAACGCAGGAATCTGGGCCACCAGACCATCACCGATGGTCAGTAGTGCATAGATACGTCCCGCCTCGGAAAAACTCATGCCGTATTGGAAGATACCTATGGCTATACCACCAATCAGGTTGATAAATAGGATGAGCAATCCGGCCACTGCATCACCCCGCACAAACTTACTGGCACCATCCATAGAACCATAAAAGTCTGCCTCAGAGGTTACTTCAGCTCGGCGCTTTTTGGCCTCTCCCTGATCAATCAAGCCTGCATTTAAGTCGGCATCAATCGCCATCTGCTTACCGGGCATAGCGTCCAAGGTAAAGCGGGCACTAACTTCGGAGATACGTCCCGCACCCTTGGTCACTACCACAAAGTTAATGATCATCAAGATGGCGAAAACAACGATCCCCACCACATAGTTTCCACCGATCACCACCTCACCGAAAGCCTGGATAACTTTACCTGCTGCGTCATGTCCGTCTTGTCCGTGCAGCAGCACTACACGGGTGGAGGCCACGTTGAGCGACAAACGCAATAAGGTTGAAATCAGCAAAATGGTGGGAAAAACAGCAAAATCCAGAGGGCGTAAGGCATACACCGAAACGAGGAGCACCACAATGGATAGGGCGATGTTGAAGGTAAAAAATACGTCCAGCAAAAAGGGGGGCAACGGCAGCATCATCATGCCTAGCATGATCATAACTAACAGCGGCACACCTAAACTGCCCCGACTGGCTCCAGCCAATCCCTCACGCAGATCTACGAATTGTGCACGGCTTAGGTTCACAGAGCCCCCTTTTCCACAAAGCTTTGACGCATTACTGGCTTTTTAATGGGCTTGCAAAAACTAAACCGTTTTGAATCAAAAGCTAATCATCTCGCCGTAAATCATCGGGAATGGGAAGGTCGCGCAATGGGTCTGGTTTTTGGCCTTTTCCGGCCTGATAGCGGCGTAATTGGTAAACGTAAGCCAATACTTGAGCAACAGCTACATAAAGCCCTGCAGGAATTTCCCGATCCAGCTCTGTAGAAAAATAAATCGCGCGCGCCAATGTCGGTGATTCTAACAAGCTAACCTGATGTTCTTGGGCAATTTCACGAATCTTAAGCGCCAAAAAATCGCCGCCCTTGGCAACAACTATTGGAGCCTTGGCTTTTTCAGGATCGTATTTCAGTGCTACGGCAAAGTGCGTGGGGTTGGTGATCACCACATCGGCGGTAGGAATGGCTTGCATCATGCGCCGCTCTGCCATTTCTCGCTGCATACGCCGAATCCGGGCTTTAACTTCTGGCTTTCCTTCAATGTCTTTATATTCGTCGCGCACTTCCTGCTTGGTCATCATGAGTTGCTTACGGTTTTCCCACCACTGAAAAGGCACATCTAGCGCCGCAATCACAATCAAGCCACAGGCCATCCACAGAGTACACCAGCCTACAATTTCCATACTGTGAATGATGGCCATTTCCAGCCCTTGCTTGGAAATGGAGATCAGCTCTTTTTCGTAGCTCAGCAGTACCAATAAGGCAACCCCTAGCACTATTAGGAATTTACCAAGGGCTTTTAGCAACTCTACTAAAGACTTTAAGGAAAACATTCGAGCCAAGCCGCTCAAAGGATTCATTCGGCTGGGTTTAGGCATCAAAGCCTCCCCGGAAAAAAGCCACCCTCCCAAAGCAATAGAGCCCAATAATCCACTCAAAACCAAAGCCAGTAGTAGAGGTAAAAGCGCTTTAAAAGCGACCAGCCCCGCATTGAGGAGTAACCAGAACATGGCATCTTGGGCCAACATAGCCTCTCGGCTAAGATCGAAGCTAGTACGCATAGCAACCATCAAAGCATGTCCTAGCTGCCCCCCTGTAATCAACAAAGCGATAATGCCACCTAAAGTAACCATTACCATGCTCAGTTCGCGGGAGCGAGCAAGCTGGCCTTTTTCACGGGATTCTCGGTGACGTTTCTCGGTGGGCTCTTCACTTTTTTCGGCCCCATCTTCATTTTCTGCCACGGACTTAAGCTCCTTAACTTAGGGGGCTTGCGCTAGCTCTCGTAACCACTGTAGTGCTTCTGTGGCAGCCTGTTGGTATTGACTCAACACATCCGCGAGCCCTACCCAAGTGATCAGAAATCCCAACACCAGTGTTAAGGGGAAACCCACACTGAAAATATTGAGCTGAGGAGCCGCACGGGTCATCAGGCCAAAAGCCAAGTTCACCACCAAAAGTGCGGTTATCGCCGGTAACACAAGGAGCAACCCAGCACCCAACACCCACCCCAAACGCCCCGCAATTAGCCAAAAATGATTGGTGGATAGACCTTCCCCAATGGGCAGAGTGATAAAGCTTTCTGCCAAAATATCCAAGGCCACTAAATGCCCATTCATCCCTAGAAACAGTAAGGTGGCCAGCATATTCAAAAATTGCCCCAACACAGGCACGGTAATCCCATTGGCAGGATCAACCATTGAGGCAAAGCCCAAGCCCATTTGCATCGCTAGCAATTGACCTGCCACAAGAAAGACTTGAAAAAACAGTTGTAGAGCCAAGCCCAACATAACTCCGATCAGCACCTGCTCAAGCACTAATAAAAACGCTGATAGAGTCAAAGCATCAACCGTAGGGACATCGGGAAGGATGGGCACCAATACCAGACTGACCGCCACCGCCATCAGCAAACGAATACGCATGGGGACTAGCTGAGTACCAATAATCGGCATGGTCGCAAGAAGAGAGGCCACCCGAAAAAAGGGCAACGCAAATTGCCCAACCCAACCACCAATTTGCGCATCACTGAGCTCAAGCATTAATCCGACATCCCTATTAACCAATCAGCTGTGGGATGCTCTGAATCAGATTTTGAGTAAACTCTATCAGTTGCCGAGTTAACCAAGGGCCCGCCAGAATTAAAGTAATCAGCATAGTGAGCAGACGGGGCAAAAAACTTAGGGTTTGTTCGTTAATCTGGGTCGCTGCCTGAAAGATCGCAACAACCAAGCCAACGAGAAGACTGGGCAACACCAATATGGCTACCAAAAGGGTGGTTAACCACAGTCCTTCACGAAAGAGATCAACCGCCAACTCAGGACTCATATCGCCCCATCCCTAAAAAGTGCCAAAGCTACTGGCTAGTGTACCCATGATCAGCCCCCAACCATCCACCAACACAAACAGCATGATTTTAAAGGGCAGCGAAATAATCATAGGGGACAGCATCATCATGCCCATCGCCATTAATACGCTGGCTACCACCATATCAATGACTAAAAAGGGGATAAAAATCATAAAGCCAATTTGAAAGGCTGTTTTTAACTCCGAGGTCACAAAAGCCGGAACTAAGATACTCAGGGGTGTGGCTTCTGGTGACTCAATATCCGTGCGTCTGGATAATCGAATGAAGAGATCTAAGTCCGCCTCACGGGTTTGGGCCAGCATAAAATCCTTTAGGGGCACTTCCGCCCGTGCTAATGCATCCTGAGCAATCAATTGCTCGTTCAAATAGGGCTGTAGCGCATCACGATTAATGCGATCAAAAACGGGAGCCATGATAAAAAAGGTCAAAAATAGCGTCAGACCAATTAAGATCTGATTAGAAGGCGTTTGCTGTAAACCCAAAGCCTGCCGCAAGATCGAAAACACAATAATGATGCGGGTAAAACTGGTCATCATAATGACAAAGGCTGGGATGAAACTCAGCGCAGTCATGATGAGCAGTATTTGCAAGCTCACCGAATACTCTTGTCGCCCCTGTGCATCTTGGGTCAGGGTAATCGCAGGAATCGACAAAGGATCGGGGGCAGCCAAAGACCAAGAACTAAATGCCGCCAGCAGCAACCCCAAGATCAAAATAGGCCATAGCCTCACGATGAAGCCCCTTTCCCTTTACTTGAACCACGATGGGCTAAGGCTTCGACTAAACGCTGGGCAAAGTCCGGTGATGCGTTCATCACCTCCTCAGAAACAGAAACAGGTGTTGTCAATACATGCACAGGCGTGATTTGCCCCGCCGCTACACCTAATAGAATTTGCTGCTCTCCCACCTGAATCAATACCAAACGCTCCCGAGGCCCCAAGGACTGACTGGCCAGCACTTGGATGATTTGCCCAGAGCGCGGCTGCCAGCGTTGAACTTGGCGCAGTAGCCAAGCCAGCAATACCACCAACCCCAGAACAAGCAACAAACCTAGCACCAAGCGCCCGACTGAGGGTTGCCAATCCAATCCTACAGTTTGAGCCACTGACTGCTGTGCCTCTGAAGCCTCAACTAAACAGGGGACTAGCGACAACAGCCCCATCAGCATGTGCAGTAGTCGCATATTAGCGCAGCTTCCGAATACGCTCACTGGGACTGACTACATCGGTCAGGCGAATGCCGAATTTTTCATTCACTACGACTACCTCACCATGAGCAATCAGCGTCCCATTGACTAATACATCTAAAGGCTCGCCAGCCATACGGTCTAGCTCAATAATGGAGCCTTGGTTCAGTTGCAGTAGGTTACGAATGTTGATTTCCGTACTGCCCACTTCCATAGAGATAGTGACGGGAATATCTAAGATAACCTCTAAATTTGGCCCCTCCATGATTTTGGGCATGGGCTGCTCAAACTTTGAGGCACCACTGGGAAAATCCTCCATCGGCATAGGCACAGGGTTGGGCTTTGCTGTTTTAGCGCTAGGCGGCGGCTCCACATCATTCAGTAAAGCATCAATATTGTCTTGGCTTGCTGTACCTGCTTCCTCTAAGGCTGCTGCCCACTCGTCCGCCAGTGCTTGGTCATTAATGCCGCTGTCGGGCTGTTGTTTTTCATCCATCATTACCAATCCCCAACTGCTTCAGCAAAATATCAGCGAGCCGGCCCTAATATCTGTAGGGCCAGATTACCTTTAGTTGATCCTAGTTTTACTTTAAAAGCGGGTACACCATTGGCGTACATGACCATGTTTTCAGGTAGTTCGATGGGAATAATATCCCCCGGCTGCATACTTAAAATCTCACGCAAGCGTAGCTGCCGACGTGCCACTGTAGCCGATAAGGGAACTTTCACATCTAAAATATCTGAGCGCAGGGCTTTATTCCAACGTTCATCTTGATCGGTAGTGTCTGCTTTAAAACGAGCATCCAGCATATCTCGGATAGGCTCTAGCATCGAGTAAGGTATGGCGACATGCATATCGCCTCCCCCGCCATCAAGCTCTATATTGAAAACAGAAACCACCACCACTTCACTTGGGTTAATGACATTGGCCATAGCTGGATTAACTTCAGAGTTAATGTATTCAAAGCTAATAGCTAATACGGCTTTCCAAGCTTCTTGCATATCAATAAAGGCCTGATCCAACACCATGCGTACAACACGCAACTCTGTTGGAGTGAACTCGCGCCCTTCAATTTTTGCATGCCGCCCAGCACCACCGAAGAAATTATCAACCAGTTTAAATACTAACTTGGCATCTAAAATAAAGAGGGCGGTACCCCGTAATGGTTTTAACTTAACTAAGTTCAAACTCGTAGGAACATAGAGAGAGTGCATGTAGTCACCAAACTTCATGACTTGCATTCCACCTACGGCAACCTCGGCAGAGCGACGCAGTAAGTTAAATAAACTAACACGCGTATAGCGGGCAAACCGCTCGTTAATCATCTCTAGGGTTGGCATCCGACCCCGGACAATACGGTCTTGACTGGTCAGATCATAAGAATGCACGCCCTCATCGTCCATTGGGGCTTCTGGCTCGACCAAGCCATCGTCTACACCATGCAATAAGGCATCAATTTCATCTTGGGAGAGCAAGTCTTGAACGGCCATCTACATAACCTTCGCTTACTGCAACACTAAATTAGTAAATAACACTTGCTCTATAACCACCTTCCCCACCTCTTTTTGTGCCAACTCCTGCACGCTGGTGGTTGCTTGTTGGCGCAGAATTTCTTTACCCGCAGGTGTAATGAGGTTTCCAAAATCCTGGCTGGAGAACAGCATGACTAAACGATTACGCAGTATGGGCATGTGCTCTTTTAAGGCCGCCAAAGCCACAGGGTCACGCGCCATCAGTGCCACACTCACCTGCATGTAGTGGGATCGGCCCTCGTACTTGTAATTCACGACGAAAGCTGGGGCCAATACCTCATAAACAGCCTCTTGCCGAACGGGTGCAGCAGGCTCGGCGGGCGCATGTTCAGCAGGAGCCTCTCCTGCATTCTTAGACAGTAAAAACCAAGTGGCTCCGATAGAAGCACCCGCGACCAACAGTAAAGCTAGCACGATGATTAAAATCATCTTGAGTTTACTTTTACCGCCGCCTTCAGAATTGCCTGCCGCTACGGCAGCCTTGGGGATGGGTTGCTTAGCCATAAAACCTATTCGCTCTTAAAAATACTTGCGATTACACCACCATGGCCTAATTAATCAAGCGTAGTAATCAACCAGCCTCTTCTGCCCACCGATGATAGAATGTCCAGAGGATACGAGGGTTGATGCAGTATCCACCTCTGAATCTAAAGAAGATGCCTGCTGTGTACGCTGAGCATCCTGCTCCCCTTTACCCTTGCCTGCAAACTGACTGGCAACATTAACATCCGCTAAATTCAAACCCTGTTGGTTAAAAAGCTCCCGCAAGCGTGGGAGTTGCGACTCCAAAGCCTCACGCACTCCAGCCTGTCCACTGATAAAAACCACCTGAGCCTGATCCCCAGTCATATCTATGCGTACGGCCAAACGCCCAAGCTCTGCAGGCTCTAAATTAATTTCGGCGGCCTGTATATTTTGACTGGACATCCACAACACACGATCCACTACCGCTTGAGACCAGCCGGGTTGTCGTAACGCAACCGAAGCGCCAGGAACAGGGGATTGAGCAGACTGAGTCCCTCCTTTACCTGAGGCACCTTCAGTCTGACCCCATTGGCCCGTAAGCGTGTCTGAAAAACTCTGTGTAGAACCCGCTTCGGATTGTGCCAGTCCGGCGGAAATCAACTCCCTATACTGCGGCAAGAGTGCGGGGGCTTCTAAATCGTCCTCCAGTGTTTTAACCAAAGGCTCTGAATCCAGCCCTACAGCAGCATTATTCTGCTTTAAAGCCAATTTTTGCATCAGTGTTGCGAATTTTTGCTGAGTGGATTGAGGGTTTAGTGTTTCTTCAGCCATAAAAGGCATCAGACCCGCCCCCAATTTTTGTAACTCCGCATCGGGATCTGAGCTTTCTAAGGCTAACTGTGCCGCAAAATCTAACTCCGTTGGAAGCGAATCTGCTTCTACATCCTCTCCCTCAGTACCCTGATTAAGATTCAAATTAAGGTTTAAAGCGGGGGTTGCTGCAGCAGGATTAGGCGGTACAAGATCAGCCCCCATAGAAATCAGTAAAGGCTCTACATCCTGCATAGTATCTGAGGGATTTTCCTGCGAGGCCTCTGAAAGCTGATCCTGCTCAGACTGTTCCGCAGTCTGTTGAGACTCCACAGGCCCTTCAGCAGGCTGTACCGAATTAGCTTGGCTATTTTGCTTCTGAGCTTCTTGATGGGCACTTAACTTACTGGAAGGCTTCGCTTGCTGATAGGACTGCTCTTGGGCATAAAGCTGCGCAAAATCAGCCTTTGCAGCGGCTGTATTACTTGCCTCCACTCCCTCAGCCTCAGCTACATTGCTATGAGTCGATGAAGGTGACGCGCTAACGGTTGTTGTCAAAGACAGATTAAGAGCCATAGTCCCATTCCCAAGCCTATCAAGGGTTAGCCGCTGCTAACGCCGTCCCCTTCAGTTTGTTTAGCAAGCTTTGCACCATACAAAGCGCCATTTATTTGACGGTCAGTCCTCTGCTTTATAGGAATTTATTCGACGCTGACTCAGCTCATCTAACTGCTTTTGCTCTCGCAACTCTAGTTTTTTACGCATCTCAGCCTCCTTACGAGCTACCAGTTTACGCAAGCCATCCAAACGCGCTTGTTTTTGTAGCCACTGCTGCCTTAACTTTTCCAACGACTCCCGATACCAGTTCACACTACGCTGTTGTTGGTTAATGGCTGTATCCAGTTGGGTCATAAAGTGTTGGTAATTCACCAACCAGCGCGCCGATACACCTTGCTTTCCCTGCTCCAGCCAACGCTTTTGGTAGTCTTCTCGGTAATGCTCCAGATCCGTTAACTTGGCAGCCGCCTGTGCTAACTGAGCCTGCCCTTGGCCAAGCCGTTTTGCGGCTTCACGCTCTGCACGCTCAGCCATCAAGATGACCGGCTCTAAACGCTCTTTGAACGACCCGGCCATAAGTTTTAACCAGTGCGCCCTTCAACAAGCTTAGCCAAGCGTTGCACACTTTGAGGCAAATGCTCACTTTCATCCAAGCTTTGTTGCAGGTAACGCGCCATATCAGGCTGACGACTGATGGCTAAGTCTGTTTCCGCATCTCCACCCGGCACATAAGCGCCCACACTAATCAGATCTCGGCTTTGTTGATAGCGTGACCAAAGCTGCTTAAAACGCTGGGCGTAACGCAAATGCTCAGGGGAAACCACAGCAGGCATCACACGACTGATGGAGGATTCTATGTCTATAGCTGGATAGTGCCCTTCTTCGGCCAGATGCCGTGACAATACAATATGTCCATCCAAGACCCCACGAGCCGCATCTGCGATGGGATCTTGTTGATCATCACCTTCAGACAATACGGTATAAAAAGCGGTAATAGAGCCTCCTCCCTTTTCAGCGTTTCCAGCACGTTCAACTAATGCTGGGAGTTTGGCAAATACTGAGGGCGGATATCCTTTAGTAGCTGGAGGCTCACCAATCGCTAAAGCAATTTCCCGCTGGGCTTGGGCAAAGCGCGTTAGGGAATCCATTAGCAACAACACATTACATCCCTGATCTCGAAAATACTCCGCAATGCGGGTGCAATACATGGCCGCACGCAAACGCATTAAGGGTGACTCATCGGCTGGGGAGGCCACGACTACAGAGCGCTTAATACCCTCATCCCCCAAGATATTCTCAATAAACTCGCGTACCTCACGCCCCCGTTCACCGATCAGCCCCACTACGATGATTTCGGCCTCAGTAAATCGAGTCATCATGCCCAGCAAGACGCTTTTACCCACCCCCGTACCGGCAAACAACCCCAATCGTTGACCTCGGCCCACAGTCAACAAGCCGTTAATGCTACGGATACCTACGTCTAGGGGCTCTTCTATAGGGTGTCGCCTGAGCGGATTGATACTAGGGCCATCCATGGGAATCCAATCTTCCGCCCGAATACTCCCTTTACCGTCTAAAGGCCGCCCAGCGCCATCCAAGACGCGGCCAAGCATGGAGTATCCCATCGGCAATAAACCCGCTGTCCCTTGGGGAATCACACGGGCACCGGGCGCTATGCCAACCAAACTACCCACTGGCATTAAATAGAGTTTATTCCCTGAAAACCCCATGACTTCAGCTTCCACCTGTATCGGGTGGCTGCTGTCTTCATTCAAAACTAAGCAACGACTTCCGACGGCAGCTTTTAGTCCTTCAGCCTCTAGGGTCAAGCCCACCATACGCAGCAATCGCCCTTCAACTACCGGCTGTACGGGTAGGCTTAAGGCATCTTGATAAGCGCTTAGGCGGCGCGCAAAACTGGTACGCTCAAGGCGCATGGGGTTGATCCAAGTCCAACTGAATATCAGGGGTAGGCGGATGCAGACTTTGCTGTTTCCACTGCTCCCACAACTGTTCAATCGCTTGGCTTAAGCGCGTTTCTATGCTGGCATCTAAACGGCTGTATTCGGTTTCAATGCGGCACCCGCCCGGCAGCAGTTGCTCGTCCTCCAAAATGCGCCACTGTTCTTCGTGGCGCTCCCGGAGGGCTTTAATTTGGGCAAAATCCTGTGGATTAATATGGATACGCACCTGATCACTTCCCACCGGCAGGAGTTTAAGTGCTTCACGCACCATCAGCGTAATTTGGCTAGAATCCAAGATTAATTCGCGTCGAATTACCTCTTTCGCCAAGTCTACCAAGAGCCTCAGTAAAGCCTTTTCGATGGCTTGATCCTGAGCGGCTATAGGCTCAAATAACTGCTGCATGAGCTGATCTAAATGGGCTAGTTTTTGGGCTAATGCCTGCTCGGCCTCTTGCTGGGCTTTCTGTTGCCCTTTTAACTGGCCACTGTGAAATCCTTCTTTTTCCCCTGTCGCAAAGCCCTCGTTATAAGCCTCTTGATAAGCTTCATGACGGATGCGCTCCAACTCCGCTAGGGTTGGAAATGAAAGCTCCTCTTCAGATACCTCATTGATAGGCTCAAGAGGAGCAGTAGGTATAGACTCCTCAACGTCTTCGGCAAGGTGAGCTGCTAAGACTTCATCCTCTACTAATGAGGCCGGAGTCTCTGTTGGCTGATCAAAATTGGGCAACGGCCAGCGACCAAAAGCCTGAGTTTTTTCTCCTCGAATCAACTCATCCAGAACGGTCTCTTTGCTCATAACAGCCCCATTAGACCATTTCCTCGCCACCTTTACCGCCGAGGACTATCTCACCCGCATCAGCCATACGACGTGCAATTGCCAACACTTCTTTCTGGGCGTTTTCCACTTCGCTTAAACGTACTGGGCCTCGGGAATCCAAATCGTCCTTAAGCAGCTCGGCGGCACGTTTGGACATATTTTTGAACACCTTCGCCTTCAGACGATCATCCGCTCCTTTCAGCGCCAACACCAAAATATCTGAGGAGATTTCGCGCAACAGTGCTTGAATGCCACGATCATCCACATCGTTAAGGTTATCGAACACAAACATAAGGTCTTCGATTTTACCCGACAGATCCGGATCAACGGATTTGATGGCCTCCATCAAGGGCGCTTCCATAGAACTTTCAAGGAAGTTCATGATGTCTGCGGCACGCTTCACACCACCCAAGTTAGTACGACTGGTATTAGTGTTGCCTGCAAATTGTTTCTCTAAAATCGCATTCAGCTCTTTTAAGGCAGCAGGCTGCACGGTGTTGAGTGATGACACCCGCAAAATTACTTCCAGACGGGTTTTCTCATCAAAGTGCGACAATACCCCTCCCGCTTGGTCGGGATCTAAATAAGCCACCACAATGGCTTGGATTTGCGGATGCTCATAACGAATGATGTCGGCTACATCACGGGCTTCCATCCACTTCAGACTATCTAAACCGTTGCTGCTTTCCCCTGTGAGAATACGGTCAATAACCCCCCCCGCTTTGTCTTCACCCAAAGCCTTGGTCAACATGCTACGAATATAGGCATCTGAACCCACGCCTAAGCTGGTCTGGTCACGCACCAGCTCTACAAAATCAGTCATAACGGATTCAATCTGCTCACGATGCACATTGGTCATTTGTGTCATAGCAATGCCGACCTTCTGAACCTCTTTAGGGCCAAGGTGACGCAATACCTGCGCAGCATCCCCCTCACCCAGCGATAACAGTAGGATGGCTGCCTTATCTATCTTGGTTAGTTTGCCATTATCAGTCATCGGCATTGATCCACTGTTTTACAACCAGCGCTACTCGACCTGGGTCTTCTGCAACCAATCCCTTAATAGCATTTAACTGAGCTTCATAGCTGTCTGAAGGGCTAGGCAACATTATGCTGTTCGGCGGCCCGGTTAAACTGATCCGATCCTCTCCTAAGCCTTCCTCATCCGTATCATGATGCAGTTTTTCTCCATCCAACCCTTCGGTCAGCTCACGGGATGGATTACCGGATAGGTTTTGCAATACAGGACGCAATACGCCAAAGACAAGCACTAATACAAATAGGATACCCAATAGCTGTTTGACAATATCCCAAAACCAAGGCTGGGCATAAAAAGGCACGTCTAGATCTTCCTCAACCACAGGAGAGAAGCGGCTATTAATCACACTCACACTATCGCCGCGACTGGCATCAAAGCCCACTGCATCCTGCACTAAGCGCGTAAAACGCGCTAAATCCTCCGCTGACCAAGGCTCATGAATAGGCTGACCCTGTGCATCAAGGCGTACCTGGTCATCCACCACTACCGCAACCGATAGACGCTTCAGACGGCCTTGCTGCTGACGGGTGTGGCTAATCGCACGGTCAAGTTCATAGTTGCGGGTCGCCTGCTCTCGTTTATCGGAGGGATAGGGAGCCAACATAGGCTGCCCAGTTTTGGGGTCAGTAATCTGTAGGCCATTAGCATCAAGCAGGGGCTGACCGGGTGCAATCGCACCTGCAGCGCCAGCCCCCTGTCCTGCTGCCTGCTGAGGTGCATTAGCAGCACCCGGCGGCTGATTACTTAAAGCCCCCGGAATCCCCTGAGGTGAGCTACTGCTCTGACGTTGCTCATTAACATTTTGCTCACTACGCAACGCAGGCTGATCAGGGTTAAAGGTTTCTGCCGTAGACTCAACGGCAGAAAAATCCACATCGGCTGAAACTTCCGCCTTATAACGCCCAGCCCCTAGCACAGGTTGTAAAATGTTATGCACCCGCTGGATATATACCCCCTCAACACGGCGCGCATAGTCAAACTGCCGCCCGGCAATGGTCAGCTCAGACAGCTCTTGCTGATCAGACAGCAAGTTACCCTTCTGATCCACCACAGTGACTTGAGATTTTGAGAGCTCAGGTACACTGGTTGCCACTAGGTTGACAATAGCCATCACTTGGCTAGGTTCTAGGGTGCGCCCCGGATACAGCTCCAGCAGCACGGAGGCACTGGGCTTACGTTCGTCCCGAACAAAGACGGAGCTTTTAGGGATCGCTAAATGGACACGCGCCCCCTTAACATTATTTAGACTGGAAATAGTGCGCGCTAACTCACCTTCCAACCCACGGCGATAGCGAGCAGCCTCCATAAATTGGCTGGTACCTAGTCCTTGATCCTTATCGAGGATTTCAAACCCTGTATTAGTATCTGTTGGAGTAATACCCGCGCCGGCAAGACGTAAACGAGCCCGCCCAAAGTCCTCGGACTTGACCAATAAAGCGCCAGAGTTTGGCTCTACACGGTAAGGAATATCCGCCTGGGCCAAGGTTTCCATTACTTGGTTTACGTCCATGCCGCTCAAACTGCCCAGCAAAGGACGATAGTCAGGCTCTTGTGACCAGAGCACGACAGCAAAACCCAGCGCAATACTAGCCGCCAAGCCAACCAGTAGGCCGATCTGCCGCAACACGGACATTTCGGCTAGATTTTCCAGAATTGACAGACCAAACAGAGGCTTTTTAGGCTCGCCCTCTGGAACGGCTGGAATACTGCTCGTTTCCGATTCAGCCATGAATCAATTTACCTCAAACGGGCATTTGCATAATATCTTGATAAGCTTGAACTAACTTATTACGAACTTGTGTCAGCGCCTGAAAAGAAACACTGGATTTTTGCGAGGCAACCATCACTTCGGTCAAATCTACGGAACCCTGCCCCAACTCAAAAGCCGTAGCCATATCGCTGGCGGTTTGTTGAGTCACATGCACTCGCTCAATAGCCTGACTGAGTAAGTCAGAAAACCGGGGGGTAGCCTGAGTAGGATCTACCACCTCAGTGCTTGGTTGCTGCGCCGTGGCCATTTGGGCTTGCAGACGACGCATTTCCGATAAAATCTGGTTCACAGGCATTCCCTGATCACTCATGGTAATCTCCTTAACAACGCCGGATATTTTGACATGGAGACAAAAGCATGAGTCCTGTGCAAATAAAACGCCAATGAAAACCGAAACCCGCTACACACCCCAGTAAACAATTTACTAAATATAAAATTAGCTTCCCAAATTCCGCAAAATGTCCTGTAAAACTTGGATGGGCTGACTTGCCTGAGTGATCGGTCGTCCAATCACCAAATAATCTGAACCCGCCGCTATAGCCTGAACCGGTGTTAATACCCGCCGCTGATCATCTTGAACCGATCCGACAGGCCGAATACCTGGTGTGACCAGTTGCAGACTTGGGTACTCCCGCTTTAATAAGCTGGCCTCTTGAGCCGAACACACCAGTCCATCTAATCCTGCGTGTTGGGCTAACCCTGCTAAACGCAATACTTGCTGCTCTGGAGTTACGCTTAACCCCAGTTCAGCCAAATCAGCTTGTTCTAAGCTCGTCAAAACCGTAACCCCAATCAGCAAGGGACGATTGTTCGTTGACTGATCCAAAATCTCACGACAGGCGGCCATCATCCGAACGCCGCCGGAACAATGCACATTTACCATCCATACCCCTAAATCTGCCGCTGCTTTAACAGCTTGTGCGGTAGTGTTTGGAATATCGTGAAACTTTAAATCCAAAAAAACCTCAAACCCACGAGCCTGAAGGGATTCAACCACGGAAGGGCCACAACGCGTAAAGAGTTCTTTACCCACTTTAACGCGGCACAAACGCGGGTCTAATTGGTCAGCTAATGCCAACGCCTCTTGGGCAGACGAAAAATCCAACGCCACAATGATTGGGGTTTGGCAAAGCATGGGGTACCTCAAGCGAAAAGGTTGCATTGTCGCAGAAACACCACAGATAACAAAAGGCTATGAGTTATACTCTGTCTATCACAGACTACAGAAATCAAACAGCCTATGCCTTGGTATATCTGGTTATTGATTGCAATTGTTATAGGTTTCGTCATTGGAGGGCTGCTGAATTTACTCAGTGCAGCCCGCCCTATTCCTTTGACTGAAGAACAAAAAAAACGTATTGCCCAACGCAATGCACAACTGGATGAAGAAGAAAAACAAGAACGGAAAGACTAGCCGCGTCAAAGCTTTGGCGGTCACTCCTTAACACCCAATTTTCGTGTACTTCACAGCTTAATCTGGGTACCCAATAAGGCTAAGAATCCCGCCAACCACACAGGATGGGCAGGCCAAGCGGGCGCGGTCACTAAATTACCCTCTAGGTGGGCTTGATCGACGGGAATATCTACATAAATCCCACCGGCTAACTGCACCTCTGGAGCGCAGGCAGGGTAAGCACTGCATTCTCGTCCTTTTAAAATACCGGCGGCAGCCAGCAATTGAGCCCCATGACATACAGCGGCAATGGGCTTACGTGCCTTATTAAAGGCTCGTACCAGCTCAAGAACCGACTCATTTAAACGCAAGTACTCAGGCGCTCGACCACCAGGAATCAAGAGTGCGTCATAGGCTTCAGAACGCACCTGATCAAAGTCGAAGTTCAACTGAAAATTATGGCCCGGCTTCTCGCTATAGGTTTGGTCGCCCTCAAAATCATGCACCGCAGTACGGACTGTTTCACCGGCTTTTTTCCCCGGGCACACGGCATGCACTTGATGCCCAACCATCTGTAGGGCTTGAAAGGGCACCATAGTTTCGTAATCTTCGGCGTAGTCACCAACCAGCAGCAGGATTTTTTTGGCAGCCATCATTCATTCCTCTTAGAGGGGCAGCGAGTGTATTCAATAGCGTCTTTATTGGGAACGCCTGTCAGATAGTTTTATCAACAGGCGGTCGAAATAACCCCAAATATACTGGGTCAAGCGCCAAAACCAAGGGCGAGCTTGCCATTGGTTTAAATCAATCTCTCGACTCTGGGCAAAATCTTCCTCAAAGCAGGCGCGCACGGCAGCATTCAATTGAGGATCCATCACTTCTAAATTAGCTTCGAGGTTCCAACGCAAATTCCAGTGATCAAAGTTACAGGAACCTAAAGTCACCCAGTCATCGACCAAGGCCATCTTCAGATGTACAAAACGAGGTTGATACTCGTAAATACGCACGCCCGCCCGTAGCAGCCGACTGTAATGGCGCTGACCGGCATAACGCACTTGGGGATGATCCGTATGTTGTCCACTAAGCAGTAAGCGCACATCTACTCCACGACGTGCAGCCCGTACTAAAGCACGCCGTACTTTCCAACTGGGTAGAAAATAAGGGGTAGCCAGATAAATGCGCCCCTTGGCACGCTGCAAATGACGCAATAGGTTATGCAAAATATCTCGATGTCTGTGGCTGGCCGCATAGGCCACACGCCCCATCCTCTCATTACCTAAGGGCGTAGCGGGAATTCTGCGCACGCGCAAGGGAATGGGAAAAGGCCAAGTCATCCAGCGTTTATGGTGCCGCCACTGATGCTCAAACAAGACTTGCCAATCATTAACGATAGGCCCACGCATCTGAACCATAACTTCATGCCAAGATTGTTCAGGATGGCGCTTATTCCAAAATTCGTCGGTGATCCCTGTTCCACCCACAAAACCAGAACGTCCATCAATTAATAGAATTTTTCGATGATCACGGTGGAAATTGCGTAAATAACGCCTTAAAGCCAAAGGATTGTAAAAGCGCAGCAACACGCCGGCTTGGGTCAAGCGATCGCGCTGTGCTTGGCCAAGACCTAAACTTCCAAAAGCATCAAATAAGCAACGAACCTGCACTCCACGTTGGCTGAGCCTAATCAGGGTCTCAATGAGCTGCTCGGCACACTGGCCACTTTCTACCAGATAAAACTCCAAATCCACCTGAATTCGGGCCTGTCGAATAGCCTCTAACATCCGAGGCATAAACACATCGCCATCAATCAGCAATTCGAAATCATTACCTTCACGCCAAGGGAAAATAGGGCCAGCGGTTCCCACGCACACACCTCGCTTTTATTAGCCATATCTGTGCATTTTTTGATCAGCCTTCAGTGGCTCACCCTGTAGGCTTCAAGCTCTAACAGAGTCATTTGACAAGCTATAGACACCCTATACCCAGATTAGGCGCTGTCATACAAGCATCATGCTTCAGCCACAAGTCTGAAATCCCTCCTGCCTACCCTGAGCTCAGAGCGCGAAACATCACGAAAAACTGTCGCCTACATAGATGCCATGCCCTGAATACAACGGGGGAGCCCCCCAAGGGAGAGATCGCATGACCATTGGTTCTAATGTCAAAGCCCCTCGCCGCCTGCAAGCTGAATATTTACTGGGCGACAATGCCCTACGCGAAGCCCAATCCTTACGTTATCAAGTATTTAGCCACGAGTTTAATGCCCGTCTTGATGGTGCTGAACAGGGACTAGATACTGATGAATTCGATCTTTACTGCTCTCATATTGGCGTGCGTGACTTAGACAGCGGTGTTCTAGTCGCTACCACTCGCTTACTGGACTATCGGGCAGCGCGTCACTTAGGCCACTTTTACAGTGAAAAAGAATTCAGCCTAGATGGATTATCCCAAGTGGCCGACCGAGCCTTAGAAATTGGCCGGACTTGTGTTCATCCCGACTACCGCAACGGCGCGCCTATTGCCATTTTATGGAGTGAGTTGGCGGAAATTCTGAACGAAGGGGATTACCAATATTTGATGGGCTGTGCCAGCATCCCCATGCAAGACGGTGGTATCCAAGCCCGTGCGGTGATGCAGCGTTTAAGTGATCATCGCTGCAATCGCTGGTTACGCGCCGAACCTAAAAACCCACTGCCTGCGTTAGAGTTACCCAGTAACGTCACCGCTGAAGTTCCTCCTCTGTTAAAAGCTTATATGCGCTTGGGCGCTCGCATCTGTGGCGAACCCTGCTGGGATCCCGATTTTCAGGTAGCTGATGTATTTATTCTGCTCAAACGTGATGAGCTGTGCCCACGTTATGCGCGCCACTTTAAAGCGGCGGTTTAGTGATGTTTTGGCTAACCCGTAGTCTGCGCTTCATGCTGTTATTCGGGGCAATTGTGTTTTGCCTGATGTTGGCCCTATGGGTAGCCATGCTACAGGGGTTAAGGTTGGCCAGCCTGCACCACCGCCAATTCTTAACGCGGCTTGGGCTGGCCAGCATGAGCTTTGCGTTACCCTTTAAAGTGCAGATCATAGGGTCTATTCCTAAGCAACCTGCACTTTGGCTGGCCAACCACATCTCGTGGACAGATATTTTACTGCTGGGCCGCCTCACTCCCTTATCTTTTCTATCTAAGATTGAAGTACGTCGCTGGCCTGTAGCGGGCTGGCTCGCACAACAAGCAGGTACGGTGTTTATTCGCCGTGGTAGCGCTAGCCAAGACAATATCCACCAACAACTGACTCAACACTTGCTGAGTCAGCAGCCGTTACTGATTTTTCCAGAAGGAACTACTACCGATGGCCGAAGTGTAGGGCTCTTTCACTCACGGCTACTGGAGTGCGCCCTTGCGACCCAAACTCCCATCCAGCCTGTAGCCATCTGCTATCGACGCAACGGAGCTACCGATCCTATCGCACCTTTTATCGGTGATGATGATCTGCTGGCTCATCTAAAGCGCTTGTTCGCTCATCCATCCGCTGAAGTGGAAATTCATCTGCTGCCCCTAATCGATACCAGAAACAGCAGCCGAACTCAGATCGCCCGCCAAGCACGCCAAGTGATCTGTCAAAAAGTTGAACATAACAGCGACGAAACACCGCCGATCAAGACTGAGTGGGCTCCTAGCTTCCCCAGCCGCGAGTTATCTTAGACTCTAACTTGGTGCCGAGCCTGTCCTTGCAGCCAAGCGCTTAAAATACCGCTACACATCACAACCCCCATCCCCAATAAAGCGCCCCAGTCCGGAATATGGTTAAACAACAGGGCGCTCCAAATGACTGCAAATAGGATTTGCAGATAACTAAAAGGAGCCAGCAATACAGGAGAGCTGTATTGAAAGGCTAAGGTCAACAGGGTATGTCCTACTACGGCCAACACACCCAAAGTAGCCATAGCCAGTAGTTCCCGAATGGGAGGCCAACCCTCCCAAAACCAAGGCAACAGCAAACTTACCCCTAAAGTACCTACTAGGCCGCTCATCAAATTTGTAGTAGCAGCACCATCCTGCGTACCAATTAAACGGGTAATTAATTGGTATAGGGCAAAACAGGTTGCAGAAGCGAGGGGAAACAACATATCCAGCGTTAGTAGCCCACCGCCTGGCCGTACAATAATCAGTACCCCCATAAAACCAATCAATACGGGGATCAGATTCCGAGCACTAAACACTTCCCCTAAGATCAAGGGTGCTAGCGCTACCACCAACAAAGGAGCCACAAAGTGCACTGCTGTGGCTTCAGCCAAGGGCAAGCGGCTTAAGGCAATGATGAAAAATAAACTAACCCCTAATAGGGATAAACCGCGCAAAAACTGCAGCCTAGGGCAGCGAACCTGTAAAACCCCTAAGCCATAGCGAGGGATAACCCAGCTTGCCAGCAAAGTTGCCTGAGACAGATAACGCACCCAAAGCAACATGATGATGCCGTGGCTGCTGGCCAAATATTTGGACAGACTATCGAACGAAGCAAAGATCATCACGGCCACACAAGCCAGCAAGATGCCTTTGAATGGAGATTGGGTGAGCACAGCGAATATCTCATGGGATGGGGATAAAAGCGCAACGGGTACGGCGATTACGCGGACTCAGTATGCGCTTACCTAAAAACTTAGCAAAGTGCAGTAAAATTTCGCCCCCTCATGCCCTCAGCTTTGCTTTACACAAGGGAGATACCGTGTCTGAAGCTCATACCCAGCAGGCTCAACTCGATTGGGATGCACAAGGACAACCCATATCGCGTCAATTCGATGATGTGTATTTCTCCAAAGAAAACGGTCTCGCGGAAACCCATCACGTCTTTTTAGAGGGCAACCAGCTCAGCCAACGCTTTGCTGAGCTATCTTCTCACCAGCGTTTTGTGATTGGCGAGACAGGTTTTGGCACAGGACTGAATTTTCTGTGCGCATGGCGGCTATTTGAGCAACAAGCGCCCAGTGAAGCGAAATTGCACTTTATCAGCGTGGAAAAATACCCGCTGAGTCTCGATGATCTACAGCGCGCTCTGAGTCTGTGGCCAGAATTGAAAAACTGGGCTGATGCTTTGGTGCAGCAATACCACGCTATTCATTTAGGGATGCAGCAACTCGTCTTCGCACAGGGCCGCGTAACCCTCAACCTATTAATTGGCGATGCCTTAGATATGCTGCCTCAACTTGAGGCGCGTGTGGAGGCTTGGTTTTTGGACGGCTTTGCCCCCGCCAAAAACCCACAGATGTGGAACCCGAACCTATTCCGTGAGCTGGCTCGCCTCTCCGCCCCACAGGCAACACTAGGCACTTTCACCAGCGCGGGGTTCGTGCGCCGAGGATTGATCGAAGTGGGCTTTCAGATGCAGCGAGTACCCGGCTATGGGCACAAGCGGGAAATTTTACGCGGTGTATTTAATCCCACAATTCCCACCTCCTATAAGCAAGCCCCTTGGTACAGCTACCCCACGCCCACTTCTACTGAACGCAAAGCGCTAATTATTGGGGCTGGGTTGGCAGGCTCTGCTACGGCTTATAGCCTTGCTATTCGGGGCTGGAAGGTGAAAATTCTAGACCGAAACCCTGAGGCCGCTCAAGAGGGATCAGGCAATCCCCAAGGCGTGCTCTACCTTAAATTATCCTCCCACCACACACCGCTTTCTCAATTGGTACTCAGCGGCTTTGGCTACACACGCCGCCTGCTGCAACAACTACCTCAGGGTACAGACTGGTCAGCCTGTGGTGTTTTACAATTGGCCTTTGACGAGCACGAATACCAACAACAGCAAAAACTACTGACCGCCTTTCCCAAAGAACTCTTGCACGCATTGAACCAGGCAGAAGCTGAAACTTACAGCGGCGTGCCTTTAGAAATGGGCGGACTCTTATTTCCAGAAGCAGGCTGGCTACATCCTCCGGCGCTATGCCGCTGGCTATTAAGCCACCCAAACATTCAGTTTAAACCGAATCAAGAAGTAACCGATTTACAGCGGGTCGGCAAATACTGGCGCGCCCTGTCCTACGGAACTTTGATTGAGGAGGCTCCTATCGCCATCCTTACTTGCGCAACGGATAGCCTGAACTTCATTCCAGGCGCTAAGCCTCCGCTAAAAAACATTCGAGGGCAAATCACCCAACTGGCTGCGACGGCTGACAGCCGTAAACTCAATACGGTTCTCTGTGCTGGAGGTTATGTAGCCCCAGTGCGCCAAGAAACCCATACTCTAGGTGCTAGCTTTGCCCTTAAGGCTACGGATCTTGAGCTCTCAACGGAGGAACACCAAAGCAATTTGGCGCTGTTGCAAGAAATCTCACCTCAACTGCACCAAGAGTTACAGGCAGAACAGCAACCTCTTGATCAATTGCAAGGACGAGCAGCTTATCGCTGTACGAGCCCAGACTATTTGCCGCTGGTTGGCCCCATTGCGGATGCTGATCTCTCAGCTCAGTTGTATGCCAAGTTACGCCAAGATGCGCGCCTGCGTCCTAATACACCCTGCCCTTGGATTGAAGGCTTATATTTAAATACTGCCCACGGTTCACGAGGATTGATTACCGCACCTTTGGCCGGAGAGTTACTGGCTGCTTGGTTAGAACATGAACCACTGCCACTGCCTCGCCGCATCGCTGAAGCCTGCCACCCCAATCGCTTTTGGCTGCGGCGTATTATTCGAGGCCAATAAACCTATCTAATAAAACCACAGAAACAAAAAGGGCGACTCCAAGAGCCGCCCTTTTTTTAACTAAGAAGGAAATTCCTAATTAGTTTTGGCTTTCCATCTGAGCACGGATCAAGTCACCGATGGTAGTTGGGCCAGGAGCATCAGTTTCTTGCTTACGCAGTTCTTTGATCGCGTCCTTCTCGTCGTCCACATCTTTCGCCTTAACAGACAGGCTGATGACACGGCTCTTACGATCAATACTGATGATTTTAGCTTCAACTTCGTCGCCGACCTTCAGCACGTTACGCGCATCTTCGATGCGATCACGGCTGACTTCGGAAGCTTTGAGGGTCGCTTCAATGTCGCTGCCCAGATCGACAACGGCACCTTTGGCATCCACTTCTTTGACGATGCCGCGAACGATGCTGCCTTTCTCGTGGGCAGAAGCGTAGCTGGAGAAAGGATCGTCTTCCAATTGCTTGATGCCTAAGGAGATACGCTCACGCTCAGGATCAACGGACAGGATAACGGTTTCCAGCTCGTCACCTTTCTTGAAGCGGCGTACGGCTTCTTCGCCCACTTCGCTCCAAGAGATGTCGGACAGGTGAACCAGACCGTCGATGCCACCGTCCAGACCGATGAAAATGCCGAAATCGGTGATGGATTTGATGGTACCGGAGATACGGTCGCCCTTGTTGAAGTGACCAGAGAACTCTTCCCAAGGATTAGGCTTGCATTGCTTGATGCCCAAGGAAATACGACGGCGCTCTTCGTCGATGTCCAGAACCATCACTTCCACTTCGTCGCCCACTTGAACGACTTTGGATGGGTGGATGTTTTTGTTGGTCCAGTCCATTTCAGAAACGTGAACCAGACCTTCAACGCCTTCTTCCAGCTCAGCGAAGCAGCCGTAATCGGTCAGGTTGGTCACGTGAGCAGTGACGCGAGTGCCTTCTGGGTAACGCTGCTTGATAGCAACCCATGGATCTTCGCCCAGTTGCTTCAGACCCAGAGAAACGCGGTTGCGCTCGCGGTCGAACTTCAGCACTTTAACATCAACTTCATCGCCTACGTTGACGATTTCAGACGGATGCTTGATGCGCTTCCAAGCCATGTCAGTGATGTGCAGCAGGCCGTCAACGCCGCCCAGATCAACGAAGGCGCCGTAGTCAGTGAGGTTCTTAACGATACCTTTAACTTGTTGGCCTTCTTGCAAGGACTCCAGCAGAGCCTCGCGCTCAGCACTGTTTTCAGCTTCCAGCACGCTACGACGAGAAACTACAACGTTGTTGCGCTTCTGATCCAGCTTGATGACTTTGAATTCCAGCTCTTTGCCTTCGAGGTGGCCGGTGTCACGCACAGGGCGTACATCAACCAAAGAACCTGGCAGGAAGGCACGAATGCCGCTGATGTCAACGGTGAAGCCACCTTTGACTTTACCGTTGATGATACCTTTAACGATTTCTTCGGCGTTGAAGGCGGCTTCCAGAACTTGCCAGGATTCAGCGCGTTTGGCTTTTTCACGAGACAGTTTAGTTTCGCCAAAACCATCTTCTACCGCATCCAGAGCAACCTGAACTTCATCCCCGACCTTGATGGTCAGCTCGCCTTGTTCATTATAGAACTGCTCGATTGGGATGATGCCCTCGGATTTCAGGCCGGCATGCACTGTAACCCAGTCACCGTCGATGTCAACAACCAGACCGGTGATAATGGAGCCTGGCTGCATGTCGAGGGACTTCAGGCTTTCTTCAAAGAGTTCTGCGAAGCTTTCGCTCATATGTATTCCTGCTGTTTTCGGGCGCTAACCCGTACTACTACATTCCAGACAATGTAGGTTCGTTATAAAAGGCCGCCGCAGGTTAGGTCTGGTTTTCTGTCGGCGTTCTTAGGGTATCGATTTAGACTTGACGCTCAGCGCAAAGGTTGCGTTGAATGGCTGCATCTAGGATGTACTTCAGCACCTGATCAATAGATAGGCTGGTTGAGTCTAGGGACAGTGCATCAGGAGCTGCTACTAAAGGGGCTATAGCTCGCTGAGTATCCCGTGCATCCCGCGCGTTTATCTCGCCAAGTAAGCTGGTAAGAGTAACATCCGGGCTTTTGTCCTTCAACTGAAGATAGCGTCTACGCGCTCGCTCTTCGGCAGAAGCGGTTAGGAATATTTTCAGGGGGGCATCTGGAAACACGACGGTGCCCATGTCCCGCCCATCAGCAATGAGGCCCGGAGTTTGACGAAAATCCCTTTGCCGTTGCAGCAGTGCAGCCCGTACTTGCGGTAAAGCTGCAACCTTTGAGGCACCAGCGCCCACTTGCTCAGTACGGATGCAGTCTGTTACTGACTGCCCCTCAAGCAAAATGTTGGCTGGGCTTTGCTCGGTGGCCGGAATAAAGCGCACATCCAAACCAGCGGCTAATTCAGAGAGTTTAGCTTCCTGATCCAGGGGAATTTGATGGTATTCAGCCGCCAAAGCCACTAAGCGATAGATGGCCCCGGAGTCTAATAGGCTCCAACCTAAGTGCCGAGCTAATAGGCTGGCGATGGTTCCCTTACCTGAACCACTGGGGCCATCAATGGCAATAACTGGAATGATCGAAGCACTCATGATGCGGACTCTTTGTTGACGTGCATCCCCGCTTTTTGAGCCAATTCAAGGAAGTTCGGGAATGAGGTGGCCACGTTAGCGCAGTCGTGGATGCGAATCGGGGCGATCGCTCTTAAAGCTGCAACACTGAAGGACATAGCGATACGGTGATCTCCGTGACTAAACACCTCACCTCCGCCGATGGCTCCCCCTTCAATGACGATGCCGTCCGGCGTGGGAGTCGCTTTAACACCCAGCGTATGCAAACCATCGGCCATGACCTGAATACGGTCTGACTCTTTAACTCGCAACTCTTCAGCACCCCGTAAAACAGTGCGGCCACTGGCACAGGCGGCGGCGATAAAGAGTACGGGGAATTCATCAATGGCTAAAGGCACTAAATCTTCAGGGATATCAATGCCTTTCAAAGCGGCTGAGCGTACACGAATATCCGCTACGGGCTCACCACCCACCTCACGCGGATTGAGCAGCTCAATATTCGCGCCCATCAGCTTCAGGATATCAATGACACCTGTACGGGTTGGGTTGACCCCCACATGCTCTAAAACGAGATCAGAACCCTCAGCGATACTGGCTGCTACTAAGAAGAAAGCCGCTGAAGAAATATCCGCCGGTACTTCGATTTTAGTGGCTTTTAGGCTATGACCTGCTTCAAGGCGGGCGGTACGACCTTCTACGGTTACGGGATAACCGAAACCACGCAGCATGCGCTCGGTATGATCACGAGTAGGTGCAGGCTCGGTCACAGAGGTAGTGCCTTTGGCATACAAACCCGCGAGTAACAGGCAAGACTTTACCTGCGCACTGGCCATAGGCATTTCGTAATGCATGGCCGTCAGGCGTTGGCCACCCTTGATGTTTAGGGGTGGACGACCTTCTGGGCCGGTTTCAATGACGGCTCCCATTTCGCGCAGCGGTTTAGCCACACGGTTCATGGGACGTTTAGACAGAGAGGGATCACCCGTTAAAACGCTGTCGAAGGGTTGGGCAGCCAGCAAACCGGACAGTAGACGCATAGAGGTGCCGGAGTTACCCAGATACAGCGGGCCGGGTGGCGGCTTTAAGCCATGCAGACCCACTCCATGCACGGTTACACGGCCTTGTTGCGGGCCTTCAATGACCACACCCATATCGCGGAAGGCTTGGATGGTGGCTAGGGCATCTTCGCCCTCTAAAAAGCCTTCCACCTCGGTGACTCCGTCAGCTAGGGAGCCCAACATAATGGAGCGATGGGAAATGGATTTATCTCCCGGAACACGCAAATGCCCTGTCAGAGCGCCGCCACACTGAGCCAGAAAAATCACATTATTAGAATTCATAACGTCCACATAAGCCCGGCGGGCCAGAATTTTGCTGAAATGTTCGCGAGCCACCCGTGCTCGGGTAAAAACTCCGAGCAAGTGGTGTCCGTCTTCTGCCACAAGCGCATCACGCAAGCGTTCAATGTCTGCGGTAAAAACATCCAATATGTTGAGTACGGCATCCCGATTAGCCAAAAAGATGTCATGCCACATGATAGGATCACTACCCGCAATACGGGTGAAATCCCGAAAGCCTCCCGCAGCATAACGAAATATGTCTTGGTTTTCGTGATGACGCGCTAGGGAATCAACCAGCCCAAAAGCCAATAAATGCGGCAAATGGCTGGTAGCCGCCAAAACTTCATCGTGATGCTTGACCTCCATTGACTCTACATCTGCGCCTAAGGCACGCCATAAATGCTCAACCAAAGCCAAGGCTTGTGGGTCAGTTTGAGCATTGGGCGTTAAAATCACCTTATGCCGGCGAAATAAAGCACTGTTCGCAGCAGTCACGCCGCTTTGCTCAGAGCCTGCAATGGGATGGCCAGGCACAAACCAAGGAGGCATTGTCCCAAAAGCACGAGCAGCACAACGCACGACATTGCCCTTAGCACTGCCCACATCGGTTAAGACCGCTTGCCCTAAATCCATCTCAGCCAGATGCTCTAATACCCGCTCTAAGGCCAAAATAGGCACAGCAATTTGGATGACATCAGCGCCTTGGCACGCCTGTTCAAGGGTATCGGCACAGCGGTCAACTACCCCTAACTCAACCGCTAAAGCTTGGCTACGTGCATCTAGGTCAAAACCCACAACCTCGCGGAACAGACCTAATTCGCGTATCCCTTTGGCAAAAGAGCCGCCAATCAGCCCCAAGCCAATGACTACGAGCCGCTGTAATGGTTTCTGGGCGGCTGTCACTGAGACAGTACCTCATGTAAAGCCTGTAAGAAGCGCGCATTCTCTTGCTCCGTACCGATGGAGACACGCAAAAAACTTGGCATTGCATAACCGGCAACGGGGCGAACGATCACGCCTTGATGCAGTAAGGCTTGATTGATAGGTGCCGCATCACGGCCAAAATCCACGGCAATAAAGTTACCGCGTGAAGGAATCCAACTCAGACCTAGTGCTTTTAAACCAACCTCTAACTGCTGCATACCGGCAGTATTTGCTTGACGACTACGCTGTAGATAATCCACATCTTCCAGCGCTGCTGTTGCCGCTGCCAAAGCCAAGCTGTTGACGTTAAAAGGCTGCCGTACTCGATTGAGTACAGCAGCAATTTCAGGTGAGGATGCGGCATACCCCACTCGCAGGGCTGCCAGCCCGTAAGCCTTGGAAAAAGTACGGGAGACCAATAAGTTGGGATAAGCGGCTAAAAATTGCATACCGTCGGGTAACTCATCACCTTCAGCGTATTCAATATAAGCCTCATCTAAAACAACCAGTACTCGACTCGGAACCTGCTGCAAAAACTGTTCTAAAGCTTGTGGGCCAAACCAAGTACCGGTGGGGTTATTAGGATTAGCAATAAATACCACACGGGTATGGTCATCAATCGCGGCCAACAGGGCTTCCAGATCGTGGCCCCAGTCTTTAGCTGGCACGACCTTACCCTGTGCGCCCACCGCTTGCGTAGCTATGGGATAAACCGCAAAAGCATGGGCACTGAACACCGCATTCAGCCCTGGCCCCAACCAAGCATGGGCGACCATTTCCAAAATGTCGTTGGAACCATTACCTAGAGTAATTTGCTCCAAGTTCAGGTTGTAATGGCGGGCTAAGGCTTCTTTAAGTACAAAGCCATTGCCATCAGGGTAGCGAGTCAGTTCGGCTAATTCGTTCTGAATGGCGGCCAGCGCTTTAGGACTGGGGCCTAGGGGATTTTCATTACTAGCCAGCTTAACGATACCCGCCGGATCAAGATTTAGCTCGCGGGCTAGCTCATCTACCGGCTTACCCGGTACATAGGGTGACAGCTTTTGTACCCCCGGCAGGGCCAGGGCCAGAAAATCACAGCTCATAAAAACGCCTCGGGGGAACCGGCTGCCAGACCGCTCAGCGCTCCAACAGCCCAGTAAAGTTACAGTACGGCTTTGGGGTAAGAGCCCAACACTTTGAGCGCCACAGCCTCTTGGCTGATTTTCTCCAATGCTCCTTTTACCAGTGGGTCTTGGTGATGGCCCACAAGGTCGATGAAGAAGGCGTAAGTCCACTTGCCGCTGCGGGTTGGGCGAGTCTCAATGCGCGTCAAGTCAATACCGTTCTCGTGGAACGGCTTGAGTAACTCGTAGAGCGCGCCCGGTTTGTTGCGGGTGGAGACGATAATGGAGGTTTTATCATCCCCTGTCGGTGGAACGGCTTGGGTGCCGATGATCAAAAAGCGCGTGGAGTTGTCCGGGCGATCCTCAATCTTCTCTGCCAGATAGGTCAGGCCATAGAGCTTAGCGGCCATATCCCCAGCAATGGCTGCGCTGTTCCACTCGGTTTTAACCCGTTTGGCTGCATCGGCGTTGCTGGGAACGGCCACCCGCTCGACATTCGGATAGTGCGCGTCCAACCACTTGCGGCATTGGGCCAAGGATTGAGCGTGGGAGTAAATCCGAGTGATGCGGTCGGTACGGGTATTTTCACCCACCAGCAGATGATGATGGATGCGCAGCTCCACTTCACCGCAAATCAGCAAATCGTGTTCTAGGAAGCTGTCCAGGGTGTGGTTGACGGCCCCTTCGGTGGAGTTTTCCACGGGTACCACGCCAAAGTTTACGGCGTTGGCGACCACTTCGCGGAATACCTCATCAATGGCTGCCATAGGCAGGCTTTTCACCGAATGCCCAAAGTGCTTGAGGGCGGCCGCTTGAGTGAAGGTTCCCTCTGGGCCTAGATAAGCCACCTTGAGGGTCTGCTCCAGCGCCAAACAGGAGGACATGATCTCGCGGAATAAACGTGCTACCTCTTCACCACTCAGGGGGCCTTTATTCAGCTCCATGATGTGCTTGAGTACCCAAGCTTCGCGCTCAGGCCGGTAAAACACCGGCTCCTCACCTTCAGCCAAGTTCGCCATTTTGACGTGGGCGACTTCTTGGGCACAGCGCGCACGCTCGCTGATCAGTTCGAGGATGCGCTCGTCTAGGGTGTCGATGCGCACCCGCAAGGCTTTGAGCTGATCGGTAGCGCTCATCAGCCGTGCTCCTTCTCGAACTCAGCCATATAGGCTAAGAGCGCATCCACTGCGGCTTCGTCCACGGCATTGTAGATAGAGGCCCGCATGCCGCCTACTGAGCGATGGCCTTTAAGGTTCAGCAAACCACGCGCATCTGCACCCGCCAAGAAGGGCTTGTCCAGCTTCTCATCCGCCAAACGGAAGGGGATGTTCATCCACGAGCGGTCATTTTTGGCAATGGGGTTGGTGTACAGGCCGCTGGCATCAATGAAGTCATACAGCTTTTGCTGTTTACGCTGGTTGATCGCCCCCATGGCCTCCAAACCGCCCTGCTCTTTCAGCCACTCGAAGATCAGGCCCGCCAAGTACCACGCCAGCGTTGGCGGGGTGTTGTACATCGAGCCGTTATCCGCCGCCACCTTGTAGTCGAGCATGGTCGGGCAAATGCTGCGCGCGCGACCGAGTAAATCCTCACGCACGATGGTTACCACCAAGCCACTGGGGCCGATGTTTTTCTGGGCACCGGCGTAGATCAGGCCAAAGCGCGAAACATCCAGAGGACGCGAGAGGATGGTGGAAGACATATCCGCCACCAGCGGGACATCGCCGGTTTCAGGAATCCAGCCAAACTCCAGACCACCAATGGTTTCGTTGGGCGTGTAATGCACATAGGCCGCATCCGCCGACAACTTCCATTCGTTTTGCCCGGGGATGGTGAAGTAATCGTAGGCCTTGGCACTGGCAGCCACGTTCACACGGCCATAACGACCGGCTTCTTCAATGGCTTTTTTCGACCAGATACCGGTATCGATGTAATCGGCTTTACCGTTTTCCGGCAGCAAGTTGAGCGGAATCTGAGCAAACTGCTGGCTGGCACCGCCTTGCAGGAACAGCACCTTATAGTCGGAAGGAATGGAGAGCAGATCGCGCAGATCCTGCTCAGCCTTGGTGGCGATGCCTACAAACTCATCGCTACGGTGGCTCATCTCCATCACCGACAGGCCTTTGCCTTGCCAGTCCAACAGCTCAGCTTGAGCTTTTTTCAATACCGCTTCCGGAAGTGCCGCCGGGCCGGCGCAGAAGTTGTAGGCGCGTTTGCTCACGTTGCTTCTCTCGATTCGTTCAGTGACCCTGAAAGCCTTCAGGGTGGATTAATGCTCTTCTTCGTTGCTGGCGTTGATGGCCATGGCTTCGAGTTCATCCTCGCCCACAGCTTCCTCGCTTGCTTCAAGGCTGTCCAGTCCCTCGTCGGAAGGCTCTTGAACCCGCTCCAACCCTACCAAATGCTCGTCCTCAGCCAGCTTAATCAGGGTGACGCCCTGGGTGTTACGGCCCAGTAGGGAAACCTCATCCACCCGCGTCCGCACCAGCGTGCCTTGGTCGGAAATCAGCATGATTTCTTCGCCATCCAGCACTTGGATTGCGCTAACCAAAGCGCCGTTACGCTCGTTGGTGACCATGGCGATAACACCCTGACCGCCTCGGCCTCGGCGTGGGAACTTAGAAAGCGGTGTCCGCTTACCATAACCGCGCTCAGAGGCAGTCAAAATTTGAGCCCCTGACTCTGGAATTAACATTGAAATCAGTTGCTGATCTTTACTCAAACGCATACCTCGAACGCCGCGTGCTGCGCGCCCCATGATACGCACAACACTTTCCGCGAAACGGATCACTTTGCCTGCGCTAGAGAACAACATGACTTCTTTCGAGCCATCGGTGATCGCAGCCGCAATTAGGGTATCCCCCTCGTCCAACTTCAAAGCAATCAAGCCATTACTACGAGGCTTGCTAAATTGCACCAGCGGAGTTTTCTTCACTGTACCGAACGCTGTGGCCATGAAAATATAAGCACCTGTTGGCTCGGCAACCAACTCCGGCGTTTCACCCTCTGATTCGTCAGTTGTATCAGACTCAGTGACAACTTCGCCTTCGATAACAGCCACTTCCTCGTCTAAATCCTCTTCGCCTCCAGATTGCTGCAATGCTTCTAAGTCAACAGAAAGCATGGCGGTAATACGCTCACCCTCCATCAAGGGCAGCAAATTGACCAGAGGACGACCCCGTGCCGTGCGCGAAGCTTCGGGGATTTCGTAGGTCTTCAGCCAATAGACCTTGCCCTTGCTGGAGAACAGCAACAGCGTGGTGTGACTGTTGGCGACCAGCAGATGCTCCACATAGTCTTCGTCTTTTACCCCGGTAGCCGCTTTACCCCGTCCGCCACGGCGTTGCGCTTGATACGCCGCCAAGGGTTGGGTCTTGGCGTAGCCACCGTGGGAAATGGTCACTACCCGCTCTTCTTCAGTGATCAGGTCAGCAATAGTCAAATCTACGCGCGAGGCGGTGATCTCAGTCCGGCGCTTATCACCAAATTCAGTCTTAACCTTCTCTAACTCTTCCCGAATCACTTCCATCAGCCGCTCTTGGCTGGTCAGGATGCGGATCAGTTCACCGATTTGAGTCAGAATTTCCTGATATTCAGCCAGCAGCTTATCGTGCTCTAGGCCGGTTAAACGGTGCAGGCGCAATTCCAGAATGGCTTGAGCTTGCTCTGGCGATAGGTAATAGCGGCCTTCGCGCAGTCCGTATTCTTCGGGCAGATCGTCCGGGCGGCAGGTTTCAGCTCCTGCCCGTGCAACCATGGCCTCGACAGCACTGGACTCCCAAGCAGTGGCCAGCAAGCGCTCTTTGGCTTCTGCGGGGCTGGGTGAGGCTTTGATCAGCTCAATCACGGGATTAATGTTGGACAGAGCAACCGCTTGGCCTTCCAGAATATGGCCGCGCTCACGGGCTTTGCGCAGCTCATACACCGTGCGCCGGGTCACGACTTCGCGGCGGTGGCGCACAAAGGCTTCTAAGCAATCTTTGAGGTTCAGCAAACGCGGCTGGCCATCTACCAGCGCCACCATGTTAATACCGAACACGTTTTGCAACTGGGTCTGAGCATAGAGATTATTCAGCACCACGTCCGGCACTTCACCGCGACGCAGCTCAATCACCACTCGCATGCCATCTTTATCAGACTCGTCGCGCAGCTCAGTGATGCCTTCGATCTTCTTCTCTTTAACCAGCTCGGCGATTTTTTCAATCAAGCGCGCTTTGTTGACCTGATAAGGCAGCTCAGTCACCACTAACTGCTGGCGGTTACTGCCTTTATCCATGTCCTCAATATCAACCTTGGCGCGCACATAAATACGGCCACGGCCCGTACGGTAGGCCTCAATAATGCCTGCACGCCCGTTGATAATGCCCGCTGTGGGGAAGTCCGGGCCTGGGATGTACTGCATTAAGTCATCGACCGACAAGTCTGCGTTGTCGATCAATGCCAAACAGCCGTCAATGACTTCATTGAGGTTGTGCGGCGGAATATTGGTGGCCATACCCACAGCAATACCACTAGAACCGTTGACCAGCAGATTGGGAATACGAGTGGGCAGTACGGCGGGGATTTTTAAGGAGCCGTCGTAGTTATCCACCCAATCTACGGTTTCCTTGTCCAGATCGGCCAGTAACTCGTGGGTGAACTTAAACATCCGTACTTCGGTGTAACGCATGGCCGCTGCAGAGTCGCCGTCCACCGAGCCGAAGTTTCCTTGGCCATTGACCAGCATATAGCGCAGAGAGAACGGCTGGGCCATACGCACGATGGTGTCGTATACCGCTGAGTCGCCGTGGGGATGGTATTTACCGATCACATCCCCCACGATCCGCGCTGATTTGAGGTAAGGTTTATTCCAGTCGTTGCCCATTTCGCTCATGGCGTACAGCACCCGACGATGCACCGGCTTAAGGCCATCGCGTACATCCGGCAAAGCCCGACCAACAATGACGCTCATGGCATAGTCGAGGTATGACTGTTTCAGCTCATCTTCGATATTGACCGGGAGAATTTCTTTGGCCAGTTCGCCCATGGAAAGCCCTATTCCTTATTGTCAGCAGGGGTATTACAAAGGGGGAGATAGTAACACAGAGCCGGGTATCTACTCATGCTTAATGCAGTCGCCGACGACTCATCAGGGCGGCCATCTTCTCAGCATTGGGCCGCTCCACCACGCCTTTCTCTGTGATAATGGCATCAATCAAATCGGCGGGGGTTACATCAAACACGGGATTAAAAGCTTCTACTTCAGCAGCAAAGCGCTGGCCATGAACCTCTAACAACTCAGTACCCGCCCGCTCCTCGATGGGAATTTCATCCCCTGAAGCCAATTGCATATCAATAGTAGAGCTAGGAGCCACCACCATGAAACGCACGCCGTGGTGCATGGCTAGAACGGCCAATTGATACGTACCGATTTTGTTGGCGACATCACCATTGGCGGTAATGCGATCAGCCCCCACGATGACCCAAGTAATGGCTCCAGATTTCATTAAGTGCGCCGCGGCCGAATCCGCATTGAGGCTAACAGGAATACCCTCTCCGGCTAGCTCAAACGCTGTCAACCTTGAGCCTTGCAGCCAAGGACGAGTCTCATCAGCATGTACCCGCTCGACCAAACCTTCCAAGTAGGCAGCACGAATCACCCCTAAGGCCGTACCAAAACCGCCTGTAGCCAAGGCTCCCGTATTACAGTGGGTTAAGAGGTGCTGTGGGCCCGCTTTGTGTTTGCGGATCAAATCCACCCCAAATTGGGCCATGGTTAGATTGGCTTCACGATCCGCTTCATGCAAGGCAATGGCTTCGGCTTCCATCTGTGCCAGCAACTCGACTTCTGGCAGAGCGGATAAAGCGTTCAAACGCTCCCGCATGCGATCCAGCGCCCAAAACAGGTTAACCGCCGTAGGCCGAGAAGCTGCCAAAATCTGAAAATCCTCATCCAGCGCCAAGCGCCAGTGACCACCAGCCGCCAAACGGGCCCGTAATGCCAATACCACGCCATAAGCCGCAGTGATACCGATAGCCGGAGCGCCACGCACCACCATATCGCGAATAGCTTGGGCAACGGTTGCGGCAGAATCATAAACCAGCCATTGCTCTTCAAGCGGTAAACAGCGCTGATCGAGCAGATAAAGGTTGCCAGACTGCCACCGAATGGCGGTTACCTTTTCAGCCGCTAATAAACGCTCACGCATGATGCCTGCCCTGACTTCAAAAGCTGTCTATTGTACGCCAAAACAGTTCAGGCTGCTGAATCTAGCAATAATCTTCATTACAAAGGGCGATCTTCTGGTTTTAACCCACACAGATTGGGAAGCTTTGATTTACACTTTTGGTTTGTTTTCATTTCGGTTAGGAACCCTCACTATGCCTGCCCCAACCCCTTTGGATCTATTACTGCTTCCAAGTTGGCTGGTACCGATCGAACCGGCTGGTGTTGTGCTGAAGGATTATGCCCTTGGTATCCGTGATGGGATAATTAGCCTACTCGCACCCCGTGACGAAGCCTTACAGCATCCAGCCAAGGAGGTATTAGAGCTTCCCGATATGCTGCTGAGCCCCGGATTGGTCAACGCACATGGACATGCGGCCATGACGCTATTCCGCGGGCTAGCGGACGATCTACCGCTCATGGACTGGTTAAATAACCACATTTGGCCCGCCGAAGGCCGCTGGGTCAATGAAGACTTCGTACGAGATGGCACCAACCTAGCTATTGCAGAACAGCTTAAAGGTGGGATTAGTTGTTTTTCGGATATGTATTTCTTTCCGCAAACTGCCTGCCAATCAGTACACGACGCTGGTATACGGGCCCAAATCAGCGTTCCTATTTTGGACTTTCCCATTCCCGGAGCTCCCAGCGCTGAAGAGGCCTTACGAATCGGGTTCCAACTGCACAATGACCTACGCCATCACCCACGCATCCGTATCGCTTTAGGCCCCCACGCCCCCTATACCGTGAGCGATGCTACCCTAGAAAACTTGCGCCAAATGGCTGAAGAGCAAGATTTAGCCATCCACATGCATGTACATGAAACCTGCCATGAGGTTCATGAAGCGCTACATCGCAATAATGAGCGGCCATTGGCTCGACTGGCTCGACTGCAACTGCTGGGGCCACGCTTTCAAGCAGTACATATGACCCAGGTTAATGAAGAAGATTTAGCCCTACTTACGCGCTACAACTGCCAGATTATCCACTGCCCAGAATCCAATCTGAAATTAGCCAGCGGATTTTGCCCGGTGCAACAGCTCTGGGAGGCCGGAGTGAACGTGGCCATAGGCACCGACGGAGCCGCCAGTAATAACGACCTAGACTTACTGGGAGAAACCCGCACTGCCGCTCTGCTGGCTAAAGCCGTTTCCGGCTCAGCTACCGCTTTAAATGCCCATCAAGCCCTACGCATGGCGACCCTTAATGGAGCCCGAGCCCTAGGCCTAGAGGATCAGATTGGCTCTTTGGAGTTAGGTAAACAGGCCGACATCGTGGCTTTTGACCTTTCAGGATTGAGCCAACAACCTTTATATGATCCCGTATCCCAACTGATTTACGCAGGCAATCGCAACCAAGCGCGCCACCTTTGGGTTGCTGGAAAAAAGCTTCTGGACAACTATCAGTTGACGCAACTGGACGAAACTCAGCTTATTGCCACAGCCAAAGCCTGGGCACAAAAAATTGGCGAAGCTACTTCTGCTTAACCGCTAACTGTTTTTAAAAGGTATTCCTCCATGAGCAACATTGACTACGCAGAAATCGCTAAATTTGAAGCCTTAGCCCACCGCTGGTGGGATCGTGAAAGTGAATTCAAACCCCTGCACGAGATCAATCCCTTACGAGTCAACTGGATTGATGAACACATCTCCTTAGCCGGAAAAAAAGTTTTGGATGTCGGCTGTGGAGGAGGAATTCTCAGCGAATCTATGGCCCGTCGTGGTGCAACAGTAACCGCCATTGATATGGGAGAAGCGCCCTTAGCCGTAGCCCGCTTACACCAATTGGAGTCAGGCTTACAGATTGATTACCGGCAAATCACGGCGGAGGCCTTAGCCAAAGAGTTACCCGGCCAATTTGATGTAGTTACCTGCATGGAAATGCTGGAGCACGTCCCTGATCCCCTGTCTGTCATCCGAGCCTGTGCTCAATTGGTAAAACCGGGTGGCCAAGTGTTTTTCTCTACCCTCAACCGCAACCCAAAATCCTACCTACTAGCCATCATTGGGGCTGAATACCTGCTGAAACTGTTGCCTCGTGGCACCCATGACTTCAAGAAATTTATCCGCCCATCAGAGCTGGGTGCTTGGGCTCGTACAGCCGACTTAGAAGTACGGGATATTATTGGTACTACCTATAATCCCCTGACTAAAATTTACAAGTTATCCTCAGACGTTGATGTCAACTACATGATCCAAACCATCAAGGAACACTGATGTCACTACGCGCCGTTTTATTCGACATGGATGGCACTCTACTGGATACCGCTCCCGACTTTATCGCCATCATCCAAGATATGCGCCATAACCGAGGCTTAGAGCCCGTACCTGAAGCCTGCATCCGAACCGTTGCCTCTGGGGGTGCTAAAGCGATGATCTTGGCAGGCTTTGAGGTAGACCCAGACTCGGAAGTTTGCGAAGCCTTACGCCAAGAGTTCTTAGAACACTACAGCCAGCGTTGTGCAGTTCACAGCAGCCTGTTTGAAGGCATGGATGAATTACTGCGCGATATTGAGCAGGCCAAACTCTCTTGGGGGGTGGTAACTAACAAACCACTGCGTTTCGCTGAGCCCATCATGCAGCAGCTTGGCTTAGCCTCAAGATCAGCGGTTTTAGTCTGCCCAGAGCATGTGCAACGCAGTAAGCCCGACCCAGAGCCCGTGTTACTGGCTTGCCAACAGCTTGGGCTACAGCCTGCAGAGGTGCTATTTATCGGAGATGATCGGCGCGATATTGAATCAGGCCAAGCCGCAGGATGCCGCACCCTAGCCGTCAGCTATGGTTATATTCATCCGCAAGATAATGCTCACCACTGGGGTGCAGATGCTGTCATCGACCAGCCTAGTGATTTACGCAAAATATTGGATCAAGCCATCTGCCGTTGCTGATGAGACCCTCAACTTCATTTAAAAAGAGTTTTTATGTTCTCCTATACTGCCCCTGCTCATTTACTGCATCAGCGCATCATTCTTGTGACCGGGGCAGGTCGCGGCATAGGCGCAGCAGCAGCTAAAGCCTACGCTGCGCATGGAGCAACGGTTTTATTACTGGGCAAAACCGAGGCGCACCTAAGCTCGGTTTATGATGAGATCGAAGCCGCTGGCCATCCACAACCTGTCTCCATTCCTTTTGATCTGGAAACGGCTAAACCCAAAGATTACCAAGCCCTAGTTCAACTGATACAACAAAACTTTGGGCGCTTGGATGGCTTACTGCTGAATGCCTCCATCTTGGGGCCGCGTACCTCTATAGAACAATTAAGCCCCAAAGATTTTATGCAAGTCATGCAAATTAACCTCAACGCAACCCTGATGTTGACTCAGGCCTGTTTACCCCTGCTCAAGCAAGCAGAACAGGCTTCGGTTATTTTTACTTCCAGCAGTGTAGGACGCAAAGGCCGCGCCTATTGGGGAGCTTATGCCATTTCTAAGTTTGCCACCGAAGGCTTAATGCAGGTACTGGCTGATGAACTGGAAGGGGTAGAACCGATTAGAGTGAACAGCATCAATCCCGGTGGGACTCGTACCGATATGAGGGCTCAGGCGTACCCCGGAGAAAACCCCCTTGACCGTCCTAGCCCTGAAGAAATCATGCCTCTGTACCTCTACCTCATGGGAGCTGATAGCCGAGGTATCAACGGGCAGGCACTGGATGCACAAACCAACGCTACAATACCTCAGCCCATCTCCTAGAACTGAGTTAGTCCACAGTGAGTATGGCTCGGTTTTTCTCCAATGTGGCAGGCCCAATCCCCTTAACCTCTAATAAGTCATCTACTGAGGTAAAGGGGCCATGGGCCGTGCGGTGCTCCACGATGGCCTTAGCTTTAGCTGGGCCTATACCAATCAGAGCCCGATTCAGCGTCAGCTCATCAGCGGTATTTAGATTCACCTTAGCGGTCGCTACCAAAGACTCTGGCGGAGTCGGCGCACTGGGTTTATCGACAGAGGGTGTAGGTACTACCTCTTGCTGAGGCTTAACCTCCTCCTTTGCCTGCTCCGCATATCCTAGCGCAGCAGACAAACCCAAAACCAAACCCATCAGCGTATTTAGCAAAATTTTACTCATATAGAACTCCTTTTACTCCCTATCCCAATTAAAATACCAACCAAACAACCTACATAAAGTTAAACAGACTCAAACCATTAATCTGAACATAACTACGCTGAGCTGCTTCCAAAATAGTTTTTTGCAGCGCCAAGGTTGATATTGCTTCAGCATAATCAACTTCCCTTAAATCAGCCTGCATCGACTTATTGATCAATAATACATTATCATGATCCGTTTGCGTAATATCAATAACATTAAGCCGAGCGCCAATACTAGAGCGCGCTGAATCGACGCTATTAATACCATTGTCGATATTCGTTAAAGCAGCCGCTACCGAATCACGAATATCATAAGAAGTAGCTGAAGAATTCTCCAGTGACTGACGTAATTGAGCCAGAGTATCCAATATCCCCTGCTTACCCGCAGAAGTAGAAGAAGGCTGTACTCTGAAGACCTCACCTCCTGCGGGAGCACCATCTAACTGAATACTTACCCCAGCCACCAGCAATGTATCTGTACTCTCAGCATTGGAATCCATTTTTCCTGTTGCTAATACTTTGTCAGGATTAGACAAAGAATAGACTTCATAAGAGTTTGGATCATCGGTACTGAAGCGTACTTCTATGCCTGCATCTGGAAATTCTTTCGCAGCAGTTTCACTGATCACAACAGGATTAGAAACTCGCAACGTGGTATTATCTGTAGTGGAAACTACCGAAGTTGCAAAACGAGCCGCATTAGAAACAGCCCCAAATACCGTTTGACCATCGTTACTGATGGCCATAGTTAGAGAGTCTGCCACTTTAAGACTGCGCTGACCGGTATCCCCCTGATAGCTGTACGAACCATCCGCACTTTTAACAAAGGGCTGAGTTTTCGCCTGAAACCCGGAAAACAAGTAGTTTCCCTTAGCGTCCTTGGTATTCATCAAGCCTAGGAGTTGATTTTCATACTCCGATAGCTCAAGAGCTATAGCAGAACGCCCTTCAGCATCCAGCGCACCATTACCTGCCTGCCCAGCCAACTCTCTAACACTCTGCAAAATAGTATTAACAGAATTTAACGTGGTTTCTTGCTCTGTCAAACTACTTTGAGCCGTTTTTAAGTTACTTTGATATCGGTTTAAACTTTCCTGCTGCTTCTCTAATTGAATTAAGCGTACCGAGGCAACAGGGTCATCACCAGGAGTTAAAATGCGATTCCCGCTACTGATCTGCTCCTGAGTTTTGATCATTTTTGAGTAGTTGCGCTGTATCCCTGAAAGACCACTCTCAAAAGCTTGCAAAGTAGAAATACGTACGCTCATAAAAAGCTCCTATTTACCGAAAGGCTGCAAGCAGAGTGTCAAACATTGAACGAGCCACCTGAATAACCTGAGCAGAAGCATTATAATACTGCTCAAATTTAATTAAGTTGGCAGCCTCTTCATCTAAATCAACACCCGACAGAGAGTTTCTGCTATTGGTAGCCTGGGTTAATACAGCACCAGTTACCTGAACTTCCTGACGCGCTACTGCCGTAGTAGTACCTACAGACTCCACCATATTTCCGTAAGCATCAGACAAACTGTAACCTGAGCTACTGCGAGTAACTCCGAGAATTTGCTTATCCTGTAAATCAACTAAGGCTTGAGCATTACGGCCATCACCTACACCTTGGCTATTAAAAGATACCGTAAAGCTGTCGCCTTCTTTAGGAATTCCACTAAAATCTTGTTGAATATTATAGCTGACACTACTCGTCCCATTATTAATCGCCAAGCTATAACTTAGGGTATTTGTATTACTAGAATCAATTGAGATATTTTCGGGAGTAATAACGACCGAAAAACCATCAGGTACGTTAGGTGCTGTTGCAGTCAACTCCCCATCAGCATTATAAGTCCAAGTTATAGAGGAAATAGCCTCCAGACTTTCAAAATCAGATCCAGACGAACCCACAAGCTCAGGCTGGCCAATACTGCCTGTACCTGAGTTTTGGGCTGCTGCTTCACTACGCAAAGGGGCCGCTAACGCTAACTGATCAGGCTGGGTCAATATTGCTTGGATATCCCCAGCAGCCTGACGAGTGGGTAATAAAGTAAAACTATCTCCAGAAACTGGACTACCTGTTAAAGTCACACTAAAACCCTGATCCTGACCTAGAGTATCTTTAAAGGTCAGCACTCCTTGGTCATCTTGACTTACTTGGATAGAAGCACCATCGCTTAAGCGCAGAGCAGTATAGTTACTCCCATCAAATCTGAGTTGATAGTCACTCGCTACCAAATTAGCAGCACTTGTAATTCTTAAACTGCCATCTATTTCGGAACTATTATAAGTAGATGGTGTAACGCGCTGAGATGCTAAAGCGTCATCGTTAATATCCGTAAAAAGCGCGGCTCCACTGTTTCCGTTTAAATCAACCCCTTGAGATAACTGGGTATTTACTGCGTCTGAGAAAGCCAGCGCCATTTGCCCCAAAGAGTTTAAAGAGGGGATGAGCACTTTATCTCTAAAATCAATTAATCCACCTAAGGTGCCACCATTTAATTGCCCCGTAATCGCACGCTTAGAGCTTTCATTAACAAAGTTGATTTCAACCTGTGTAGGATCATCCACATCACGAGAAACCTCTAAAGCATTTACCTTTTCACCTACCACTAAAGGCTGCCCATTACCTATAAATACGTTTAATGTGCTGTTATCTTGCTGAACAACACTAACGCCGATATAAGAGGAAAGCTCTCTAATGGCTTCGTCACGACTATCCATCAACTCATTAGGCTGCTCGCCTTTAGAGCTTGCTGTTGCAATAGCTTCGTTTAACTTACCAATGGTCTCAGCCAGTCCATTAATTTGCGAACCAACTGCTCTAATTTCTTTATTAATTAATGAGTTTTGCTCAGAAATTGTCGCATTTAAGCTGTTAAAGCGTTGAGCTAAAGCTCCAGCATCTGAAAGCACTAATTGACGCGTTGTTGTATTAGCCGGATCGGTAGAGGCTGTCTGCAATGAAGTAAAAAAACTATCTAAAGCAGAACCAATACCCGTCGTAGAATCGGCTAATAAAGAATCTAGTGTTTCAACTTGAGACTGAAAAGCAACGGCATGGCTGTTTTTCGTGGTATTGGTGCGAACCTGCGTTGTTAAATACTCACTGTAGGCCCGACGCACACTCACCGCCGAGGTTCCCGACCCCACATAACCGGTATTAGCGACCCGAGTTGACTCTGCTATTTTGGTGACAATTTGCCGGCTATAACCGGGGGTGTCCACGTTGGCGATATTATGACCGGTAGTGGTTAGCTGTGTTCTGCTGGCAGTTAATCCGGAACGGCCAATACTGAGTAGGTCAGCCATGATTTTTAACCTCTAGTACGTGTGATAGGTGCCATACCGGCATCAGCAATATTTTGATAAGTTTGTTCTACTTGGCGTGCAATTTGAGTAATTTTGCGCGCATAGTTTGGATCAGTCGCATATCCTGCTTTTTGCAACTCCTGCATAAAGCCTGTGGAGTCCCCTGATGCTGCAACCTTTAACGCTTGGGTATAGCGTTTAGAGTTTTGCAGCAGCAGTGCGTAATCTTCAAAGCTTTGCTCAAATGAATTATAGACCCTAAAGCCTTCCTTCTGACGTACTGCTTTACCCTGTACGTATTCTGTGGTCATTGATTGTGCAGCCGACCCATCCCAAGATCCCGTTGATTTAATTCCAAACAGGTTATGGCTACTTTGCCCCTCAGCCGTGCGTAAAACGGATTTCCCCCAACCGGTTTCAAGGGCTGCCTGAGCCACCAAAAATTCGGGATCAACTCCTAACTTTTCTGCTGCTCGCTCGGCCATAGGTACGAGTGCTGCGATAAACTGCTCCTGCGAACGAAACGGCTGATTCCACACACCTTGGGTCTTATCGGCCAAGCGCACGATATTCTGAGACTTTGACACAACTTCTGTCTGTGAACTCTGGGTCAACCTTTGTTGACTGGCGGATAAGCCTAAGTTTTTGCGTACCGTCTGAGCCGACAGATCAGCCCCAAAAGTCGCTTGAGATCCTGCCACCACTTGACTACGACTGGCAAAAGCCAAACGCCGTCGATTAAGCAAAGGCGCATCGTTACGCACCTCTGAGCTCAGGGTATTTGATCCCTGTAGTTGAGTACCTTTTCGCTGGCGTAATTGACGCACCAAGTTATCCGCTAAACCTATCCCACCGGCCTCCTGCGACAGGCTTAACGCCATTTGTTGATCGTACATATCCCGATACTGGCGCACGGCTGAACTATGCTCAACGCTCTCTTTGTCTGCCAATACATCACTGGCGGCGCGCATAGATTTCAGCATTTGCCCCAAAAATACGGCTTCAAACTCTTGAGCCACTTTACGAATATTGGCTTCGCTGTCTTGATCCCCTACCTTTAGGCGATTAAGACGATTTAAATCCGTGTAGGCCACCTTATCCAATGTTGCGGACATCGCATCCAACCTCAAATGACGATCAAGTCAGCCTGTAAAGCCCCTGCTTGCTTGAGCGCTTCTAAAATAGCCATTAAGTCTCCCGGAGCTGCACCCACTTGATTAACAGCTCGCACTATCTCATCTAACGTCACTCCAGGCGCAAACTTGAACATCGGACGCGCTTCTTGTTCAGCCTGCACCCTTGAACGAGGCACTACAGCCGTCTGTCCTCCCGATAAAGGGTTAGGTTGGCTGACGGTCGTATCCTCAGAAATCGTCACCGTCAAGCTGCCGTGTGTTACGGCGGCGGGCTGAACACGCACGTTTTGGCCAATGACAATGGTGCCTGTACGCGAATTAATAATAACCTTAGCAACAGCCTGTCCCGGTGCGACCTCAAGGTTTTCGAGGACGGATAAATAGTCCACCCGCTGGTTGACGTTTGCCGGGGCGCTCACCCGAATAGAGCCACCATCCAAGGCCTGAGCAACTCCAGGCCCCAGTAAGTCGTTGATTTGATCAACGATATTTTTTGCCGTAGTAAAATCAGGACGGTTCAAGTTCAGCACCAAGCTAGAACCCTGCTCAAAACCACTGGGGACAGGCCGCTCAACCGTAGCTCCCGATGGAATGCGGCCTGCGGAAGGTACATTGACCGTAATACGCGACCCATCAGCCCCACCAGCGTCGAAGCCGCCTACAACCAAGTTCCCCTGAGCGATGGCGTACACATTACCGTCAATACCACGCAATGGAGTCATCAATAGACTGCCACCACGCAGGCTCTTGGCGTTCCCAATAGAGGATACTGTGATATCAATCACTTGACCGGGCTTGGCAAAGGGCGGTAAATCCGCATGGATAGAAACCGCTGCAACGTTTTTTAATTGGATGGTTCCAATATTGGTCGGTAACTGTATATCGAACTGGGCTAGCATATTCTTGAATGTCTGGATGGTAAAAGGTGTCTGTGTTGTCTGGTCTCCCGTTCCGTTTAGACCTACAACCAAACCGTAGCCTACCAGTTGGTTCGTACGTACACCCTGAATACTGACTAAATCCTTCAAGCGCTCGGCCTGTACGCCTAAACTTACGAGGCCAAACAACAAACCGATGAATAACCTAAGCCCAGACATGCTCCCCCCTTAAAATGGCCACAGAGGGCTGATAAAGAAACGATCTAACCAACCCGGCTGGCTGGCTTCAGCAAAGGTTCCTGTCCCTGAATAGGTAATGCGTGCATCGGCCACTCGACTCGAAGATACGGTGTTATCCGGCATAATATCCTCTTTGCGAATCAGCCCGGAAATCCGAATTAACTCATCACCTGTATTTAGAGTGACCCACTTTTCGCCCCGTACTGCCAACACACCATTGGGTAAAACTTCTGAAATAGTGACAGTAATAGAACCTGTTAAACTATTACTTTGCTCAGCTTCACCGGAGCCATCTGTTTCTCGCCGGGCATCATAACTAGCATCCAGTGTTTTTCTATTACTAGAAATAGGGCTAGACATAGACAATACTCCTCCCAAAAAAGAAGTAAGCCCTAAATCTGTTGTACTGTCCTTAGTTAATTTAGAGTCTGCATTTTTACTAGCTTGAGTGCTTTCATCTAAGGTAATAGTGATTACATCGCCAATCCGACGCGCTCTACGATCATCCCACAACGAAACATCAAACCCCGACTGATATATAGCCCCTTGATTTTGCGAAGCTGGAATAGGGGTTCGCGGTAAAACTGGAGCATAATAAGGATCATTCGGCTTAGGAGGCGGTGCCACGCAAGCCGTTAAGGTAACGCTGGCTATACAGAGTATAAATACTCGGGTCATAAATACCCTCAATACCCTATTAGAGGTTTTGGTTCAAATAACCCATCATTTGATCTGCCGTCGAAATAACTTTAGAGTTCATCTCGTAAGCACGCTGAGTAGTGATCATATTAACCAACTCTTCCACTACGCTAACATTGGAAGTTTCTAGTGTATTTTGTAAAACAGTACCTAATCCATTATTCCCCGGTTGACTGACTTGAGGGGCACCACTGGAAAAGGTTTCTAAAAATAAATTATTACCAATCGCCTGCAAGCCCGCTGGATTAATAAAATCTGCTGTTTGTATATTACCAATAACCTGAGCTGCTGCTTGACCGGCCATAGTAATAGAAACTGTACCATCCTCACCTACTGTAAAAGTTTGAGTTTCTGGAGGAACAACAATGGCAGGCTCTAACTCATAACCACTTGCAGTTACAATTTGCCCATCAGCATCTAAATGAAAAGTTCCATCACGAGTATAAGCAATGGTTCCATCAGGGGTCATAATTTGGAAAAACCCCCTACCATTAATAGCCATATCTAAAGGCTGATCCGTTGTTTGCAGACTGCCCGTAGTAAATATTTTTTGCGTGCCGACAATACGCACCCCTGTACCTAACTGTAACCCTGTAGGTAACTCGGTATTTTGTGTTGATTGGGCTCCCGGTTGGCGAACAATTTGATATAACAAATCCTGAAACTCGGCTCGATCCTTTTTAAAACCAGTCGTAGAAACGTTGGCTAAATTGTTTGAAATAGTGCGCAGGTTAATATCCTGCGCTGATAACCCGGTTTTACTGACCCAAAGTGCCGATAGCATAGTCTACCCAAAAGCATTAAATTATGATTGGAGAATGCGCGCCATTGCTCGAGAGTCCTCTTCAGCAGTACGCATCATTTTCACATTGAGTTCAAATTGTCGAGACAAGGCTAATATAGAGGTCATTTCATCCACAGCACTGACATTACTTGCCTCTAAAAACCCAGAAACAATTTGCACCTGTGCATCTACCGGTGGAGGTGCTCCTTCGGCTCGAATTAAACCATCTGTTCCTTTTTTAAGTTGACTTAGCTCTGGCTTTACCAGTTTTAAACGATCTACAGTTACTAATAAATTAGGATCCTCTCCTAAAATACGAATACTTACTGTACCGTCTAAACCTACTTCCACTTTCTCTTCTGGAGGAACTGCAATGGGGCCGCCATTTCCTAACACAGGAAATCCATCAGCCGTTCTAAGCATACCCAGAGCGTCGATGTTTAAACGCCCTGTGCGCACATAAGCTTCACCACCTTCTGGCGTTTGTACCGCAATCCAACCCTCTCCATTTACCGCAACATCTAAATCTCGCCCTGTTTCCTGAAGGACACCGGGAGAGAAATCCGTGCCCGGCCGCTCAGTCATGGCGTAAACACGGGCTGGCAAAGTCTCACCAAAAACAGGCATTGAACGCGCTTGAGCAAAATCACGCTGAAAGCCTGTCGTAGAAATATTGGCCAAGTTATTAGAATGCGCCTGCAATGCAGCCGCATTCTGCCTAGCGCCGGTCATAGCAATATAAACAAACTTATCCATGACTACCCCTATTTATTAGAGATCATTAACGTAGACCAATAATAGTTTGGGTAATAGAGCTTTCTGTCTCAATGGTTTTTGCATTAGCCTGATAATTACGTTGCGCTACGATCAAATCCACTAATTGCTCTGAAAGATCAACGTTAGAGTCTTCCAATGCTGCGGACTGAATAGCACCCAAAGTGCCAAACCCTGGAGGATTACGCACCGGCTGCCCAGAATCCATAGACTCAGCCCACAAACTATCACCTAGAGGAGTTAGACCCTGTGGGTTGATAAAATCAGATAAAATAACCTGCCCTTGTACTTTTAGTTGTCCATTAGTATAGCGGCTATAAATCATGCCATCGCTATCAATCTCAAGACCACTGAAAGCACTAGCACCATATCCATCTTGACTAAGACTATCTACCGAAAAGGTTGTAGCAAACTGGGCGGCCTCAGTAAAATTCATACTAACCCCTGCTGGGTTAGCTACTGCTCCATTAGCTGCCCAAATTTTATTTCCATTAGCATCTAAAGCATTAGTTTCTGCTGCAGGAGTCCAATTAGTTAAATTAACCATATTGGTATCTGGATCAATTGTTATACCTGTAGACGCTGACGTAATAGTATTCAGTCCACCATTGGTTGAAAAATCCATACTTAAAGTATAAGGCGTGGTAGCTGTCGGATCACCTGGATTACGCCCATCAATTAAAATATGCATATCCCAAGTATTTGAACTGGTTTTAACAAAATACTGGCGCATGACATGCACGTTTCCTTGAGAGTCATACATATTCACCGAGGTTGATGAATTATAGCTCGCAGGATCATCTGCACTAAAAGGAGTTACAGTAGGAGCCGACATCGACGAATTTAAATTAAACACCTGATTAATGGATGAGGTTGGCTTTGGGGCTAGACCATCAGTTACAATCTGCAAATTTCCAATAACACCATTTTGCAAATTGCCTGCAGCATCTACGGTGTAACCCTGAAGATTATGATTTTGATTGGTTATAATATAGCCTTGATTATCAAGACCAAAATAACCTGCTCGCGTATACCCCATCACACCATTATTGCTAACCTGAAAAAAACCGCTCCCGTTAATTGCCAAATCTAACGCGTTGTCCGTTGAGCTAATATTCCCCTGATTAAATAGTTGAGAAACAGTAGATAGACGCACTCCGCTGCTTTTTTGTGTACTACTGCTACCTGTACCTAAAAAGGAAGAAGCATAGGCATCAGCAAATTCCGCTCTGGACTGCTTAAACCCAACAGTGCCTACGTTAGCAATATTATTCCCTGTTACATCGAGCTCTTTATTAGCGGCTCTCATGCCGCTTAATGCGATATTAAATGACATTTAATTTCCCCTTAGAGTTATTGTCCAATTACCTGAACCTGAGATAGGGTCACGCTACCCACTCCTGCCAAGTTTAGAACCATTTCACTACCATTTTGGCCCAGTGTTACCGTATCCACGGTAGCGGGCAAAAATGTCGTTAAATCTTGAGACTCACCATCGTAAGTAGCCTGAGCTTTAAAGGTATAAGTACCCGGCGATAGAGTATTTCCAGAAGAGTCTTGACCATCCCACATAAAATTAACTGTTCCGGCTGCCTGCTCCCCAAGCTCAATGCGATCAACAGGAGTCCCAGAGGCATCGTAAACATCAACAAATACTTTACTGCTGCTGGCTGGCAACACCAAACTTCCATTAAAGGTCTTTGCCGTATCTACTACGGCCTTGGATCCCTCAACAATAACGGATCGCCCCACCAAAGTTGCGCCCCGCAGCGCTTGAGATGTTTGATAGTCAGAAAGGATGCTTTCAAGACTGGTATTGAGCTTATTGATTCCCTCCACCGTACTCAACTGAGCTAACTGTGCAATAAACTCTGTATTGTCTTGAGGATCAAGCGGGTTTTGGTTATTTAACTGAGCGACTAACAGCTCAAGAAATTGAGTCTCACCCAACTCCTTAGTAGCAGCATCCGCAGTTTCACTAAACTGATACTGGCTTACCGAATTATCGGTATTAGTTCCTGTATTTCTAACTACAGACATAATAATAGGCCCTATATTTTATTGCCCTAAGGTTAATACCCGCTGCATCATCGTTTTTGCAGTAGCCATTATATCTGCGTTAGTTTGAAAGGATCTGCTAGCCGATATCATATCAGCCATTTGCTCAACAATATTTACATTCGGGTAATAAACATAACCCTGCTCATTAGCAGCAGGATGATTGGGTTCGTAACGCATTTCCAGCTCAGATGAATCCTCAACAATACCTGCAACCTGAACCCCTACCCCGGCTTGATCTTCCCCTGAAAATAAAGAGTTTGATGTTTGACCTTGCTGATCTAGCATCAGGGTTGCAAATACAGGATGTCGGGCTCTGTAGGTCTTATCAATACTCGATGACACTGTTTCCGCGTTTGCAATATTACTTGAAATAGTGTTCAAACGCGTACTTTGAGCACTCATTCCTGAACCAGCAATATTAAATACGTTCGCTAACGACATAATACTCCTCCTTTCCCAATTTATACTTAATTATTCTCCTCGCAAGGCATTCATGATGCCTTTGAACTTATTATTTAAGAACGTAAAACTAGCCTGAAAATCTACAGAGTTCTTGGCATACTCCGCCTGCTCCAATTCTGCGTCTACCGTATTCTGATCAATGGACGGGTGATGTGGTGTTCTATAACGCAACGCAGGATTAGTATCAGTTAGCCCAGTCCCCGCCAAATGCCGCATTTGGGTCTGAGCCATGGAAAAGGGTTGGTTAACAGCTGCGGCCTGAGCGGCCTCTAAAGCAGCCGCAAAGTCCAAATCCCTAGCTTTATAATGGGGCGTATCGGCATTGGCTAGATTGTTTGCCAGCACTGCTGCACGCTGGCTACGAAAGCTTAGAGCTTGCTCGTGAATCCCCAAAGCGTTGTTGAAACTAATGCTCATCAATCATGGCTCCCAAATAGCATGACATTGACAGAGTCAAGCAAAAGTCACACCATGAGCATATCTTATTGTTTTTATTGGTATTTATAAAGCATAGTCAATTTTTTGCCGCATTAAATCCAAGATCACCCAATGAATGGCAAATTTCTGTCACCTGCGCTTTAAGGTGGAATTTTTTGGATTACTTAGCCTTATATAAAATACCTGGATTACATTGAATCATTTGATATAAATCTGGCAACCCATTTAATGCTTCGGAAGCACCCAAGAATAAATAGCCTCCCGGCTTTAAAGCACTGTGCATCTGCTTTAAAATATCTTTCTTAAGCTCTGAAGAAAAATAAATAAGTACATTACGGCAGAAAATAATATCAAACTTTCCTAAAGATGAATAACTCTCTAATAAATTCAGTGCTTTAAACTCAACACGATTCCTAATCTTACCTTTCACTTGCCATCGACTTTCTTCTTTTTTATCAAAAAAACGCTGCAAGCGATCAGAAGACAAGCCTCGTCCAATAGCTAAACTATCGTACTCCGCTTGCCGGCATATATTTAACATACTTCCTGAAAGATCAGTGGCTACAATTTGAACACCTGCTTTCAACAGACCAGGATTAGCCTGCTCAAACTCATCAATGGCAATAGAAATAGAATAAGGCTCTTGACCCGAAGAACAAGCCGAAGACCATATCCGTAGGCGCTGCCCCATATTTTCCCTAACCAACTCAGGCAACAGACGCTGTTTTAATACATCAAAAGGATAAGTATCCCGAAACCACAGAGTTTCATTAGTTGTCATAGCGTCAATTACTTGGATTTGTAAAGAGCTACGCGGGCTGGCTTGAAGCTTTCTAACTAACTCATCCAGAGTTTTAATACTATTTTGCTCCATCAATTTATTAAGTCGACTATTTACTAAATACTGTTTATTTTCTCCTAATTGGATACCACTATTTTTTTCTAAAAAGACACGAAATTGTTCAAATCCGAAATTATCAGACACAGGCCTGTTCACTCTTACACCAAGATAAACTAAATACTTAAGGCATTCTCATATTTAATTTTGAGAGCCATCCAATTGCTTAATACGATCCATTACACGACTTGCTAATTCATCAGGATGAAACTTAGCCAAGAAATCGCTGGCCCCCACACGCTTTACCATTGCTAAATTAAATACACCCGACAAAGAAGTATGCAATAAAATATGCATATCTTTCATGCGCGGATCATGGCGAATTTCTGTCGTTAAGGTATAGCCATCCATTTCTGGCATTTCGATATCAGAAATTAACATCAGAAAATCATGGGCTGGATTTTTTCCCTCATCGGCTATTTGTTTTAAATAATTTAAAGTTTGCCGACCATCATTTAATGCGATGACCTCAATACCTATCCCTTCTAAACAACGCGTTACCTGTTTACGTGCTACAGAGGAATCATCAGCGATTAACACTTTGGCGGGAATTTCCTGTTTTTTCTGTATTTGTGCCGCTTGCTCAGTAACAGACTCTGAAAGACTCTCAGAAACAGGAGAAACCTCTGCTAATATTTTTTCTACATCTAAAATTTCTACCAAATGGCCATCTACATGGGTCACAGCGGTCAGATAATGATTACGACCAGCTCCTTTAGGAGGGGGTAGTATTTCCTCCCAACGCATGTTGACAATGCGCTCCACCGAGCGCACTAAGAAACCAAGCACGCGATCATTATATTCTGTAATGATCGCAAAAGTATTTTGAATGTCTTGTAATAGAGGCTTTCCCGTTGCAATAGAGAGATCCAAAATGGGTAAAACCCCGCCTCGGATACTCGCTACCCCACGCACCACAGGCTTAGATTTGGGCATGATAGACAGGTGTGGGCACTGCAAAACCTCTTTAACTTTAAAGACGTTGATCCCATAAATCTGCGTACCATCTAAGCGAAATAGCAACAACTCCAGCCGGTTTTGCCCAACAAGCTGGGTACGCTGGTTAACCGAATCCAATACACCGGCCATGCCTGTTTTCCTTTTTTCTTTGCAGAAAGTCTATGTATTCAGCACAACATTTGCCTAAATTACCTCAAAAACATGATAACGACGTAATCCCAGCAGTCGAGCGCTTATCAGTTTCTCGTCGCTATGTCGTTATTATACTGGCTACCTTATACAGCTTGAGTACCTCCTCTGCCACACTGGCTCAAACGCTGCCCGCACACCTCATAGAGGTTACTCAATCCTTTCTTGAGCAAATTACAGCAGATTATATGCAGCGTAGCGCAATAGAAGGACGATACGAGGTTGAAGTTAACCGACTGGACTCCCGATTTCACTTAACCCATTGTGAGGTTCCTGCAACTGCCTCATTGGAAAACCCAGCGCAACCTGTGGGGCGGGTTACGGTTCGTTTACAGTGTGAAGGACAAAAACCTTGGACTATTTTTATGCCCGCCCAAGTTCGACTATATCGTGATGTCGTGGTGAGTCGCCGAACAGTACAACGCCAAACACTACTCACAGAAACAGACCTCATGCTGGCAGAGCGTGAAGTCGGGCAACTGCCACAGGGGTACTTGAGCCATTTAGACCAAGCATTAGGCAGCCAAGCAGCACGCAATATCGCAGAAAACCAAGTCATTACTCCAGCAATGCTGCAACAGGCACAGCTTATCCGCAAAGGTGAGCAAGTGATTATCACAGCTCGGCGGGCAAACATTAATGTTCAAATGCCCGGTGAGGCTCTGTCTAATGGCGTATATAATCAGCAAATCCCCGTAAAAAATCTTGGGTCAGGACGAGTCGTTAAAGCCAGAGTAATCAGCCAAGGCCACGTCGAAGCAGGGCTATGATAAACACACAGGGCGCTCAATATAACTGCAAAACTGCTCAAGCTTTTCCAAAAGTGGTCGATACTGGGGGAAAGCGTAGCCTTTATTCGAGATAACCATCATGGTCATTGACTTTAATCGACTGAGTACTATCGGTACGAGCCCTAGCACCAACGCTCGCTCTGGCACAACGGCCCCACCGGGAGAGCGTAACCCAACCAGCAGTACCCAAAATACACTTAGCCCTGGCCCTGAAACTCAAGAAAACGTCCAGCTAAGCCCTGAAGCGCAACAAATCCAGCAAATTGCAGAAAAACTACAGGAATCCCCTGAAATTAATGAAGACAAAGTAGCGCAATTGAAAGCAGCTATTGCCTCAGGCAGCTATAAAGTTGATGCTCAAAAACTGGCCGACAAACTGATTTCAGCAACCCAAGATTGGTGAGCATCTGATCGCGGATGTTCAGCACCCTATAAAACAAGTAGAGCCTAAAACCATGCAACCGATAGAACTACTTGAACAACTAAAAACCGATGTTGAACAGGTTGATCAACTGCTTGCCCTTATTGAGCACGAATTTCAATTACTCCAGCTTCGCCAATTTGAACATTTAGAGGCACTGCTGGAACATAAATCTCCACTGATCAGCCAGCTTAGCGCACACGGACAGCAACGGGCGGATTTGCTTACCCAAAATCACTTACCCGTTACCCGGCAAGGCTTACAAAGCCTGTTGCATAAAGAGCCCTCCAGCCAGCCTATTCAGGAACAAATACTGAAATTAGCTGATTATTTAGAGCAGCAGCTAGAGCTCTGCAAACAAGCTAATGATAGGAATGGCCGCTTCATCTACTATAATCAAATAGCTATCAGTGATACGCTACAGATCCTTCGCGGTACACCAGATTCCGCAAATCTTTACAATCAGCGAGGTGGGAATGCAGCCAACCTGAATCGACAGCGTCCCATTAGCCAAGCATAAAAACTTAACACCGTAATTAGCTAAAGATAGTCAAGAAGGAAAGGAAATGCCCGACCCACTCCCTACAGGAGACTCTCCTCAGGCACCCAAAATTTTAACGGCTTCTCTTGAAATTCTGGCAACTCTTCGTCCTTTACAGACCAACCATGTTCCACTCACCCTGCGCTTTCCTAAGCACAGTTCGCGCTACCAGTCTTACTTGATTGAAATAAACACAGACTACGGCCTATTAGCTTTCGACGAAATTATCCCTAATGATGGGGATTTACACATTAAGCGAGACCCCTCGTTCAAGGTTGAAGGGTTTCATGACGGTGTTCGTATTGCTTGGGAAAACGTCTATCCTGTGCAACAGGGTGAACTCAACAATATTCCCTGTCACTGGATTGCCATTCCTGACGAATTGATTTACCACCAACGTCGCAGTGCTTACAGAGCATCATTACTCGGTCGCAAAGTGCCTGCTGTTCTGTCAGATACCCAACGGGCTATTGACCTACTGGGTGAGCTTATGGATATCTCCACAAGCGGCTGCAAACTGCGTGTTTATGGCAATCTGCAAGATTGGTTGCAACCGGGTGTTGTGTACAGAAATCTGCTCATCAACATGCCCTCATTCCGGGAAATTCAGCTCCCTGTCGAGCTTCGATACACCAATTACGACAGCAGCCAAAATCGCACCTTTCTCGGATTTAAGTTTCACGATATAGATGGTCTGTTACAAAGAGATTTAGCGCGTTACGTTACCCAACTTCAGCGTGAATTTCGCCGTAACGTACTCTGACAACAGCCTTTAGCTGCTTTGAAACAAAAAGTACCCGCCTTGCGACTTCATGACCGATTGGCCATAAGTGGCAAGGTGAGTTAGTCTAAGCTAAAAAGGTTTCCGGGAACGCCCTGTATGCCCCAGCCAATCAAAGCCCAAACTCAACGCCAGGTTCATTGCAAGGATTGCAGTCTTGCACCCCTGTGCCTGCCCATCTCACTTAACATGCAGGACATGGATACCCTGGATGAAATCGTCAAGCGGGGCCGTCCATTGAAAAAGGGCGAAGTCTTATTCCGACAAGGCGAACCCTTTGACTCTGTATTTGCTGTTCGTTCTGGAACATTACGCACCTTTAGTGTGACCGATAATGGAGAAGAGCAAATTACGGGCTTTCACCTTCCTAGTGAACTTGTAGGGCTTTCCGGCATGGATACCGAAAGCTATCCCGTTACCGCCCAAGCCTTGGAAACAACCTCTGTCTGTGAGATTCCTTTTGACCGCCTAGATGAGTTAAGCATGCTACTCCCTCAGCTACGCCGTCAGTTGATGCGGATCATGAGTCGAGAGATTCGTGACGATCAGCAGATGATGTTATTGCTGTCGAAAAAAACGGCTGATGAACGTATTGCTTCTTTTCTAATTAACCTATCTGCTCGTTTTAGCGCCCGTGGGTTTTCGGCCAGCCAATTCCGTTTGTCTATGTCTCGTAACGAGATCGGCAACTACCTTGGGTTAGCCGTAGAAACCGTTTCCCGTGTTTTTACCCGTTTCCAGCAAAACGGCATTATTGAGGCTGAAGGCAAAGAAATTCGTGTCTTAGACTACATCAGTCTATGCAGCATGGCAGGTGGCATCATAGAAAACTGATTGGGCTTAAACGGCTGAAGGACACAGGCTAACCCACTGATGCAGCAAATATGGGTTACTCTGTGTCCTCCAGAGCCAAAGTTTAGCCGTAGCTGGACTAGTACGGCTATTTCTTCCGATCTTCTCTAGGGCCGCCGCTGCGCGGTCTTTTTTGGAAGAACTCCTTATCTCTACTTGCTTTTGTGCTCACAGGCTTATTGGATTTGCGTTGTAAGCGATCCAATTTTTCGCGTGTTTTAAGTGTCGTAGGCGGTAAAGGAATAGGCTCTAAACCAACTTCCGTAGACAAAATATCTGCCTCAGCTTGATTTAGTTCACGCCAACGCCCTAAAGCCAGTTGGGAGTTTAGAAATACTGGGCCAAAGCGAACGCGCTTTAGGCGACTAACAACCAGCCCCTGAGACTCCCAGAGCCGCCGTACTTCGCGGTTACGCCCCTCCATCACCACACAGTGAAACCAATGATTTAAACCATCACCATTGGGAGCCTGTTGTATATCAGTAAAACGGGCCGGGCCGTCTTCAAGCATGACTCCCGCTTTAAGGCGCTCTAACATCTCATCAGTGACTTCACCACGCACACGCACCGCATACTCACGATCCATTTCATAGGAAGGATGCATCAGGCGGTTGGCTAACTCGCCATCGGTTGTAAACAACATCAGCCCAGTAGTATTGATGTCCAAACGCCCAACATTAATCCAGCGTCCCTCTTTTAAACGGGGCAGCCGTTCAAACACAGTGGGACGACCTTCTGGATCATGACGGGTACAAATCTCGCCTTCGGGTTTGTTGTAGATCAGCACCCGCCGCACACAGCGACTGGTCTCTTCACCTTGAATCAAGCGACCATCGACGCTAATCGCATCCCCTGCTTGTATCCGCTGCCCTAACGCCGCGAGCGTACCATTTACCTTGACTCGGCCTTGAGCAATCCAAGCTTCCATGTCACGGCGCGATCCAATGCCTAAACGTGCTAATACCTTCTGCAATTTTTCCCCAGTGATTGGGTTCATTGATTCCGTCATCAGGCACCTCCCGGTGTAGTTCAATCGTAAAAGGGCGGGATGATACGCTTTATCCCAGCAGTCAAACAGGACTTCCAAAGCATCTTAGAGCAGCTTGAGTAGCTTGCTGTACTCGGCTCCAATCGGCTTGCTTGATAGCCTCAGACTCCATCATCCAAGAGCCGCCCACACAAAACACATTAGGCTGGGCAATATACTGAGCCAAATTATGGGCGTTCACTCCGCCCGTCGGACAAAAACGCACTTGAGGAAATGGCCCAGCTAAGGCTTTAAGTGCCGCCACACCTCCCGAAGCCTCGGCGGGAAATAATTTAAAGCACTGATAATCAAGGGCCAGCGCTTGCATAATCTCAGAGGCGGTACTAACGCCTGGTAGTAGAGGGATGGGGCTATCCTGAGCCGCCAAGAGCAGCTCTTGAGTAATCCCCGGAGCAACCAAAAAGCGTGCTCCGGCCTGCACACAGGCTTCAAGCATCTGAGGATTAAGTACCGTTCCCGCGCCAATACACAAATTTGGACGCTGTTCGGTGAGCAGTTGAATAGCGGCCAAACCATACTCCGAGCGCAGAGTAACCTCTAGGGTGGTGAGCCCACCCGCCGCCAAGGCATCTGCAAGCGGTAAAATATGCTCCTCGCAGTGGAAGGTGATCACGGGCAATATGCGGGCCTGTCGGCATAACTGCTCGATTTGGGCATGTTTATCCAGGCTCATAAACCCTCGCTCCTTAGGGACACCAGTAAATTTCTAGGGGATGATGCAAAAAAGCATGTACGGGCATCTGCACTGAGTAAGCTTGTAAAGCTCGGCTCAGGGCTAAAAACTTTCCATGCCCCTGAATCGCTAAATACTGCACTGGCGCTGAAGCCAAAAATGGGTAGGTCAAGCTAATCCGTTGCCTAGGCTCAGAAGGCGCTTGCATGGGCAAACAGCGCAAAGCACACTCAGGATTAAGGGCTTGATATAACAGCGGACTCCCCGGAAATAACGAAGCAGTATGCCCATCACTTCCCATACCCAACACCACTACATCCGGTTTTTTAGGGAGTACCTGCAACACCTGTTCGGCTTTGTGCGCGCTCTCTTCTAAGGTTGGCGCAGGATAATAGAGACTTACAAACTGAGCCACTGCCGCTTGATGCTGTAATAAATGACGACGCACCAACCCTTCGTTGCTATCGGGATGCTCTGGGGGAACCCAACGCTCGTCGGTCAAGCTGATGGTGACTTGTGCCCAGTCTAGTTCTTTTTGGGCCAGATACTCAAAAAAGGCGATGGGACTTTTTCCACCCGACACTAATAGGCTAGCTTGACCATCGGCATGAATCGCAAATTGAAGCGCCTGTGCAACCCGATCAGCCAACAGACGGGCTTGCTGATCTGCATTACTCAGACTATGAGCCAGAACACCCGTTGGTAAATCCAACTCAGAAATCGCCATACCATGACCTCCCATCCTGTGTAATCAATGCAATGGATGCCATTGGCCCCCAAGATCCTGCTGAGTAGGCTTTGGGACGATCGCCTAAACAGGTACAGCTAGCCATCAATTGATCACACCAGCGCCAAGCGTATTCGACCTCGTCTTTGCGCACAAAAAGATTCTGATTGCCCTGCATCACCTCTAACAAAAGCCGCTCATAGGCATCAGGAATGCGCACACTCTGGTAAGCCTCGGAAAAATTTAGCTGTAATGGCCCACGACGCAATTGCATCCCTTTGTCCAAGCCCTGCTCCTTGGTCATCACGTGTAAAGCGATGCACTCATCCGGCTGTAGGCGAATAATCAGACGATTGTTGATTAAAGACCGCTGTTCCGGCGCGAAAATATAGAATGGAGGCTCTTTGAAGTGGATCACAATCTGCGAGAGCTTTTGCGCCATTCGCTTGCCTGTACGCAAATAAAAGGGTACGCCTGACCAACGCCAATTACGGATTTCTGTGCGTAGGGCAATAAAGGTTTCTGTGGTGCTGTTTGAGTTGGCTTGCTCTTCTTCTAAATAGCCGGGTACCGCCTTACCCTGACTAAAGCCTGCCGTATATTGCCCTCGAATGACCTGTTTTGCGTGCTCAGGAGTGATGGGAGCTAGAGCTTTAAGCACCTTCACTTTTTCATCACGGATGCTATCGGCGGTTAAGTCACTGGGTGGATCCATCGCAATCAAACACAAAAGCTGCAACAGGTGGTTTTGCAGCATGTCACGCATTTGGCCAGCCTGATCAAAATACCCCCAGCGCCCTTCGATACCAACGGTTTCGGCAACAGTAATTTCGACATGGGAAATATGGTGCTGATCCCATTGAGTCTCAAACAGACTGTTTGCAAAGCGCAAAGCAATCAGGTTTTGAACCGTTTCTTTGCCTAAATAATGGTCAATACGATAGACCTGACTTTCTGGAAAGTGCCGGGCAACGGCCTCGTTAATTAATTGCGAGGAGCGTAGGTCGTGGCCAATGGGTTTTTCCAACACGATGCGGGTCTGCTCAGCCAGTCCGTGTGCCGCCAGATGTTCACAAATCGCTCCAAACACCTTAGCCGGTGTCGCACAGTAAGCGATTAAAGGCCCCTGAGTAGTGATTTTTGATTTAAGCGCCTCATAGTCCGTTGCGCACTGAAAATCCATAGTTAGACAGTCTAGGCGGTTGCAAAAACGCTCTAAAATGCGCTCATCCAACTCATGGCGGAGCAGACGCTGACGCAAAGCCTGCTCAATACGCGCCTTGTGTGCTTGAGGATCTCCCACCCGCCGAGACAACGCCAGCACACGTGTTCCTTCATGCAGCAAACTCGCTCGATCAAGCTGATAGAGGGCCGGAAATAACTTGCGTAGTGCTAAGTCACCCTGAGCACCAAAAAGCGCTAAAGTGACTGCTTCAGGAATAATAGCCGGCATATCAACGACCACTGAGTTAGGGTATCCGGCTGGCCAGTATAGCGAGCCTCTAAATCACGCACTACGAGCTTGAAGGCTTGGAATCGGACGGTGTGTCTAAATCCTTGAAGTCGGTTTTCAAGCCTTGCTCCATAGTGTCTAGCTCCTCCAGCAAGCTCTTGAAGCTAATCTGGGCTTTTTCTGGGCTGGGAGCAGCCTTAGCTGCCTCCACAGAGGCTGCAAAGCTGAATTCTTCCTGTACCCCTGAGGGTAATTCAGCGCCTAACTCTCGAACCACACTCAGCGGCGGCAGCTCATCCAGATTTTTTAAGTTGAAGTCGTCCAAAAAGACGCGCGTCGTGGCAAACAAGGTGGGACGACCGGGTACTTCTCTATGCCCTACAGCGCGAATCCATTCGCGATCCTGTAGGGTTTTAATAATTTGGCTGCTGACCGTAACGCCTCGGATATCTTCAATTTCACCACGGGTGATGGGTTGGCGGTAGGCAATGAGAGCCAGCGTCTCCAATAGGGCACGCGAGTAACGCTGTGGGCGCTCCTCCCACAAACGACTGACCCAAGGGGCATAGCTACTACGCACCTGTAAACGATAACCTGAGGCGACCTCCTGTAGTTCAAAACCTCGGCCTTGGCAGGAGGCACCCAAAATAGCTAACGCCTGACGTAAGTACGATAATTCAGGGCGCTCGGCTTCTTCAAACAGAGCGGATAAGGCCTCTAAGGATAAAGCGCGCCCTGAAGCCAAAAGGACCGCCTCTAGTAAAGCCGCTAATTCATGAGGGTCAGACAGGTTCATCATTTAGCCTTGTACGCACATGAATAGGAGCAAAAGCTTCATTTTGCACCAACTCCACGAGACACTCCTTCATGAGCTCTAAAACAGCGAGAAAGGTCACTACCACACCTAAGCGCCCTTCTTCGAGGCAAAACAGGCTGGAAAAAGGCGTAAAGCCTCGGTTAGAGCGCAAGTAGTCCAAAACCGCGCCCATGCGTTCGCGCGTTGACAGCGGCTCTTGGGTAATGCGGTGGCTTTCAAACAGCTCAGCCCGATGCAGTATGACGGCCATAGCGCTCAATAATTCATCTAAGCTAACTTCAGGTACTAGGGTACGAATCCGCAGATTGGCAGCAGGTAACTCTGGAATAAACAGATCGCGCCCCACCCTAGGTAAGGTCTCTAAATCTTCCGCCGCCGCTTTAAAGCGCTCGTATTCCTGTAGCCGACGAATAAGTTCAGCGCGGGGATCTTCTTCCTCTGCAGCCGCTTCCGGCGAGCGAGGTAACAACATCCGTGACTTGATTTCCGCCAACATGGCCGCCATCACCAAATATTCAGCGGCTAACTCCAGATGTACAGCCTTCATCAGCTCCACATAGTCCATGTATTGGCGCGTAATGTCGGCCACTGGAATATCAAGGATGTCGATGTTTTGCTTACGGATCAGGTACAACAACAAATCCAAAGGCCCTTCAAAAGCCTCTAAGAAAACCTCTAGGGCATCGGGCGGAATATAAAGGTCTTGGGGAATCTGGGCTAATGCCTCTCCGTACACAAAAATCCGAGCTAAGGCTTCTGTAGGCTCTGGCGGCACACTAGATTCAGTTTGAGGCATCAGAAATCCAAATCAGGGGCTTTTGAAAAACGTAGACCATTATACGACGCAAGATGCTCTGATCTGCGTCTGCAACGCTACTTATTCTAAACAAATACCCCCTGCTGCGGGACATACACTGCTCCGCCTTATTAGTTGATAAAAGGCTCAATATCTCCACAGCCTTCACGCAGCACTTCAGGGTGATCCTCCAAAAGGCTGACAACAGTTGAAGCTTCCTTGCCGCCCAGTCCAGCATCAATGATTAAGTCTACTTGTTTGCCAAGCTGCTCAACGATGTCGTAAGGATCACTCAGGGGCTCAAGCTCTCCAGGCAAGATTAAGCTGACACTCAGCAAAGGCTCGTCCAACTCTTCCAACAAGGCTTGAGCAATAGGCTGAGCCGGAACCCGAATGCCAATGGTACGCCGCTTAGGATGCAGCAGCATCCGAGGCACTTCACGGGTGGCATGTAGGATAAAGGTGTAAGGCCCAGGTACGTGGGCTTTGAGTAAACGAAATACCTGAGTATCCACCCGTGCAAAAACACCTAGCTGGGATAAGTCCTTACACACTAGGGTGAAGTTGTGTTTATCATCCAACTGACGCAGCCTACGAATGCGCTCCAGTCCTGTCTTATTGCCCATCAAACAACCCAAGGCATAAGAAGAATCGGTCGGATAAACCATAATGCCGCCCGCACGCAACACCTCTACCCCCTGTTTGATCAGACGGGCTTGAGGGCTATCGGGATGTATCTGTAAAAGCTGGCTCATGATGCTGCTGATATCCTTCTAAATATGGCCATAGCGGCGTTACCCCTTCCGGTAAAGGGCGGTACAGTCCTAGCTCCGACCATAATCCCGGAGCATGGAAGTCACTGCCTGCACTGGCCAATAAGTTAAAATCGCGCGTTAGTCGCGCTAACACCCCAATTTGCTCCATCGGTTGCCACGCGTTAACTACCTCTAATGCCTGCCCGCCGGACTGCACAAAATCAGCTACCAAACGCCGCCGTTTACTGCCTGTTAACGCATACTGCCAAGGGTGGGCCAAACTAATCCAAGCCGCCGCATTTTTTAGCGTCATTACCGTTTGCGCTAAAGTTGGCCAATGGTGCTTGATGTCGCCCAGTTTGCCCGCACCCAACCACTTACGAAAAGCTTCATTTCGATCGCGAACGTAACCTGCTTGTACCAAAAACTCCGCAAAATGTGGACGAGCTGGCGCATTATTGCTGACTCCAAGCTCTTGCTGGATGAAACGCGCGCCTTCAAAAGCGCCTGACATTCCTTTAGCTGCAAGGCGCTCGCCAATCAGCTCAGCGCGCTGCCACCGTGCGCTGTGTAAATGATCTAAAGCTTCCACTAAGGCGGTGGCCTGTTCCTGAAACCCATAACCCAACACATGGATGGTCACACCACCCCAAGTACAGGAAAGCTCAATACCATTAACCAGTGTAACGCCCAGAGTCTCAGCCGCTCTACGAGCTTCAGCCAAGCCCTCAATCGTATCGTGGTCGGTTAAAGATAACAGGCGGATACCCAGTTGCGCTGCACGGTCTACCAAGGCAGTGGGCGTTAACACACCGTCTGAGGCGGTACTGTGGCAATGCAAATCCATCATGACACTCTGGCCCAAAAGAGCAAAATAGGAATCACAATGACAGTTTGTTGAATTTTCTGCAAAGATAGTGGCCTTATTTTAGCTCTCCACTTGAGATACCCCCTCATGCTCTACGCCATCATCGCTACTGATACACCCAATACCCTGAGCCAACGCCTAGCCACTCGCCCTGAGCACTTAGCACGCTTAGAAAAACTTCAAGCGGAAGGCCGTTTGTTACTGGCAGGCCCACACCCCGCTATTGATAGCAACGACCCCGGCCCGGCAGGATTCACCGGCAGCCTAGTAGTGGCTGAGTTTGAGTCTTTAGAAGCAGCACAAGCTTGGGCCGCTGCCGACCCTTATCAAGCGGCTGGGGTCTACGCCCAAGTGATTGTAAAGCCCTTCAAAAAAGTATTTCCCTAATCTGCCAGCTTGGGTATCCAAGGATAGCGCCCCATGAGCAAGCTTTTACTGATTGATGATGACCAAGAACTCTGTGAGCTCTTAGCCAGTTGGCTCACCCAAGAAGGTTTTGAACTGGATGTATGTCATGAAGCACAAAGCGCTCGGGGAGCCCTCGCTGAGCAGCAACCTGAAGTCGTTATCCTAGATGTAATGCTCCCTGATGGCAGCGGCTTGGAGCTATTACGCCAACTCAGAGCCCTGTATCCAGAACTCCCCGTGCTGATGCTCTCAGCACGCGGTGAACCCCTTGATCGCATTCTAGGCTTGGAATTGGGTGCTGATGATTACCTGTCCAAACCCTGCGACCCTCGCGAGTTGACGGCCCGTTTACGGGCTATTTTGCGCCGTACCCAACCCGTATCCCATAACAACCCCCTTGAGATTGGGGATTTGCGTTACAGCGCCGCACGCGGAATGGCTTACATACGCGATCAAGAAGTCAGCCTGACCCTCACCGAAGGCCGTATCCTTGAAGCGCTCTTAGCACACCCAACCGAGCCCATCGATAAACAGGCGCTGGCTGAACACGCCCTAGGACGCAAGCTCACGCTGTACGATCGCAGTTTAGATATGCACGTCAGTAACTTACGGCGCAAACTAGGCCCACATGCCGATGGCCGCCCGCGCATCTTGGCACTGCGCGGACGAGGCTATCTGTATCAGGTGGAATAATCCCAATAAGGTTTACTCAGGCTTTACTCTGGCCTGACCGGGCTTGACTTTGTACTTCTTACAATGGGGCCATCCAGTCAACACTGACTGCCCATCTGAGGAAGACACCATGAAACGCTCCGTACTGGCTGCCCTGTTCTTAACCGCTGCTCTACCCACACTGGCCTTGGCCACTCCTGAGCCTGAAGTACCGGGTAAAAAAGATGATGCGCCCTCTCACTATCACCAAGGTGAACATCATGGCCCTAAAGGCCCGATGTTCGGTGAAGGCCGTCACCACCATGATCCCCTTGAAAAACTGGATCTGACCAAGGAACAAAAGCGCGATCTGCACAAAATCAAAGCCAAGGAGATGGAAGAGCAGCGCGAAATCACTCGCCGCTACTTGGACAAACTGCCTGAAGCCGAACGTCAAGCCCTGCGTAAAGACATGCACGAGAACCGCGAACAATCCCGTAAAGCCGTGCACGATCTCTTAACACCAGAGCAACAAAAGAAATTTGACGAGCACGAAAAGCGCATGCAAGAAAAACACAAAGAATTCGAAGAATTCAAACAGTGGAAAGCTGAGCGTGACGGCCAAAAACAGCAATAAACCTTAGGGCGGCCAAACTCCACCACCCGCCCGACTCCTCTGGGGTCGGGCTATTTTCATTCGCAAACGGAGCACCCCACCCACTACAAGCAAAGGGGGCTAAAGCCGTTTAAAGTACGGAGAATCTTAGGGTGTCTGGAGAACGGGAATTGCGCTCACTATTTTGGCGAATACTGGCAACGCTGTGGTTAGCCATCGCCCTAGTTGCTGGCTTATCAACGCTTTTAGGCTATGCCCTACAACAGGATGCTTGGATTCTCGATCGTTATCCCGGAGTACAATCACTGGCACAAAATTGGACTCAAGTGTATGAACAGGAGGGTGAAGAAGCGGCCCAGCGCTTTTTAGAACGGCATAAGCGCCGCTTTCGTATCGAAACCCAAGTTTTAGACAGCAACGGACACCCCATCGTCAGCGGTACCTTTCCCGCTCGCTCAGCCGCCTTTGAAAAGCATGAGCAAAAGAATGAACGCAGGCTGCCTTGGCGACGCTTAACCGAAGACTACACCAGCCCCACAACAGGGGAAACCTACCTTTTTATCTACCGCATTCCCCACCCTGACCTCTTTGCTTGGCAACGGGAAACCATGCTTTGGCCGTTCAGTGCCGTTGTCATCGCTTTGGTAGTACTGACCCTATTTAGCCTACTGCTCACTCTGTCCATTACTCGCCCGCTTGATCGGCTGCGCAATGCCGTACATGACCTAGGTCGCACCGCCTATCAACAAACCTCCCTCGCTCGTCTTGCACGGCGGCGGGATGAACTGGGTTTACTGGCTCGGGACTTCAACCGCATGGGGGAGCGTCTGCAAAATCTGATCGACAGTCAACGCCAACTCCTGAGAGACGTTTCCCATGAGCTGCGCTCTCCTTTAGCCCGCTTACGCATTGCTTTAGCACTGGCAGAACGGGCCGCTCCTGAAGAACGTGAACGCATTTGGCCACGCCTCACCCAAGAGTGTGATCGTTTAGAAGCCTTAATCAGTGAAATTTTAACCCTAGCGCGAATGGATGCTGATCCCGGGGCGGCTCGTCCTATTGCCTTGGATGAACTGCTCAAGCAGCTTCAAAGCCATGCTCAGCTCTCCGCCCCCGAGCAGCAGATTCAGATACAGGTTCCAGAGCATCTCAGTCTGTACGGATGGCCCGATATGCTAGAGCGTGCCTTAGATAATCTAGTGCGTAATGCCCTACGCTTTAATCCTGCCGATCACCCCATCGAAATCTCAGGTCATATCCGAGACCACCAACTGGAGCTGAGCGTACGCGATCATGGCCCCGGAGCTACAGAAACTGAGTTACCACAACTGAGTACGCCCTTCTTCCGAGGAGCTAAACAAACAGCACCGGGTCATGGATTGGGTTTAGCCATTGCACGGCGCTCAGCGGAACGACACGGCGGTACCCTACAGTTAAGCAACCATCCCGAAGGCGGCTTTATTGCTACGCTGCGTTTACCACTGGCTAATGCTGCTCCTTAACTAAGCAGCCCGATCAGGGGCTTGAAAGGGCTGTAACGGCGGACTAATCGAGGGTAAACCGTGCGCCGCCCGGGCAGCATCGCGGTCAGGATTTGGGCAACCATGACTCTATCCGAAACTTGATGCACTAAACGCATTTACAGCACCCATAACACAGGTAGAATCCCTATCCTGTTTTAACTGCTGGAAGCATTCATGGCTCTGCCCATTCTGCGCATCATTGGTTTCATTCTCGGAATCTTTCTGATCACCTTGGCAGTGGCTATGACAATCCCGGTGCTAACGGTACTAGCCCTCAACCGCACGGATCAAATTCCAGAATTCATGTGGTCAAGCCTGATTACCCTAGGGTGCGGCTTATTGCTGGTATTGCTACCGCGTCCACACCATGTGCATTTACGCCCAAGGGATATGTATCTGCTCACAACACTCAGTTGGCTGATTGTGTGCTGCTTCGCCGCCTTGCCCATGGTGTTAATTCAAGAAATCAGCCATGCCGATGCTTTTTTCGAAACTATGTCGGGCATCACTACTACTGGAGCTTCGGTGTTAACGGGGCTGGATCAAGCCTCGCCAGGGCTTTTGATATGGCGCTCACTTCTACACTGGTTAGGAGGTATTGGTTTTATCGGCATGGCTGTAGCGGTATTACCCTTATTGCGGGTCGGGGGCATGCGTTTATTCCAAACTGAATCCTCAGACTGGTCAGAAAAAGTTATGCCACGCACCCACATGGTGGCTAAGTACATTTTGTATATCTACGTCTTTTTTACCCTGAGTGCGACCTTTGCTTTTTACTGGGCTGGTATGTCGATTTTCGATGCCATTAATCATGCGATGTCCGCAGTATCCACTGGTGGATTTTCTACCTCTGATACTTCAATGGCTCATTTTCCGGAGCAAACCCATTGGGTTGCTATGCTGTTTATGATTCTGGGCAGCCTGCCTTTTACCCTCTATGTAGCCACATTGCGCGGTAATTACTCTGCTTTATTTAAAGATGAGCAAGTGCGTGGATTTCTGATTATCTTGGCACTCATCAGTGCCGTGCTAAGCCTCTGGTATTGGCTGCACACTCAAGATGTTTCCCCCGCAGATGCGGTACGGATTGCTACTTTTAACGTCATTTCCATCGTTTCTACGACCGGATTTGCCATGGGGGATTACACTCTATGGGGCGATTTTGCCATCATGCTATTTTTCTACCTGACCTTTATGGGCGGTTGCTCAGGCTCAACCTCTGGCGGGTTAAAAATATTCCGTTTTCAAGTGGCCTATGCTCTGTTGCGTGCAAACTTACGCCAGTTGATCCACCCCAGAGCAGTTATTCGGCAACACTACAATGGGCATCCTCTGGACGAGGATATCGTGCGCTCCATCCTGACGTTTTCGTTTTTCTTCACCATTACCATTGCGGTATTAGCATTATGTTTGGCTTTTATCGGCTTGGACTTTATAACCGCGCTCACAGGAGCTGCAACCGCCGTGTGTAACGTTGGCCCGGGATTAGGCTCTATTATCGGCCCAGCGGGTAACTTCGCGCCCCTACCGGATTCAGCTAAATACTTATTGGGTATAGGTATGTTATTAGGTCGGTTAGAAATCATTACCGTGCTGGTATTACTGACCCGAACCTTCTGGAAACACTAAAAATGCTGATTCTAAAGCCCTCTCTGAGCGTTGAAATGCGTTGATTGCTCCGCCCTTGCGCGAATATCACTTAAGGCTCCTAGCCTATCTGATAGGGATCGCTTGCCTTATTTCTGGCGCAGCGACAGGCTTTATCTCCGGCTACTGGTTGCTGGCTATCCCCAGCATTTTTTTGTATGTGTACTTAGCGTATGTGGCAAGCCTTCCCTTTCGGGAGCGTCACCCGCAGCTCGTTTCTGGCACACTCTTGTGCTTGGATACCCTTAACACCAGCGCCTTGATTCTGTTATTGCAGTTTGCCACCATCCCCAGCCTTATGTTCTTGTTGGTGCTAGGGCTCAGTGCCCTATTGTCAGGAGGTATTCGGCAACTGGCCCTGATTACTCCACTGCTGTGTGGTAGCTGCATACTGGGGTATGCGCTACTCGGGCCATACAGTATCAGTGAACCACCCACCGCCTTGGTGTTAACCAGTGTACTAACCAGCATTGCCTATGTATTGGTTACTGCCTATTGCATGCACGAGCTAGGGTTACGCCTTGCCCAAGCGCGGCGGACGGTCAAAATAGAACAAGAAAAAACCGCGCAAATGGCCCAGAACCTAGCCAAATACCTATCGCCTCAGGTTTGGCAGTCTATCTTTGACGGACAAAAGCCCGTGCGTTTGGAAACCAAACGTAAAAAGCTGTCGGTATTTTTTTCTGACATCAAAGGCTTTACCGAGCTTTCGGAAGAGTTAGAGGCTGAGGTCTTAACTCAGCTACTCAACACCTACCTAAATGACATGGCCAATATTGCCCTCTATTACGGCGGCACCATCGACAAATTTATTGGCGATGCGGTGATGATCTTTTTTGGCGACCCCAGCTCCCAAGGGGTACAGGAAGATGCTTTGGCGGCGGTGTCTATGGCTTTGGCCATGCGCAAACATATGGATCAATTCTGCCAGCAATCCCAAACCCTCGGATTTAACCGCCCGATGGAAATTCGCATGGGGATTAGTACAGGCTACTGCACGGTGGGAAATTTTGGGGCCGATACGCGAATGGACTACACCATCATCGGGCGGGAAGTGAACTTAGCCAGCCGACTAGAAAATGCCGCCAAAGCCGGTGAAATCCTGATTGCTCAGGAAACTTACCAACTGGTGCGAGATAAAATTCTCTGTGCGGATAAAGGGAAAATCAGCATTAAGGGATTCTCCCAACCCGTACAGGTATATCAGGTGGTGGACTTTCGCCCACCCTCTGATCCTACCGTCCGAGCCTAAACCCGCTCTAGTAGGTGACTCATGGCGGTTTTCAGCTTCATCGGGCGTACTGGTTTATGCAGCAGCACATGGTTAAGGTCTCGAATCTGCTGCTTTAACTCGTTGGTGTAGTTAGCGGTAATCATCAAGGCGGGCAAAGGAGTTTTGCGCTCGGTATTGACCTGAGCAACCGCTTCCAAGCCCGTGCGCCCTTGATCCAAGTGATAATCCACAATCAACAAATCAGCCGGTGCCTGAAATCCTTGAGTGCGCTCGGCCAAATCTTCTGCACTTAAGGCCGTTACTACCGCACAGCCCCAACCTTCCAATAGGGTACGCATACCGGCACAAATAGCGGTGTCATTATCCACCACCCACACATGAGCGCCGTGCAGTTTATCCGTAATGGGGGCCGGTAACTCGACACCAAAACGCGGAGAAGGTCGTTGTTGCGCGATGGGAATACGCACCCTAAATACCGAGCCTTTACCCAGCACCGATTGCACCTGAACCTCATGCCCCAACATGCGGGAGATTTTATCGACAATAGCCAAGCCTAAGCCCAGCCCGCGATCTTGATTGCGATGCTGATGCTCTCCTCGCTTAAACTCTTGGAAGATTTCTTGGAGTTTATCCTGAGGAATGCCAATGCCCGTATCCCAGACCTCCACCCAAAGATGCTGCTGCGTGCGCCGGCAACCCAGCAAAATACGTCCAGGGCTTGGGGTATAGCGCAGGGCATTGGTCAGCAGATTGCGCAGAATACGCGCCAACAAATGCACATCACTATGCACCAGCACCGAGCTGGACACAAAACGCATCTGTAAGTGTTGGCTCTGAGCTAACTGGGTGAACTCTACGGCCAAATTGTCCAATAGCTCGTTGATGGCAAATACGCTCAGCTCTGGTTGAATCGCCCCCGCATCCAGTTTGGAAATATCCACCAAAGTGCTGAGTAAATGCTCCACATCCTCCAGAGAGTTGCTTAAATTGCGGATTAAACTGCTGGAGTTACTGGAATCGCGTGCTTCCAGTAAGGCGCTGGTGAACAGACGCGCCGCATTTAAAGGCTGCAACAAATCGTGGCTGACCGCCGCCAAAAACTTAGTTTTGGATAAATTGGCCAGTTCGGCTTCACGCTTGGCTTCGCGTAAACGGGCTTCAACCTCGGTACGCTCCTCAATTTCTTCCCGCAATTGGCTATTGAGTGCGGTTAGCTCGGTGGTTCTATCCCGAACCCGTTGCTCAAGGTTCTGGTAGGCGCGCTGTAATGCCTCGGAAGTGCGACGGCGCTCAGTAATGTCGCGCACTAGGATGAAAATCCCCACAATGCGGCCTTCACTGTCCTGATTAGGTACATAGGAGCGCAACAGACAGCGCTTCTGCCCATTCAAGTTAGTCTCACTCAGCTCAAAACTGACGTTTTCACCTTGCAGCGCCCGATCTAAATAGGGCTGAAGTTGTCGGCAATGGGCTTTGGTGTGCGCCTCAAACAAAGTGCAGCCCAACATCAAGCCCGGTGTCCAGTGATACCAGTCCTCATACACACGGTTGGTAAATTGGTAGACCAAATCAGCGGATAGGTAAGCAATCAGCGCCGGAACATGGTCGGTAATCATGCGTACCCAGTGTTCACTCTCGCGCAGTTTTTCCGCATGCCGGTGGCGTTCGGTAATATCGGTAAAGGTGTTGACAAAACCACCGCTCGGTAAGGGATGAGTACGGATCTCTAGCACTCGCCCATCGGGCAGATGTTGCTCTAAATGCGAGATAGACCGCTCGTTCTGGTCGCGACTTTCGGGCGTTAATAAAGGCAGTTCGCTCTTGGCCATGACTTCAGCAAAGGGACGGCCCGTCATTACTAACGTCAGTCCACTTAGCTCTAAAAAGCGCCGATTCCAGAGTTCCAAACAGCCATCGGAAGCCACCATAGCCACGCCTTGGGATAGGTTATCAATGGCGCGTTGTAATAAGGTGGATTTTTGTGCCAGCGCTTGCTCACGGCGGATAGATTCCCGGTTTTTAACTTCGGTGATATCCGTGTATAGGATGACCAAGCCGCCACCTCGGGTACGACGCTCATGCACCTGCACCCAACGGCCATCAAACAGGCGATAGAAGCTTTGCTCGCTGCTGTTGCCCCGATGCTCTTCGACAATAAGCCCCGTACTACCGGCCAAGCGCTTGATATCAGCCAACAACATGCCGGTGGTGACCCGCGTCTGGCTGATCTCCCAGAAGGCTTTAAAGCGGCTGTTAAACAGCACAATGCGTTGATCTTGATCGAACAATACAAAAGCATCGGAAATACTTTCGATGGCATCAATCAGATAACGGTGGGCCGTTTCCGCCCGCTGTCGGGCCTCGCTCAGTAAGCGATTGCTGGACTTAAGCTCGGCCATAGCCTGATTTAACGCATCAGTGCGCTCACGGACTTGCTCGGCCAGCTCCACCGAATATTGAAAGGCCGTGTAGGCATCATCCGGTGGCGCTGAACGAGACTCTACGCGCTCAATTAAGGCTGCATTGATGCGTTTCAGTCGGTAATTTTCCCGCTCTAGTTGCTCAAAACGAGCCTTCAACTCAGCGTCGGGCGTGACCACCCGGTCTGCCGATGGCAACGCCGGTGAAGGTTTGGTTGAGATGCAGCCCATTGCACTGCTCCCCGTAGGTATTGAATCCGATAACTTGATGTGTGCGTAAAAATTCGGAGACCTGATCGGCCACTCCTTCGGCTTCACCACTGAGACGACGCAAAAAACAATCGCAACCTATGGTGAGCAACAGGGGGCCAAGACGCTGCTCTAGCCCTGTAAACAACTGTTCCAAATTGGGTAACAGTGCTCCGGGCTGCATACCCGTCAGGACAATCCCGTTTTCTACCGCACAATAAAAACTGAGGCTTTGATCCTCATTGACCTGTTGAATTGCTCGCACGTAGTAGCGATCCCGAATACGTACCGCCAAAGGATGTGCGGCAAACAAACGATAATTGAGTGCCTCAACCGGAACGCCAACAAAATCGGCATACACTTGGGCCGCAGGCTCAGCATTGAGCTCATACACCCTACGCAAGGCACGGTCGGCTTGAGTGACTACAAATTTTTCTTCCAAAGGCTGAATGTGGTGGGTGCTAAACACCTCAAAATCCAACCAGGTATTAATCAGTACCACCACCGCAGAACCGCTGTGAAAGCGCCCTTTAAAATACACATAGGTATGACTGAGGTGGTTATCATCACCCGCCGAGCCGCCAAAATGAGGAATCCGACCAAAGGCGGCACTGAGCGCTGCTAACACGGTTTCCTCGCGACTGGAAAGCCCATCGAACAAAGTCAGCGCAAAACTATGGTCTTTGATGGGGGCTAATAAATTACTACGGCAGTCGTTAATCAAGCGTTCAACCAGTTGTTGAGCATCCAGTAGGCTGAAACGATCCATCTCCTCAATCAAACTACAGGACACTGAAAAATACTGGTGATCAAAGCCAATGGCGGTCACGCAGTTGCGCCCATAACCTTCAGGGGTGATTTCCCCGGCTGTGGTGCAACCTACTAAGGGTAAGCCCCCAAAATATTGCTCTAATGCTTGCCCTAAAGCCTCTAGATCGTAACTGGTGGAGCAGAAAAACAGCACAAAGCCCAAGTGAGGATGCATCAGTTGCCGCGCTAAGTCCTGAGCAACGCGTTCAGCGTCCTTATGATCTGACATGGCGGTACAGATCACCTGAGCATAGGCGGAAAGCATGGGAGGGCTTCTCATAGATGACTTAACTCCCTGTTATTGTCCTGTGCTATCAAAGCGCCGCAAATGCTACTTGCGTACCAGCTACCCCCTGCTTGCGTAGGAGTACGAGTTACCAACTCAGTATCGCACCTATGGCAAAGGTATTAGTGTCTTCACCTAATTTGTAACTGTCCTGAGCGTCAATTTGATAGCGCGTGTACTCGGTCAAGAAACGTAAATTCTTAGTCAGAGTACGGGTATAGGTAGCGCCTAGGGTTTTAAAGTCTGCACTTTGGCCTAAGCCGTTGCCGTCGTCATTAGTACGCCCATAGGAGAGTGCAACACGGTTATCCCCCCAAGCGTAAGCGCCCTGAACCAGATAGCCATCGCTGTCGATTTCCCGCAACCGTCCCTCACCGGAGTTGTTGGTCAAGAAAGGATTAATACCTTCAGCCTTAAATCCTGACGTAGTCACCGACCAAGGGCCGTATTTGGTTTGAACACCATAGCCCAAGCCCTTCGAGGTCACGCTGTCGATATCATCGTTGGTGTTTTGTGAGCGCTGATGGGTACCGTTGACCCAGGTATAAATTTGAGCCCCGGCCCAATCGAACTGGTAGCTGACTTCAAACTCATAGCGCGGGTCTTCCTGATAGGCTTTATCACTCAAGCCATCACTAGAATCCTTATCTACTTGGGTCGAGTCGTAGGGATCCATAATCCCCACAGCAATGCGCAAACCCTTCAGCAAGAGGTCGTTGTTTCTATAGGTAATCTGAGCCGTCGGGAAGGGATAGGGAAAGCCGGTACCAATGTTTCCAAAGGAAACCCCGCGACCATCTACTAAACCTAGGGTATCACTGACGTTACCCACCCCAGCCAGCATTTCGTCCAAAAAGATGTTGGAACGAGAAAATAGACCAAAGTCTTTACCTAACAGAACCTCCCCCCATTTAGTGCTGACCGTGCCGTAAAACTGGCGCACATCAATGGCGGTGGCGGTGCCATTAGCTTCACTGTCGTTAATAGTAACCCAGAACGAAGAGCGGCCCCCCACAGTCCAACCCTCAGTTACAGTATTGAAGTTAAAACCGATGTAGTTGGGCAGATAGCCCATGCGTACCCGAGCCTGCTTGCGATCGTAGTTTTTATCGTCCCGGTTAACATCGCTACTGGTGTAAAAGGTGTTGAAGTAACCATCCGTAGCAAAGGTGGTACCCCGTTTTTTGTACAACAGAATGTCGGCGCTGGCCGACTGCATCAGGCTGGCCACCAAAATACCGGATAAAGCTATGGCTACTTTATTTTTATTCATGTTTCGCTCCGCTTGTTCGGGCAACTGTCCGTATAAGTGGAGCGATTATTGAAACTTACTCATGGAGTCCCCAGACTTCCATAGAGGTGATTTCTTGCTGCTTTAGGGGCTAATCCCCTCTTCGTTATCCAGAACTAACCCTGTGGTGCCACCAGATGGCCTAAGACTCAAGCTCCATCTAAGGGCATTAGCCTACCCAATCGGGTGGGATTAATCAGGACACACTCGACTTCAGACCCCATAAAATCGGCCTGAAGTACAGTGCAAAATCCTACCGCTCCTACATAGGGTGGGTTGTGCCCAAACGTTCCGCCAGATAGCAGTCGATCAAATGCCGAGCAATGGTATGAGGCCCCGGTAAGTTAGGTAGGGCATTTAGAGGGAACCAGCGGGCTTCCTCAATTTCTTCAGGCTGTAATCGGATCTCGCCGTGTAGATACTGGACGTGAAAGCCCAGCATGAGCGAATGGGGAAAAGGCCAACTTTGACTGGTGATGTAACGCGGCTGTGTTACCTGAACGCCAACCTCCTCCAGCACTTCCCGAGCGATACACTGCTCAATGGTTTCTCCCGGCTCAACAAAGCCCGCTAAGGTGCTAAAAACACCCGGTGCATGGCGTGGTGAGCGCGCCAATAACACCTCATCACCCCGTGTCACTAAAGCAATCATGCAAGGAGAAATGCGTGGGTAATAACGATTATGGCACTGAGGACAGGCCATCGCCCGCTCGCCGGTAACGGCCAATAAAGGAATGCCGCAGTGGCTACAAAAACGATGCTGAGTAGCCCAAGTGCCTACCTGAGCAGCCATACAGAGCATCTCTACATAGGATGTATCCAATTGGCTGCTCATAATCTGGCGTAAACCTAACCAGTTCAGCCCCGCAATGGAGGGAGCCTCTGATAACTCATACAGCACAATGGGGAGCCCTTCCCACATACCCAGCCCTTGCTTAGTGCTCAGGGGCAAATCCAGTGCATCCACCTCAGTTAAGGGAAAGAGTTGTCCTCCCTCTGAGCCTGTTAAAAAAGATTGACGGTAATGCACCAGCACTTGGGTTTCTGAGCCAAGTTGCAGAGGATCAAGCCACTGAGCCCGCCAAGGCGGGGAGCTAAAGACCAAAGTCATCGCTTAATAACCCAGTTGTTGCCATAGTGGCGTACCACCGGCGGCCTTTTCCAAAGCCTTCAAACGCTCCTCATGGGCGGCTAACTCCTCAGCAGAAGCCCGAATAATCGGCGTTGGAACCCTTTGATCGGATAAGGGACGAATAAGACTCGCAGCTCCTATGCCCGTTGCCCCCGTTTCCTCCCCCCCCAAGGACAGATGGGTCTGTCCTCCGGTCATGGCTAAATACACATCAGCCAGAATTTCCGCATCCAAGAGTGCGCCGTGCAGAGTACGTTCTGAGTTATCCACTCCATAACGTTTGCACAAAGCATCTAAACTGTTGCGTTGCCCCGGATGCCGTTCCCGAGCCATCAGTAAGGTATCTAGCACCTGACAATACTGGCTGACATCCGCTCGCTCTACATGCCCTAACCGCTCAAACTCGGCATTAATAAAGCCAACATCAAAGGCTGCGTTATGAATGATGAGCTGAGCGCCTTTGATGAACTCAAAAAACTCATCAGCCACTTCGTGAAAACGAGGTTTATCAGCCAGAAACTCATCTGTAATACCGTGTACCGCTACAGCGCCTTCGTCTACCACGCGGTCAGGCTGCAAGTAGACATGAAAATGCCGTCCCGTTTGACGACGCCCCTGTAGCTCAATACAGCCAATCTCGATGATGCGATGCCCTTCAGTGACTGGCATTCCTGTTGTTTCAGTATCCAAGACGACACTACGCATGTTTTATTCCCAGAACTCATTCAGAATCTGTAGTGGGTACACCCCGATTAGCTAACTGATCGGCGCGCTCATTGCCTGTATGTCCCTGATGTCCACGCACCCACTCCCAAGTAATTTGGTGTTGAGCTACCTGCTCCTCCAACTGTCGCCAGAGGTCTGCATTTTTCACCGGTTGGCCACTGGCTGTTTTCCAGTTACGTTGCTTCCAGTTAGGCAACCACTCGGAAATACCTTGCATCAGGTATTTTGAATCCGTTACCAAACGCACTCGGCAGGGTCTGTTTAAAGCCGCTAGTCCCTGTAAAGCGGCTGTTAACTCCATGCGGTTATTGGTGGTGTTCCTTTCCCCCCCCCACAACTCGCGCTCTTTACCTTTGCAGACTAACAGAGCTCCCCAACCGCCTGGCCCAGGATTTCCCTTACAAGCGCCATCGGTATAAATCTCAACCAAGGGTTCAGTGCCAATTTCGCTCATCGACAGTCCAATAGATTTTTGCAGGAGGACGTACCTTAGCAGGACGAATGCAGGATTGGTCTCTGGCCAGAGACAGCGGCGCTAGTCGTGTATCAAAGGATCTACGCCATTTAGTGCGCGTTGGAATAAGGCCACTGACCAACTTACGGGCGGTAATCAGATAGTAACCACCCACTGGCCATTGATGACGCTCCAACCATTTAGGTTCGGCAGACATACTATAACCCCCATAGCAGTGCAGCTCTAACATAAATCCCAACTGGCTTAAGTAGCTTTTCAAGCGGGAGGGCATGGGGTAATGCAGGTGGGGCACTAAGTCTGCTGCCCGACGACTCTGCCACCGCCACAGGCTCCAAGGGTTGATGCCAACAATCAGTAAATGCCCTCCCGGTCGTAGGCTGCGGGCAGCCTCTTGCAATAACAATTGAGGATGGCGACTAAACTCTAAAGCGTGTTGCAAAATCACGGCATCCAAACAGCGCTCGGCGATTGGCCAAGCAAACTCATGGCAACGAATCGCAGCATCGGGTGTAGTCCCTAAGCGAATAAAGCTGCTAGCCTCCGGCTGCTCCAACAGCGAACCGGCATGAGGCCCCATATGCACCCGATAACGCCCCAAGATTCTGCTGCATTCGGCAATCAGCTTTGGCTGCTCTTGTTCTAACCACCGACTTCCCTCTACACCGCAAAACCAATGATGCGCTAACTCCATGATCCGCGACTCAGCCAGTTTAGGTGGCTCCTTACTGGCAAATAGCCTAGAACTCATTGCAGCGTGCTCCTGTATGGAATCGTTCGGAAAGAGGCTCGTGGCTTAGTGCTGTTAGGATTAAATCCTTTTAGTGAAAGCCTTAAGGAGTTCAACATGTCTCATGTCAAAAAACTCAGCATTTCGGCCTTACCTGCCCTCAAAGATAACTATATATGGCTGATACAAAACCCAGATACTCATCAGTGCGCTGTTGTAGATCCCGGAATAGCCACGCCCGTACTTAAGTGGCTTGCTGAACATCCTCAATGGCAACTCACCGACATCCTGATCACACACCATCACGCTGACCATACTGAGGGCATTGCCAGCCTCAAACAACACAGTGGCGCTCGTATCCTAAGCCCTAGCCTTGAAGCCATTCCAAACACTGATCTTCCCCTGCAGGGCGGAGAATCCATAGAAATTTTGGGGCAGACTTGGCAGGTATTAAGCATTCCCGGACATACCTTAGATCACCTCGCCTATTATGGATCAGGGCAAGTGTTCAGTGGTGATACGCTGTTTGCAGCAGGTTGCGGACGAGTATTTGAGGGGACTATGGGCCAGATGTTCCAATCCTTACATCAATTATCTGCTCTACCTCAAGACACTCTGGTGTATTGCGCCCACGAATACACGCTAGCAAATTTAGCCTTTGCACAGGCCGTAGAGCCAGATAATCAAGCCATTCAACAACGCATCCAAGATTGCCAAACCCTCAGAGCGCAAGGATTACCTACTCTACCCTCTAACATTGAGTTGGAACGAGCCACTAATCCTTTTTTAAGGACTCAATTTCCTAAAGTACGCCAAGCAGCGGCTTTAAAAGAAGGCCTATCCGAATCTGACCTATCAGAAGAACAGGTGTTTTCTATTTTACGGATGTGGAAGAATACTTTTTAGTTTTACCGCTTTATGATTATACGAAATATAAACAAAAGACTTCACCTTCACAGATCAAGAAGGAAGCCCTCCACTTCCCTCTTGATCCACTACCCGCTAAGAACGAGGCTTGAGCTTCAAAGCGGCTGAATTCACACAGTAGCGCTTGCCGGTTGGATCAGGGCCATCGGGAAACATATGTCCCAAATGGGCATCGCAGCACGCACACTTAATCTCAACTCGATACATACCGTGGCTAAAATCGTTGCTATAGGTCACGGCCGTTTCCTGAACGGGTTGAAAATAACTGGGCCAACCACAACCCGAGTTATATTTGGCCTCAGAGTCAAATAGAGGTGCATCACAGCACACACAGTGATAGACCCCTGGCGTTTTGGTTGCGTGATATTTTCCCGTAAAAGCGCGTTCTGTTCCCCCAAGCCGGCAGATTTGGAACTCCTCATCAGAAAGCTCCTCACGCCATGTCTCAAGGGACTTTTCAACTTTTTTCATTATCTAATCCCCACCTAGAAAGGAAAAAAGGCCGGAGCTCACCTTTTCCACAGATCAACCCCCGGCGTATGATGCGTTCCTTCTTACTCTTAAATCTGGCAGCGGCTTAGGCGGCTACCAAAGCGCAGTGCTCCACCCCTAGCCCTACGTTTTCTCACATTGGGACACTCAGGATCATGCAGGTCAGCAAATCGAACAAGCTCGCCAACGTCTGTTACGACATCCGTGGGCCTGTACTCAAACACGCCAAACGTCTGGAAGAGGAAGGTCATCGCATCCTCAAGCTTAATATCGGCAATCCAGCGCCTTTTGGTTTTGAAGCTCCAGACGAAATCCTTCAGGATGTTATTCGTAATCTTCCCACCGCACAGGGATACAGTGACTCCAAAGGATTATTCAGCGCCCGCAAAGCGGTGATGCAGTATTGCCAGCAAAAACAGATAGAAGGTGTTGGTATTGAAGACATCTATCTGGGTAACGGCGTTTCTGAACTTATTGTTATGGCGCTGCAAGCACTGCTCAATAACGGCGACGAAGTGCTGATCCCTGCTCCAGACTATCCACTTTGGACGGCTTCCGTCAGTCTAGCAGGTGGAAAGCCTGTACATTACCTGTGCGACGAACAAGCCAACTGGTGGCCAGACCTTGAAGATATTAAAGCCAAGATTACACCTAATACTAAAGGTCTAGTACTGATTAACCCGAATAATCCTACGGGCGCAGTATATCCGAAAGAAATACTTGAAGGCATGGTAGAGCTGGCACGCCAACATGACTTAGTCCTCTTTTCAGATGAGATTTACGACAAAATTCTATACGAGGACGCGGTACACATTTCTACCGCCTCCTTAGCACCAGATGTTCTGTGCCTTACCTTTAACGGGCTGTCTAAGTCCTATCGGGTAGCTGGCTTTCGCTCGGGCTGGCTGATTATCTCTGGCCCAAAACATCAGGCTAAGAGTTACATTGAAGGTTTAGAAATCCTTGCATCTATGCGTCTATGCGCCAACGTACCCGCGCAGCACGCCATCCAGACCGCTTTGGGCGGCTATCAAAGCATCAATGACTTAGTACTCCCCGGTGGGCGTTTATTGGAGCAGCGTAACCGCGCTTGGGAGCTGTTAAACGACATTCCCGGCGTGAGCTGTGTTAAACCTATGGGGGCTTTATATGCGTTCCCAAAAATTGATCCTAAACACTGCCCTATTCATAATGATGAAAAGTTTGCACTAGATCTTTTGTTATCAGAAAAACTGCTCATTGTACAAGGTACTGCCTTTAACTGGCCGTGGCCTGACCATTTTAGGGTAGTGACTCTGCCACGCGTTGATGATCTGGAAGCGGCTATTGGCCGTATTGGTAATTTCCTTAAACGTTATCAGCAGTAATTTGTAAGCCTATCTCCACCTATGACCGTGGAGAGCACGATAAAAAGCCGGGACAAAGGCAGGTGACTGACGACAAACTCGTTCAACCCAAGGGACACAGCTTGAAATAGTCGTTTAGTTGAATCAGCAGCTTGCCTGCCCTTATATACCCGGCATATTAGTCTTACCTTTGCCCTGTGCTGTTCTCTGTGAGGAGATGCTTTACCCATGATGAGAATTCTGCTTTTTTTAGCCACTAACTTGGCGGTGCTGCTGATTGCAAGCATTACCCTGAGCTTGGTGGGCTTTAATGGTTTCATGGCAGCCAACGGCTTAGACCTTGATCTCAAGCAGTTACTGATCTACTGCGCTGTATTTGGCTTTGCTGGCTCCTTGTTTTCGCTATTCATTTCCAAATGGATGGCAAAAATGAGCACCGGCACGGAAATCATTACTCAGCCCCGTACTTCCCATGAGCAATGGCTGCTGCAAACCGTTGAGCAACTGTCTCAACAAGCCGGTATCCGTATGCCTGAAGTTGGGATTTTCCCAGCCTATGAAGCCAATGCCTTTGCTACCGGTTGGAATAAAAACGATGCCTTAGTAGCGGTCAGCCAAGGCCTTCTGGAGCGTTTTTCCCCTGATGAAGTCCGTGCGGTGCTGGCCCACGAAATCGGCCACGTCGCTAATGGCGATATGGTCACATTGTCCCTCATACAGGGTGTAGTCAACACTTTTGTGATGTTCTTTGCGCGCATTATCGGCAACTTTGTCGATAAAGTGATCTTTAAGAATGAGGAAGGTAATGGCATTGCCTTTATGGTTGCTACCATCATCGCCGAGTTGGTGCTGGGTATTCTGGCCACCATCATCGTCATGTGGTTCTCGCGTTGGCGCGAATATCGTGCGGATGCAGCAGGAGCCCAGTTAGCCAGTCCACGCGCTATGATTTCTGCCTTAGAACATCTTCGAGCGGAACAGGATGTTCCCGTTCATATGCCCGATAGCATGACGGCTTTTGGTATTAACTCAGCCGGTAAGAGTATTTTGGCGGGCTTATTTATGAGTCATCCACCGCTGGAAGAGCGTATTGCCACCTTACAACGTATGGGCTAAGAACCTCCTAGCATCAGCAAAAGGACACCCTGTTATGGTGTCCTTTTTATTTCCCCACACACAGCCTTTATGAGCGACAGAGCCAATAAACGGGCTCATGCAAAAAGTCCAACTGATGCGTATGAAACCTTGGGTGCTGGGATGATACATCCGGCCGTTCTAAAAGCTCCAAGTGCCACTGAAATGGCTGAAAGAGCTTTTGTACCTCCAGCTCTGACACAGAAAAAGGAGGGCCAGCCATTTGCTCTTGTGGATACTCTAGGCTGATCAACAATCCCCGACAGGATGCAGGCAAGCAAGCCGATAGATGGGCAACGTAGTCTTGACGCATGGCCTCCGGCAAAGCAATCAAAGCCGCACGGTCATAAACCAAACCACAATCGCTCAGATCAGCAGCTTCTAATTGAAAGAAATCACCACACCAGATTTCCACAGTCCCTGCTTTATAGCTGATAAATTCTTTGTGCTGACGTATTTGGGGCTGAAGCTGATGCTCTGCAAAAAATGCTTGAACCGCTGCTTCCGAGAGCTCAACGCCCAGCACAGAAAAACCCTGCTCTGCGAGCCACAGCATATCAAGGGTTTTACCGCACAGGGGAACGAAGACGCGCCTAGATGCAGCATCCAAACCTTGCATTTGCAGCCGCGCAACATAGCGCTGTAGGTAAGGATTAACCTGTTGCTGGTGGAAGGCTATTTCATTACGCGACCAACGTCGATGCCAAAAATCCTCATACATGCGCCTTACTCCCTTGCTTTGAGCTGCATAGAATAGCGGCGAAAGCAAGGAAGAGGCAGCACGAAATTAGATCAATCTTCGCGATAACGACGCAGTTTCAGTTGCTTACCCGCTACACGGGTATCTTTTAAGCGGCCCAGCAAGCGATCCAAACCTTCATCGGGAAGCTCTACCAAGCTAAAGGTTTCGCGTACCAAAATGCGCCCGATAGAGTCACGAGCCAAGCCGCCTTCGTTCAGAATTGCGCCAAGCAGGTTACGAGCGGCAATACCGTCGCGGCTACCTAGGGGCGTACGGCAGCGCGCCCGACCTTCAGCGATCGGCATAGACGCACGGCGCTCGCGCTCACGTCCACTACCTTCACTGGAACGCTCACCCCGAGAACGCTCACGGGTATTCGCATTTACTTCAGGGACTGAAGGCTGCTCTTTTTCCAGCTCAGCCAGACTCATGGATTGACCTGCTGTGAGTTTACCCAGCAAAGCCACCGCAAGTTGACGAGGAGTACAACCAATATCTGCAGTCAACTTGTCCAACAGAGCCCCATGCGTTTCTTCAGCAACGGTTGCCAGCGGAGAAAGGGTGGCCGTCAACCGACGAACTCGAGCATCCAAAACCTGTTGAGCGGTCGGTAAACGCACCTCAGCCACTTTTTGCCCAGTGACGCGCTCAATCACTTGCAACATGCGGCGCTCGCGGGGCGTTACCAACAACAGGGCACGACCATCACGCCCTGCCCGCCCCGTACGACCAATTCGGTGTACATAGGATTCAGGGTCATAGGGCATATCCACGTTCAACACATGGGTAATACGAGGCACGTCGATACCACGGGCGGCTACGTCTGTTGCCACTACGATGTCCAAACGGCCATCTTTCAAGGAGTCAATCACGCGCTCGCGTTGATTTTGCGCGATATCGCCATTTAAGGCTGCCGCTTTATATCCTTTGGCTTCCAAAGCGCTGGCCAAATCCAAAGTGGCTTGCTTGGTGCGTACAAAGGCGATCAAGGCATCAAAGTCCTCAACCTCCAGTAGACGCAAAATCGCTGGGATTTTTTGATCGGCATGCACCAGCAAATGGGCCTGCTCAATACGGGCTACGGTTTGGGTTTTAGCCGCAATTTTTACATGCTGCGGGTCACGCAAGTACTTTTCAGCAATCGCCCGAATAGAATGGGGCAAAGTAGCAGAGAACAGCACACTCTGACGGCTCTCGGGCATGGCTTGGAAGATTTGCTCCAAGTCATCCATAAAGCCCAATTTGAGCATTTCGTCCGCCTCGTCCAACACCAGATAGCGGATGGTGGATAGCAGAGTTTCGTTACGACCTAGGTGGTCAACCAAACGGCCCGGAGTCGCTACAATGACTTGAGCACCTTGACGAATCGCTTTTAACTGCGGCCCCATAGGAGCGCCGCCATAAATGGCCACAACGCCCACTCCGGGCATTTGGCTGGCATAGCTTTCAAAGGCTGTAGCTACCTGTAAGGCCAGCTCACGGGTTGGTGCCAAAATCAGCGCTTGGGGTTCCCGTCGGCTAGGATCAATCTTTGACAGAATAGGCAGCGCAAAGGCAGCAGTTTTACCCGTACCGGTTTGTGCCTGTCCAATCAAGTCATGGCCCGCTAAGATGCCAGGAATAGCTTGGGCTTGGATGGGTGAGGGTTCTTCGTAACCAACAGCTGTAATGGCAGCAAGTACAGCGGGATGAATACCGAGTGCGGCAAAACCGCCGGTTTCCTGATACATGGGTCTTAGCCTCTGCGCGTCCGCAAACACCCATGAGCCAGCACTGCACATACCCTGTGATAAGGTCTCCAAGAGACACCCGGGCAGACTGATCGGCGAGGATTTGCGAAATCGCGTATGGTGAGCAAGTAGATAATTGTTACGCGCCCGGAGCCGGGCAGAATGTCGAACCTTTCGGCTTGCTAAAACAAGCCATTAGCTTCAACAAGAGGCTAATACTATACCCGAATTTAGTTCGGCTGCATGCTTTTTTGTTAGTAAGCTGACTATGTTTGTGCAAAATTTAGGTCGCAGGCCGTATATTTTTCAATAATGGTTCCAATGCATAGCCTAAATTAGGGGCTAAACGCTCAAGACTCTGCTTCAAATGTGCTTGATCCAAAGCTTGATCCAAGTCGGCTGGAATGAATAATATGACATTTCCCTCTGCCACAGGCAGCTCCCAATAATGCCGATGAAATAAACCCCTTAATAAAGCAGCTCCCAAGGGTTGGCCATTCGTTGTTGACCATTGATTGATGATCAACCACCCACCCACCTGTAACTTACTTTGGCACTGCTCCAAAAATGACCAAGCCAAATGCAACGCGGCAGGCCCTTTGTCCGTGTATAAATCCATAAAAATGAGATCAGCTTGCTCGACCGAGGATACCAGCGCGCGCGCATCACCTAAACGCAAGGTCACTCGCTCATCTTCTTCTTGCAAATCCAAATAATCTTGAGCAATGCGCACTACCTCAGACCGCAGCTCAATCACCTCAGCATCCTGTATGGGCAAAAATTTTAAACAGGCGCGCAGCAAACTTCCGCCCCCTAGCCCCAAGAACAAGGCTGTTTCTGGATGCGGATGGCACAGCCCACCCAGCAACATGGCTCGCGTGTAGTCGTACTCCAACCAACTGGGATCAGGCATGTACACACAACTTTGCTCTACGCCATCACCAAACTCTAAAAATCGGTAATCACCGAGCTCCAGAACTCGTATCACACCAAAGTCATCCTCAGACTCAAGCAATACGCGTTCTTCCCCTTGAGATATGTGTGTCATTCAACCTCCCGTTTTGAATCAACCTAGTTGCCAGTCCAAGCAAAGTCTGGCACTACTAAATTACATGGGCCGGACTGCATTAGCCCTGTTTTCTCACTCCATTAAGGAATAAGGAGCGCATGGTATGAGCAAGCGCGTTGCTTTGGTACTGGGCTCTGGTGGTGCTCGTGGCTATGCCCACATTGGTGTGATTGATGAATTAGAGGCTCGAGGTTACAAAATCGACTGCATCGCCGGTTGCTCTATGGGATCAGTCATTGGTGGAGTCTATGCTTCTGGTCAGCTTGCGCCCTTTCGTGAATGGATCGAAGCCTTAGATTACTTAGATGTCATGCGCCTGCTGGATGTGAGTTTTAGCATGGGCGCTATTCGAGGGGAAAAAATTTTCGGGCACATCCGAAGCTTAATTGGTGATATCCGTATTGAGGATCTGCCTATTCCTTTCACTGCTGTGGCTACCGATCTTGCCAATCAGCAAGAGGTTTGGTTCCAAGAGGGATGTCTTAATCAAGCTATGCGGGCATCAGCAGCTATTCCAAGCCTATTCACTCCAGTAACGCTAGGGCGACGGGTACTTGTGGATGGCGGGTTGCTCAACCCTTTGCCGATTGTCCCTGTGGTATCCAGCCACTGTGACCTCATTGTCGCTGTTAATCTCAGCGCCAGCGGGAATCGACAGTATTCTTTACCTTTTGTGGAGCGCCCTCGCATCACCCACGGATATTTTGACCATCTGGTGGAGTCCCTCAGCTCTCACCTCACCTTTTGGCGACGCGATGCAGAAGATGCCCCCACCCTCATCAGCCCCCCTTCATTGGATACCATGGAGGCCAGAGAATCTGAACAGGGAACCCCAAAATCGGCTGAGGGTTCTAAGGTGATTGATGAAACGGGCCCAGCCTCCATGCTGGAGCTCATCAACCAGAGCATTGAAGTGATGCAAAATGCGTTAACTCAATACAAGATTGCAGGCTATCCCCCAGATATCCTGATCAGTGTCCCAAGGCGCGCCTGCCGCTTTTTCGAGTTCTATCGAGCCACCGAAATGATCCAGCTTGGACGCATCATCGCCTGTGAAGCACTGGATCACTACGAAGCGCGTCTTTAGGACATATCAGGGCGGCCATCAGTTGGAGCGGGAGGAGAAACCTTTAACTCCTCCTTTTGAGCCCAGTCCGTTATCAAACTGAAGGCAACCGCTAATAGCGTCGGGCCTAAGAACAGCCCCATAAAACCAAAAGCCAAAATGCCGCCAAAAACGCCCAGTAATACAACCACTAAGGGCAAATTCCCGCCACGGCTGATCAAATAGGGCTTAAGGATGTTATCCACGCCACTGATGACAAAAAATCCCCAAATTCCCAAAAAAATAGCAGCGCCGTAGGCCTCTTCCCAAGCCAACCAAATAGTGGCCGGAATCCAGATCAAGGGCGGGCCCATAGGCACTAAACTTAGGACAAAGGTCAAAATCCCCCAAATCAAAGCACCCGGCAACTGCACCACCAAAAAACCGATAAAAGCCAAAGCACCTTGGGCCGCAGCAGTTCCAATCACGCCGTTCACTACGCGTTGAACCGTACCCGCCACCAAGTCCCAATAATGGTCTGAGCGTTCTGCACCTATTAATCGGTAGAGTAAACTGCGTATAAAAGCTGCTAAACGTGGCCCATCTCGGTAGAAAAAGAACACAAAGATTAGACTTAAGACAATCTCCAATATCCCCGTACCCAGACGCGCGCTGTTGACCAGCAACCAGTTTCCTACCTGAATCATGTAGGGACGAACGCTGACTAAAAGAGCCGTTCCTTGAGCATCTACGGTATTCCAAGCCTGAACCAGCCATTCGCCAAAGGGCCAATTAATCAACCAAGGCGGCGGAGGCGGTAATCCATCCACCTGAAGATCACGAATCAGCGTATTGGCGGCCATGATGTAGTCCGCCACATTGAATCCAAACCACACCAAAGGAGCAGCTACTACCAACATCCAACCACAGGTCAAAATGGCTGAAGCTAAGGATGTCTGCCCTCCTAAAGCCCGAGTCAACAAACGCATTAATGGCCAGCTAGCAAAAGCCAACAAAGCCGCCCAAAACAATACGGATACGAAGGGTGCCAGTACCCAAAGACAAGCAACCAATAAAGCCATCCACAAAATCTGCACGAGCAAGCGGTCATTAATATCGCGCATTAACTACATCATCCTAAAAATTAAAGGCATCATTCACGAAATCGCAAGTATAAGCCTTGATCTGCGGTATTCTGCCACTCTAAACGCCTAGCAATACCGCCTATAGGCTCTAAAGCTTTATACCAAGACTCAGCGGCCTGCCCTTCTATCTTAAGGTATAGGCGGCTGTCTAATCGCACTAAGCGGGCCAGTCTTTGAACCCAAGCGGGATCGGGGATTTCGGGCAGACTGGGCAGGCTCAAAAATCCCTGTTGGCGCAACTGACGCAGTAAGGTATCAGCGGTAGGTAACAAATATTCTATTGAATCTGCGGCCTCTAACTGCTCGATATACAGCAAGGCCTGCCCGGTACCACGAGTAGCAGCATACACGGCAACCAAAGTTGAACTTTGAGGCAGTCGAGCCAACAAATAGGCTTGCTGCCGCTCCAAACCATATAGAGAGGAGCGTTTAAAGATCAGATTGGCCCACAGATCACTGGCTCCACAATCAGATCCTTGGCACCAAAACAGCAATACTGCCCCCTGATCCAGTAAATTCTGACGCGCTAGCTCAAAAGCCTCTAATTCCGTATGCCATGCAGGCAATTGATACAAAGCAATGCTTTGCTCCCCCGAAATACTGGCTTGCTCCTCCAGACGCAAACGCCCGCTAATGCGCCGCAGTAATCCCATGGGATACACCCGATGAGTCACGCTGGCCTGCTCTTGCTCCACAAGCTGCGCGTCCGCATAACGCTGCCAAGTTAAGACGGATGCGGCAGGCATAGCGACTGGTTCTGCCTGCACACAGGAAACGCCCGATAAAAAAACTAATAAAATCATAGGACTCAGCAAAGGCTGGGCGTTGAGGTACGAGGTAATATGAGCTAACGTCCTGAACATAAAGAAATTCCACAACCAGATAATCACTCAAAGGCTCGTCAGTCCCCTTGAACAAGTCAAGCAGCGCCCTGTTGCAGTCTGTGTGCCTATGCCTAACCACAACAACATCAAGCGCTAAATGATAAGATGTTCCGTTCAGCCCACCACAAGACTAAATACTGACATTCGATCTCTGTTGTGACTTCAAACTGGATTCATCCGTCTACTCAAAGACGGAAAATCTGGCTTAGACCAGCACCGTCAGGGATCATTGAGGAACTCGCATGAGCAAGAAAAACGCCTTTACCCGGGAAGAATTGTTGAGCTGCAGCCGTGGCGAACTCTTTGGCCCCGGCAACGCCCAACTGCCTGCCCCTAATATGCTGATGATGGATCGAATCATCCATATCAGCGAGGTAGGTGGGAAATTCGGCAAAGGCGAAATTGTGGCCGAGCTGGATATTAGTCCTGATCTTTGGTTCTTTGCTTGCCACTTTGAGGGCGATCCCGTTATGCCGGGTTGCCTTGGCCTAGATGCCATGTGGCAACTGGTTGGTTTTTACCTCGGCTGGCAGGGAAACCCCGGTCGAGGCCGAGCCTTAGGCTCAGGGGAGGTTAAGTTTTTTGGCCAAGTACTCCCAACCGCCAAAAAACTGACGTACAACATTCACATCAAACGCACCATCAACCGTTCGCTGATCCTTGGCATCGCCGATGGCACGGTCAGTGTTGACGGTCGAGAAATTTACAGCGCCGAAAGCTTACGCGTCGGCCTGTTTACTTCTACTGACAGCTTCTGAAGGACATCCGCATGCGTCGCGTCGTGATCACCGGCCTTGGCATCGTATCTTGCCTAGGCAATGACAAAGACACCGTCTCTGCCAACCTACGGGCTAGCCGCCCCGGTATCCGCTTCAATCAAGCTTATGCGGATATGGGACTGCGCAGCCAAGTCTCTGGCTCCATTAACTTAAACCTAGAAGAGTTGATTGACCGTAAGCTGATTCGCTTTATGGGAGATGCGGCGGCCTACGCCTACCTCTCCATGGAGCAAGCGATTAAAGACTCTGGTCTGACACCCGAACAGGTCTCTAACCCGCGCACGGGCTTAATCGCAGGTTCCGGCGGGGCATCCACCTTTAACCAGATGGAAGCCATCGACATCCTGCGCGAAAAAGGGGTCAAGCGCGTAGGCCCATACCGTGTTACCCGTACTATGGGTAGTACCGTATCGGCTTGTCTGGCTACCCCCTTCAAAATCAAAGGCGTTAACTACTCCATCTCCTCAGCCTGTGCGACCAGTGCTCACTGTATCGGTCAAGCCGTTGAGCAAATCCAGATGGGGAAACAAGACGTAGTATTCGCCGGCGGTGGTGAAGAAGAGCATTGGAGCCAAAGCTGCCTGTTTGATGCAATGGGCGCTTTGTCTACCCAATACAACGAAACCCCCGAAAAAGCCTCCCGTGCTTACGATGCCAAACGTGACGGCTTCGTGATTGCAGGTGGCGGCGGTATGATCGTCGTTGAAGAGTTAGAACACGCCCTTAAGCGTGGTGCTAAAATCTATGCCGAGATTATCGGCTACGGTGCTACCTCCGATGGCTACGACATGGTTGCTCCCAGCGGTGAAGGTGCTATTCGCTGCATGCAACTAGCCCTATCTACCGTAGAGGGTACTGTTGACTATCTGAACACCCACGGTACCTCTACTCCCGTCGGGGATGTTGCCGAAGCTAAGGCCATACGCACCCTGTTTGGAGATAAAGTACCGCCCATTAGCTCAACCAAGAGCCTATCTGGGCACTCCTTAGGAGCTGCGGGTGTACATGAAGCTATCTACTCGCTGTTAATGCTGGAAGGTAACTTCATCGCTGGCTCAGCTAACATTGAGGAGATTGACCCCGAAGTGGCTGATCTGCCGATCCTCACCCAAACTCGTGAAGATACCCAATTGGATATTGTCATGAGTAACAGTTTTGGCTTCGGTGGTACCAACGCCACGCTGGTATTTAAGCGCTGGCAAGCTTAAGCCGTATCCTTTGAGAGCACAGGGTGGACACACCACCCTGATGCTCCATTTTCCGCTATACCCAGTGTCTCACCCAGCACGGCTACGGCTGCTTAGTGCAACATTCTTGATACTGTATCGCTTCCGTAAGTATCGTAGTCATCCTCTACTACTTTCCCAGCCATTTGCATTCCTGCACTGAACATAGCTTTTGCAATTTCAATATGCTGCCCTTGCAGAAACTCTTTAGCCTGATCTGAAAAGTCCAAGGTTACCAATACGGTTTCATCCTCAGCTCGGCGCAACACCAAACGGCCATCAGAAAGCTCAATGATTTCTAAAAATGAGGTAGACATACTGGAGTATCCTCGTTTGAAGGTGATTAGGTAATGCCCTACCATTCCGTCATTGCTTCACGAAAACGCAGGATTAATGCTTTCAACTGCTGCCGCCAGTATTCTACTTCTGATGCCGTAGGTAACACTCTATGTTCTACTCCTCCTAACGGACGGTATAAAGCAGCATATTGCTCCAATAGCAAGCTCAGCCAACTATCAGAAACGGCGGTTAACTCCAGTAATTCAGCCAACTCAGGAGCCACCAAAGAGGCCTGCCGAGTGGCATCAAATATTTGAATCAAAGTCCAAGTATCGGCTTGCTGAAAACGGTAATACCCCAGAACCTCTTGGCACAACCCCAATACAGCACCGTACAGATGAAAAATGCAAGCCTCGCGCTCAGCCTGCACTAATCCTGCGGCATTCAAACTGCTGTTCAGCTCTGCCTGCCGCCATTGTTCCAGAGCGAGTCCCGCAAAATAAATTTTTTGATTGGTACGAGTATAACGCTCTTGGGCCATAAAGACTCCGAACACCTCTAACTTACTTAGTTTTATCAGTCACCTGCCAGCGTCCTTGCTCATACACAGCACGCCATCCCGTGGGCTTACCCTCTTGCTCTGACTGAACATAATGCTCCTTAGTTTTACGGCTGAAGCGAACAATAGCCGCTCGCCCCTGAGGATCTTGCGCGGGTGCATCCAATAAATACTGGTATTTTGGATCTAACTCTCGCGCATGGGGCAATAATTCTTTTACTAAAGGCGCACGGGTTTCCCGGTTTTTTGGAAACTGACTAGCAGCCAAGAATAAACCCGCCGCTCCATCGCGCAATACATAGGTGTCATCTACCTTCTCGCAACGCAACTCCGGCATAGGAATGACATCCATTTTGGGTGGTGCTGGCTCCCCGTTTTTTAGCAATTTACGGGTATTTTTACACTCTGGATTGGTACAACCAAAAAACTTACCAAAGCGCCCCGTTTTAAGCTGCATTTCACTACCGCATTTATCGCACTCTAGGGATGGGCCTTCATAGCCTTTAATGCGGTATTGCCCCTCTTCCAGCTCATAACCCGGACAATCGGGGTTGTTACCACAGATATGCAGCTTATGGTGCTCATCCAGCAAATAGGGTTCCATAGCGTCACTACAAATAGGACAGCGCCGTTTCTCACGCAGTAAGCGAGATTCGGACTCCCCCTCATCATCCTCGGCAATCTCACCACCGGGCACAAGGTTAATAGTGCCTTTGCAGCGCTCTTTCGGAGGAAGGCTATAGCCGGAGCAGCCTAAAAACACCCCGGTTGAAGCGGTACGAATCATCATCGGCCGCCCGCACAATTTACAGGGAATATTGGTAGGCGTTGGTTGATTGGCCCGCATTCCCCCTTCAGCGGTTTCTGCTTGCTCCAGCTTATGGCGAAAATCTTGGTAGAACACATTCAACAATTGCTTCCAGTCCTTCTGACCTTGAGCAATTGCATCCAGATTTTCCTCCATGCCTGCCGTAAAGCCGTAATCCATCAGATTGGTAAAGCTCTCTGAAAGACGCTCTGTAACGATTTCTCCCATTTTTTCGGCATAAAAGCGCCGATTGTGCAAGGAAACATAGCCTCGATCCTGAATGGTAGAAATGATGCTGGCATAGGTAGAAGGCCGTCCAATGCCCCGCTTTTCCATCTCTTTAACTAGGCTGGCTTCAGAGTAACGCGCAGGAGGTTTAGTGAAGTGCTGGCTGGGATCAAGCTTTAACAGCTTTAGATCATCACCTTGCTGCATATCAGGCAGCACATCGTCTTCCCCAGTTTTACTCAACGCGGGCAAGACACGGGTATAGCCATCAAACTTGAGAATACGACCACGGGCCCGCAACTCAAAGTCAGCGGCATTCACCAGTACTTGGGTGGATAAATATTCAGCGGCGGTCATTTGGCAGGCTACAAATTGCCGCCAAATCAGTTCATACAGACGCTCTGCATCACGCTCCAAACTAGACAATTGGCCCGGCTGCACACGTACATCGGAAGGCCGAATGGCTTCATGGGCCTCCTGTGCGCCCTCTTTGCTGCTGTACAGGTTGGACTGCTTGGGCAAATAACGCTCGCCAAACTCGCCCTCAATAAAATCACGTACCATCACCAAAGCATCTTCGGATAAATTGGTGGAATCGGTTCGCATATAAGTGATGTAACCCGCCTCATACAAGCGCTGAGCCATCATCATGGTCTTCTTCACTCCAAAGCCTAGGCGAGTGCTGGCCGCCTGTTGCAAGGTGGAGGTAATAAAGGGCGCAGAAGGCTTACTGGAAGTGGGTTTATCTTCGCGTTTGGCCACCTGATACTGAGCGGTTTCGAGCAACCCGAGCGCCCGCTGTATTTCAGCCTCTGTTTTGGGCTCAAAGGCTTTGCCCTGCTCCCGAACTACCGCAAAACGCACCTTGGCCAAATCACCGGGTGTGGCTAAATCTGCATGTAGCTCCCAGTATTCTTCAGGGATAAAGGCCCGAATTTCACGCTCGCGATCCACCACTAAGCGCACTGCTACGGACTGCACCCGACCGGCGGATAATCCTCGTGCGATTTTCTGCCACAGTAAGGGCGAAACCATGTAGCCCACAACCCGATCTAAAAACCGACGCGCTTGCTGAGCATTCACTCGGTTAAGGTCTAGGTCCCCCGGATGGGAAAAGGCCTCTTGAATCGCTTTACGGGTAATTTCGTTAAACACCACCCGCTTATAACGCTCGTTATCGCCACCAATGGCTTCGCGTAGGTGCCAAGCAATGGCCTCTCCTTCGCGATCCAAGTCAGTGGCCAGATAAATAGTGTCCGCTTCCTGAGCTAAACGGCGGAGCTCTTCAACCACTTTCTCCTTGCCCGGAAGAATTTCATATTGGGCTACCCAATCCTGTTCAGGATCAACCCCCATGCGTGCAATCAGTTGACGCTTGGACTTTTCCTTCGGCGATAACTCATCACCGGTCGCTGCCTTACGACCACGCTGGGTTGGCTCCTTGGAGGTGACTGATCCACTGGTGGGTAAGTCTCGAATATGACCGATACTTGATTTCACCACATACTGGCTGCCCAGATACTTGTTGATGGTCTTGGCCTTAGCCGGTGACTCCACAATGACCAGCGATTTACCCATGGATTGGATGATTCCTGAACCGAAATAAGAGGTATGTAGCCAAAAACTCCGCTATATATAGTGGCAATGACCTGATGGTCAAGCGTGTGAACCCTTAATACTGCGTCATAAATCCTTAATAACAATAGAGTGATTTGCCTTAGTTCCAAGACTCGGTGCTGCCTTTGCACTGATGCTGAACAAGGCAAGCATGGGTTGAAAACAATGTCTGACAAAAAACAGCTCTGTCAAGCTACTTGGGTGATTTTAGCTATCTTGATGGTGTTAGTTGTGCCTAATATCAGCGATCTGCTTCGCTAAGGCATACCTCTAACTGATTCCATTAAGGAATTAATAGATCCTATTCTAATCACTAAAATGCTCTACACAAAATTTAATACTCAATAAAGCGCTTTAAAATCAGCAAGTTATTTTTAGTATTTTTTATTTAAAGCGATCAAAGGTTGCCATTTGCGCAACAATTGGTCATGGTAAATAAATGACTACCTTACTTGCTCCTGTCAGATCACTACTGGGTGGAGTCGCTTTATTACTCCTGGGACATGGCCTGCTCAATACCCTGCTCACACTGCGCGGGGTGGCAGAAGGATACTCAGCCAGCCTCATTGGGCTGCTGATGTCTGGTTATTTTCTCGGCTACTTGCTGGGAACTTGGACTGCACCCTCATTAATCCGTCGCGTTGGGCATATCCGCGCCTTTGCTTGCTGTTCCGCCCTTGGAGCCATAACGGCACTTCTGCATGTGCTGTGGGTTAACCCCTGGCTATGGCTGATACTGCGGGTGCTCTATGGGGTCGCCTTAGTGGGCCTCTACATGGTGGTAGAAAGCTGGCTCAATGCCCAAACCAGCTCTAGCGAGCGCGGCCAAGTGTTTGCCCTGTACATGATTGTGAACTTAGGGGCTTTAGCCGTCGCTCAACAGTTACTGCACATGGCCAGCCCTGAGCAATTCACGCTTTTTGCCTTAGCCAGTATTTTAATTTGTGCAGCCTTGATGCCCATTACCCTCACCCGCCAAGCCCAACCAAGCCTACCCGATGCCCCTACTGCAGATTTACTCGCCCTAGCCCGAATTACTCCTCTGCCCCTAGCGGCGGCAGGCTTATCCGGTTTGGCTTTAGGAGGTTTTTGGGGCTTAGCTCCAGTGTATGCCACCCAAGTAGGCTTTAGTCCCAGTCAAGTGGGCTTGTTGATGAGCTTGACTATTTTAGGCGGCGCTATTCTGCAATGGCCCATTGGACGCTTTTCTGATACCCACGACCGCAGAAAGATCATCCTCTGGGTTAGCGCTACGGCAACCTTAGTAGCGCTGATTATCAGCCAGCGCAACGCCGACACCGGACAATTAGCCCTGATGTTCCTCTGGGGTGGGCTGTCTTTTTCCATTTACTCGGTCGCAGTGGCGCTGATGGCTGACCAGCTTAAGCCGGACGAGATTTTATCCGGCTCCAGCGGATTGCTCTTAGCAAACGGAATTGGCTCTGCCATGGGCCCATTACTGGCGGGCGGCTTTATGCACCTCTTAGGGCCGCAGGGATTGCCTTTATATTTTGCCCTTGCCCTTGGTTGCCTCGTGGTCTTTATCTGCTACCGCAGTCGTCGGGTGATAGATCTGTTGACCGAACCGGCGGGCCAATTTACCCCAATGCTGCGCACCAGCCACACCGTTTTAGAGCTGATGCCGGATAACCCCGTAGAAGACGAATCTTCCGAGGTTAAAACACCCCATACATCGAATAAAACCAACTTAAATATTGCACCCTCTTCAATGTCCCAGCAGTCCTAAAGATTGCTGATGCTACTCGTCGGCCCAGGTCGGCGCGTCAACTGTTTAATGACACAGGGAGACAGCGCATGCTACTTGCTACCGATCTTGATGGAACCTTTCTAGGCGGCAACCCTCAAGACCGCCTCAGTCTGTACCAAACCATCACCGCCCACCCAGACATACAGCTAGCTTATGTCACAGGCCGCAGTTTAGAAGCGGTTTTACCCCTATTGGCTGACCCAACCCTGCCCCAACCGGACTACATTATTGCGGATGTGGGAGCCAGCCTGTACCACGGTAATAGCCTACAGCCTATCCAGCCCTTACAGCACGAAATCGAAGCCTTGTGGCCCGGTGAAACCCGAATCACCAAAGCCTTAGAGCACCTACCCCACTTAGAGCGGCAAAACGTCCCTCAGGCCCGCCGCTGCTCTTACTTCTGTACTCCAGAACAGGCCGCAGACCCGCAACTACGAGACATCGCCCAGTCACTCGACTGTGATCTTCTGTATTCGGCAGACCTCTACTTAGATTTCCTACCCCAAGGTGTCAACAAAGGCAGCACCCTCCTACGTTTGGTTGAATACCTGAATATCGACCCTGAACAAGTGCTGGTTGCAGGAGATACTCTGAATGATCTGAGCATGTTGAACTCAGGGCTAAAAGGAGTCTGTGTTGGCCAATCAGAAGCGGCGCTACTGGATGCTACGCGCCATAGTACCCGTGTGTTACATGCCGACAGCCCCGGCTGCGGAGGTATTATCCAAGCCTTCGCCCACTTCGGATTTTTAGGGGAGCATGGATTTGCTGCGGAAACCCGCCAAGCCTGTGAACCCGGCCACGCTGAACTGGTGATTGTCTATCACCGCTTGCCCTATGAAGAATATCGTCTGAACGGGCAGATTCAGCGCCGTCGCCCTCAATCACCCAATGGCATTATCCCAACCCTGCTGAGCTTTTTTGCCGACGGGCGCAAAGGCTCTTGGGTGGCTTGGGCACAGCATGAGCCCACGGATGGCCACTTTGAAACCCATACCACCGTGGATGCTGAAGGCTACCCGCGCTTGACCGCAGCGCGCATTCCTCTGCAAAAAGAAGAGGTGGATATTTTCTATAAGCGCTTCTCCAAAGAGGCGTTCTGGCCCACGCTACACACCTTTTGGGAGCGTGCATCCTTCCAAGAACAGGACTGGCAAGTGTTCCTTAACGTCAACCGAGCCTTTGCTGAGCGCACGGCCCAAGAAGCCGCCCACAATGCAATCGTTTGGCTACACGACTACAACTTGTGGATGGTGCCTGCGTTTTTGCGCGAATTACGTCCTGATTTACGGCTGGCATTTTTCCATCACACTTACTTCCCCTCAGCGGACGTATTTAACGTGCTCCCGTGGCGGCGGCAGATTATTGGAAGCCTCCTTCAATGCGATTACATTGGCTTTCATATCCCACGGCAGGTCGAGAATTTTGTAGATGCGGCCCGTGGAGTCTTCCCATTACAGGTGCTAGAACAACAAAACTGCGCCCCGCGCTTTATCACTTACGGTTGCGCCGTAGGCTTAGACAATATGGCCAAGGTCATTGATACCGGAATGCGCCAAGTACGTCTGGGAGCCCATCCGGTCGGACTGGATTTAGATCGCATTCGCAGCGCCTTAAACCAACCCAAGGTGCAAAAACACATCCAGCAGCTCAAGCAAGAGTTTCAGAATGTGCAACTGATCCTATCTGTAGAGCGCCTAGATTACACCAAAGGAATTTTGGAAAAGCTCAATGCCTTCGAGCAGTTACTGGCCGACTACCCTGACCTAATCGGCCAAGTCACCCTAGCCAGTATTTGTGTACCAGCAGCGCGAGAAATGACCATCTACGACAGCTTGCAAGCTCAGATTGAGCAGGCCGTAGGACGTATCAACGGACGCTTTGCCCACGTGGGCTGGACACCCGTGCAATTTTTCTTCCGCAGCTTTCCCTTTGAACAAGTAGTCGCTTGGTACACCAGTGCTGACGTGATGTGGATTACCCCCCTTCGCGATGGACTGAATTTAGTCTCCAAGGAATTTGTAGCAACCCAAGGTTTAACCAATGGCCAAGGCGTGTTGGTGCTTTCAGAGTTTGCGGGAGCCGCTGCTGAGCTCAAGGGAGCTCTATTGACCAATCCTCACGACCATGCCGACCTGAAACAGGTGTGCCATCGCGCTCTGCATATGGATGTAGAAGAAGCACAATCCCGTCTACGAGAACTGTTTGAAATCGTCCACCATAACGATATCCGACGCTGGGGCGATGAGTTTTTAGAAGCCCTTGAGCAATCCTCTACTCAACCTCAAGGCTAAAACCCTAAGACAAGGGGCGTTTAACCACGCCCATGTCTTAAAATTCTGCATCTCACACAAAAATATAAGAGTGAGTACGCAAGCAAGCTGGTAGGCTCTATAGTTGTTGCCGGAATCTAAGATCAGCTTAAAGGATTTTCCATGACCACTATTCTCGACTCGGTTGACCAGCGCACCCGTTTGGTAGGTGAAAACCGTCTGGAAATCCTGATGTTCAAGCTCAGCAAACGACAGATGTTTGCCATTAACGTATTTAAAATTCAGGAAGTGGTACGTTTACCCAAACTGACCCTCATTCCCCAACGCCACCCCCATGTGCGCGGCATCATCAATCTGAGGGGGCAAACACTTCCGGTCATCGACCTAGCTCAGGCCATCGGAATGCGCCCACTCGAAATCAACGAGCACAGCACTATCATCGTGACCGAGTACAATCGCAGTGTGCAGGCCTTTATGGTGGCTAATGTGGATCGCATCCTGAACCTCAACTGGGAATCCATCCAACCACCGCCTGCTACGGCTGGACGTAACCACTATCTGACCGCTATCACCCAAGTAAATGATCAGTTAGTGGAAATTATTGATGTCGAAAAAGTGCTGGCTGAAATCGTGCATTACGACACCAGTATTCCAGCCAATTGTTTGGAGGACAGCCTCCTTGAGCAGGCCCAAGGCTGGGAAGTGCTTTTGGTCGATGACTCCAGCGTGGCACTGACCCAACTGCGGGAAACCCTAAGCCAATTAGGGCTCAAAATACATACCGCTAGCAACGGACTACAGGGGCTCAAAAAACTTAAGGCTTGGGCTGATGAAGGAACTCCCATCACAGATCGTTTGCTGATGGTATTTACCGATGCGGAAATGCCTGAAATGGACGGTTATCGCCTCACTACAGAAATTCGACAAGATCCTCGATTACAAGGTCTTTATGTGGTTCTGCATACCTCCTTATCAGGCAGCTTCAACCTTGCTATGGTTAAAAAAGTGGGTTGCGATAACTTCTTATCTAAATTCCAACCGGAGGGCTTGGTAGGTGTGGTACGCGATCGTTTAAGCCGTGGCTTAACCGCTCGCCCCAAAGCCAAGTAATCAAATAGCCTAAGGATTGGGCGAAACCTCACTAAATAAAGTCACACGATTACGGCCCCCATTTTTGGACAGATACAGCGCCTGATCAGCGTTATGGATCAGTTGTTCGTGACTTTTTAGGGGTTGGCTTAAATCTGCAATACCAATACTGATGGTAAACCGAATATCTTTATCTTCATGGGGAACGATCAGGCTCTCAACCCGCTTACGAAAACGCTCTGCAAAGAGTCGAGCGCCCATGCAATCGGTACCCGGCATCAAGATGACAAACTCTTCACCACCATAGCGCCCTGCTATGTCCGTCACCCGAGCACTGGTTAGTATTAACCGAGCTAAAGCCTGAATCACCTTATCCCCCGCTTGATGCCCGTAGGTATCGTTAATCTTCTTAAAGTGATCAATATCGAAGATTAACAGGGCGGCCATGCTGTTATAGCGCGTATAACGGGCAAACTCTTGACGCAACAACTCTTCCCAATAGCCTCGATTATTTAGTCCAGTTAGGCGGTCTTTATGGGCCAATTGCTCCAGTTGTGTATTGAGTGACTCTAGTTGTTTCCGACTGGTAGCGGCGATGGTCACATCGTAAATAATCAAGCACACATGCTCTACTTGGCTATTAGTAGAGACTAAAGGCAGCCAGGTTGTATTTTGGTACATCAAATCATCTTGCCCAGTGATGGGCTGATAGTTACGAAAACGTACTAAGTAAGGCCGCTGCTCCCATACTGTGAACGCAGGCATTCCTAGCGTTACCACACTGTCCATTTTATGGCGAAACCAAGTTTGTGAAACCTCGGGGAATAAATCAAAAAAAGACTGCTGAGAAGCCTCCTTAACCGTTCTGCCTGAATGATTTTGCATAAAGCCATTCCAAACACAGACTCGATATTCCAAATCCAGTACAACAATTCCCACATCCATGCTCTGCACAATGGCTAACAGCCAGTGCAACTCTTTAAGATCAAATGAATCGGATAGATCGTGCATGGCTTTTAATCCAGATAGGCCAGTCTTTTTTGCAACAGGGGAATGGAATCCTCTGTAAACAACAGCAAAAGGTCGAAACGAATATGATGGCCTTCAATACCGTAGCTAATCTCTACAGCGAGCATTTTACGCCAGCGCTTTTGGTTAACATGCAGCATTTGATCAATAGGCACATGCTGCCCAAGAACTTGGGGATGCCCTTGGGAAAAGTCGATATCAAGCTGGCTGGCCAGTGAGCTCAAACAAGCCCCAATTAACAATCCTGAAAGATCCAACAGCATTTCGACCGAAGAGACTTCCTGATCCGAATGCCAACGCATCAATTTAGCAACATCAGCCACTTCAGAATCATAAAAGATCAACAGAGCCTCACCACTGATGCCGCCGCCGATATACCCCTGACAAATCGCCGTCAGATGCTGGTCATTGTGCGCATCCAACAGGGCCATTTGCAGCTCGCCCACTTCTAAAATATTGACGTTAGGCACAGGCAAACGCACAAATACGCCCAGAACCTGAGCCAATTTAGCCGCCGCCAACCCCATAGCAACGTTGACGATCTCGCTAAAGGCCTCTCGAAACGAAACCTGAAACTCAACCTCCGGTTGAGCCGCCTGCGGTGCGCAGGTGTCCACTGGATACAAACTTAAGCGTTTCAGCGTACTCAGTAAGAGTTCAGGATCGACGGGTTTTTCCAGAAACGCCAACGCCCCCAACTCCAAAACGCGCTTAACCGCCTCCTCCTGCACATCCGCTGAGATCACAATAACCTTAGTATGCAACTGCTCACGCTGGAGCGCTGCTAACACCCCATACCCATCCAACACGGGCATGGTTAAATCCAGAAAAACCACCTGTATGGATTGCTGACGGATCAAGTCTAACCCAAGCTGTCCGTTTTCTGCCTGACTCAGGGTAACGGGCCAATCGGCCGGTAAAGCCCGTACCAATTGCTTACGCGCCATATTGGAGTCGTCACAGATAAGAACGGACACATTAAGCATAATGGCAACCCCAAGCGTGATATCACTTTAATCTTATTCATTATCTTGAGCAGTGCGCTCAGTATCATAAAATGCAGCTAGAACCTACAAAAAGTGGCTAAATAGTAGCGCATATGGCACAGATTGTATTTCCATAACAGGCATTAAAGATTAATCAAAAACAGGATGCCGGAATTAGAGCACCTGCATTGTGTAGTTAAACCCCGCTCAGGCAGAATCGGGAAGCCTCTCAGAGCTCAGACAATCAAGATACGAGGGCTTCTCACTAAACCTTAGTACTAAACTCCCTTTTTCGCTCCACCTACTGCGTTGAATGGACACTACGGAATAAAAAGATGTTCAAATCCATCCGTCATGATTGGTTTTCCAATATTCGCAATGATTTACTCGCAGGCTTAGTCGTCGCTCTGGCACTGATTCCTGAGGCCATTGCATTTTCAATCATTGCAGGCGTTGATCCTAAAGTGGGTCTGTACGCCTCGTTCTGTATCGCCACTGTTATCGCCTTTGCCGGTGGACGACCCGGTATGATTTCGGCGGCCACAGGAGCTATGGCTGTGGTCATGGTGACTTTGGTTAAGGAGCATGGCCTACAGTATTTGCTGGCAGCTACCGTACTAACGGGCGTACTACAGATAGTAGCTGGCTGGCTCAATATTGCCTCTTTGATGCGCTTTGTCTCGCGGGCCGTGATTACAGGCTTCGTGAATGCCTTAGCAATCTTGATTTTTATGGCACAGCTACCTGAGTTAATCGGAGCCAGTTGGGTTGTATACCTGATGGTATTGGTGGGCTTAGTTATTATTTATCGTCTGCCAGCCTATACCAAAGCGATTCCTTCGCCTCTGGTGGCCATTTTGGTACTGACCCTGATCTCTGTTGTGTTGGGTTTAGACATACGCACTGTCGGTGATATGGGAGCATTACCGGACTCCTTGCCTGTTTTCCTGCTGCCTGACATCCCGCTGAACTTCGAAACACTGATGATCATCCTCCCTGTGTCTTTGACTTTGGCCACAGTGGGCTTATTAGAGTCTCTAATGACAGCCACCATTGTGGATGACCTCACAGACTCGCCCAGTAACAAAAAACGTGAATGCATTGGCCAAGGCATTGCCAACATCACCACCGGCTTTTTAGGCGGTATGGCCGGCTGCGCCATGATTGGACAGTCAGTCATTAACGTGAAATCCGGGGGACGTGGGCGGCTTTCAACCCTAACTGCTGGGGTTCTTTTGCTGTTAATGGTGGTTTTTTTAGGAGACTGGGTCGGTCATATTCCTATGGCGGCGTTAGTCGCAGTGATGATTATGGTATCTGTAGGCACCTTTGACTGGTCGTCTGTGCGCAAACTTCCCACTAACCCCAAAAGCTATTCCGTTGTAGTCTTCGCCACTGTGGTTGTGGTGATTATTACTCAGGATTTAGCCCAAGGCGTGTTGGTCGGCGTTTTGTTATCCAGCTTTTTCTTTGCCCACAGCATCAGCCAAATACTGCATATTCGCTCCATGTCTGAAGAAGGAGGTCGAGTTCGTACCTACCACATCACAGGTCAGGTATTCTTTGCCTCGGCAGATCGCTTCGTGCAGGCTTTTGACTTTCAAGAGGTTATTGAAAAAGTTCAAATTGATGTCAGCCAAGCACACTTCTGGGATATCACTGCCATCAGTGCCCTAGATCGTGTACTGGCTAAATTCCGCCGCGAAGCTACTGAGGTGGAAGTTATTGGATTAAATGCTGCCAGCCGTACTCTGGTGGATCGTCTTGCACTACAAGATAAGCCAGAACTCAAGGGTTGAGCGCTACAGGAGCATAGCCATGGAAAACGAAAACAAAGTGTTGGCTTGCGTGGATCAATCCCGCTTTGCTAACGCCATTACGGACTACGCCACTTGGGCTGCCCAACGCATGCAAGCTCCCTTGGAGCTATTGCACATCATTGATCGTCATCCAGAGCGCAGCACCACCAAAGATCGCAGCGGTACTATCGGCTTTAACGCCCAAGAGCGCCTGCTTAACAAACTCTGCGCCCAAGATGAACGCTACACCAAAGCCATGCGGGAACAGGGGCGACTGTTTCTCAACTGCCTGCGCGAGCGCGCCTTAGCCCGAGGTGTCACCTCAGTAGATATACGCCAACGGCACGGCGAGTTAAAAACCACCTTGGTGGAGCAAGAATCACAGGTTCGCTTGCTGGTTCTGGGGCGACGCGGTGAAACCACCGAAGCGACTCACCACCACTTGGGCCAAAATGTTGAGCGTATTGTGCGCGCGTTGCACAACCCATTGCTGAGCGTTAAAGCGGCCTTCCAGGAGCCCAAGCGAATCATGATTGCCTTTGATGGCAGTGATCTGACTCGACGAGGCATTGAACGGGTAGCCAACAGCCCTCTATTTCAAGGCTTGCCTATCCATGTACTGATGTCGGGTAAAACCCAAGCTGACGCAAAGGCCCAACTGGAATGGGCCACGCAAACACTTAGCAGCGCAGGTTTTAAAACCACTTCAGCCCTGATTCCCGGAGTAGCGGAAGAAGTCATCACCCATGAACTGCATAATCAAGCCATCGACTTGCTGGTCATGGGGGCTTATACCCACTCACCTTGGCGTAATCTATTTTTGGGCAGCAAAACTTCTGAGGTGATGCGCACGTCTAGCTTGCCCATTTTGCTCTTGCGCTAAAGCCTTAACCCAAGCTCCAAAAAGCAGAGAGCATTGACATGACATCCTCCCCGTCCTTTTGAACTGCACCTCAAAAGTTGGACAGTTTGAGTTTGCATCAAGTCATAAAGGGTATCTGAGTTCGGTATTCTACTGGACTCAGCCCCCTAACTTAAGACTGATGCGCTCGTGGTTGTAATAATGGATGTATTCATCCACCGCTTTCCTAAGCTCTGTCAGGCTTGTGAACTTTTAAAGGTAAAACATTCCGATTTTCCCACCTACTGTGAACTCCGTAACATCAGTGACCTCATTTTTCATGAGGTTTCTGCGCGTTGAAATCACGTTTAAGGAGATGGGGCGCTATTTTACCGACTTCTCCTTTCCACGAGCGATAGCTTTTCACTCGGATTTACGAACCACATTCCGTTTAAATTCAAATCAAAAGTCATACGATGTATTATCTTTATTGGGGGCCGAATCCTCCTCTTTACCTACCTCATATTTGGAATACAAATAATGATAAAAAAAACAAAGTTACTGATCTCCGCGCTCTGCTCATTTATGTTGATGAGCCAAGCGGTCATGGCTGACGATACCCTTGATGTTGAGAGTACCGCAGAGCGTTTAAGGGTTGTGATGATCGACCCCGACCAAGCCCAATTAGAAGCTTTAACCGCCTCTGATTTGAGCTACGGCCACTCCAGCGGCAAAGTGGATACTCAAGAAGTCTTTGTCGGCAACCTAATGAGCGGCGCTTCGAATTTTGTCATCCTGAATGCGTCCGAGCAGACCATTAAAGTGGTTGGAGACACGGCCATAGTGCGGCATATCCTGACCGGGGAAACCCACAGCAAGGGTAAAGAACCTGCCAGAGTGAGCTTAAAAGCCCTACAGATCTGGAAAAAACAAGGCAACGATTGGAAGCTGTTAGCACGCCAAGCGGTGACTCTGAACTGATACGTTAATCGGCTGAGTTAGCCCTGATGCCGCCAGAATTACGGATGTGGGCGGCATCAGCTGGGGTCGATGAATAGGGTTTTGGTGTTTTATGGCTGATCGGGTTGCCACGGCCCTGATATGATTTGGCCCATTCGATCTGTGATACACGCCGTATTTTCTGGAAATTCCGTGGCCAAAAAATCCAAGCGAGAGCTCGCGGCTCTTGGTTCTGCAACTCAGGATGTCTCCTTGACACTGGCTGATGTGGCCAAACGGGCTGGTGTGTCACCGATCACTGCTTCTCGGGCATTAAATCGCCCTGAATTGGTCAACGAAGCCACACGAAAAAGGGTGCTCGAAACCGTTCAAACCCTGGGTTATGTTCCCAATTTGTTGGCCGGTGGTTTAGCCTCCAGTAAAAGCCGCTTGGTGGCGATACTGTTACCGACCATCAACCACTCTCTGTTTTCCACTGCTGTACAGGCGATGATGGATCGCCTTACAGAGGCGGGCTATCAATCGTTGTTGGGCTCGACCGGATATTCCGCCAAGAAAGAAGAAATTCTGTTAGAAGCCATTTTAGGCCGTCGCCCCGATGGTGTGGTCTTGACCGGCACCTTGCATACCGAATCCAGCCGCCGCCGCTTAGCTTCAGCCGGTATTCCGGTGGTCGAGGCTTGGGACTTGGGAGACTCTGCACTCGATATGCAAATCGGTTTTTCCCATGAGCAGGTAGGACAACACATTGCCCAGCATTTTTTCGCTAAGGGGTATCGAGATTTTGCCGTCATTACCGCCGATGATCCGCGTGGATTGCGGCGTACCAACAGTTTGGTGAGTCAGCTAAAACAGCTTGGAATCACCCATACCTTGGTCGAAACCCTGCCTTTACCCGCCACTTGGCAAGTGGGGCGTGAAGGGTTACGGCGTTTGCTCAAGCGCAACTCTAGGCCGCAATTGGTGATCTGTAGTTCCGACATTCTGGCATTGGGCGTTTTGGCTGAGGCGGCCAGCATGAACCTGCACATCCCCGATGACTTAGCCGTGCTGGGGTTTGGCAATATCACAGAGTCAGAGTTTGCCTACCCCGCATTATCGACCGTCAGTGTGAATGCCCCAGAAATGGGACGGCAAATCGCTGAGGCTCTGCTCGGACGATTCGCGGATAAAACCTGCAACCTTAAGCTAAGGGTTGATACAGGATTCACTCTGTTAGAGCGATTCAGTACTTAATTCATTTCGTATCCACTTTTTTTGGTCTAAAAAAACTTTAAGGTTGAGCTTGACTGATAGCGCTATCAATATAAGATCTAACCAGTCATACGATGACGTATAATGATGTCGGAGAATAAATCTAATGAACACCCAGACTCAAAAAACCAGCGCTACCCCGATTGTCACTGAGCTACAAGTTATCCCGGTAGCCGGTCATGACTCCATGCTGCTTAACCTAAGCGGCGCTCATGGCCCCTTTTTCACCCGTAACCTGGTGATCCTAAAAGATAACTCCGGGCATATGGGGATTGGTGAGGTTCCAGGGGGTGATGGCATTCGTCAAACCTTGGAAGATGCGCGTAGTCTGATCGTCGGTCAGCCCATCAGCCAGTATCAAAAGCTCCTCAATCAAGTACGTCAAACCTTTGCCGGTCGTGATGCCGGTGGCCGTGGCCTGCAAACCTTCGATTTGCGCATCACCATCCACGCGGTGACTGCTCTGGAAGCGGCTTTGTTGGATCTGTTGGGTCAGCACCTTGAAGTACCGGTAGCTGCTTTACTCGGTGAAGGCCAACAGCGCGACGAGGTCGAGATGCTGGGTTACCTGTTCTACGTGGGTGACCGTAAGAAGACCGATTTGTCCTACCGCACTGAAGCGGATGCGGATAACGATTGGTTCCGTGTGCGCAACGAAGAAGCCCTGACCCCAGAGACGGTGGTGCGTTTGGCTGAAGCGGCGCAACAGCGTTATGGCTTCCAAGACTTCAAACTCAAGGGCGGTGTGCTGCGCGGTGAGGAGGAAATCGAGGCGGTTACTGCGTTGGCCGAGCGTTTCCCTGATGCGCGCATCACCTTAGACCCCAACGGGGGCTGGCTGCTTAAAGATGCAGTTCGTCTGTGCCGCAATATGCATAACGTCCTCGCCTATGCTGAAGATCCGTGCGGCGCGGAAGAAGGCTACTCAGGCCGCGAAGTGATGGCTGAGTTCCGCCGCTCTACGGGCTTGCCGACCGCCACCAACATGATCGCCACCGACTGGCGGCAGATGGGACACGCGATTCAACTGCAATCCGTAGATATTCCTTTGGCCGATCCGCATTTCTGGACCATGCAAGGTTCGGTTCGGGTAGCGCAAATGTGCAACGACTGGGGACTGACTTGGGGCTCCCATTCCAATAACCACTTCGACATTTCCTTAGCCATGTTCACCCATGTGGCGGCTGCGGCTCCGGGCAAGATCACGGCTATTGATACCCACTGGATTTGGCAAGACGGTCAACGTCTGACCAAAGAACCGCCAAAAATCGTTGGTGGTAAAGTCAAGGTATCGCAAAAACCCGGCCTCGGTTTAGAGATCGACTTCGATCAACTGAACAGAGCCCATGAGCTGTATAAATCTATGGGGTTAGGGGCGCGCAACGATGCGGTGGCCATGCAGTATTTGATCAGCAATTGGAAGTTTGATCCCAAGCGTCCTTGCTTCGTACGTTAAGGATCAATACAGCCAAGATTGCATGGAATAGTGTATAAGGCTTCCTATCCATCTGAAGAGCGCAATGGATACAAGAACAATAACACTGGTGTCCCAGAGTGGGCTTGAACCACCAACCTTCCCCTTAGGAGGGGGATGCTCTATCCAATTGAGCTACTGGGACTTATAGAAGAGGGGCGCTATATTAGCGATCCTAAGAAAGCTTGTCATGCTTCAGCGCTTTATCTGCATCTCTTACAGATAAGAGCCATCCTAAGATGGCTCTGCCCTACACCACTGGCTTAAAGACTATTTCAGCTCTGCCAGCAGTTTTTCCCAGTCTTTAGCCTCTTTTTTGGAAGCGCCACCCAGCAGCTCCAGTGCTTGACGCAGACGGAAGCGGGTCAAATCTGGGCCGAGGATTTCCATAGCATCCAACACCGATACCGAGCTAGCCTGCCCGGTAATGGCGACAAACATCAGCGGCATAGCATCGCGCAGCTTCAAACCCAAATGCTCGGCCACGTTTTGAATGCACAGGGTGATGTTGTCTTTATTCCACTGGCGCAGGGCCTCCAACTTCCACAGGATCAACTGCATCAGCTGACGGACTTGAGCTTCATCCAACTTCTTGTGGGCAAACAGCGCCGGATCAAGGGCCAATCCACCTGAGAAGAAGAAACCCGCCAAGGGTGCGATTTGGCTAAAGGTTTCCACTCGCCCCTGCACCAGCGGCGCAATCTGCATCAGGTACTGAGGATTAAAAGCCCACTCGCGTGCTTTAGCGGCAAAGTCCTCGACAGTCAGCTCACGCATCCATTGGCCGTTCAGCCACGAGAGTTTTTCGATGTCGAAAATCGGGCCACCCAAGGAGATACGATTGATGTCGAAGTGCTCGACCATTTCCGCCAAGCTGAATTTCTCACGCTCGTCCGGCATCGACCAGCCCATGCGGCCCAAATAGTTGAGCATGGCTTCGGGCAAAAAGCCCATGCGCTGGTAGAAGGTGACCGAAGTTGGGTTTTTGCGCTTGGACAGCTTGCTCTTGTCCGGGTTACGCAGCAGCGGCATGTAGCAGAGTACGGGCTGTTCCCAGCCAAAATACTCGTACAGCTTGATCAGCTTAGGTGCGGAAGGCAGCCATTCCTCACCGCGCAACACGTGGGTAATCCCCATCAGGTGGTCGTCCACCACGTTGGCAAGGAAGTAGGTGGGCAGGCCGTCGGCTTTCATCAGCACCTGCATGTCCATGCGATCCCACGGGATTTCTACATCGCCGCGCAGCATGTCCGGCACAGTACAGATGCCTTCGGTGGGCACTTTCATGCGAATGACATGAGACTCACCGGCTGCAATGCGTTTTTGCGCCTCTTCAGGGGCAATGTGCATGCAATGGCCGTCGTAGCGCGGGGTTTCCTTGTTGGCTTGTTGTGCCGCCCGCACCTGATCCAGGCGCTCGGCAGAACAAAAACAGGGGAAAGCGTGGCCCTTACTTACTAATTCATCGGAGTATTTTTTGTAGATGGCACTGCGCTCGCTCTGACGGTAGGGGCCGTGGGGGCCGCCGACATCCGGGCCTTCGTCCCACTCAATACCTAACCAGCGCAGGGCATCGAAAATCTGCTGCTCCGATTCACGGGTAGAGCGCACTTGGTCGGTGTCTTCAATGCGCAGGACAAACTGGCCACCGTGCTGACGGGCAAAGCACAGGTTAAACAGCGCGATATAGGCGGTGCCAACGTGGGGATCGCCAGTAGGAGATGGCGCGATGCGGGTACGAACGGTGGTCATTTTGACTCTCAAGGCTAACGGATCAATAAACGGGGCATGTTACCGGCAGCGCGATCACAGCTCCAGCAAACGGGCGCGTAAGGCTTGAATTTCATCCCGCACTTGGGCGGCGGCCTCAAACTCCAGATTGCGCGCCAGATCCAACATTTTGCTTTCCAACTGGCGAATGCGGCGTTCAATCTCGGCCGGTGACTGAAGCGCCACGGCATAGCTACCCGCCTCCTCCACTACTTTCAGCGCGGCTTTGCGTTTGCTGCTGCGCCCGCCCGGAGCTACGGCCCCCTCCATGATGTCGCGGATGTCCTTTTGCACCCCGCGCGGCACAATGCCGTGGACTTCATTAAAGGCGAGCTGCTTGTTGCGACGGCGCTCGGTTTCATCCATCGCCCGCTGCATGGAGCCGGTGACTTTGTCTGCATACAGGATGGCATGGCCATTGAGGTTACGCGCCGCGCGGCCTACGGTTTGAATCAGGGAGCGCTCCGAACGCAAGAAGCCTTCTTTATCCGCGTCCAACACCGCGACCAAGGATACTTCGGGCATGTCCAAACCCTCGCGCAGCAGGTTAATGCCCACCAAGACATCAAAAGTGCCCAGTCGCAGGTCACGGATGATTTCCACCCGCTCCACGGTATCAATATCCGAATGCAGATAGCGCACGCGAATGCCTTGCTCGTGCAGGTATTCGGTTAGGTCTTCGGCCATACGCTTGGTTAGGGTGGTGACCAGCACACGCTCTTTCAGGGCCACCCGCTTATGAATCTCCGACAGCAGATCATCCACCTGTGTGGTCGCAGGACGTACCTCAATCATCGGATCGACCAAGCCGGTAGGTCGCACCACTTGCTCCACTACTCGACCGGCATGCTCTGCCTCATAAGGGCCGGGGGTAGCGGAAACAAAAATAGTCTGCGGACTGGCCGCTTCCCACTCTTCAAACCGCATGGGGCGGTTGTCCAAAGCGGACGGTAGACGGAAGCCGTAATTGACTAGGGTTTCCTTACGCGAACGGTCGCCCTTATACATGGCTCCAATTTGCGGTACGGAAACGTGGGATTCGTCGATCACCAATAGGGCATTGTCTGGCAGATAGTCGTACAGCGTCGGTGGTGGTTCACCGGGCGCACGACCAGACAGATAGCGCGAGTAGTTTTCGATGCCGTTGCAGTAGCCCAGCTCCACCAGCATTTCTAAGTCAAAACGGGTGCGTTGCTCCAAGCGCTGTGCTTCTACCAATTTATCGTCGGCGCGCAGCGCTTCCAGTCGCCCCCTCAACTCCAGCTTGATTCGCTCCACCGCTTCCAAAATCGTTTCACGCGGGGTGACGTAGTGGCTTTTCGGGTAGAAGGTAAAGCGCGGCAGCTTACGCAGTACAGCTCCAGTCAAAGGGTCAAAAGCGGTAATGCTCTCCACCTCATCGTCGAACAGCTCCACCCGAATCGCTTCCAGCTCGGATTCGGCAGGGAAAATATCCACCACATCGCCACGCACTCGGAAGGTCGCCCGTGAAAAATCGGCATCGTTGCGGCTGTACTGTAACTCGGCCAAACGCTGCAATAAGGCGCGCTGATCCATACGGTCGCCACGATCCAAATGCAGCACCATTTTCAGATAGCTTTCGGGATCACCCAAACCGTAAATGCAGGAAACCGTGGCTACAATGATCGCGTCCGAACGCTCCATCAGGGCTTTGGTGGCAGACAAACGCATCTGTTCGATGTGGTCATTAATAGAGGCGTCCTTCTCAATATAGGTATCCGAAGAAGGCACATAGGCTTCCGGCTGGTAGTAGTCGTAATAGGAGACGAAATACTCCACCGAGTTGTGGGGAAAGAAGCTTTTAAACTCGCCGTACAACTGAGCGGCCAAGGTTTTATTCGGTGCTAACACCAAGGTCGGGCGTTTTACCTGCGCAATCACGTTGGCAATGCTGAAGGTCTTACCCGAGCCGGTTACCCCCAACAGGGTTTGATGGGTCAAACCAGCCTCTAAACCTTCAACCAACTGGCGGATAGCCTCGGGTTGATCACCCGCCGGTTGATAGGTGGTAACGAGCTGAAACTCAGACGACGACATACTGACCTCTCAGAACAAAGACCATCACTCATCGATACCTAATTGAGGCTATCTGCGCTGATTATGGGCTTATACCTAGCATAAAGTTCATCTAATACTAGAAAAATTCAGAATAACAAGGCTCAAGTGGTATCGCAGCTTGGGGTTTAAGGCCGTATAATGCCTACCCGTTTGCGCAAGCCTTTTACAAGCCAAGGCTATGCGGTCTTTGCTGCTCCCTTCTTCACTTACCTATCCGAGCTCTGACCATGAGTTTGTTTTCTGCTGTCGAAATGGCGCCCCGCGACCCCATTCTGGGTCTTACTGAAACCTTTAATGCCGACACTCGGCAATACAAGGTGAACCTTGGCGTTGGCGTATATTACAACGAAGAAGGCAAGATTCCGCTGCTGCGCGCCGTAGCCGAAGCGGAAAAAGCCCGCCTAGAAACCCAAGGCCCACGCGGTTATCTGCCCATTGAAGGGGTACTGACCTATGACTTGGCCGTGCAGAAGATGCTGTTCGGACAAGACTCCCCTCTGCTGGACGACGGACGAGTGGTCACGACCCAATCCTTGGGTGGTACGGGTGCTCTGAAAGTGGGTGCTGACTTTTTAAAACGCTTGCTACCCAACTCCGTAGTAGCCATTAGCGACCCAAGCTGGGAAAACCATCGGGCCTTGTTTGAGTCCGCAGGCTTTCCGGTCAAAACCTACCGCTATTACAACCCGCAAACCTATGATGTAGATCGTGCTGGCTTGTTGGAAGACTTACAACAGTTGCCTCCACGCTCCATTATTGTGCTGCATGCCTGCTGCCACAACCCAACCGGCTTGGATCTGAACGCTGAAGACTGGCACCAGATCATTGAAGTCATCAAAACCTGCGGCCATGTTCCCTTTGTGGATATTGCCTATCAAGGCTTTGGCGAAGGTATTGAAGAAGATGCTCTGGCGGTGCGTCTGTTTGCCCAATCGGGATTGAGCTTTCTGGTTTCCAGCTCCTTCTCCAAGTCATTCTCCCTGTACGGCGAGCGTGTGGGTGCGCTTACACTGGTCACTCAAAATGCAGATGAGGCTCAGCGGGTACGCTCACAGATTAAGCGCGTAATTCGTACCAACTACTCCAACCCTCCGACTCATGGGGCCACCGTAGTAGCCAATATTTTGAAAAGTCCGGAGCTACGCGTTCTGTGGGAAGAAGAACTCACCAGCATGCGCTCCCGTATCCAAAGCATGCGTTTAGCTTTAGTGCAAGCTTTAGCCAGCCGAGGCGCTAAGCAGGACTTTAGCTTTATTGCGCGCCAACGGGGCATGTTCTCCTATTCAGGCTTAACCGCCCAGCAAGTGGAGCGCTTACGGGTGGAATTTGGAGTCTACGCCATCAGCACAGGCCGTATTTGTGCGGCTGCTCTGAATCATAAGAACTTGGATTACGTGGCCGACTCCATAGTAAAAGTGCTCTAAACCTTGGTTTAGGGGGCTTGACTTATTGTTGAAAAACAGTAGGATGCGCTCACTTTTCCGCGATAGCTCAGTCGGTAGAGCAAATGACTGTTAATCATTGGGTCCCTGGTTCGAGTCCAGGTCGCGGAGCCAAGTTCAGTTTGTAAGGCTTTTGGCAGGTTACAGGATTCGTCCTATTGGATGCGCTGTACGGTTTTCCTTCCCCTAACCGGAGGAATCCGTAATGTTCGCAGTAACCGTCATATCCACCAAAGGTGGCGTAGGTAAATCAACTACTTGCGCTCACCTCGGTGCGCTACTCGCCGACTCTGGCCTGCGCGTTCTGATGCTGGATCTCGAATTCAGCCCACGCTTTCTAGTTATTATCAGCTCACCCACGAAGCACCCGGTGGGGTTTATGAGCTCATCGCGCTTAACCAAACACATTCTGACCAAGTGATTTCTCAGACGGTCATCGACCGTTTGCACGTCATTGTATCTAATGACTTTAAGGCCCAGCTCCCCCAACTACTCTTGGCCTCACCCGATGGGCGCTTTCGCTTGTCACATCTCGTGCAGCAGTTTGGCCAAGACTACGATGTCCTTCTCATGGACACCCAAGGAGCACGCGGTATTATCCTTGAAGCGGCCCTCCTCGCTTGCGATCACGCCCTATCCCTCATCACCCCTGAGTTACTCTCAGCCCGTGAGTTCGTCCGGGGTACTTTAGGGATGCTGGATGAGCTACGCACCCTCGCCCAGTACACCCATTTGAGGGTGCCCCCTGTCTCCTTGTTAATCAACCGCCTCGACGAAACCCGCGATGCACGCAACATCACCCAAGCCCTGCGTGAAATGTTTCCAGAGACGGCTAACGCTCACGTATCGGTCATGTCTTCCCATCTACGCCATCTGACGGCCTTCCGTCAGGCAGCCGCACTTGGCCAACCCATCCATCGATTCGAACCCGTCAAACCCGCTGGACGAAAAAGTCCTGCGGGAGCCGATCAGATTCGGGCCGTCGCTGCAGAGCTTAATCCTGATTGGATTCCGTTCCTGCAAGCAATGACCCCGACTGGCTCGGACAAGGGGGCGGATCATGTCGATCACTAACACTGCCTCAGCCCCTAAATCAAACTTAGCAACACCGGTTCAGAACATGGGCCGTTTGCCACCCCATTCGATTGAGGCCGAGCAATCGGTCTTGGGCGGTTTGTTGTTGGATAACCAGTGCTGGGATGAGGTATGTGAACTTATCACCGGCTCTGAGGCCTTCTATCTTTCAGAACATCGGATTTTGTTCAAAGCCATTCAAGCATTGAGCCTCAAATCTCTGCCCTTTGATGTGATTACGATTGCAGAGCAGTTGACTGAAACCGAGCGTCAATTTCTGGATTTGGCTTATTTGGCGAGTCTGGCGCGCAATACGCCTTCGGTAGCTGTACCCTTTAAAGCTCCTGTAGTGGCTAGGCTAATGACCGTACTTCTGGCAAGGTAAATCCTATGCCCGCACAAACCCAATCACCCAGCCAAGAGAGTTACCTTGAGAAAATGTCGAAAATCTCAGGGGATTTGCAGCTTGGGTTGATTAACCAAGAAGAAGCTCAACAGCGTATGGCGGCTCTTCACGGGGGAGCAGCTCTATGAAAATGCGCTCCCAGCAAATACACCGGCGCAATACGATGATGCGTGAGCTGTCAGAGATGCTAACAGTCGTGCTCACCAAGCACGGCATAGCAGAAAAAACTGCAAACGACGAAGCCGAAGAGCTGGTGTTTCAGATTCATCGTCGCTGGGCAGGCATAACGCTCTGCATCCCAAAGAGCGATGAGGTAGCCCATAAACGGCTAAATCTACATTTGGTTGAGCGTTATGATGGAACCAATGCTGACGTATTGGTTCGTGAGTATGGCGTAACCGAGAGCTACATTTACAAAGTAGTGCGCGCCATTTTCAAGTCGCGCACTTGCTGTTCAAACTCACGAATCCGCTGTTGTTCTGCGGTGGATGGCTTGCCAAGCTTACCGTCACCGAGTCGTTCTGTTTCATATTGCTGAACCCCGCGCCGTACAGCCGCATCGCCCAGCTTAAGATCACGGCAGACCTGACTAACGCTTATACCCTGATCCTTAACCATTTTGGCGACTTCCAACTTGAAGTCGGTATCGAAGGTTCTGTGCTTTCTACTCACAGAGACTCCTCAGTAGATGTAGTTTCACCTATTTAGGTATCCGGGAATATTAGACCATTACAATCAAAAGCCCACGGAAGGACGAACAAAATGGGGACACAGTTCAACTAACGCCAAAGGTGCTATCCATACAACAGAAAATTGCCTACCACTACATGGAGAGCTATTACCTCTCTTACAAGAATTGGTGACGAAACCCGTGATATACGCAATGTCGCCTAGACCCTGCGCGAGGTGTTCCCGGAAACAACTAATGCTCATGTATCGGTCATGTCTTCCCATCTACGCCATCTGGCGGCCTTTCGTCTAGACTGAAAACATCGTTCGCATATATTTTGGGTTGTACCCAAAGCTGAAAGGATAGAGCAATGACTCAACACATTTGTACCGTGATTCAACACGTTCCCTTTGAGGGCTTAGGGAGTTTTGAGCCCGTGCTTAGGGAAAGAGGTTGGGATATTCAGTACCTGCAAGCAGCTACCGATGATCTCACCTCAGGCTTTAATGCAAAGCTGTGTATTCTCCTCGGTGGGCCTATCGGCGTTTACGAGGCCAACCTTTATCCCTTTTTAGAACAGGAATTGGAGCTGGCTCGGTATCGAACCCAAAAAGGACTTCCGACTCTTGGAATTTGCCTAGGCGCACAAATCATAGCCCAAGCGGCAGGCGGCAAGGTGTATCCGGGAAAGAATGGCAAAGAAATTGGCTGGTCTGAACTTAGCTATACCCCAGAAGCCCAGACATCGCCCGTAAAACACTTGGCAACCCATGCCCCCAAAGTACTTCATTGGCACGGAGATACCTTTGACCTCCCTCCTAATGCGGTACTCCTTGGCTCAAGTCAAGCCTATCCCCATCAAATATTCGCCTTAGGGAAAACGACTTTGGCCTTCCAGTGCCATCCCGAAGCCAGAGCTAAGGATTTAGAAGTATGGTATGTGGGACATACTTTAGAAATTAGCCAAACCCCCGGACTTGATGTAGTTCAGCTTCGAAAAGATGCCTATGAATACGCTAAAGCCCTAGAAACCTCCGCTCAACAGATGCTCCATCAATGGTTAGATGAAGTGAACGAATAACTCATCGTTGATGATTCTGATGCTGCCCTCATACTAGGCAGTATCAGCTGATCTAAGGAGCACCTATGGCTACGGAAATCAAAAATACCGGCAGCTATCCCTACTCTGCTACTACGTTACTGGTTACTACTTTTCCAAATGGCCAAATGATTTTTGGCACCGGAGCTTTAGTGGGGCGTAATGATGTTTTAACCGCCACACATATGCTCTATGCCCCTGATTACGGTGGCTGGGCCATAGACTTGGATTTATATGCAGGTGTGGATTTCAACGGCTATCTACAACGCTTTGAAAGCATGCCACTACTGATTTTAGAACAGGACTTCACTTGGAACGCATGGGCTTATCCTGAATCGGTTTTCGTGGATAATGATCCCGAAACCCTAACCTTCGCAGAAACCCAATACGATGTAGCCCTCATTGGCCTTAGTGAAGCCATTGGCGACACCCTAGGCTGGTTTAATTTATCCGCCGATTACAGCAACACCCGCTTTTGGGCCACGCAGTTGGGTTATCCTGCCGAAGGAACTGGGTTGATGAGTGGGCAGGTATGGATTGAGGCTAACTCTCAGTACTCCATATATTCGACTTATAGCTACACCAGTAGCGAATTAATGGGCTCAGGAAGCTCTGGCGGCCCTCTGTATGTGTACGACGATCAAGGCACACCCAGCATCGTCGGCGTGAAATCCTCTGCCAGCTCATACAGCAACCACTGGGCTGATCTAAGCCTCGTGTATGAAGATCTGCTCACAGCAATTGCTGAAAACGATTCCCTAATCTCTGGCCTAAACGCCCCTCAAACCCACTATGGTACCGAGGGTAATGACCGTTTTATCCTTTCCAACAACGCAGCCGAAACATTTATAGGAGGATCAGGACTCGACACCTTGGTTTTCACTGAAAACTTCGATCAGTACCAGTTAGCTAAAAACGATGCGGGCTGGCAACTTACCCACAAAGCTCAAGCTCACATTTCCGCTACGCTAGATAATATTGAACGCCTTGAATTTACAAATGGCACCCTTGCTTTGGATACTGGTGCTTGGGAAGTGGCTGGCAGTGCTTATCGGCTCTATCAAGCGGCTTTCGACCGCACACCAGATACCGAAGGCTTGAACTTCTGGATCTCAGTCATGGATCAGGGAGTCGGCTTGATGCAGATATCCCAAGCCTTCATACAAAGCCCGGAATACCAGAACCTTTACGGTGAGTCCCCCACGAAGGATGAGCTGCTCACAGCCCTTTACCAAAATGCCTTGAACCGAGCACCCGATGTAGAAGGCTATCAATACTGGATGGAGCAGATGCAGGCAGGTCTATCGACAGCGAATGTATTGGCTTATTTCTCAGAGAGCACAGAAAACCAATTACAAACACAAGCCGATACAGATTGGGGCATCTGGTTAGGTTAGTTGAACTATTCAGCCCGTGAATGCTGAGTGCGGGCGTAATAGCCACTGAGTGTGCCGGTAGCACAACCGATTAACAATCCTGCTACATGGGCCGCATTAGCAATGGACATAGCCCCAAAGCTCAGGGTTTCAACCAAGCCACTCAAGCACACCAATAGCCAAATCAGCATCAAACCTACCACCCCTTGAGGTAATTGGTACGCCTCTGTGGGGGCCAATCGCTGATGCAACCAACAGTGCCCTAACAAGCCGTACAGCACACCCGATAAACCGCCAAAAACTCCGGGGCCACCGTAAAAATACTGGGCTAGATTCGAAGTTAAACCAAAGAGCAGCACTAAAACGGCCAATAATATCGACCCTTGGTGTAGCTCAATACGCCGACCTAGCTCCCAAAACCACAGGCTATTCATGGCTAAATGCAAGATGCCAAAATGCACAAAAATAGGCGTGATTAAGCGCCAATATTGGCCCGTGCCGAGCATCTGCTCCAAAGTTGAAAAATAGCCATAGTCTCCTCGAATACGAAAATCTAAAAAGCTCAAATGCCGTATAGTTTCGAGATTATCCCCTAACGCGGTAAACAGAGCGACTAACGCCGTAATGCTCAAAATCACCCATGTGACCGGTACTCGGCTAAATCCCAAGCGATGACTCAAACGGCGAGTCTCTGAACCCATGTGATCTATTTGAGCTGCTGCTTCTGCCTGAACCGCCAACACATGACCCTGCGGATAACGCCGATACAAATCCTGTACCTCTGCCACCTGCTCAACCGGCACGACCAAAACCTGATATTCACCCTCTTCGTAAATACGACAGGGAATATGTAGTTGACGCAGCAAGGCCAAAAAACCGCTCAAATCCTCAATCGTGGGGCGGCGTAGCGCTTCACACAGGGTTACATTCATCGTTCTTTGCGCTCAACATCTACCCATACAAAATGAGCGGGATTTAACTGAGTTTCTTGATCCAGACGATAGGCCACTAATTTTCCGCCACGCACGGCACTGTAATCCAAACACGCCAAATTCGGCTTTAGCGGCCCGGGCCGACCGCTGCACCAATAATGTCCCACGAATAAAATGGGCTCCTCAGCGCCATACAGGAACAAGCGACGACGCTGATGTTCCTCTAAGGGCACTCGGGCGGCATGTTCGGGCAAACCATCGGGCTGGAACACTACATCACCGTAGGTTTTAGGGTGCTCCTCCCAAAATTTGGTACGAAATACAGTACGCACAAAGCCTTCTTCGCTAATCAGCGTCAGACCATTAGGCAAGGGCATATCCGTACCGCGCAAAATACGGTTCAAAGCCATGCTTTCAAAGCTGTCCTCAAAGGCAGATTGGCGTAATAAGTCTGGAGTTAGGCGACCTTCATCAAGCTGTGGGCAAAATTGTGCCATCAGGTATTTATCCCAGCAGGCGTGTACCACTCGAAAACGCTCAGACTCCAAATACAAAGGCAGCTCCATGAACCAATCACGAAACGCACGCCATTCATTGGGATAGGGATCAAACTGCAACAAAGTCTCCCGCAGTAGCTTGGTAAAGCGCGGACTGTGTTCGCGCACAAACTGCTTACCGCTACCTGCGGGGGCCGGCGTATACCAACCTAAGGCACTAAACTCATGGTTACCCATAATGCAGTAGGCTTGATCTCGATCCACCATGTCGTGAACCAAATGCAGGGACTCTCGAATATGGGAGCCTCGATCAATGATGTCTCCCAGAAAAATAACTTGCCGCCACGGATGCCGCCAAACACCCCCTTGCTCCCGATAGCCCAAACGCTCCAACAGGAGCTTTAGGGTATCCGCACAACCGTGTATATCACCGATGAGGTCGTAGCTGCGCTCTGGGTCTAGTTGCATTAATCGCCTCCAACCAGACGGCTGCCCCACCCAAGTTTGGTGCGACATACAGTGTAATAGTTGTAATCCAATGGGTGAATCAACTGCAGTTTTTGCGCTTTTTTGCGGATGGTGATGCTGTCACCGGGGGCACAGGTAAAGTGGTTTTGGCCATCACAGGAGATTTGCGGATAAATCTGCATATCAGGGGAGATAATAATCTTCAGCTCACTGTGCCCATTAACCACAATCGGGCGGCTAGAGAGTGTGTGCGGGTGCATCGGTACGATCACCAAGGCATCTAATTTAGGCTGCATAATCGGGCCACCCGCAGACAGTGCATAAGCCGTAGAGCCGGTTGGAGTGGCGATAATCAGGCCATCAGATTTTTGGCTGTAGACGAATTGGCCGTCAATGTACAGCTCAAACTCAATCATGCGTGTCGATTTACCTGGATGTAGCACCACATCGTTCAGCGCGTCGCTTTCACCAATGGCTTCATTATTGCGGCGAGCCAGTGTTTCCAACAGAAAACGGTTTTCGACGATGTATTGTCCTGCCAAGACTTCGCTAAGGCGGGTTTCTAACTCATCAGGACTGATGTCGGTTAAAAAGCCTAGAGTACCTCGGTTAATACCTAACACAGGCACACGATGCCGAGCCATAGCCCGCGCCGCACCTAATAAGCTGCCATCACCACCCACCACAATCACTAAGTCGCAGGACTCCCCTAAGCTGTTTCTTGAGGAGACTTGCATCCCATGCCCAGGCATTACCTCAGCAATGGTTTCATCCAAAATGACGTGCAGGTTACGCTCCATCAGGAAGTGTTTCAGCCGACGGATGGTATCTAGCACTTGGGTACTGCCAAGACGACCGATGATGCCGATGTTGCGGAATTGCTCCATGAGGGTATCCCGTATGGCTTAAGGGAAAGAAAGCTTAATTATGCCATCCAATTGAGTGAGCACCCTTGATACTAGCCCGCCCCAATGGACTATCGAGCTATTATGAACCTATAACCCTCACCTTGAGTCTTATCCAAAGCGCTATTGCAGAATTTGGTCTACCATGCGCTTCTCTTCTTTCAACTCTCTTAAACGCGCATCCATGCGGGCGGCTGTCTGAAAGTTGGGAGAGCGCCGCTTAGCGTAATCCAATTGCTCAAAGGCTTGATCGTAGTCTCCTACTAAGGCAAAAAACTCAGCCCGCGCTTGGTGTACGCCTAGAGTATCACCCATCAAGCCACGAACCTCTGCTACTTCGTACCAAATATCTGGGTCTTTAGGACGACGTTTAATCAGTTGATTCAAGATTTCCGAAGATTCACGAATCCGATTTTGCTTTTGCAATAACTCAGCCTGTACCTGTTGGATAGGGAAGCTATCGGGGTAGGTACGGCGTAAGCGTTCAATGCGGTCATTTGCTTGCGCCATACGCTTGGTATTGGTATCCAGCTCTACTTGGGCTAGGTTGTACGCTAACTCACCCGGAGCTCGTTCCAACAAATTAGCTAGGTGTGTTCTCGCTTCATCGTATTGGCCGGTACGCATTAACGCCAGCGCCAAACCATAGCGCGCTGCGTAATTTTGAGGATCAGCATTCAGCTCGCTCCGAAACTGGCGGGCGCTTATTCCAGGGGTGGTCTCAAATTTCAAAGTCATACGCGCACGCATCAACTGATAACGCAAAGTATCGTTGACACCCTGTTTGGGCAGCATATCGGCGCGATTTTTGGTATCCGCCACCCGCGATTCGCTCAAGGGGTGAGTGGTTAAAAATTCCGGCGGCTTTTGTACATAACGATATTGACGAATCAAACGCTCAAACATGGCGGGCATGGCCTGCGGTGAATACCCAGCTCGCTCCAAATTCACCAAACCAATACGGTCAGCTTCCTGCTCGTTTTGGCGCGAAAACTTGGTTTGAGCTTGGTAAGCTGCCGCCTGCGAGGAGGTAATCGCCGCCATACCCACATCCGCAGCCCCCACCGCAGAGGCAACCACGCCCGCTAACATAGCAGCCATGACCGGAATTTGTATTTGCTGTTGAGCCTCTAAACCCCGAGCAAAATGGCGCTGGGATAAGTGCGCCAATTCGTGGGCCATTACTGAGGCATATTCGGCTTCTGTTTCCGCATGCAAAAATAAGCCACCATTCACTCCGATAATGCCACCGGGCGCGGCAAAGGCGTTTAGCTCAGGGCTTTCCAGCAGTACGAACTCAAACCGACGATCCTGTACCTGACTGGTTTCAGCCAGCCGGTACACGCTGGTTTCCACATATTCTTTTAACAGTGGATCGGACAGTTGCCGCACTTGACCACGCACCAAGCTCAACCAAGCACGTCCCAGCAGATACTCTTGCTCAGGCGAAACAATCCCAGAACTCGCATCACCCAAAGCGGGCAGATCACTGGCCATTGCCGTAGGCATGGCCAATCCACAGCTCAATGCCAACACACCGGTTCTTAATAGGGTACTCAGGACGTTTTTGTTAATACGAAGACTCATTGTCGTTCCTGGAATTGGCCAACTGGTCAGCCCATGATGGGGTGAGTATGCTGACTCCTTTTAAAAAGGAAGCGCCGATATGATCTCTATCAGCCCTAGCGAATCCATGATTCACGATGTCGAATTAGATGTCCGTGGACTGACCTGCCCTCTGCCTTTGCTCAAAGCTAAACTAGCGCTCAATAGCCTGTCCTCTGGCCAAGTTCTCAAGGTATTAGTCACTGATGCAGCTTCACAGCGGGACTTTCGTAGCTTTGCCCAGCTTTCTGGACATACCTTAATACAGGAAGCTGTCCAGTCAGAACCTGAAGTGGTCTACCTCTACTGGCTCTGCAAAGCCTGAGCAGCCTCTAGTACCTGATCTGCATGTCCCTTCACTTTAAGATTACGCCATTGGTAGCGCAGAACTCCGTGCTGATCAATCAAAAAGCTGCTGCGCTCAATACCTAAGTACTCACGCCCGTACAGTTTCTTCATTTTCAATACATCAAAGAGCTGACACAGGTGCTCGTTGGCATCTGAAATCAGCTCAAAGGGTAGCTCTTGTTTACGACGAAAATTTTCATGGCTGCGTAAAGTATCTCGGGATACCCCAAAAATCAGCGTATTAGCCTGCTGAAATTGGGCGAAGCGATCCCGAAAATCCTGAGCCTCTGTAGTACAACCGGGGGTGCTGTCTTTAGGGTAAAAGTACAGAAGGTATTGCTGACCCACGAGGGCCGAACTCTGCACCCGCAAGCCACTGGTGGCCTGTGCCTGAAAGTCGGGAATGGGAGCATCAAGGGTAATCATCATTTACTCCAGACTCAGGGCGTTTGTGGCCGCCAAGGTTCAATCAAAGCATCGAGATTAAGCGCATCCGCAAAATCTAAAAACTGATCCCGTAACCAATTGATCTGGATGCCCGCCGGCAATATGAGGGTTAAGGTGGCATTGAGCATCAGACCGCCGGTTTGTGGGGCCAAATAGGTGTCGCAGTTCATCTGCTCCAGCTCTATTCGGTGGCTGGCAAAAAACTGACACAGCTCGCTCACAATATCGGGGCGATAAACGGCACTAACGTACGCCACATAGGGTAATGCCATAGGCCGATCATCCAAGGGGCTACTGCGGGTTAGGTTAACCCGCAACCCATGCTTTTTAGCCAAACTCGTGACCGCTGACTCCATACGCGCTAACGCATCCCAACTACCAGACACCTGTAAAACCAAGGCACTGTACTCGCCATGCCGAGTCAAGCGTGCCATATCCATCACACAACGACTTTCAAGACTGGTGCGGCACAGCAAATGCGCCAAGTCCATGGGGTCTTTCCCCAAAACGCTAAGGACGAGGAACTGTTCACGAACAGAAGGGGTAACCATGCAAATTTCCTGACTTGAGACACTCGACTGGCACGCCGAAACGCAGAAGAGTAACGAAAATACACAGGGGATGGAATTTAATAGCAAGGGGTTAGTGGGCTTTTTATTAGCCCAGTTCCCATTTCCTCTATGAATAGGCCTTCGATCTGATCGCTTGTAGTGCTAAGATCGCGCTCCAACATGCCGGTTTTATCACACCGGTATCCTGTAATATCAGCGGGTAAGGCTATTTATTGGCGCTTTAACGCTAAAGATTTTACTGACCTTTATTCTTTATCGGCAGGAGTGGCAACATGATCTCGGGCAGTATGGTGGCACTGGTCACACCCATGAATGAACAAGGTGGTCTGGACTGGAGCAGCCTGAGTAAGCTGGTGGACTTCCATCTACAGGAAGGCACCCATGCCATCGTTGCTGTCGGTACTACGGGCGAATCCGCCACTCTGGAAGTCGCTGAACACATTGAAGTGATTCGCCGGGTGGTTGATCAAGTTAATGGCCGTATTCCTGTGATTGCAGGCACGGGCGGTAACTCAACCCGTGAGTCCGTAGAACTCACTCAAGCTGCTAAAAATGTCGGGGCGGATGCCTGCCTTCTGGTCACGCCTTACTACAACAAACCCACCCAAGAGGGTTTGTTTCAGCACTTTAAGCACATTGCAAACTCTGTAGCTATCCCACAGATTCTGTACAACGTGCCGGGCCGTACCTCCTGCGATATGCTGCCGGATACCGTTGAGCGCCTGTCTAAAATCGACCATATTATTGGCATCAAAGAAGCCACGGGAAATTTACAGCGCGCCCAAGAAATTCTGGAGCGCGTTAGCTCGGATTTCCTTGTCTACTCGGGTGATGACCCTACCGCCGGAGAGCTCATTCTGATGGGCGGTAAAGGTAATATCTCTGTTACTGCCAACGTAGCCCCCCGTGCCATGAGCGACCTCTGTGTTGCTGCAATGGAAGGCCGCGCAGAGCAAGTGCGCGCCATCAACGAACGGCTAATGCCTTTACATAAGGCATTGTTTTTAGAGTCCAACCCTATTCCTGTGAAATGGGCACTCCACGAAATGGGATTAATCCCCTCCGGTATTCGTTTGCCCCTGACTTGGCTTAACTCCAGTTATCAGCCCCTGTTACGGGATGCCTTGCGCCACTGTGGCTTACTGAGCTGATCCTTTTGATATGAAACAATGGGCAGGACTTCTGCTGCTGGCGATTACCATCGTCAGCACTTCGGGCTGTAGTTGGTTCTCTTTAGACTGGCTATGGGGCGAACACGGCTACTTTCGGGATCGCGCGAACGACTATCAAGAGTCGCGGCAATCCCCTGAGATGCGTGTCCCCTCTAACATAGAGACGCGCCCGTTAGATCCTTTACTGGTCATTCCACGTAATGTAGCAGACAGCCGTGTTACTGGTGGCTATGAGGTTCCACGCCCTCAGAAACTAACCATTGCTAACAACCCGCAGGACTTTAGCCTGCAAACGACAAAAGACCAGCGCTGGTTGATTGCCCAACGACCTCCAGCCCAACTTTGGACAGCAACCCGTCAATTTCTGACCAGCAACGGTTTTAAAATTGATGGGGAAAAAGCCTATATGGGGGAAATGACCACCGCTTGGCAAAAAGCATCAGAGCTTTCCTCTAGTTTACGCCAAAGCGCCTTACCTGAAGGTGAAACCCGTTTGCGGATTCGGATTGAGCCGGGTGTACAACGTAACACCAGTGAGATTTTTATCTTAGCGGCTCACCGCAGCACCAGCACAGCCACCACCCCCAATGTAGCTTGGCCTCAGCGCTCTGACGATCCTAAGCTAGAAGCCGCCGTACTGGATGAAATCCAAATCAGCTTCTTGCGTACCGAAGGCGTGGGTGATGGTATCTCCTTGCTGGCAGAACAAGAGTACGATGCCCCAAGCCGAGTTTTTCTCACCAAAGACGCAGCAGGCAATCCCCTACTGCAACTGGACACAGACTTTGACCGAGCTTGGTCGCGTGTAGGTAGTGCCCTTGAATCGGCGGATATACGGGTTGAAGACTTAAACCGCAGCTTGGGGATTTACTACGTGAACCTGTCAGAAGGTTCATCCGGTCGATCAGCAGGCAAGCAAAGTTTCTGGAATATGATCTTTGGTGGCGGCCCTGACCCTGAAGAGATCGAAGCCCGCGCTGAACGTTATCAGGTACGAGTCGCACGTATCTCTGAAGGGACACAGGTCTCCTTAGAAAAAGACATCAACACGCTGGCCCCTAACGAAGTAGCAAACCGCGTACTATCCATGCTCAGGCAACATCTGGATCAGTCCGCTGCTAAACAAAAGCCCGGATCTAAAGGCCCAGGCCCTGGTGGATCGGGTAACGATAACCGTGGCCCTCGATAATCCGAGTTCTTCTATGACAACGGCTCCGCATATTCATCTGAAAAAACTCTACTCCGGCAAAGTGCGCGATTTATTTGAAATCGACGATAAACGCATGCTGATGGTTGCCAGCGATCGCTTATCCGCTTTTGATGTCATCCTGAATGAACCTATCCCGGATAAGGGTAAGATTCTGACGGCCATCTCCAACTTCTGGTTTTCTAAACTGGAGCACTTAGTCCCTAATCACCTTACAGGCGATAAGGTTGAACAGGTTGTTTCTTCTGAAGACTTAGCCGCAGTGGAGGGACGCTCGGTTGTTGCCAAACGGCTTAAACCCATTGCTGTAGAAGCCATCGTCCGCGGTTACTTGGCGGGTTCCGGTTGGAAGGAATATCAACAAAGTGGCACGGTGTGCGGCATCGCTCTGCCCAGTGGCTTAAAGGAAGCCTCTAAACTTCCAGCCCCGATTTTTACGCCCTCCACCAAAGCCGCCCTTGGTGATCACGACGAGAATATTTCGTTTGCCCAATGTGAATCCCTAATCGGCCCGGACTTAGCGGCTAAAGTGCGGGATACAGCCATTGCTCTATACACTGCTGCTGCCGAATATGCCGCCACCCGAGGCATTATTATCGCGGATACTAAATTCGAGTTTGGCCTCGATGAACAGGGGACTCTGATCCTCATGGATGAAGCTCTAACGCCAGACTCAAGCCGTTTTTGGCCTGCGGATAGCTATGTCGAAGGGAAAAATCCCCCCAGCTTCGATAAGCAGTTTGTACGGGATTGGCTAGAATCCACCGGTTGGAATAAACAACCTCCAGCCCCCATGCTCCCTACAGAGATTGCCGAAAAGACTGCTGAGAAATATCGTGAAGCATTGCTTCGTCTAACTGTCTAAAAATACTCATAAAAATCAGTCATTAGGCTTCGATCTCTCCAAACAAACTGCTATGATAGCTGTCGTTTGGAGAGATGCCGGAGTGGCCGAACGGGACGGATTCGAAATCCGTTGTACGGGCAACCGTACCTAGGGTTCAAATCCCTATCTCTCCGCCATTTTAAAGGGCTCCAGAGGTTTTACACTTCTGGAGCTTTTTTATTTGGGACAATTTTGGGACACTACTGAAAAATCTGTAGCGACGCGCGATATTTGTCGCACTTTTGCGCGATATTTTGCACACACCGCTCCTTTCAGTAGTTAAAAATAGGTTTCATTTTTAACGCATCGTTAAACTCTCCTGAGCCGCCGGAGAGATCCACAAAACCTCGGTACGGAGTAATGCACTGCCGGATGCCCTGTGCTTACGCTCCACTCGACCCCATCCTGTGAGCACATCGTCATAAAGCTCTGAGGGATACCCAGAGATCACCACCATGCCCTGTACTTTGGTGAGCCGATCTAACAACGCCTGATGCTGTTCAAGATTCAGCTCATGCCGGTATTTGGCGGCGCTGCGGGTTGAGGGCATATAAGGTGGATCAACATAGAACAGCGTCTGGGGCGTGTCCTGCGCCCGAATCACCTCCAGCGCATCCCGCCGCTCAATGACTACGCTTTGCAAACGCCGATGAATAAGGGCGCTGTCGGGAG